>CAITVN010000092.1 GCA_903895855.1 Oligoflexia bacterium | reverse complement strand
GCCATCGGCACTCAAGAAAAACTGACTGGCAGCCAGGACCGGATTAGGGGCCCAGTATGAGGTATCAGGGGCATTCAGAGGCGCAGCGAGAGTCAAACCACTCCAAGTTGCGCCGTAATCTTTCGAGCAAACAAGATCAGCCTTCGCATCTCCATTGGTATAATTTTGAAGATAGATGACCTTGGTATCAGGTGTGGCTTGCATGATCGAGTCTCCACCCTTTGTTTTAAATTTCATTTGAACCACCCCACCATAGGCGTACGTTATCGTTGAGTTAGTAGAAAGAGCGGGCAGCAGTTCCCAAGTTTTTCCGGCATCACTCGATTTGAAAAATTCATCCACATTGGTAGTGTATGAGTTATTGTCAATTTTAGCCGGAAATCCAAGCACCACACTCAGGGTTTTGCCATCTGGAGAAACACGCAAATTTTTTACATTTACTGAACCAGCTTTATCTAAGACCGGCACTATGGGTGGCGTTGGTGAAGGCATCGGAAGTGGCGCGGGTCCAGCATTAAAGCTCACACCTTTGTCAGATGAAACCTTCAACTCTTTAGTTTTCATGTTGTAGGTGACTATCCCTCCGTTGTCGCCCATCAAAACGTAAGTGTCGTCAGCGAGAACCGAACTTCCAGAATACGCCGTCCAGGAAGACCCAAAGTTGCTCGATGAATAAATTTTTCCATCGGCTTTACTAATTCCATAAATCGATCCGTATCGAACTGGGTGCGCTATTTTACTAAAATCAAAAGTATCGCCAGCCGCTAGGTCGACTGGATACACCTGTGAAAAAGTATTTTGAGCCATGATCACTTGATCTTTCGCCAGGCGAATCTTCCAATTGCCTGCGCCCTTACCGAAGAATGAAACTGACTGACCGGGAGTGAACTTATCAGAAAGAGTCGCCTCAAACGACGCACCTTTTGCGGTATCAATGATGTAATCAGTATTGGGTTCAAGCGGAGTCGAAGGTGGCGTAGTCACCGTCACCGAAAGTGCCGTCGCTGATTTATTACACACTACTTGTGTCGTTTTTTCGGCCCCATCGTCGATCTTACCGTCGACATTGGCGTCTACACCTTTAGAAACCTGTATGCCACCTTTCGGGCAGACCGCGCCTTCTTCAAGTTGAACCACCTCGGTCGCAATGACGGGTTGTCTTGTCTGGCAAATGTAGCTAGTCGACACAACGTTTTCGCCAGCATCAACTAAGCTATTGTGATTCGAGTCGACAAATTTAGTGACGGTAAATCCTCCGACGCCTGCGCCACATTTTGCGACCGGAGCGCCACTGTCAATCGCGACCGATACTTCGTTATAAACCGGCAATTGGTCACAGAAAGTCTGAACTTCGGCAGCCGCAGGAGCATCAATTTTGCCGTCACCATCGGCATCTAAGCCTTTTTTGACGATGATTCCGCCAAGCTCACAGCCAGTGTTCACACCCATTTTTACAATCTCAGTTACGTAAGTTGGTTGCTTGATTTGGCAAAAATATTGAGTTGAAAGCACTTTTTCTGTCGCATCGAGTTCGCCGTTTCGATTGAGGTCGATGCCTTTTTTAACCGTAAACCCGCCAATATCGGCCGCACATTTACCCACAGGAACCCCGGTCTCAATTAAGATTGCCGTTTGGGTACCCGTATCTTGCTGACAAAAATAAGTGGTTTCTAATATCTCGCTGGGTTCCAATTTGAGAGAGTGATTCGAATCGACCCCTTTAAGAAGAGTATTCCCGCCAAACGGGCATTTTTCTAGTGGTGCACCAACCACAGCATCAACAATGAAATCACTGCAACTATAGCGAGTACCCGCTTCTAAAATGGGTTCATCAATATCAATCAGTCCATTACCGTTGGCATCTTTTGCCCTGACGATCGTAAAGCCACCATAAGGGCACTTGTCAATCGGCGCTCCCGGTCGCAGGTCAGTCGCAAACGCATTGCCTGAGGCCAAATAGGCCTGCTGCTGCGTGACTAAGTTCAGAGTGCCGCTACCCGGCCCAGGCGAAGCCTGAATCCCTAAATCTTTGGCCGAAAACGTGACTTGCTGCTCGCAGCCGAGAGTGAGAAAGACAGCAAACGTAGCCGCTACTACTGTCATAATGGTTAACCGATTTTTGACAAATAGAGTCTTTGCACTTTGTTTCATAGGTGACTTATCGGCACCGAGTCTGAATTGTTAAGAGTGTCACGAAAGACTTTGAGGTACGGCCTCCTTCAGAAGTACGGCCTCCCGCTGAGGGTGACTAGAAAGCCCCTCAATTAAATGAAACCGCCCAGGCACCAATTGCCAAACAAAGTAGTGAAACTGAGCACTTGGCATCAAGCCCCGAAAAAAATTCTCAGTTTCGTGGTCGTCGAGTTCGCCCGCTGCGCCAGCGTAAAACTCGCGAACCAGAGTTTCGTTACTCACGGGCTCGGCTTCTCTCGCGCGGGCAAAGCCCCTATCGGTGTCGCTTGGGCGCGTTTTCTGCCTCACCTCGCCGTCTTGAATATTTGGCCTAAGCCCCCCCGATAGCCGGTCATGAAAACTCACCCAGCTTCTCAAAGACAAAAACTCGGGCAGATTCTTTTGCCAATCTTGCACAATCGATTTCACCTCTGGCGCTGTTTCTAAAGAAAGCTGGCCAATCAGATTTGAAAATAGCCACGCCGAGCGGCTGCTCCCCTCGGGGCATTCGCTGAATTCAAGTTGAGCGAGTTCATCGATTCTCAATGCCCGAGCGACAAACCTAAGCTCGCATTCAGAGCCCGTTTCGTGGCTTAGTTTTTTCGAAATCTGCGACATTTTTCTAGAAAAAATACGTTTTGCCCAGGGGTCAGGGTCAATGGCAACGACTCGCTTAAACCGTCTCAGGAAACTCTCAGGCAAAGCATAGCCACCACTCACCCCGACGACAAATAAGGTGTCGGCACTCACAGGCAGAACTACCTGAGTCAGCCAGGTTTCGACAGCCCGGTGATAGGGTTTCCAGAGAGTTCTCGAGTACCTAAGGGCGC
The DNA here is from genome assembly GCA_903895855.1 of Oligoflexia bacterium. Lineage (GTDB taxonomy): Bacteria > Bdellovibrionota > UBA1018 > UBA1018 > UBA1018 > CAITVN01. The sequence goes on along the minus strand of CAITVN010000092.1, from coordinate 72,598 downwards.
GTAAGTGATAGTAAAATCCGCCAGAAATCAATGCCACCCTTCAATTCTACCTCTGGCCAAGGTTATTCAAAGCATTATCAGCCAAATCAAAAGAAATTCTGTCGACACGCCGAAAGTTTTCGCTTAATAGTGAAACCCAGTGGCTCTCTGGTGGAATTGGTAGACGCGCTGGACTCAAAATCCAGTATCCTCACGGGTGTCCGAGTTCGACTCTCGGGAGAGCCACCATTCTTATACTCTACCTTTCCGGTCGTTCGCCAAGTAACTGTTTGAGCACGAGCTCGACACTAGCAACGTCGATAGTTGATAAGTGGCCCAAGGTCGACAGCACGAGTCGATGATCAATGGTAAACAGTTTCATTCTGACAATCGACGACGAAGGCAATCCTGCTTTTTTCAGGTCCTTGATTTCAACATCAAGGGGCCATGCGCTGTTTTTTGCGCTCGTAATCATCGCCATGACACTGTGGCCGATGACGTTGTTAAATACCCCCTCGGATGACAGCACAAGAGCGGGCCGATGTTTGGCAGTGGCCCGATCAGTAAAAGGAAAAGGCACAGTCACCACTGAAAATTTCGTTAATGAGCTTTTCATAGATTTTTGTATGCTTCTTCGTCATTATCGCTATTCCATTCGGAGAGTGTTGACTCAATCGACGAGAGATACTCGATATCAAGTGGGGTCGCTTTGCGTATGCCTACCTGGCCATTTTCGATTTCGAAAATGACCTCATCCCCCTTTTGTAAAAGAAGGAGTTCTCGCACTTCCTGAGGAATGGTGGTTTGGTACTTTGAAGTTAATTTTGACTTCGACGACTTCATAGTAATACCGTAATACCGTATTACCATGAAGTCAAGTAAGAATCAGCTCATTGGCGTTAAAGCGCGCCTCAGTCACTTACCTCATCAGCCGCGTCTTCAAAATCCTAGGGTGAACAAAGATCCTTTGACAGCATCGTAAGTTCACACCGCTCAATCAATCAGCCATGACTTTATAATGAGTGACCTTGGTAACCCAAAAGACCCAGTTCAGACACCGACCGCCCTCAGACATCTACCGATCGCCCTCACCCCTCGCATTCGCTACCTCTGGCAATTAGCCATTTCACTAGCCTTGCCGGCCATTTTCGCGGTCATGCTCGCCAGCCAGATTGCCAGCGCTCACGCCAAAGCCCCACCGAAAGGCCCCTTTGAGCGAAAAACTGAAATCAAAGCCGCGCGAACCGCCGCACTGTGGATTGACCACTTGAGCATCGGCTCAGTGCAAACCGCCGTTGGCCTCGGACACCTCGTGGTCGCACTCATTTCTGAACCCATTGCAACCGGCCAGTTGCCTGGCCTAACTGTTTCGAACGGTAATCAGGGTAAACTACTGACCATTCAAATGACTCCTCCTGTAGCAGGCACTGCCTATAGTCTCGGTGGATTTAGCATTGGTGATGGAACCCGCTACCTCGACGGCAGGCCCATCGGCTTTCACGAATCTGGTCACACCGATTTGTCATCAGCCCTCGGGCCACTGTACGCGCCCTTTGTTTTACTCGACTACTTAGTTGAAGGAAACCCTGGCGCCGCCATGGTCGAGGGCTTCGCCAATCTCGACACCGACACCTGGAACGACTATTCAACGACCGGAGTCGCACAGATGGGTGGTGGATTTCTCAAGTCACCCGAGAACGGCAAGGTCACTCCCTATGTCGTTTTTTCATTCGCTATCGACGAACGAACGAGTAGAGAAGACACCAACGTAAAAATTAAAAAAATCTACGAATGGGTCAACACCAAAATTTTATTACCCGCCGCGATTCGAGACCAAACGAAGGCGATCGAAATACCATTTGAAACCGAATTACTACACAAAAAACAGGTATTAATCGGGTCATTCTCACGAGTGAAAGGCCCCGAGTGGTTGCAGTTTCAAATCGTCTCTGACACCGACTACGGCAAATTCACCAGCCCTGCCGCTACCGGAGACTTTCGCTACGATGCACTCAAATGGGCACCTACTATGGGATTATCACTGAAATTCGGCCCTACGACCACTTACCTTGTCGGAGGCGGATCTTTTGGATTGAGTGGCCGATTTTCGCTAGAAAAAGAAATTCCCGATCACCCCGTCGGATTTCAAGGCGAGGCCAGTATTGAAGGCGGCATCGAGCTTTACGACTACGCCACACTGTTTGCCCGCCATCAATGGAAGTGGTTCGTCGACTCGAGTGACGACTCGATTAAAGAATCGGCAACCACCATCGGACTCACTAACCGAATGCGTTCGCCCGAAAACGAACTACCCGCCTGGGCGAACTACATCGATTTCTCGGCCGAATTTACCCAAGAAACCATTCAAGACATCAAGGGCCAAGACCACGATATCGAACGATTCGAATTTTTGTTGGGTGGGAGATTTTAGAAGAATATCAATCCGCATTAGCGAAGTAAGCCAAACTACGCAGTCTATTTCATTTGAAGCGCCAACCTCCCGAATCTTAGTCAATCCCAGTCTTTCACCAAATACCTCACCTAATTGACGTCGATACTAACCTTTCAAAAAAAGTAATCAGCGGCTGACCTGGTTTATAAACTTCTCCATCCGATTTTTGTTTTGGCCCTAATTGAATAGTTTAGATAAGCTGTATGCAGAAACACTTATCTTATGAAAATGCCAACCTTTACAGGAACCACCATCATTCGTCGACTAGGGGTCGGAGCCAGCGCCCAAGTGTTTCTGGCCATCGAAGACGAACCTGCGTCAGACGGCAAGAAATTTGCGTTAAAACTCTTTCACCCCGGAATTCTTGAAGACCAAACTTTGTTGCAACGAGCAAAGAACGAGCAGCGAGTGGTCGAGTCGCTAGACTGCCCACACATTGTGAAAGTCATTCGAGGTCACTGGGATCAGTCCCCCCCGGCGATCGCCTACGAATGGGTTGACGGGGTCTCGTTAGATCAGTTTCAATCTAAACTACCCTACATTTTACCTGAAATTGCGTTAAGCATCATTGACCAGATGCTAACGGCTCTCGAGTACGCTCACAGCAAAGGAGTGATTCACCGAGACATCAAACCGGCGAATGTCTTAGTTTCAACCGACGGAATGGTAAAAATCACCGATTTTGGATTAGCAAAAATCACCGATTTGTCGAAGCTCACGATGAGTGGTTCAGTCATCGGGTCACCTGATTTTATGTCACCCGAGCAAGCCCGCGGCGAAAGCATCGGCCCGCTATCAGACCTTTTTTCGCTCGGTTCTATTCTGTACTTCTTGGTGACCGGAACCAAACCGTTTTCTAGAGCCACACCGTTAGCCACCCTACAAGCCGTCGTCGAAATCGAGCCCGAAGCTGCCCACAAACGAAACCCGAAAGTGAGCGCTGAGCTTTCTCGGCTCATTGATCGGTTCTTGGTCAAATCACCGGCTGCTCGAATTCAATCAGCTTCTCAGATGAAAACGGCAATTCGTGATTATTTTGATTCGATTGGCTGGACACCTGAGTTTTTTAGCTTAGGCGAGTTTATCGCCAATCATGGCGCAAATCTTTCGATCAAACTCGAACAATTGGCAGAAGCCATTCTCGAGCGAATCAAAGAAAATCTCGAAAAGCAGAAAAAAACGCAAGCCAGAGAACTGCTAAGTCACCTATCGCTTATTGCTCCCGATCACCCCGAAATTGATCGACTCTTCATTTTGCTCGCGTCTTCTACCCGTCGTCGAAGAAAACCAGTGATTTTCATTCTCACCGCCATCGCGGCACTCGCCATTCTCTCGATTGGCATTTTTCAAGTCAAACGTGAACAAGCGCCTTCACAAGCCCACACCGCAAGCGCCCCGCTCGCCCCACGAGCCCCACTGACGCAATTACAACCGAGCCCATTTGAAGCGAAAAGAATAACCCAGCCGGCCGAAAAAAAATCTGAAAAGAAATCACCGCCAAAATCGCCGACCACGATCACCCAATTCGCGGTCGAACTCGACTTACCCAAAGACGTCACCTTAACCTGGGACTCCCTACCCGTTTCGAGCGACCTTTCGCGACTTATGGCGACCGCAGGTAAACACAAATTGACCCTAAAAAAGGCGGGTTTTTCGCCCATTTCGCAGACGATTGAAGTACACGCAGACGAACCCAACGTCATTCGAGTAGAGCCCGGCCGAGACAAACCCACCCCACCAAAAAGAGGGCCCTGATACGATGGCACAGCTGATCTTTTCTGGAGTTGAAATTCCGGTACCCATCTCAAAAAAATTGTTTAGCGTTGGCGGAAAAAACCACCACGACTACCGAGTGCTAGGCTTCAAGCAAGATCTCTTGTTTTCGCTCGTCACCGATCAGACTGGCCGAGTTCAAGTTTCGGGTGCCGATGTTAAACTCAAAATCAATGGCAAGCCCCTTTCGGGCGTCGTGACGCTTCGATCGTGCGACCGCATAGAATGGAATGGAGGCGAAGCCATTTTTCTCGAATCAAAAACCCGAGACGAGTCAAGTGAAGATGCCGATATTCAAAATAAAATTCTCAAGCTTTTAGAAACCCTCACCCAATGGGTACAAGAACCACTCGGAGTTGATTGGGCTCTCAAGTCAGCCCTCGAGGGCATTGCCGATATCTGTGGAGCACAAAATGCTTTACTACTCAGTGAAGACCTCAAACATTCAGAGTGGCGAGTGCTCGCGACCGCCTCATCACAAGTCGAGTCATCGAAGGTCTTAAGGCAAGAAATCTTCAGCAACACGATCTTAAACGAGTCGATTCAGACCAGAGAGCCCGTGATTCTTGAGAGCATTATCGGCCACCCCTGGGCATCGGCCAAATCGGTGGTAGCGGCCAAGATTTTTTCTGCTGCGAGTTTGCCATTAGTTTTTAACCAAAGAGTGTGTGGGGCCATCTTTTTAACCACTCACGAACCTGGGCGATCGATCAAAAAAGAGTCATTGGTGGCGGTCAAAGTACTCGCCTCTCAGTTAGCACTACTACTCAATTCAAATCTAACTGTGGGTACTCATTCGAACGCCAACAAGTCGGTAGTTCAGACCCTGTCTGGCATGGTCTGGCACCCTTCAACTCAATCGATGCAAGACCTGATGAATCGAATTGAGAAAGTGGCTAAATCAAACATCAGTGTGCTCATTCACGGTGAAACCGGCACTGGCAAAGAACTGGTCGCCAAAGAAATTCACCTACGCAGCCAACGAAACACCCAGACTTTTGTGGCCATCAATTGCGCGGCGATTCCGGGAACCTTGATCGAATCGACGTTATTTGGGTTCGAAAAAGGGGCGTTTACTGGCGCCAATCGCGCTCAGGCCGGAAAATTTAAACTCGCTGACCGAGGCACACTTTTCTTAGATGAAATCGCCGAATTGCCTTTGGAGATTCAAGCGAAACTATTGAGAGTTCTACAAACCAGCGAAATCGATGTGATTGGTGGGCGCGAACCCATCAGAATCGATGTGCGCATCATCGCGGCGACCCACCAAAATTTGAAAGAAAAAGTCTCGCAAGGCCTCTTTCGCGAAGACCTCTTTTATCGATTAAATGGAGTGAGCCTTGAACCCAAACCCCTTCGCGAGCGAGAATGTGACATTGAGTTTTTGGCAAACCACTTTCTTTCTCGACTAGACGAAACGCTTCGCTTGAGCGAGTCAGCGTTAAGGGCCTTAAAAGCCTATCGGTTTCAGGGCAACATTCGAGAACTCCAACAGATCATTCAACGAGCCTCAGTGCTCTGCACCAAACCAGAAATCGTCGACGAAGATCTCGGTCTAGACTTGTCGCAGTCGAACCATTCAGACAGCCTTTCGGGCAAGCAACCCGAGTCAAGTGGGGCCCGTTGGGAAATGAACCGCATGGAAGGATTAAGCCTAGATGCTGCCCGCGATTCATTCATTCAGGGGTTGGTTAGCCAGGTTCTGAGTCAAACCCAAGGCAACCGAGCTGAAGCCGCCAAAAAACTTCAGATTTCAGAGCGCACTTTGTATCGAATTTTATCTGAGTGAAGTTTAAGAAGCCTTTTCCAATTCCTCGCGCACGATCTTGCGAACCTGATCGACTGTCACTACGCCCGCACCTTTCTCGGCCTCCATTAAGAGTTTGAGCTTTGAGTTCATGAGCGTTTGATAAGGTATACCGGTGCGCTGACTCTCACTATAAAGCCAACTGAAGATATCCAAGTCGATACGAAAGGTCTTTGCGACCTTCGCTTTCTTGAACTTGTCTCCAACAGTTTTGCCCTTCATCTTATTGAGGTCATATTCCTTCTTCATAGTTACGCCTTTCATTCGCGGTGGCCTTACGCGCTGAGATGATTCTAAAACTTTCTTCTGCCTTTTCAATATAGACCACAAGCAAAAGCCGCAGATCTGCCGAGTGACCTACTAAGAGCATCCGATCTTCAAATTCGTGAGAATCTGGATACAATCTCGCCAGCGAGTTACTAAACACCGTAGCTGCTTCGTCAAAACTGACCTGATGTTTTTTCAGATTTGACTCTGCTTTTTGCTCGTCCCAGGTGATCTTCACAAAACCCATAATACAACGGTGTAAGTACATAAGCAATGTCGAAAATAGCGCGCTTGCCGCCGAAAAATCAACCTTCATGCAATGCCGACTCTCAACCTGACAGACCTGTCAGATTGAACTTGTCAAAGTTGTCAGGTTGTCAGATGGTGAGCTGACCCCGTTTATACAAACCTTAGTATTAACAGACAGTTGAAAGCTGTGGCACCTTGGTGCAGCTCGTGCATTTTTGAGTTTCGACCACAAAACGTAAAAACTCAAAGAGAGGGAAACTTGATAATGAATAAACGAGACTTGATTCAAATTGCCACAATCACCGCTTGCGGATTAATCACCGCCGGCTCGGTCGCCTTCGGGGCCACCTACCAATTTTACTTCAACAACACCGAACAAGGTGACAACAGCACGGCGACACCGCAGCTGCATGTTCAAGCTGATAAGGCGCTAGAAAAAACCGCGAAAGACTTGTCGTCACCGCCAAGTAATTTAGCTGGGCCTTTGCCTGCTCCATCACCTACTGCGCCCGCAGCTCCCGCGATTGAAATCAAAACGGCCGATGTGAAGCCGGCGACTGAAGATCCAGCCGCGAATCCGAGCCCCGTTCCATCACCCGTTGCGGTTTCTGCAACTCCGGCAGAACCACCGAAAGAATCCGAAGGCGTGTTTGGTACAGTCAAGAAAGTCGCCAAATCACTCGATTTTTGGCAAGATGACGAACGCATCGAAAAACGAGAAAAAGAACGAAGCAAATGGCGACTCATGATTGGCGGGTCAGTACTCGGCCAACAAGGCCGCACGCATTATGATACCGGCGCCACCTACGAGAGCTGGTCACCTACCGGCGCCATCGGAGTCACCGTACGACACGATTTGAAAAAGCGATTCGGTGTTGCAGGCTTTATCTCTAGCTACGCTGTGAGCGAAACCAAGGCCATGCTACCAGTCTTTGGCGTCGAAGCTGACTTTGTGCCCATGCGGCTAGATTTCTTTGGTCGCGACCATTTGCTTGAATTAGCCCTCATCGGCGGAGTCAGTTCATTCAGAAGAGCTGAAGGCAATCTTGCTACCATTCATTTGGGTTCGCGGCTAAATTTCAGCCCGTCTCAAGATTGGGGCCTCGCCCTCACCGGTCGCGGTAACCTAGGCTATGCGCAAGGTGAATTAGCCCTTGTCATACACATGTAAATTTAACGAATCCATTCAATCAAAAATTTTAAAAAGGTAACTCACATGAACACTCAATCAAATCAAACTGCAAAAAAAAATAGAACCCCGAAAAACTCATTGATCTTCGCCGCTTTTTTTCTCATCGCCGTCGTCAGCTCTCAAACCGGGTGCGATACCAGCACTGACGCTCTTTTAGGCAAACGACCGGCAGGAGGAGTGCCAGAAAGAACAGCCGCATTTGGTGACGTGAGCGTGACCAGTGCCTCTTGCACAACTAGCGGCAATGTCATTACGACGAAATTAAGTCACACAGGTCAGGGCTGCGCCGAAATCACCGACCCGTTTGTTTCACGAGAACTCAATGACGACGGCACCATCAATTTTCATTACACACCAATGAAGGTCACCGACGAGCAAGGCAATGTGAAATATTACTCATACTCAATTACCAGCCTCGAGTACGAAACATCGGTTGACAGCTATGCCCACAGCTCGACCCACATCGGCCCTTATTCGTGGACCTGCACGACCACCGCCGGGGCGACCCCTCAAGATCGGGGCACCATTCACTGCCACATTGATGGTGACTTCAAAGTTGCGACCACCTACGGAAGCGACTTGTGGTCTAATTGGTCGTCGATTGAATTTAGCTCACTTTTACTAAAATCAGAGTGTGGAAGCGAACTCGAACTGCAAGGCGAGCAAAAGACCGTGAACTGCGCGACTGATACTAAACAAGGTGAATTGACATTAGATAATCCAAAGCTCTATGGCGATTTTTACTTAAAAATTAAATAAGACACCAATAAGCATTCACTCGGTGATGATTGGCCGCGGTTCTCAGAAAAGATCGTGGCCAATTCATTTTAATGTGTCTCGCTCCATGCTATCGCCAGGCAATCGGAGATGGCGCCCAGATTGCTCGGGTAGACAGAAATCTAACTCGTCGGCCCGGAAAAATTTCAGTCTTGTGAAATCATGGGGTAAAAAAAGCGGACCAAAATGTTGCGCTTATTGCGCTGGAAGTGAACCTTACCATTTACCCATTTTTGCCGTTTACACACCAATGCACCGTGAATGGACGTAAAGTGAAGCAGCCTATCGTTGATTACGACCGCATTGAGTTTGATTTGGCAGCATGAAAAACCGCATAACTCGCCCGAGCGGGTAGCCTTCTGACTATGGCACCCTTAGCGGGGGTGATCGTCGGAAAATTAACCCAAGGATTCATCGGGCCGTGACACCAATAGGGAAACCGTTGACACCGTCTCTATACTGGTGTTACAGTACCTATATGAAGGGCACCCTGATCTTTCACCAAAAGTCTAAGATTCATGACCACTACGTCTTGGAATTAGAAATTTTTGAAATTGAAGACCCTGTTCGCTATCCAGATCGCATTAAATATTCGCTCATTTGTCTGAACTCAAAGACAGGACAAAAGGTTCTTTTTGATAACCACCACCCCAAAGGACACCACCTCCATTTAGATAACCGTGAAAGGCCGTATCACTTCAGAAGCGTCCCAACATTGATGGCAGACTTTGTAGCACTCATCTCTAAACACCTAGGAATAAAAATATGAAAACGTTGATCATTTCAATTAAAAGTGCAAGCGAGACCGTTAAAGATTTTGAACGCGCCCTAACCCGCGCCCGAGCAGGGCGAATTAAAAAAACGCATTACGAAATTGGTTTTGACGACCGCAAAGATTTTGAGAAGTTCGTTCGACACCTTTCAGTACTCTCAACCATTCTCACCCTCAAGCCCAAATCAGTCTATGAACTGGCTAAATTAAGCCAGATGGATGTGTCAAATATGAACAAGATTGTTCTGTTCTTCGAAGAAATGGGCGCCCTACGCCTGAAAAACTGCACCGTGAATGGACGTAAAGTGAAGCAACCTATCGTTGATTACGACCGCATTGAGTTTGATTTGGCCGCTTGAATACCGCATAACTCGCCCGTGCGGGCTTTAGGAGTGTCCCTCAAAAGGATAGATGGGATTGACTACCAACAACAGTGATTTAAAAACAGCCCTTATTGCTATGTATTCGCTTGCATTCGCACTTCACTTATCTGATCCAATTTTTGGTTTTTTGACAGATGCAGAAACGGTAGTCCCCGCACTGCCGGCATGATGGTCAGTTTTTACTAGTACCTGAAAATGGCCACCAGGAATTTCTTGTGCTACTCCCCCCAAGGCTACCGCTGCCTCTCGCACAATCAGAGCTCTCGTATAATTGAGATCAAAACTATGCCCAGCTGCCTCAACTACCCAAGAAAACATCTTAACGACTCTCAACAATGCCAAGGCGGCCGAAGAAAAATCACCGGTCTTCCATCGCGTCAGTGTTCTGGACGATTGATCCCAAATTCGGCCCCATTTTCTTGATTGACTCAGACAACCCTCGCAGGCTAAGGTCCGCCAACCGATGAAAGTTTATTGGCTAGAAATACCAGATATAGGATTTGAGTTAGACTTAACCGCTGAAACCCCGTGGCTTCAACAAGCCGTCGCGCAAGTTGATGAAACTTTTGACCAATCTGATGTCATTCTTGACCTCAAAGCAAAATCGACGCCCAACACTCAGCCCGTTGCCCCAGCCAAAACACTCGTACCCCGAGCTATCGAAGGCCACCTCACACTCAGGCGAATCGATGAAATTGTCATGCTAACAGGCAATATCAAAACCGAAGTCGAGCTCATTTGTAGCCGCTGCGCCAAAGAATTTATGAAGCCCGTGTCGCCTAGTCTTTCTTCTATTTTTTGCACTGACCCTACAATGGCTGGCATTGCGTCGCTAAAATCAGATGGTTCAGGCCCGACCGAGAGAACTCACGGTTACGCCAGACACGAACACAAACAAGAAGACCCAGAAGATCCAACAAAAAACCTTGACATAACCTATATTTCCGACGATTTCATTGATCTGGCCGAAACTGTGGCCGAGCAATTGAGAATGGAAGTTCCTTTTCAGCCTCTTTGCTCTGAAACCTGCAAAGGTTTTTGCACTCATTGCGGCACCGATCTTAATAAAGGTCGCTGCGCATGTGATAAGCTGTTTCAGTCAAAGCCACTCTCAATTCTTAAGGAATGGAGTGTCAAGCAGGCTTAAACGCATCACCGATTCGACTTCAAACCGAAGCTGAATTGTGGCAACGAGTTTTGATAGTTATTAGTTAACGAGTTGAGTTAAACAAGAAAGTTAAACGAGGAGTAAGTAAAATGGCCGTACCAAAAAAGAAAGTTTCGAAGAGCCGAAGAAATATGCGACGTTTTTCAGCTGCGTACAAAATCGACAAACCAGAAAGCAGCGATTGTGCAGCTTGTGGCAACGTTAAACGCCCTCACCGCGTTTGCAAGTGCGGTTTCTACGACGGCAAACAAGTGATCGCAGTCAATCAGCCAAACCTACCCGTTCAAGCTTAATTCTAGCTTTCGATAGTTTTGTTGGCGCTCAATCATTGAAGTCCCCTTTTCACTTTCAAACCGAGCAGGTTTTAAGGTAAAGCAGGGTTGCGCCTTGATCGAAAAGACCACTAGCGAGATAACCGTTTGAATGGCAACACAACCTCAAGTTCCTTCAGCCTTCGCATCACGAATCATCGGAACTGGCTCACACTTTCCTCAAAAAATCTTGACGAATGGTGAGCTTGCTAAAACCGTAGACACCACCGACGAATGGATTCAAGAGCGAACCGGAATTCACTCAAGGCACATCTCTAACTCGAGTAACCCGGCAGAATGGAACTCGGGCCTAGCCACTGAAGCAGCCCGCAAGGCGCTTGAAATGGCAGGAAAAAAACCCGAAGACATCGACGCCATTTTTCTCGCCACATGTACCCCCGACACACTCATTCCGTCGACGGCTTGCTGGGTTCAAAAAAACCTCGGCGCCAAAAAAGCCTGGGCACTTGACCTCAACGCCGCTTGCTCTGGCTTTATTTTTGGGCTGTCATTTGCAGACCAAATGATTCGAACGGGTTTTATTCGAAACGCGCTCGTGATCGGATCTGATGTACTGAGCGCATTCACCAACTGGAACGACCGCGGCTCTTGCATTTTATTCGGAGACGGCGCCGGTGCCGTAGTAGTTGAACAAACCTCACCTCACTCACCCCACAGAATCTATACCAGTCACCTCAAATCAGACGGAGCTCTCTGGGAACTCTTTCACATTCCCGCTGGCGGATCTCGCGTTGAAGTGACACCCGAAGTTTTTGAACGCAAAGACCACAAAATGCAGATGAAAGGTCGCGAAATTTTCAAAGAAGCCGTACGCACAATGACCGAATACGCCGAGCTGGCCTTAAGCGCAAATCGACTCACGACTGCCGACATTTCGTGGGTCATTGCTCACCAAGCCAATGCGCGAATTATCGAATCAGTCGCGAAACGTCTCGACCTCCCGCTCGAAAAAATGCTGATGAATATCGAACGACGAGGCAATAATTCGGCGGCGACGATTCCGACAGTTTTAGATGAAAATGTGCGCAATCAAAAGATTCAACCTGGACAGTTTATTCTATTAGACGCGTTTGGAGCAGGGCTCACCACCGGAAGCCTGCTGCTTCGTTGGTAGAACCACAAAAAGGAGCCCCACAAGACTCATGAATCATTCGCCTTTTTTTTGCCTTTTCCCGGGCCAGGGTTCGCAGCATGTGGGCATGGTCAAAGATTTTTATGAAAACTTTGCGGTGGTTCGCCACACCTTCGAAGAAGCCAGTGACGCTTCAAGACTCAATGTCAAAAAACTTTGTTTTGATGGACCCGAATCTGACCTCACGCTCACCGCGAACACTCAGCCTTGCTTACTCACGGCCTCAGTCGCGGTTTTTCGGGTTCTAAAAAGTGAGCTACCGCTCAATTTAAATCTCATGGCCGGGCATTCGCTGGGCGAATACTCAGCTCTCGTCGCCGCTAACGCGCTCCAACTGGCTACAGCAGTGCGCTGGGTGCGCGAACGTGGCCTAGCCATGCAATCGGCCGTTCCTAGTGGCGAAGGCACGATGGCTGCTGTCATTGGGCTTGACGATTCAAAAATAAACGAACTCTGCGCGAAGGCCACCCGCCAAGCTCTCTTAAATCGCGACAAGACCGGAGCCGCTTTAACAACCGAATGCATTGTCGAGCCGGCAAATTTCAATTCACCAGGCCAAATCGTCGTAGCGGGATCACTCGACGCCGTCGAAGCCGTCGAATCACTCTGTCAGACAGATACTGAATACTCTGGCGCAAAAGCGATTCGCCTGAACGTCAGTGCCCCGTTTCATTGTCGACTCATGAAGCCGGCAAGAGAACGCATGCGAGAGGTTTTCGAAACCGCTCTTTCAAACGAAGTGCCTCGAAAACTGGATTGTGCCTATATTGCAAACGCGAACGCACGCATCATCACTGAGCCCGGACTGATTCTAGACTTACTCGAAGAACAAATTGACCATCCGGTTCTCTGGTCTCAGAGCTTACAGACCCTCATTCAATCGCAAGGAGCGGGTACCCAGGGCAGTGCCCAACAAGGCGACGATAGCCAACCCATTGTGGGCATTGAGTGCGGGCCCGGACGAGTGCTGACCGGCCTAGCCAGGCGAAACTCTAAACGACTTCAGATGATTTCGGTTTCAGATGTCAAATCGCTCAAGTCACTTGAAGAGTTACTCACAGCCAAGAAGGCGGGAAATTCTGTATGAGTGAAGCCAAACCAAACGCACTGGTCACTGGGGCCTCTCGCGGTATCGGTGCCGAGATCGCAAAACACCTGGCTCGCTCGGGCCATCTCGTTTGGGTCAATTATCAGTCAAATAAAGAGCGCGCTGAACAAGTGGTGAGCGAAATCACTGCCCTCGGCGGAAGCGCGAAAAGTATTCAGTTCAATGTTTCGGTCTCTAGCGAAGTCGATGCCGCTTTTGACGAAATAGCTAAAACTCACGGCCCGCTGACAACCCTGGTCAACAACGCCGGAATCACCATTGACGGTCTACTTTTACGCCTGAAAGACGAAGATCTAGAAAAAACGTTATCTGTCGACCTGAAGGGCGCCATTTTTTGCACCCGCGCTGCCGCCAAACAAATGATTCGCAAAAGACAAGGCAGCATCATTCAGATTTCGTCGGTGGTCGGCGAGATGGGAAACGCCGGCCAAGCAGCCTACGCGGCGGCCAAAGCGGGATTGATAGGATTTAGCAAAAGCGTGGCAAAAGAGTTGGCAAGTCGCAGGGTTAGGGTTAACGTAGTGACACCAGGATTTATTTCGACTGAGATGACTGAAAGCTTGACTGATGTGCAAAAAGAAGCGATTCTGCGCGGCATCCCTCTGGGTTTTTTTGGATCGCCTGCCGATGTTGCGGCACTGGTATCTTTTCTGGCCTCACCGGCTAGTCAGTATATCACGGGCGAAGTGATCGGAGTTTCAGGGGGAATGTATATTTAAAAGATTTTACGAGAGAAACTACGAAAGAAAGTACAAGAAAAAGTACTTAGGAAAAAGAACTAGAACGACAAATTGTGAGAACTTAAGAGAGGATTAATTCATGTCAGCATCCAACGAAGAACGAGTAAGAAAAATTATCTGTGACCAACTAGCTGTAGAACCAGACAAGGTGACTTTGACGGCATCTTTTATCGATGACCTCGGAGCAGATAGTTTAGATATCGTCGAACTCGTCATGACCATGGAAGAAGAGTTTGACCTCGATATTCCAGACGAAGACGCTGAAAAAATGAAGACCGTGGGCGACGTCGTAAAATACATTAGCTCAAAAACCACTAGCTAATTTTTTTAGGTAACGTCTTTCGCGACATTTTTAGGGCGAGTACCTAAACAAAAAAACTCATGTATACCATGTGTCCCATGTGTCCAAAGAGCAACCTCAGAGAAATGCAAACGAAATCTAGTTCCCCGAGAAGAGTTGTTGTCACTGGAATCGGCCTCGTTACTCCTCTTGGGCTCGACGTCGAGAGTACTTGGACAGCACTTGTTGAAGGCAAATCAGGAATTTCGACAATCACTCATTTTGATCCGAATGATTGCCCCGTTAAAATCGCCGGTGAAGTAAAACACTTCGACGTGACTAAACCCATCGGGCCTTTTGAACCGTCACCCGGATCACTAGTCAAAGAAGCGGCCAACTCAAAAGAAGCCAGACGCGTTGGAAGATTCTGCCACCTGGGCTTATCGGCGTGCCTTCAAGCTTATGGCGACTCTGGTCTTGATTCGTACCGCTCAAAAATCGACCCTACCCGTTTCGGTGCGAACATTGGTGTTGGTATGGGCGGTTTGCCAGAAATTGAGTCAGTACATAATGATTATTTAGAAAAAGGCTACCGCAGAATCACTCCCTTCTTTATTCCGCAGGCCATTCCTAGTATGGTTTCTGGCCAAATTAGTATTTTACTAAACCTACAAGGTTCAAATTTGTGCAACGTAACCGCTTGCACCTCATCAGCTCACGCGATTGGTGAATCGTTTCGACAAATTCAGCGAGGCGACGCTGATTTGATTATGGCCGGTGGTGCCGAAGCAGTCATTTGCAGGCTTGGCATCGGCGGTTTTGCCGCCATGCGCGCACTTTCAACGAGAAACGACCAACCTACCCTAGCGTCGAGACCCTTTGACCAAGACCGCGACGGGTTTGTGATGGGAGAAGGCGCTGGCGCCTTGGTACTTGAAGAATACGAACACGCAAAAAAACGTGGCGCTAAAATCTATGCTGAAGTCTGCGGGTATGGCCTTTCGGGAGACGCCTACCACATGACTTCTCCGGCGCCCGAGGGTGAAGGTGGCAAGCGCGCAATGATTGCCGCCATTAAAGACGCCGAGCTCAACACCGATCAAATTGGCTATGTAAATGCCCACGGCACGTCGACCCCCACTGGTGACGCTGAAGAGGCGAAGGCCATTGCTTCAGTTTTTACGGGTGCCATAGATTCGCTTCACGTGAGCTCAACGAAATCAATGACAGGTCACTTACTCGGCGCCGCCGGTGCAGCTGAGGCCGTATTTTCAATTTTAGCGATGAATCGCAAAGTGATTCCACCAACCATGAATCTCGAAAAACTAGACACTGAGTGTGTGGCGCTCAAAATAAATTTCACGGCCAACCAGGCTGCACAAAAAGAAATTCAATATGCCCTCTCAAATAGTTTTGGATTTGGTGGCACGAACGCAAGTCTCATTTTTGGTAAAATCTAGATTCTACTGAAAAAGATACATTTTGGCTTTAGACGAGGAAGATTTTCCAGAAAAACCGGAGTTTACACGTAGTAAATGAGGATTTCTCTGGAAAATCTGACGAAGTATAAAGACAAAAGGGCCTTTTTCAGCAGAATCTAAGCGAGGGTAATCTTCGAATCGAGATACACATCTTGAATCGCGTTTATGAGCGCAACGCCTTCTTTCCAAGGACGCTGAAACGCTTTTCGGCCAGCAATCAAACCCATGCCGCCTGCACGCTTATTGATCACAGCAGTGCGCACGGCCTCAGATAAATCTGAACTGCCTTTGCTTTCGCCGCCTGAGTTGATGAGAGGAATTTTTCCCATGTAACAATTAGCCAACTGATATCGACACAAATCAATGGGATGATCGGTAGACAGATCACTGTACACTTTTTCGCTAGTTTTTCCGTGTTTAGTGGCAAGGTATCCGCCGTTGTTAGTCGGAAGCTTTTGTTTAATGATGTCAGCTTGAAGAGTCACTCCCAAGTGATTGGCCTGGCCGCTCAGATCGGCCGATTGATGGTAGTCGACTCCATTCACCTTGAAACCGTTGTTTCGAGTGTAACACCAAAGAATAGTGCCCATGCCCAATGAGTGAGCAGCAGCAAAAGCTTCAGACACTTCACGAAGCTGCCTGGTGCTTTCAGCTGAGCCCCAATAAATGGTCGCACCGACAGCAGCGCAACCCATATCAAACGCCTGCTTCACCGTAGCGAACATCGTTTGGTCATACCGATTTGGCATACTCAGAAATTCATTGTGATTAAGCTTGAGAACAAACGGAATCTTGTGGGCGTACTTTCGGGCAGTCAAACCCAACACACCAAGAGTTGAGGCCACGGCATTACAGCCAGAATCAATCGCAAATTCTACGATTTTTTCAGGATTAAAGAAAACAGGATTTGGAGCAAACGAAGCCCCGGCACTGTGTTCAATGCCTTGATCAACCGGAAAAATCGATGTGTAACCCGTGCCAGCTAAACGACCATGATCAAGAAGTGATTGCAGACTGCGCATCACTTGAGCCGATCGGTCTGAGTGAGCCACCACATCTGAAACCCAATTAGCTTGAGCCGCATAAATGGTTTCTTTCGGAATCTTCACACATTTGTGTGAGAGTAACGAGTTTGCATCAGCGCCAAGAATTTCTTCGTAATTGATTGCCATGGGCATAAAATTAAACGACTCGACCCAATTTCGCAAGTCTGAATTAATTTGATCTTGCGATGAACCAAAATATTGACGTTCACAAAATGGGCCGAAAATGATTTGAGATGTGAACTTAACCCGCTATAATTCGGACTGTGCAACCTGAACTTAGGCATCATCCGATTCCCCGTCTTAAGGAAAAAAGGCGTCAAAAGGGAAAATCCGTCATCACTTCGAGAAATTTCACCTATGGAGATGAGTTTATACGACTCTACCAAGGAGACTATTTGTCATTGAAAGTGCAACTCAGTACCGGCACCTCAGAACTCTTGGTGCTTTTGAACTCGAACCTTTCAGGTGAGTGGGCCGATTACCCGTTTCAAAAAACGGGCGAGCAAGAATACTCCCTAGAACTGCAGTGCAAACAGCCGGGAGCTTATCACGCCAAAGTAAAATATTCCCAAACTCAAGGAACCACTTGGCATTTCGACAACATCCCACACTCGTCGATCATGATCGACCCCGTTGAATCCAAACAGCTTCGACTTTACACACTGATACCGACGATTTCTGGTCACATCAACCATTGGATTGAGGCTCTTCATCGCATCAAGAAAATGGGCTTTAATGCAGTTCACCTTCTGCCGGTCACCGCAATGGATACTTCTGAAAGCCCCTATGCCGCCGCTGATCTTTTCGACATCGATCAGTCTTATGCGATTCCCGATGATCCTCGCCCGCTTCTCGAGCAATTTGAATCTTTCGTAAAAGAAGCCAAAGAACTAGGGATAAAGCTTTGCTTTGATGTGGTACTCAACCATGTGGGGGTCACCAGTAAGATCAGTGTCAATTGCCCCGATTGGATCGCTAGCGATTCGAACGAACCCGACGGACTCAAGCGTGCGGGATGTTGGAATCAGATGAACTGGGTCACTTGGCAAGACCTCGTGCTAGTCAAGTACGATCACCCAAGCAAAAGTATTCGTAGAGAGATCTGGGACTACATGCTGCATTACCTGCTGTTCTGGGCCAAGTACGCCCACTATACAGGCGGAATGATTAGGTTAGATAATCTTCACAGTACCAATCGAGATTTTCTCGATTTTGCTATCAGCAAAATGCGCTCTGAACTGCCGAATCTCACCATCTTTGCCGAACTGTTCACAGACCGTCAGACAACCCAACGCATGGTCTTTTTTCACGAACTCAACTTGCTCCTAGCAACTCCCTGGACCCACCCCTACGCTGAACAATTTCGGCAGCAACTTTCTAGCATTCACTCAGTCACCAAGGTACGGTTTCTTCTTCCGGTCACCTCTCACGACAGTGGTTCTCCGGCCCAAGAATACGGCTCGCCCAAGGCCGCGGTTTCACGCTATGCCGCTTGCGCTCTCTTAGGCGGGGGCCACACTGGATTCGTTCAAGGAGCTGAGTTTGGTGTGCCCCAAAAACTCTCGTTTATCGGTCGAAGCCCGCTGGTTGAGATGCAAGCCACAACTTGGGGCCACGATTACTCTGAACAAATTCGCGCGCTCAATGAATTCTTAGAAAATTTTGAATTGTTTTCCCAGACCGGAAATATCCAATTTATTGATAATAACCACAGTGCCGTCTTAGCTGCAATACGCTACGGCAAAGATCTAAAACCGTGTTTTCTGGTGCTCATTTCTTTCGATGCACAAACGACCCAAACGATTTCTATTTCCTTTGGTGGGTCTGTTCTTAAAAATAGAACTCTGCTGTTGCGAAACTGCTTTTCTCAAGCCCAACCACCGAGCCTACTTGACAGTGTTTACTCATTCACACTAGATCCATGTGAAGTGAAAGTTTTTGAGATAGAGTCGGTAATCGATGAGACAAAACTCGAACAGACTCTAAGAAAGTGAACAAAAAAAATGCCAAAAACCATCATTGTCATTCCTGCTCGCGAGGGTTCAACCCGATTTCCGAATAAACCCATGGCTAAAATTTTAGGAGTGAGTGTCTTAGAACGCACCTGGAAGATTGCACGGGCCGTGAACTCGGTCAGCGACGTCATCATCGCGACAGACAGCCGAGAAATTCAAACTCACGCACTGAATTTTGGCGCCAAGGTGGTGATGACCAGGCCAGATTGCGAAAATGGAACCCTCAGAATGTGGGAAGCAATGAAATCCATCAACCCCAAACCTGCGTTCGCAATCAATTTGCAGGCCGACGCAGTTTTGACTCCGCCCTGGGTCATCGATAAGGTCGTCGCTGAATTGCATCAAAATCCAAAACCTCTAGTGACAACTCCCGCCACTCAGCTCAGCTGGAAACAATTTGATCAATTTCAAGCCTCACGCAAAGAAGGCAAAACAGGCGGTACCCTGGTCGTTTTTGACAAGTTTCATGACGCCTTGTATTTTTCAAAAGGCACTATTCCGGCAATCAGAAACCGAGCAGAGGCAGAGAAGATCTCGGCAACAGCTCCGATTTTTCGACACATTGGATTGTATGGTTACCCATTAGAAACTCTTGAACGCTACGCAAACCTTGAGCCAGGGGCACTCGAACAACTCGAACAGCTCGAGCAACTCAGAC
This sequence comes from Oligoflexia bacterium, assembly GCA_903895855.1. Classification (GTDB taxonomy): domain Bacteria; phylum Bdellovibrionota; class UBA1018; order UBA1018; family UBA1018; genus CAITVN01. Next base: position 52,987 of record CAITVN010000092.1, on the reverse strand, counting down.
TTCTTGAAAATGGAATTAAAATTCGCGTAGTCGAAGTTGACTACCGCAGTCGAACCCATTGGTCGATAGATAACCCCGAAGACATTGAAAAAACAGAAGCCATCATTTTGACAGAGGGCGAACTCGTTTGATCTTTTTTAGATTTTGGTTTTTGAAATTTCAAAAGACCTGCTACTATTGACACTTATGGCAGACCCAAAGAAAACAATCCTTGTCATTGATGATGAACCCGATCTAGTCAATATTTTGCGTGAAGAACTTGAAGGACGATACAGCATCATCACTGCAACCAATGGCAAAGAAGGGGTAATTGCCGCACGAAAATCGAGTCCAGACTTGATCATTTCTGACATCAACATGCCAGAACTTGACGGCCTCACCATGCTGAACGAACTCAGAAGCGGTGGATTTAAAAATCCAATCATCTTCATTACGGGTTATAGTAGCACAGAGAAAATCAGGGCGGCTTGGCAACTCGGAGCTTTTGATTTTCTTGAAAAACCAGTCAACTTTACTTTACTGCACGACTCGATCACCATTGCTCTCGAATTTGGAGTCGGCTTTAATACCAATCGAAATGATCAATTCAAAACTACTCGGACCGCGTCGGGTGAAAAAATTGAATCAGTCACGTTGAATATAGAAAGTCAACTTCTTGAATTGTGTAAAGCAAAAGCGGCCGCACAGAAAATTTCACTCGGTGAATTCATTGAAAAACAGCTAAAAGCGTCTGTAAACTAGCCTCAATTCGGCGCTTTATTAAATGCCAATGGCGTCAGGTTAAGAAATTTCATCGGGGGCGCTCGCGCAAAACCAGTCTCTAATTTCTTTCACTTTTATTGAATTTGAGGCTTGATTATCTGATTTAGGCATTGATGAAACAACGTCCTCGCCACCTTGAAATCTCTTTCAATTTTTGACTTGCTAGGACTCTCACTCTTTCTTTGGGCCTCCCGTAAGCGGAAGCGCTCGCGCCGTAGGCGCGATACGGGCGAGCCATGAATGGCGAGCTCAAAGGAAGAGTGAGAGTCCTAGCAAGTCAAAAATTGAAAGAACGGCACAGGTGGCTGCGGATATCGTTTCATCAATGCCTAAATCAGGTAATCAAGTCCACTTCAGATCGAGTAAGATTAAGAGAGTGGTTTTGCGCGAGCGCCCCCGATGAAATTTCTTAACCTGACGCCACCGTAGCTAATGCTCGGCTGAAGAACTGATAGTACCAGAAACTACGTCGCTCGGCCCTCTGACGAATTCGCGACTTTTTTGATGAGTCGATTCAAATCGTGAAACTAAAACTTCAACGGCCTTCCAGGGGTCAACTGATTTTCCGCAGGTAAACAAATCCACTGCTGCATAATTCAATTCAGGCCAAGTGTGAATCGCCAAGTGACTCTCTTCAATCACGACCACCCCAGAAATGCCGTGGGGCGAAAACCGATGAAAACTCAATTCGCGAATCGTGGCACCCGCCTTGAGTGCCGCATCTCTCATCGCATCTTGAACCAGACCCACCTCATTGATCGCATCGAAGCGGCACCCCATGAGCTCAATCAAGACATGACGCCCTAGCGGTAAGACTGAACTCGCATTATTGTGCAACGGCGCCACCTTCGGTTCTCGGGTCACTAAACCCCCAGGTTCGACCATTTGAAAACCGCTCGATGCCATGCACTTTTCCGGCCGTATCAACCGCCTTCATTTCATACCCCAAGGCTTCTAACTTCACTTTCGAATCTCCAGAAAAACAAGCACTTTCAAACATCAATGTTCGAGGTTTCCATTGCTGATGAATCCGACAATTTGAAACTGAGTCTTGCAGCGAAAGACCAAAATACAAGCGATTCAAAAGCGACTGAAACACAGAAGTCGTAATGCGAGGTCCACCTTGTGCCCCGATCGCGAATCTGACTTCACCATTCTCACGTACGATCGTTGGTGTCATAGAGCTCAACGGTCTTTTAAACGGAGCGATTGCATTCGCTTCAGCTCCCACCAATCCAAAAAGGTTGGGTGAACCCGCAAGCGCACTGAAATCATCCATTTCATTATTCATGACGATTCCGGTGCCGGGTGGCACAAAGCCACTTCCGTACTCATCATTGACAGTGGTCGTGAGCGAAACCGCATTGCCGTTTTCATCGACGACCGAGAAATGAGTGGTCTGAGACCGACCATTGCTATCGTTGTCTGAGAAGGCTAAATTTTCTCCCAGGTCCTTGGGAGATTTTTCAAGAATATTGGCTTTTGAAACTTGAAAAGACTCTTTCCATCTTTTTTCAAGCCGTTCACGTTCTAATAATTTAGTTACCGGAACGTTCACAAAATCAGGATCGCCAAAATAAAAAGCACGGTCGGCAAAACCCAAACTCATCGCATGAGCCAGCACATGATAGGTATCGGCAGTATTGAGTTTAGTTTCGCTGATTTGGCCCATTTTTTCGGCTATTTCAATAAACTGAAACAGCTCGAGCATCACCGTTCCACCAGCTGAAGGAGGTGGCATTGAAATGATTTCGGCACCGTGAAATTGACCACGAACCGGGGTTCGCCATTTGGGTTCGTAAGCGTCGAGATCTTTCAATGACAAAATCCCACCCGCTTTCTGAATTCCATCAGCAATTTTCTTTCCGACAGTTCCTGAATAAAACCCCTTAGCGCCACCGTCAGAAATCGCCTTCAAGACTCGCGCCAGATCGGGCTGCTTAATCACCGTTCCGACAGGGCAAATCGCGTTGCTACAGCCGAAAATCTTTTTACCCTCAGTATTAAAAACGTCGAACCGATGAGCTCCAGCAGATTCTGAGTGCGAGCTAAAGCGAATTCCACGAGTGGCGAGTTCGATGGGTTTAGACAGAATGAGTTTTCGATTTTTCAGTTTTCCAAATTTCTCGCTAATTGCCAAAAGGCCCGCGGTCAAACCAGGCACACCGATGGCGAGCGGTCCCTCTTGAGAAAGCTTTGAGTCGGCTTTTCCATCCTTCACATACATGTCGCGACTGGCTTTTTCTGGAGCTTTTTCTCGAAAGTCAATGGCCTCGCAGTTTCCACCACTTTGTTTTGAGGCACAGACAATCGCAAACCCTCCGCCACCGAGCGAAGCGTAGTGAGGCCTGGTCACACTCATGGCAAACCCCACCGCAGCAGCTGCATCAGCAGCGTTGCCCCCTCGCCTTAAAATTTCAGCACCCCATTCGGCAGCCTGCAAATCATCGGCGGCCACCATTCCCTTAGTGCCGACAGTCACTCGAAAACGGCCATCAGCCTCATCAGACGCAATCCCAGTAAATTTGTGAGCTGTCTCAGCAAATGACTGAACCCCAACCAAGAGCATTACCGATATCAGTAAGAAACTGAACCCACGTTTTCGCATGATGACACTATCCTTCTGTAATAGACTCGATCAGAGCTTCATTTCTGGAACTTGAGCCGGAACTCTTAATTTTGCGGCGGTGGCTTTCACAATCTCTTCAACACTCACACCTGGCGCGCGTTCTTTGAGCACCAATCCCTCTGGGGTCACATCAATGACTGCAAGTTCTGAAACGATACGCTTGACGACGCCGACACCAGTTAAAGGAAGTGTGCACTTGGGCAACACCTTACTTGAACCATCTTTTGCTACGTGTTGCATGGCCACGATCACTCGAGGCGAACCAGCGACGAGATCCATCGCGCCTCCCATGCCTTTGACCATTTTGCCAGGAATCATCCAATTGGCGAGACTCCCGGTTTCGTCGACTTCCATTGCACCGAGCACGGTCAAATCAACGTGACCGCCACGAATCATGGCAAATGAATCAGCACTCGAAAAAAATGACGATCCAGGAGCGGCGGTTACCGTTTCTTTTCCCGCATTGATGAGATCAGCATCGACTTCACTCTCAGTCGGATAAGGCCCCAGTCCAAGCAATCCATTTTCACTCTGAAGCACGACACGAACGCCTTTTGGAATGTAGTTCGCAACCAAGGTCGGAATTCCGATACCGAGGTTCACATAAAAACCGTCTTGCAACTCTTGCGCTATTCGGCTTGCAATTTGTTCACGAGTCAAAGCCATAAAATACTCCCCTCAAGCTTGTCTTAAAATTTTTCGTTCAATTCTTTTTTGGTAGTTTTTACCTTGAAAAATACGCTGAATATAGATTCCAGGCGTGTGCACTTGATCAGGGTCGAGTGAGCCCACAGGCACAAGCTCTTCAACTTCAGCAATCGTGATTTTACCAGCGGTCGCCACCATCGGATTAAAATTTCGCGCAGTCTTTCGATACACGAGGTTACCCATGGCATCACCCTTCCACGCTTTGACGAAGGCGTAATCAGCGATTAGAGAGTGCTCGAGCACATACTGGCGGCCCCTAATCTCTCGCACTTCTTTACCATCAGCGACGATGGTACCTACCCCGGTCGCGGTAAAAAATGCCGGAATACCCGCCCCGCCAGCCCTTAATTTTTCAGCCAAGGTGCCTTGTGGAGTCAACTCGATCTCAAGCTCGCCAGACAAAACCAGCGTTTCAAAGAGCTTGTTCTCACCCACATAGCTTGAAATCATTTTCTTGACTTGCCGTTTTTGTAACATCAGTCCGATGCCGAAGTCATCAACACCGGCATTATTAGAAATACAAGTGAGATTCATTCTTCCCTGTTCAACCAGGGCAACAATGCTATTTTCTGGAATACCACAAAGCCCAAAGCCCCCCAAAGCCAGGGTAGCGCCATCAAAGACACCTCTCACCGCTTCAGCTGGGCCAGAAACCACTTTACTAATAAACGATTCCATCAATTCAATCCTTTCGTGTGAAAATCACCGATCACATTCGCTCTACGCAAACCGACAGCGCTTCGCCGCCACCGATGCAAATACCGGCCACTCCACGTTTTTTATCTAACCGCTGAAGTGCGTTGATCAACGTCACCACAATTCTTGAACCACTCGAACCAATCGGATGCCCGAGTGAAATGGCCCCACCCCAAACATTGAGTTTGTCGCGCGAAATCGAGAGGTCTCTCTCGGCTGCCATAGCCACTACAGCAAAGGCTTCGTTCACCTCGAAGAGATCTACCGAGTTGGTTTCCCAGCTAGCTTTTCTCATGGCTTTTCGCATCGCCTCGGCTGGCGCAGTGGTAAACCACTCTGGCGCTTGAGCGTGACCTGCATAAGAAACTAATCTCGCTAGCGGTTTTAAACCTAGTGAAGCTGCTTTCTTTTCTGTGGTCAAGACGAGTGCCGAAGCGCCGTCATTGATCGTTGAGGCATTCGCGGCCGTCACCGTGCCGGTCTTATCAAAGGCAGGTTTCAACGTAGGAATCTTATCGAATTGACCTTTTGCCGGGCCTTCGTCGGTATCAAAGGCGGTGTCGCCTTTTTTTCCAGCGATCATAACGCTCGCGATTTCTGACTTGAAATGGCCCGCTGCTTGAGCAGCTTGTGAGCGCTTGAAACTGGTGATCGCAAACTCATCTTGTGCTTCACGACTGAACTTGTATTCTTTCGCACAAAGTTCAGCGCAATTGCCCATGTGTTGGTCGTTGTAGGGATCCCACAAACCATCATGAATCATCGAATCAGTGACTTGTTGATGACCCAGTCGAAATCCTGCGCGCGCTGTTTTCAACAAATAGGGCGATTGAGTCATGTTTTCCATTCCGCCCGCCACCACAAACTCACTGTCACCCAGGGCTAACGACTGCATGCCCATTAAAATCGACTTCATTCCGCTACCACAAACTTTATTGATCGTCACCGCTGGCGCTGATTTTGAAATCCCCGCATAAATGGCCGCTTGCCTCGCTGGCGCTTGGCCAACCCCCGCCATCAGCACGTTGCCCATGATCACCTCAGAAATCACCTCAGGCTTTACACCAGCTTGTTTCAGAGCCGCCTCAATTGCTGCCGCGCCTAATCTCGGGGCTGCGACCGACGAGAGCGCTCCTTGAAAGCTACCTTGTGCAGTTCTAGCGATACCAACAACAACGATTGATGACATGATTGAGTTCTCCTTCGGCCGTCTGATAGGTTAAAATTGTTCAGGCAAATCAAACACCCTAGTGGCTAGATTTTCAAGCAAAAATACTGGAAATCGGGAGCAAAATAGAGATAAAAAACCTCATGAGGCTGAGCCAGACATTCTGTCTCATAAATAGCTCAACACGGCGTCGCTACTTGCGATTCATAAAGGGCAATTTTCGATCACAAACCCAAGCAGTGATCAGGGACGCTTCAGTCACATCGAAAGACGGATTCCAGGCCGAGGTACCCAACGGCGCTCTGTCACCCACTACCTCTGCCTCGGCTCTTAACTCAATCGGAATTTGAGCACCCGACTCACAATTTTCATCAAACGTTGTGTAAGGTGCCACGACATAAAAACGAACGCCGTGGGCCTTGGCCGCAAGGGCTAATCCGTAAGTGCCAATTTTATTTGCGACATCACCGTTTCGCGCAATGCGATCGGCCCCCACCCAAACTGAAGCGATCTTTTTGGTTTTCATCGCATAAGCCGCCATCGAATCGGTAATCAGAGTGTGTGGAATTTTTTCTTTCGCCAATTCCCACGCTGTTAATCGAGCACCTTGAAGTAGCGGCCTCGTTTCATCGACAAAAACGTGAATTCGCTTTCCGTCGCGGTGCGCTTGCTTGATCGCCCCGACTGACGTGCCGATACCTACGGTTGCTAAGCCCCCAGCATTGCAATGCGAAATCAATGAGTCGCCGTCGCTAATGTACTGGGCACCCAATTGGCCTAATTTAGCGCACAATTCGACATCTTCATCGAAAATGCTCAATGCTTCGGCCACCACGACTTCGGGCCCATGCAAAAACTTGCCGGTGGAGATATCGGGGCCACTTCCGGCCATTTTCAACATTCGATCAACCGCATTCATGAGATTCACTGCCGTGGGGCGCGACTGACGAAGCATCAACGCTTTTTCAGTAAACTGCTGAAGGTTCGCGCCTTGCTCTACGTACTTTCCGAGGGCGACGGCGGCGGCTACCCCAATCAAAGGCGCTCCTCGCACCGCCAACCGCTTAATCATCTCAGACATGGCTTCAGGCGAATCGCATTCAAGCCAGATTTCTTCGTGAGGAAGTCTCGTCTGATCAAGAGCATAGATTCGACCACTCTCGATTTTTAACCCCAACGATTCACGGTGATTCATAAAAGTCTATTTCCGATTTCTTTGCGCTTTTTTTTCAAAAATTCGATTTCTGCTAACGGCAAATTTTCAAGCAGGACTTTTGAGTGCCTTTTCAGACTCTCAACACTGGCACGAATTTCAAGAGTCGCTTTCACAATAGTGGCTGAGTGCTCAAGCCTCTCAACTCCAAATAAGGCTTCTTCAAAACTTTCAGCCCACGCTAGTGCTCCGTGCCTAGCTAAGATTAACAAGCGACATTCGGGCAAAAATGGCCTCAAGGCCTCGCCCATGTCTTTGGTGCCCGGCCGCGCGTAGGGTACGATAGGTACCCGACCGGTCGCCAAAATCACCTCTGACAAAAACTCTGAAGGCAACTCTTTCAGTTCAGGCAGCGCTGCGCTGAGGGCAGTTGCAATCGGTGGATGCACATGAAAAACCACTTGGGCTTGGGGGCACCGAGCAAAAATTTCTAAGTGCATGCTCATCTCTGACGAAGGCAGGCGCGCGGTCTGACTACACACCTTACCCCTCGAATCGATTTCAATGAGATCACTGGGTTTGAGTGACGATTTCGAAACCCCCGAAGGCGTGATCAAGAATCGCCCATTTTTCAGCCGAGCACTCAAGTTGCCATCAGTAGCCGAAAGAACCCCTAGAGCTTTTAATTTTGCGCCGTAAAGACAGAGATTTTTTTTGATAGTCGCGCTCATGCCCGAGCGATATCACGATTTAGAAAAACCAGCCAAGCGACAAATAAGGAATCAGAGTAGAGCTCTGATTAATAGCCTTATTGACACCGATTCCGAAATTAAAACCAACATCTGCTTGCCAATCAAAACCAGCATTCACATACACGATATTGACGGCATCGATCGCGACTAATCCTAAAAAATCGCCCTTAAACTGGCTATAATTTAGCCCAAGCACCGGCGTAAAACTGCTGTCAGAGATCAGCCACTTCAGACCACCACCCCAGGTGGTGCCGTTAATGATTCCGAGCGGTGTCGAACCGTACCCCGCAGTCACTCTTAGGTTCGACATCAAATTCCACCCCAAACTGATGCCTAGCAATGAAATGTACGGATCGCCAGCCAAACTACCGTAAAATCCCAACGGGTGCTTCATGCGGCCACTACCCTCACCAGCTTGCACAGTGCTCGCTAAGCACAAACCCAAAACCCCAGCAAAAACCTTCAAATTGATTTTCGTCATACGTCAATTGTAATAGGGTTTTTAAATTCTCTCATCTTTTTTTTTAAGTCCGACCTATCAAAACCCACCAGCGAGTGACGCCACCTGATCTCTCACGTTTTCAAAATCCTCACCACTCAGGCCCGAACCACAGAATTCACCGTCACGCATCAACACCACTCCGCCACAAACCGTGGTCTCAACTTCTAGTCCGGTAGTTGAATAAACCAAATGGCTGATCACATCGTTCACCGGTTGCAAATGGGGATAATCGAGGTCAACCACAATGAAATCAGCGTTTTTTCCGACTTCAAGCGACCCCGTCTTCGAATCCCACCCCAATGCCCGGGCCCCGTCAATAGTGGCCATTCGAAGCACTTGTGATGCCACCATGGCTGTGTTCGAACCGCCAACCCATTTTTGCAATTTCACACCCAAATTCATCGCGCCAAATAAATTGAGACTGTTATTGCTCGCAGCCCCATCAGTACCGAGCCCCACTCTTAACCTACTGGCTAAATACTGAGCAACGGGCGCCACCCCCGAACTCAATTTTAAATTCGAATCGGGGCAATGTGAAACTGAGGCACCAGACGCCACCATGATCCTGATATCAGCATCAGTTAGATAAATACTGTGCGCAGCAATGACGGGTGAATCAAAAATGCCCAAGCGTTGAAATCGCTGAACGGGGGTTAGGCCGTGTTGTTTTATTGATTGGTCAACTTCAAACTGAGTTTCACTGAGGTGAGTGTGAACACTCAACTGCAACCGTTTCGCCTCGGCTGCAACCCAAGAGAGGGTTTCATCACTGCACGTGTACGGAGCATGCGGAGCTACTCCCACTCGAACAGTCTCAGACCCTTTCCACCGGTCGACTAATCGCTCTAGCAAACGTTTCTTATCACTCCCCAGCACACGGCATTCGGGTGATTGCGCACTCAGCACGACTTGAGAAATCAGCCCACGAAGCCCAGCGCGACTCACCTCTTCGGCAGCTGCATCAGCGTAAAAATACATGTCATTCACGGTCGTGGTACCGAAACGAACACACTCATACAATGACAAGCGTGTACCCAGGCGAACAAACGCTTCATCGACGACTCGCGATTCGAGCGGTAGAATATTCTGAAACAACCACTCACTAAACGGTAGGTCATCGTGAAGCCCACGAAATAAACTCATGGCCAGATGCGTGTGAGTGTTGACCAAGCCGGGTAAGACTACCTTCGAACGGCTGGCATCTATGAATTTTTGGCAACGTGAACGCAATACCTCGGTAAACGGCTCAATGGTGACGATTTTGCCACCGCTAACACCCATGAAAGTATTTCGCGTAAGACCTAGACGGTCTGACGCTGCGACCGCGCCAGCAGTCGAGCACTCGGTCACTGGTACGAAATAATCACCGACAATACCTAATTCAAATTGGCTCATTCGATTGCCTCAGAAACTTAATTAGAGACTTGCCGACCAACGCAATATTCCACGCACAATGGCTTCAGCCGAGTCACGACAAGTTTTTACAATCGACTCATGCTCTAACTTCTCGCCTTTGATGATTCCACACGCCATATTTGAAATCAGTGACAATCCGGCGATTCGCGCCCCTGAGTGTTTAAGCGCGATAGACTCCCAGACCGTCGACATTCCGACGGCGTCCATTTTCCAATCACCAAAGAGCCTAATTTCAGCCGGAGTTTCAAAGCTGGGTCCGCCAATACCGAGGTAAACTCCACGGTGAACTCGCACTTTTTCGGCTTCTAGGTCTTTAACCAGTGAATTTGTCCAATTTTGATCAAAGATCGACCCCATTTCAGGAAACCTAGGCCCCCAAGGCTTACCTGAAGGCGCCACAGGGTTTTCACCCGTGAGCGGATTCTGACCACTCAAGTTGACAATATCAGTAATCAACATCGCATCACCTGGCGCAAATTGGCGATTGATGCCACCGGCCGCATTGGTGAGTAAGAAATTTTCTATTCCGGCAGCACGCCCAAGCATCACCGGCCAAACGGCAACCGAAGCAAGGTGCCCCTCATACCCGTGAAGTCTACCTTGTTGAAACAAGTAGGTCTTGCCATTCACTCGATCTTTCACCAACCGAAAAACTCCAGCGTGATCAACTACCGTTGAGCCAGGAAGCCCAGGAACCTGAGTAAACGAAAGCCGCGATTTTTCTTGATAGCGCCCGCCATCGGCACAAAGCGAATCAAGGGCAGATCCAAAGCCACTGCCCAATACAACATGGCAAGTGGGCTTATGCCCTTTGACCCATTTTTCAAAAACCTTAAAAGCGGTTAAAAAGGATTGTCGTTTGACTGACAGTTTTTTTGAACCGCCTTTTTTAATTTTTTTTGCCATAAGAATCTAAGATTCTACGTCGATCTTAAACGACACGCAAATAGTTCCTGGCAATGGTCTAGAAGAAATTTCATCCTCACCCTAATCTTTCCAATAAGTCTTTCTTTTAACTCTTCAAGGAATAATCTAAACTGAAAAAACTATGAATAGTCGTCGAATACTCCTGTTTTTTTATCTTTCGATTCTCGTCATTGCGGCAAGCACCTCAACTCTCATTATTCAGCCGAGCCAAGCGTCGCCTGCTCAAGCCCTGAGTTCTCAATCTGAGTTACCAGACCTCGTAGAAAAAGTGATGCCCGGAGTGGTCAACATTAGCTCAACCACGATCATCGCAAATGGTAGCCCTGGAATGGAAGATTTCTTGCGCCACTGGGGAATTCCGACCGAGCGCAAACAAAGTTCTCTTGGCTCTGGTTTTGTGATCGACACCGATGGATTTGTGATCACCAACAATCATGTGGTTGCAAACGCTGATGAGGTCATCGTGACCTTTCACGACAAGCGATCGTACAGCGCGAAAATTATTGGCAAAGACCAAAAACTCGATATCGCCCTCCTTCGCATTCGAGAAAAAGGCAAGTCAACCGCTCCAGTCGGCCTGACTGCCGTCTTACTGGCTAACTCCGACACCACTCGCATCGGTGAACCCGTATTTGCCGTCGGTAACCCTTTTGGATTGCAACACACGGTGACCGCCGGAATCATTAGCGCTAAGAATCGAACAATCGGACTGGGGCCTTTCGATAATTTCTTACAAACCGACGCGTCGGTAAACCCCGGGAACTCGGGGGGCCCACTATTCAACTTCAAGGGTGAAGTGACTGGTATCAATACGGTGATTTACTCAAAAGTAGGGCAAAGTGGCGGGCTGAATTTTGCCATTCCTATTAATGAACTGAAGACCATTTTGCCTGACCTAAAACGCTATGGGCGAGTTCCCAGACCCTGGCTGGGCATCGTCGGAGAGCGAATCACCCCAGCCATTGCCCGGCACTACCGATTATCAACTGAAGAGGGCATCGTGATTTACAACTTGGTCGAAGACGGGCCTGCTTACCACGCAAAACTTCAACAAGGAGATATCATTCTCTCAATTGAAGGACTCGAGACGAAAGAGGTCTTTGATATTGAACGAGCACTCAGTAAACACAGGCCTCACGAAAAGATCACGCTAAAACTCAAACGGGGTACTCAGACACTCGATAAAGCAATCACACTCGAAGAACTGCCCAAACTAGACGCCCTCCCAGAAGGCATTCACTAAAGAAGCCGAGTAACAGATTTGCTATACAGTATTCTTTGAGTCGATTTTTATGCCCGACCTATTGAACCCAACCTCGAATTCGGCTAGATAAAACCGCATGTCGTATGATTCAAGAAAAGCCCTGACGCGCCCGCCGGTAACCCGATACAGCGACCTTCCTGTTGATTTCTTAAAACTGGTAGTCGAAGTTTTTACTGCTAATTTTGATAGTTTTCTCAAGAAGCTCAAAGAACAGAAGCCTTCAACCCGATTCACGGCCTCGGGCCGAATTTACGGCGACGAGATCATTTTATGTCTAACCGTAGGATTTAAAGGTGAACTGGGCTCAACCACTCTGCGTGCGAGCATCGATTACGACAAGCAGGCATCTCACCCTGCTGTTCCTGACCTTTTGAATAGCGCGGTTGATGCATTAGGTCACTCACTCACCGACCTCAGCCAAACCATTGAACCCTGGTTTGAGAGTTCGCTTTCAAATTTTGAGTCGGCGCCTTACGAATGGACCGCGGTTGAAGTCGAAAATCGAAAAGTATTTATTAAAATTGATAAAACGAACCCGGATCTCGACAAAATGACCGAAGACTGGCTCAAGAAGAATGACCCTCAGTACAAGAAAAATCTCGAAAAAGAGCACGAAGAAGTAGAAGCTCTATTCGTGACGGGTAGGCCCGATCCGAATAAACCGGTTCATTGAGTTAAATGCGGCGATCAGCTAATCCAATGAGAGCCGCACTTGGCCACTGAACACTTAGGGATTGCAACTCACTTCAGAAAACGAATAGCACATCCCAAAAGTTCCCGAGTAGCAATACTCACCCGTTAGGCCATTGGGTCCGATGACTGCAGCGCGCTCAGTTAAGGGCACCTCTTCCTTTTTACTATGAGTAGCGCCACCGTTGTATCCTCGAAATTTACAGAGTAGGTCAGCATTAGCTACCGGATGGGCACTGGTCTTTTGCGTGAGCCCGTAGGCTGAGATTCTTTTCTTGTTAATTTTTACGTTATCTCCTGTTACGACCACGGCCCAAGTGACCGAAGTGCTCATGAAGGTCGACAAAATTACCAAGCTGAATAAGGTCCGAGCTGACATACGCATTTCTCCTTAAGTAATAGAATTTAATCAATTACTCTAAGGTTACTAGCCCAAACCCATAAAACAAGAAATATCTTATCTTAGCTGAAAGATACGACTAGAACCCTTCGGTATCTTCGTCAAAATCACGACGAATGCTGTCAATAATGTTATCTTCAGCGTCACCCTCGCCCTCAAAGTCGTCAATCGACTCGTCAAGATCAAGATCACGAATCACCTTGGCGAACTCTTTTTCGCTCGCGAGATCAATTCGAATCGCTTCAATGTATTTTTCGGGGTATTTCAGTACCAATTCTTCGATGTATTGATTGAGTTTCTTCTCTTTCAAAATCACTTCTTTGCGCTTTAATTTTTTCCAGTTCTTGATGTAGTGCAATCGGCAATAGCCCGCCGTTGTCGACAGCCCATCACAAGCAACTTCACGGCAGACCGACTCATCAATGACACCATAACCTCCGCCGCGACGGCCTTTTCCACCAGCAGCTTTTGGCGCCTTAACCGGCTTACGAAGGGGCTTCTCGATCACCTTTTCAGGCTCAGCCTTGGTAGCAACGGCCTTTTCTGCATGAGCTTTTTCACCGTGAACACCTTTTGTGTGAACCGCTTTGTTCTTGTCGTGATGTTTGTCGTGTGACTTATCATGAGATTTTTCATGGGACTTGTCTTGATGCTTAGCATGGACTTTATCGTGACCCTTTTCATGAGACTTTTCGGCATGCTTTTTATCATGTTTACTCTCATGTTTACTCTCATGTTTACTCTCATGTTTACTCTCATGTTTACCATGATCAGCTTTTGCCTTGTGCTCAGGTTTGTGGCTCGCTTTACCTACCTTTGCACCTTTGATGAAGCTCTTGATCGCCTCGAATCTCGATTTTTTATCAGACTCAGCCTTGTGCAGGCCAGTTTTTTTGCCTGATGCCTTACCCTTGTGCGCCTTTGCGTGACTTGGGGCATGAGTCGCTTTTGATGTTCCGGCTTTCTTCTTGTTCATCGCAGTCGAAGCGCCAGTTGCCGGAGCCGTTGGCTTTGCAACACCCGCCGTCGCCTTCGGCGCCACTTTGAAGCCTTTACTGACAGCTTTCGAAGCCGGCTCAGCTCGACCCGATTTTTGAGAACCCACCTTCAGTACCGCCGAGGTTCCTAGTTTAGTATTGGGCTTTGCATTAGGCCTTGGAGGCTTTGGCAAACCCTTAGATTTTTGAGGTGAAGTCGGCTTGGTTTGAACTCGAGCTTTTTGCTTTTTCATGGTAAGTATTTTGGGTGCCACGTAGACAAACTCGCGTCAAGCCTAATCATCGAAAAAAACCCAATGTTTTACGCTCAGCCGGTATGACCGACCTGCATTTTCATGGAGGTTTCGGCATCGATCTCATGACTGCCGACACTCAGAGCCTGGATCGTTTGGCTTCGCGGCTTTTCAAAAAAGGCATCGATTCGTTCGCTCCCACTACGCTCAGCCACGAGTGGGCCGGGCTACTAGAGTGCCTGGGCCGCTTAGGGACATGGATTCGCCAAACGCAGTCACTACCGACTCCACAAGCCGCCACACCGATTGGTATTCACCTAGAAGGGCCGTTCCTTAGCCAGAAAAAACGCGGTGCCCACCCGAGCAGCTCGATCGTTTCGTTTTCGCCAGAGAAAATGCTTCAACTCTATGAAGCCTCTCACCAGACAATCAAAATCGTGACTTTAGCTCCAGAAATCCTGACGCCCTCTGACTTAGTTTGGCTAAAAAAATGGAGCGCCAAAGAAAAAATCATTCTCTCGGTGGGGCACACTTGCGCTTCTTACTCACAAACGGCTCACGCTCTTAACTCAGGATTTCATTCAGCGACTCATCTTTTTAACGCGATGGAGCACCACAACCGTTTTGCCGGAGCTCCTCAGGCCGTGCTCGATGATCAAACTTGTTACGCCGAAATTATACCCGACCTCATTCACGTTGCCCCTGAACTGGTCGCCCATGCAGAATGGTTGAAGCCGAAACACTTATTTTTCGTGTCTGACTCTTCGCCGGCCACCGAGACCTCAGACACCTGTTGCTTTGGTGAATTGAAAACCAAAGTACACGACGGAGCTTCTCACTTAATCGACCAAAGTGGGGCTCTCACCGAGTTGCTGTGCGGCGGCGGAAAGCTCTTACCTGAAATGACTGAGCAGTACCTGAACTGGAAAATTGCTCGCCCCAGTATCCCCACCAGAACGTCTAAGACACCGACTACAATAGACCTCACCCGTGAGGCCATCTCTAGGTCAGTGACCATTCCAGCAAAACTCATTGGCGCAAAACCAAGCGCTCACGATAGACTCACTTGGAAAATCGCTCGATTTCAGGTGACGCTTCAAGTAAACTCTCAAAAAAAATTGAAACCTAAAGCCAGTAAGAAAGACCACCCATGACCACTGCCGATCATTACGCCATCAAACCCTGGAAATTTTTTAGGCACCCTGTCAGCGGTTTTACCCACCTTGCAGGCGCTCTTTTTGGCTTCATTTCACTTATTTTCATGATTCGCTCGAGCCTCGAAAAACAGGATCCTTGGCATTTGAGTGCCACTCTGATTTTCGGGCTTTCACTGAGTTTACTCTATTCAACCAGTAGCTTTTATCACCTGACCAGCTTATCTGAGAAGGCTACCCAGCTTTTTCGTCGACTTGATCACTCCATGATTTATATTTTTATTGCCGGTTGTTACACCCCGTTTTGCCTCGTTTCTTTTCGAGAGTCTGTCGGAATAAAAATGGCCATTCTCATCTGGGCGCTAGCCTTTGTCGGCGTAGGCACCAAGGTCTTTTGGCTTGAGTCGTCGCGCTGGATTCGAATTTCTCTGTATTTTGTGCTGAGCTCTGTTTGCGTTTTTCTCATTCCCCACCTTTGGAACTTTCTTGGGGTCTCTGGGTTTTTATGGCTAATGGGCGGTGGCGCAGCCTATATTTTGGGTGCAGTCATCTACGCCATCAAGCGCCCAGATCCGTTTCCGGAGGTCTTTGGGTTTCACGAGATTTGGCATCTATTTGTTTTAGCAGGAACTGCTTGCCATTTTTGGGTGATCACTCATTACGTTCTGAGCTAGCCTTAACGCGAGGCTAGATGTCGTGTTTTGTTCTTGAAATCAGATCAAAAGACTTGCGAATTAGCTCTTTCATCGCTCTTTTAAAAAGAATCTCTCGCTCTTTGCGTCGCTCAATTTCTTGCCGATCATCTGGACTCAGTAATTGCGAAACGATGAGCTGAGAAAAAACTGAATACAAGTCTCTATCGATTTTTCGGGATGTGCGCACACACCGGCTTTTTTGATTTAAACTAAACTCTTCAAGCCACAGATCTGTGAGCAAGATAACCCCATTACCCGTAATTCGATCGGCCTGATTGATGACCGAAGTTCGCATCAGAATTGCCGAGAGTGTTGCACTCACATTTTTTTCATTCGACGTTTTTTCTTTGTTTTTTGCCGCTCTAGCAACGAGCGCTAGGTAATCACGTTGAAATTCACCGATACGATGCATTCTCTCTTTTGTCAGCTTGAGGTCTTTCTTCTTAGAATAGCTTGATTTCATGAGCTCGACAAACGCAGCCGCTTCGATTGGTTTTACTTCTGAAGCTTGCTGCAAGTATTGACGGGGCAACTCTCTCAGCAAATCTCGCATACTAAAAATCGCATCGGCCGTGATACCATCAACTGTCGTGTAAATACCCCGACTTGAAACCGAGCGCTCGAAATACTGAAAATGCCGTTTGAACCGAGAGACCGCTTGCAGGTGTCTCGTCTGAAGGTACTCACACTCAGTTGCCCCAAACCCCATGCGCTTCAATAACTGTTCATTCATGCACTTCGAATAATTTTTGTCAAAGAGTCTGAGTTCAGGACAATCTCTAAACTGGGTTAGCGGCTTCTTTTTTCCGCTCAATAAATAGTCTTTCAACTGGGCAAAGGTTTGTACAATTAACCTAGCCTTGGCTTTTTGCTCGGTGATTTTGGTCGAAAACCGATCGACGTCATCATAGCGGTATTCATGATGAAATAGCCCGAATTGCCTAACTGATCCATAATCAATGATGCCGCCATTACATAAAATATTATCGCCATCCCAATCTAACCAAACAAAAATATAATTGGATTCAAATAAAGCCGTCGCGCGTGAAAAACTCAAAGCCGCTTGAGAAACTAAATAGTTGAGCCGCTCACGCAAAGGCTTTTCGCGCAAACTTTTCGGCCAAGCCCCATTGCCGATTTGCTTTGCCGAATAATACTCTACGACCGACTTGAGAGCCTGTTCGTTTCCTTGTTTCAAGAAACCAAAAAAATGCGAAGGTCTCAGTAAGTTTTGACTAGCCCGCACGTTGATTGAAACACCGTCTTCGAATTCAATTACGGCAAGCACCCTTTCAGTCTCTATTCCGTTGCGATGAAATATCTCGCTCAAAATTGCCGTTGAAAGCCCATCGTCGAGCGATCCATACCCATTGCCGTAACAAACACGAGGGTCTCCTGTTTTAAAAAATCTTTTTTCTATGGCACACGCCGGACTGAGCCTAGTCGCTCCCGTGCCCGAACTCGACACATCCCAAGAAACACCTTGATGACTAACCTGTCCGTTCCAAATACCACGACCATCGCCCGAGGTTCGGCCTGTTTTGTCGGGATGCTGCAGCTGAAGGTAACGTGTCGCCATGTACGCATTGGGCCGAATGTCTTTATCGGCGTACTGAATTTTCTTTTCTTCATCGTACTCATTGATGATCACCAAACTAAACGTGTGCAAAATGACTCGTTTTAGTTCGTCATCTAAAACTTCTGGATGATTTTTCGGAATAAGTCCCATTTCTTTGGCTAAACTAAAGTTGAAAAAAAATACCCGGCCGCCCTGTCTGGTTCTCACCCGGTAAGAAACGAACCCCTCAGGTACCGCTTTTTGATAGGCGTGAGTGCCATCGATAGTTGAAAATCGCGAATAAGGTGAGTTTTCCTTAATCTGGCTAAAGTCATAAAGCCCGGCAGAGAGTTTGTGCGATCCTCTATTTTTCAAATTCACTTAACGCACTTATCGGCGGTTTTTCGAAAACCCTAATACCCGAAATTTAGTCAAAATCTTGACACTTCAAAAAGGGCATCCCACCCAGGAAAAAAAACAGTTATTGAACAGGCCTTTGTAGCGTATAAATCACAACTTCTGGCCGACTAGCCAACCTAAACTCTAGAATCGAATTTCCGACGCCGCGACTAACATACATCCGGCTAGCCCCCCTGGTGTACCAGCCAGACAAGTAGTCGCCCGATCCTTCAGGCAGAAAAATGGGCCGCATGAATGGAATTCGAATTTGGCCACCGTGAGTGTGTCCAGCTAGACCAAGGTCGATTCGATGCGAAATAGCATCAAAATGGACGGGAGAATGAAACAGCGCCACTTTGAATGCTTCGGGGGGCACCCCCAGAAATGCTCGTTCAATATCGGGTGAACCAGAGAAGGCGTCATCTAACCCAACAATCCAAACTTTGTCGGCGATCTGAAAAGACCTATTATTTAAATTGAAGACATTCGCGTCTTGATAGATTTTCAACTCTTCAGGCGTCGGTCGCCAATGTTCCCAGTTACCATCGATCACTGCTACTCCCAATGGGGCTTTGAGTCGTTTGAGAAAGTCAGCCACTTGAGCCCAGTCTCCGCTGTCTGAAACCGAATCACCTGTGACAACGATGACGTCGGGCTTTTCAGTATCAATAATCGAAAGTACCTTCTTTTCACGGGTGCCAAATTCAGATGTATGCAAATCAGAAAGTTGTAAAATCTTTAGCGCATGAGCCACCGGCGCTATCACTGAATGATGGCTCACCTCGATCCATGTAGGCTCTATCCAGCGGGCGTAAATGAACAATGAACTAGCGAAGATCAATATAAAGCTGAAGAAGCTCCCCTTCATGGTTGCCCCATATAACTTGACGTCTTACCCTTAGGATTGATCACCCTCAATCGATCAAGTTGTAAGGCTTCATAGGCACTTTTTTCTAAATTTTTCAGTGAAAGTTCATTTCTTTTCGCCAGTTCTTTCGCAACTTGCAAACCCGCTGCATTATTGTACCGATCCATTTCAGACGAGGCTCGATCTACTGCGCTTGCACTTGGCAAAATCTGCTCATGGGCGGCAAGATAGTCAGTCGTCAGGCTCTCATCGAGATGTTGAAACAAGAGTCCGGCCCACAAAAAATGTCGAAATGCATCGCTCTCATCTCGGTCTGCATTTCTGCCAAAATATTTCCAAGTCGAAGCGATCGCTTTATGCGACTGCGCATACGCATTCAAGGCGTCAACCGGATGCCCCTTAATGAATTCTATCTCTAATGGAGTTAACCTTCCCGCATACCAGTAGGCTGAATTTCGAATAATTGATTCCTTCAGGGCAGCTTCAATTACAGAAACGATCTTGTTCCCCAACGATACATCGATCGAAAGCCCTATGCGCTGAATACTGGAATCAATTGGAGCCAAATGATAATCCGAAACATCAATATTCGCAGCATTGCCGGTTGAGTTATAAAAGACAACCACTTGATCACTATAACTCGAACTTTGTACCGAAGTGCTGACTCCTGGTTCGTCTGCCAGAGTCGTGAGCCTTAGCGCAGTTGAATTCGTCGTTTTTGCCTTCTTTTGAATAAAAGCCGCAAATTCTGAATAGCTGTAATACTTCCCTTCTACTAAAGAAACTAGACTTTCTATCGCTTCGACCTCTGACACTTTTTCGCTTATTATAGCTCCGACTTCACCGCTAATGGAGTCCTTCGCGCGGGAAGGTAGATTGAATTTTGCGTTTGGGTCGAGTCTATCAAGTATCCCAGCGAGGTGTAATGGATAATCTTCATACTTAGACCCATTCCCTAGACTCCAGATTAGCTCTTGAAGATCCTCCCAATTGGCACCGTACTCGCTTGGTGTAATCCGGATCAGCTTATCATAATAGGGTATTGCTACTTTTTCTGTAGTCCATCTGAATTGCTCATTTTCGGATGGCGCGGCCTTTGAGGGGTCAAGACAAAACGATGGAAATTTTACTTTAACCCTAGAAAATGGAGGTAACCGGATTGAACCCTTCTTGGAAATGCGCTGGGCCACTTGATACAAGTAGTATAACTGGTCAATTTTATCTATTGCTACTGCGTCGAATTGGCCCTTCTCGATTAGCGCTCTCACACTTTTCAACTGAGAGCTGAGCTCACTGCTTGATAATGTCAAATCAACCGAAATGGGGGTACTATTGAGAATGTCATCAACGCGCTTGGGACTTAGATCCGGCTCGATATGTGCACACCCCCAGAAAAATAACACCACAATGCCAGTCATGCTTCTGAACCAGTTCAAATTGCATAGTTTTCCTTCGACATTCATTGAGAGCACGTTAGCAAATTCAACAAACCAAGCCTACCTATTTTCTTCTTTAAGTTTTTGCGTTTTTCGCCGAAACTTAACCACTGTGTCTCAACTGACTCTCGTACCAGAAGTAACGGCTCCTCACTGGTTAAACGCCGTTTTCTATTCTGGTGGAGCAACGTCAAAAAACCACCGTCTGCATCGACACCTGGTGCGCTTAGCTCGAGCGAAAAATCCTAGGGGCAAACTCAAACTATTGTACCTACCGTTTTGCGAAGAGGGCTCAGCTCCGTACTACGCAAGAATTCGGCGTCGGTACCGAAGCTTCGGAGTCACTTCTTTTGATCAATTGATTCTCGATAAAACGTTTCACAGCGCGGCCTCTCGCCGAAACGAAATTTCTAAGATACACCAGTTTGACATCATCTACCTTGCAGGGGGCAACACCTTCTACTTTCTTCATTGGCTGAGAAAAACGAAAGCGCTTTCAGAAATTAAGCGTTTTGCTAAGGCGGGTGGTGTGATCGCGGGATTAAGTGCTGGCGCTCTCATTGTTTCGCCCAACATCAATCTCGCGGCCTACCCCGCCTTCGATGCCGACGAAAATGCAGTGGGTATGAAAGACCTTCGAGCCCTGGGATTGGTTGATTTTGAATTCTACCCCCACTACTCTGCTCGTTCGAAAAAACAAACCCAAGCGCTTTTAGCTTACTCTCGAACATCGAAACTGCCCATTCTTGCCTGTGACGACGGTGATGGAATCGTCATAGAAAAGAGTAAGATTCAAGCAGTCGGTAGGTTAGCCACGTTTTGTGGCGGACAACGTTTTTGCACCTAGACGTACCAACTGAGTGGTTCCAACTTGGAACTATCTCTCAAATTGGAACTATCAAAATCGAAGAAAAATGCCGGTTTAGGTCTCAGATCGGCCCACCAATCTGACATTTGGAAAAAATCAAAAATTCTCAAACCATGCAATTTGTAGCCATTATAGGCCAAAACTCAATAAATGATAGATCTAGTTGGCTTTTTTATAAGCAATGACAAACCTTTGGCACAGCCATTGCTATAGTGTCTTTCTGTATTGGCTGTTTTCACCGGTGGGTGGCGATCTTGATTCCTACAAACTAGGAACATTCCCCTCCATTTAGAGATCGCCCTCATTAAACCGGTGAAAACAGCCTAAACAATTTTTTACCCCCAAAAACGAAGTGTATTGAGAAAAGCGAATCTAAGGTATCAAATCCTGATTCGCTTTTTTCATTTTGTGCATTGGATCACAAGCCAATTGACTCACCGCTCTTTTTTGCCATATCACCCGTGGTAGATGGCTACCACCAAAAGTAAAGCAACCACAGGCGATCGTCTGTATTTCGCTGCTCTCATTCAATGGGCCGTATTCACGGTGGCGGTCGTTCTTTTACCCGGGCCCCAGTCACAGGGCCACGCAGGGTCGATACCACCACTCAGAACTGAATCAGAGGCCCTCTCAAAAGCTCTCACGAGAGCCTTTTTTAGCGAGACAAAAACAGGCAGCCTCATTGCCAAAGAACTCGTCAGATCGAAAGGCAATGTATCTCTTGACCACCTGACCACCGAAGACCTTAGCGCTGTTGATCGAAAGGTATTTTCTGAATTTGAAAACGAATTCGAAATTGCCCGAAAGAATTATTCTCACCTCGAACAAACTGGCCTCATTCAACTGTCAGCTCGCGCCTTCAACCAACTCCAGACGCTTTCGCGGGCATTTCACCCAAGCCTCACTCGAAATCATTTTTCTCGATGGAACACATTTGGAGAAAAGTATGTCAGAAGTTTTGAATTCATCGATCTTTCAGACCTTTTGGTGATGATTACGAAAGGCAAAGCAGAACCCTGGACTAGGTACGACACCGACAATCTCGGATCACTTCTCAATCGATGGGTCTTGGCCACCGACCCAAACCTCACGCTAAATGACCATCCGCTCAATCTTTTTCAGATTTTTTCTCAAAACCCGAGAGGCCAGTACCGCTCGCACCCGATTCCTGCCGGTGGCGATATTTTCGTTGATGGAATCGGCTACTACCGAGTCAATCAAAGACAACTCTCTGCACTAAAAAGCAATCCGTACCTCGTGGTAGAATCGATCAACGACCCCAGTGCAGGCCTATCAACCGAGACCACTTTCTTAGCTAGACACCATTACCCAAGCGTCGAAACCTTTCACCGTTTCGAACAAAAACTCTCGCGCCCCCTCGCGCAAGAGTTGCAAACGTTTGAAAGCACTAGAAACTTTCACGACAAAGAATCGAACGACTACAAGCGCCTCAATCGCCTCATTCTATCTGAGCTCATTGAAGCCGCTCTCGGCGGCAATCCGACGTTAGAATATCAGCGTTTGATCTCAATCCATCCGTTCTCAGACTTCAACGGCCGCTCGATGCGCGTTCACTTCCAAAAACGAACCGGTGCGCCACTTTTTCTTCGCAATTTTGATGATGACCTATTTCTAGGCCCAACCGAGTTCATGGCTAAAGTCGAAAATGGCATTTTCGAATGGAAAACAATTATTACTGCACTCGAAAAAGAAATGACCAGAAATCCAGGATTTCCAGACTTTTATCGAGTTCCAGAACCTTGGTTAATTGCTGCCGATCTCGATCCGGGCAAAATAGAAAACGGCGACGAACTGATGTACCGAATGTTTGATTTCTTCAAAGAGCCAGATATCAGAGAATTGGTCAGGCAAAAACGGGATCTCGAATTCTCAAACAGACTGAGAAGCTACCTCGCACCTTTTATCAAATATCGCACAAAAATGCCTGGGTGATCAGAAACTCCCAATAAACTTTCCCAGTTGTCTTCAGCAAAAACAATCGAAGCGTTTTGCAATTGAAATGCCCGATCACTAAACAGGTGGTCAATTCGATCTTCGCTAGTGCACTTCGAATTGAGAAACGAAAACTGCTCACAGCGACTTTCGCGAATAGCCCGACTCACTGAATTTTCTAGACCCAAAGCATGCACGCGACCTGCAAGCTCGGCCCAACGATTCTGAAGCGAACTCCACTCATCAACTAGACTCGAAATTTGCGACTCGCTAGGCTTGTGATCAAACTTTAAAGCAGCCTGAGAAAATTCGGTTTGCCAATTTTTTTGAGAGCCCAAAAAATCGTACACACCTTCTCTAAAGCCTTCAAAGAAAGTCAATTCAGGGGTTTTTCCTCGATCTTTACTTAAATGTTCGCCTTGAAACTGTACAGCGTTGAAATCCCCGCCAATCATCACGCCCAAGTAAGGTACACCAGAAAGTCCTAACTTCTTTTCCCAATTCTTGCTGTAGGCCGCTACGGCTTCTCTCAACTTGAGCGCCTCAAACAAATGATCTGTCGCCCAACCCATGTGCACATTGACTGCAATCATCACACCAGCCCGAGCCTGATGCCCAAGACGAATGACCGCTGTTTGAAAATAAAGGTCTCTACCCAGTTCGTCGACCTTCACATGCCAGACTTTATCTTCAAGTACATCAAACTTCTTTGAGACCAAAATGCCGGTACCCTCGATGATCAAGCCACTGGGATAGGGGTTCGCATTAAAATCAAAAACAGTCTCGAATTGAGAGTTTGGGTTTTGACGGAGCACTCTCTTGTCTTTGAAGGTCTCAGAAGTTGTCCACCAACCTGTGTTACCGCGACACCCCAGCAAGACCGAATAATTCCGGCTCGACTCATTCACTCTTAATTGCAGTCGGGCGGCCAAGCGATGAACCGAATTATTTTCGAATGCCTCGCCTAAATCTCGATAAAATAAGTCACAATTTTTTTCTGGGCCCCAGGGCCCACCGGCGGCCACTTCTTGAAAAAAAACAATATCGGGCAAAAGTCGTTTCAACTGTGCGCCGAGCTCATCGAGACGCTTTGTGTGACCTCTTTCAAGCTCGTCAGGCATAAAATAAAACAACTTTGACTCTGCTTTTTCAATTTTTCCTGCACGGTCTTGCAAGAATCTGAGACCTTCACCCATCGGATGATACCCATGCAGATTTAAACTGAGTACGCTCAAAACCAAAGCATCAAGCATCAGAAAGACTACCCCCCTTCTAACTCTGACCAACGAAGAAATAGCCGTTCAAGCTCACTTTGACACTCGTGCATTGTCTGGGTCACCTCTAAGAGTTTCGCCGCATTTGACACCACATCGGTCCGGTTACTCTGATCGGTCGCTAGATTCAACCGTTCTTCTATCTTGTGAATCGCAGCTTCCATTCCATCAAGCTCGCGCTGTTCCATGTAACTGAGTTTGCGAGCCCCTCGCCTCTTACTTGCCGAGCCCGATGCCTTATCACCCGAGCTGCCAGCGACTTGACTAGTTCTGAGATTGGCTGCTTTTTGCTTCTCAGCCTCATGCCAAGATTCCCACTGAGAAAGGTCAGCAAAGCTGACAATTTTTCCATCATTCGCGTTCGTAAACGAATTGAATCCCAAAATTTGCGTTGCCACTTGAGCGAGAAAATACCGATCATGAGTAACTAAGAAAATAGCCCCTTTAAAATCAGTCAAACACTCTTCGAGAACTGCCAATGTCGCCATATCGAGGTCATTGGTTGGCTCATCTAAAACAAGTACATTCGCAGGTTTTAACATCAATTCAGCGATCAAAATTCGACTCTGCTCACCGCCTGAAAGTTTTCCAACGGCCATGTCCATCTGACCTTGGGTAAATAAGAAACGATCTAGGTAGCTGCGTATGTGAACGCGCGAGCCACGAAAATCAACGTGGTCTCCAACTGGGCAAAGGGTTCTTGCCAAAGTCACGTTAGGATCTAACGACGAACGATTCTGCTCAAAGTAAGCCACCGACAAATGCTCAGAGTGATTCACTTCACCCTTATCTGGGCCTTCTTCTTTTAAAAGTACCCGAATGAGTGTCGACTTTCCGCAGCCGTTTTGTCCAAGTAATCCGATTCGAGCTCCCGGCCTGACAATGATCTCAACATCTGAAAATAATTTCTTATCTCCGTAAGATTTTGAAATTTTCTTGGCCTCAATGAGTTTTTTTGGATTTTTTTCGGCACCTTGAAACTCAAGTTTAGAAACACGCACATCATTTCTAACCACAAGCTCTTCAACATCGGCTTTGAGTTCGCCGGCTTTCTTAATTCGAGCTTGCTGCTTGGTCGTGCGGGCCTTAGCCCCTTGCCTCAACCACTGCGTCTCACGGCGAAGGGTATTCTTCAAAATAATCTCACGCCGCTCTTGGGCATTCATCAACTGATCTTTGATTTCAAGGTAATCAATGTAAGTGCCGTTGATACTCAGGAGCCCACCCAAATTTCGTGGATCGAGATCTAAAATACGGTCAGCTATTCGACTCAAAAAGACCCGATCATGGGTAATCGTCAGAACAGCGAAATTGGCTGACGCAATGAAATCTTCTAACCAAAGAATACTTTCAACATCAAGGTGGTTGGTCGGCTCATCAAGCAAAAGCAAATCGGGTTGTTTCAGTAACTCTCTTGCGAGGGCCACTCGTTTTTTCCAACCGCCTGACAACGTATCAATTAAAGTCGAACCGCCCATTCCCTGAGTATCTGAGAGCAAGAGTTTAGACATGAGCTCTTCAGCTCGAGCGACTTTTTCCCAATCGTGTAAATTTGACTCTGCTCCTAGAATTCCAGCGAGAATCGTCAAACCCGGTAAAAAAGTCGGATCTTGTTCAAGGTATCCCACTCGAAGTCCCCGGCCAATCGAAAGACTCCCCTCGTCAATGGTTTCTAAGCCAGCAATGATCTTCAGTAACGTTGACTTACCCGCTCCATTTGGGCCGATAAGGCCAATGTGCTCGCGGGTTTCAATTGCAAACGAAATTTGATTAAAAAGCGCACGGGCGCCAAAAGCTTTTTTTATTTGATAAGCACTCACGATCACTGCCATGCCAAGATTCTTACCTTGCCGAGCCAAAAAGGGCAATGAAGAGTCGACGACAATCGCACCCGGCAGAATGTAGCTGTTTATTGGTAGTTACAAACCCCTGGTTTCAATTTGACAATCCATTTTGAACCAGAAATCAATTCGACTCTCACTTTTGAAGTTTTGGGCGACTGACTCAAGATTTCACACCAACTATTCAGCTGCAGCGCCTCATAAGCCTCATTTCCGATTTCGGCGAACAAGGCTATCCCACCCACGCCCCAAAGTACTTTTTTCCAAATTTCGGCACACGAAAATGGTGACGTCTGCAATTTTTCGACGAACTGCACACTCGCTCTCGCTTGGGCTTCTGGTGAAACGGTCGGCCTGCTAGCGACTTTAAATCCCGGTTTAGCCGGGGCTACTTTAATAGGCGGATTTTTATAAACGGTTCTAAATTTTTCCCAAAGTTCATCGATCTCAGCGCCAGCCCCCTCAGATCTCGTCGGCGCCGGCCGAAAGCCCCCTCGTAAATACTGGTCGTAAACTTTTCGAATTGCCGAATCTCTAATCTTGCCATAGGCGACATTGAGTTCTTTCATTGGCGCATCAGATCCGTCAACCAAGTCAGGGTGCCACTGCCGCGACAAGCGGCGATAGGCCGATTTGATCTCATCTTGTGAAGCATTTTGTGAAACGCCGAGCACTTCGTAGGCGTTCGCGTTGCCACGATTCTGGGCTGAGCTTAGTGTTCGCTGCCCCCCCACTTTCGATTCGGTAACTTTCAAATGGCACGCACCGCTCATCTGTTCAAACACCGAATCGAGTTTTGTGAATCCCGAGCGTTTGAGCTTGGCGGCGATACTGAGCAGCACCCTTTTTTCATTCTTAAAAAGTTCAAACCATTTTTTTGAATCACGAACGGCACCTTCGACTTCGCCAAGTGACGCCCCATCTGCTAGAAGCGATCGAGCCCTATCAAGAACGCCAGGGTCATCGACAAGCAACTCGATCTTGCTTGATAGCGATCGAGACAAACGAACCTGAGCGGAAAATTTTCTGGCCAATCCGACTTCTGAGAGCCCTTCACTCACGCCGGTACTCATTCGGGGCTGCAACCGAGTACCCATACCAGCCGCAGTCAAAAGTGCATCAATCACCAAACTTCGTTTAATGCTGCTTTCTTCCAGCTCTGACAATCGCAATGATTCGATATCTGTCGCACAACCAATCACTAACCCTGTATTCAGCAACACGCGGTGATGGGCCTCTCGCAATTCATTGAACTCGAAACCAGTAAACCCTAACGCGAACGATTGCCCGATTAAGACCGAAGCTCCGCCACTCAGTGAAGCCGCAGCCAGCCCCGCACTTGAAATCAAGAAACTCAAACCTTCGTCTGCTTTACTCTGATTTCGAACCGTTCTCACCAGTGAGGCCCGAATCAAGCAAGAAAGGTCGCGCCAGTGTTTACCCCCTTTTTCTTTTTCAACGTAACTCAAAAATTCACCAAAAAGTTCATCGCCTCTACCCGAACTGAACAAACTGACAACCAGATCGAATTTATTTTTACACACCTCTTGTATCGCACCCAAGACTTTGGTGACTAGAAACTGGGCGATCTCACGATTGATTTCAGAGTTCGAAGTTTTGGCCGCAAAAAGAGCCCTTAACTTTGTCTGAAAGCCTCCGTCAATCAACGCCGGAAATGCAGTCAAAATCTGCTCTCTTGCCCGATCGGTTCCGGCCTCAACTAGAGCCTCTCTACAACTCTCGGTTTCACAATGATCGTTCAGAGTAATGAGGCCATCTAACTGCCCAAGTGCCTCACGGTGCGCATTGACTCGTGCGTCGATCGTCTCACTCGAACTGCCGCCTCGGCATTGGCTGCCGTTCGCACCGTCGGTATTCGCTTCGCGCGAAAGCCTATCCAACTGCTGTCCCACCTTGAACCCTAGAAGTGAATCAATCGAATAACTTCGTGCACACGAAAAAAATTCGACTCGACGACTCACTGGCAACATTTCAAGCAAGGTCTCTTCACTGAGACTATCTTCTACCGAACTGAGAACTCCAATGGCCTGCACAGCAAGCCTCTTCACCTCCCATTTCGAAAACTCAGCCACAAAAACCGTGTCGACAAACCGATCAAGCTCAGCTTGACCTTTTTCACTTAACTGGCCCAATTTTGAATCGAGCTTAAGCTCACCAAAGGTGCCTAAATCAAACTTTAATGAAGCCGAATTCAAATCGTGTTCGCGCGCCTTGAGCGTGCACAACTCTGAATCGTGAACCTTCGATCGGCTACCTGAAACTCCAGAAAGTCTCGCTTCAAACGACTCAACACTAGTTCTCAGCTGCCAATGATCAGAAGTCTTGCATTGTGCGCCTAAACCAGCATCGGTGCACTTTTTCCATAGGTAAGAAAAAGTGGTCACTTGATGAAGCCCCTTCGTTGCAAGGCCAACCCTCGCAGAACTACCCGAAGCCCCACAGCTAAATCGATAAAAAAGATTGGGGTAACTCGATTCAAAACAGGTTCGAGTGTCAGGGTACTGCGCCACGAATGCAAATTGGGCCGTACGTACTGAAAAAGCGGCCCTCTCTAGTAGTTGGTCACAGTTGAGTGATTTAACGCACTCACCCCATTGCCTATCTAAATTGGCTTTGAGCTCTCTTGATAAAACGAGATTCACCGATCTGATGTCAGTCTCATCGCCATACGTTAATTCACCACCTTGAACGGCCCCAAAACTGAGCAGCAAACTGAGAGTCAAAAAGTGAAATCGATTCATTTGGTTGTGCATCTCGCTTTGTGAGGCATCACCATCCTCACACTCATCATAGCTTTCGACTAAACATTATCACACTCAAACGATTTACTCGGCAAATAATTCCCATCGGCAAGAATGACTCAAGCAAATTTACCTATCTACCGAAAACCTACCAAAGGAGAATTGCGATGACTAAGAAAATTACCCTAGGTGTTGGTTTCTTGATGGGACTCGGCATTTCCTTGACTCAATTCATGACCGATTCAAACACACTCGCTTCTGATGGATTTTTATCGAACCAAGAAATTAGAGACTACCTGAACGGCACCAAGATCGAACCGAATCGTGTTTTCACTCGCGGTAACCGATCTCCGGCCGTGATTTCTCCTGAAAACTCTGTGTTTTCATCAAAGCGGGTCAACCAAGAAGACCGCCCTATGAACATTGAGTTCATGACCGGCCTAAGAGGGCAAGAAGTCGACTTGAGATTTCGCGACACTCCAGTCAAGAGTCAATTTGGTGGCACTTGCACCACTTTTGGTATGATTGGTGCGATGGAAAATAAAGCAGCCGAAAATCAGACCGTCAACCTCTCAGAAAGACACTTCTGGAGCCTGTACGGCCGATACGATGCCAGCCTCGCTTTTAAAACAGCCACGAAAAATAAAGTCACTGACGAAAGCTATTGGCCACAAGAACAAACAAGACCCAATGCCGGATACCAAGAAGCAGCCCACACCAAACTTACAAAAGCTGAAGCCCTCGGCGACACCAGCGAAGCTGTTAAAAACGCAATCAAGAACCTCGATCAGCACCATTCAATCTACATCGCGATTCAAGTACCCCAAGACATGGGTTCATGCAAAGCGACGATTAGCCCTGATTCACCTCGATCAAAAGGACAACACGCACTTGCTGTGGTGGGGTACCGCTTAGACGAAACCATCAAAGGCGGCGGGTACTTTATCATTAAGAACAGTTGGGGCTCAGATTGCGGAGACAAAGGCTACCAATACTTTCCGTTCTTCATCTGCGGTAGAAAAGGAATGTACTGCGACTTCTGGGCAATTCAAGAAGTTTCAACGAACTTATTGAACTGAATGATCAAATCCGTAAAACCAGCTTGAAGACGCCACGCCATTAAATTGAGCGAGTTGAATTTCAGCCGTCTCAATTTCGCCGACCGCGGTGATGGGCTCTTGAAAGTTCGCTACCCATTGTTTTTGCAGTTCAGGCCAAACCTTCGAATCAACGGTAAGCAAAAGACCATAATCTTCGCCGCCACTACAAGCTAGTTCAAAGGCATTCCATCGATAGTGCTCAGCTACCGCCTTGAGCTCAGGCGAAAGCGGTAGCTGAACAACCTCAAGACGCACGCCCAGTTTTGATTGCTCGCAAATTCTCAGTATGTCGCCCCCGATGCCATCAGAAATATCCATCATCGCGTGGACAGCTTCAAAACCGGCCAAAAACTGTGCTTGAGGCTGCCAAAGTGGCGGCCGTCGGTGTCTTGTGATGAGTTTTTTTTCAGCGTCTCCGACGCCGCTGCCCTGCCCATCGGCCCGATTAGAAACTCCAAGCTGCGCTTCAAGCAAGCGAAGTCCTGCTGCTGAATCACCCAAAAAACCAGTAACGACAATGAGGTCTCGCAGTTGAGCAGCCGACCTCAGTTTCAGCTTCTGGGTGGCAACTCTGCCGAAGACCGTAACGTTGATCACGATTTCATGAAGTGAGCGAGTCGTGTCACCACCTAAGATTCTCGCGCCGACTAAGTTCGTACACTCCTTCGCACCTTCATAAAACTCTTTCACCCACTCTAGGGCGGCTTGGCTTTCTGGGTTGGGTAGGCCCAGCGAAATCAGTAAACCCATCGCCGCGCCCCCTTTTGCCGCGATGTCTGAGAGGTTGACTGCCGTGGCTTTGTAACCCAGGTCTCTCGGTGAAATGGTCGATTGCCTAAAATGCACGCCCTCATTTAAAAGATCGGTTGAAATGATCATCTGATAAGTCAATTGATCGGGCGAGCGAGCTGACTCTTGAGGCGTAGCACTCCACAAAGATCCCGGTAGCACGGCACAGTCGTCGCCAATTCCGACAATTTGAGCGTGGTCGAGCCCAAGAAAATTTGAACACTCGCAAATCTCTCGAATAACCTTGATCAACTCAAACTCTTTCATAAGCACTTACCCTCGGTCTCTCACCCAGTCTCTCACCCAGTCTCGCATCATGACTAGCGAATTAGATGAGAGCCAATCGGTTTACAAGGCTGCAATAAGAACTCTGAATCAAGAGCGAGGAATACCCCACCCGCACATATCCCCAGGCAAAAAAAAGGTCAAGACTGACCGTTGGCTCAGTCTTGCTTTGAATGTCGGCGGCACATAAGATAGATTTCTAGCAATGAATCGAAAAATGAAGATCGCGCTTTACGCAGTCGGATCAGTGAGTGCCCTTTTCGCCATTGGCATTTTTTCAAGTATCGCATTTCTCAAAAGTCCCACGGGCTCGGCTTGGCTCGCCAAGAAAATTGAATCCCAGCTCGCTGAGAAAATGAACTTGCACCTCACCTACTCTCACCTCGGTTTTTCTCCCTTTTCATACATCAAAATCAAAGACCTAGTCTTAAAAAAAGAAACTTCAACTGAAACTCTAGACGGGCAAATCGCGGAACTCAATATTGAGTATGATTTTTCGATTTTTTCTAGGTCACTGAACGTCGAACGGTTTGAAATTGTCAAACCCACTTTCAAGTTCAAACTGACCCCTGCAACAGCCGATGCACCCAGTCAACCTGCGCCTTCACCAAAAGACGTGAAGAGTGACCCGCATCGAGCCCCCTTCGAATGGCCAGACGTCAGAGTCGTCATCAAGACGTTGGCTGTTGACCACCTAAAAATTCAAGGCACCCTAGAAAGATTAGATGATAGATCGGGTGACCGGCTGGGTGGCCGGCCAGGCGATCAAGCCACCGCTCACGAAAAGACCGAGATCAATCTACCTGAAATTTCAATCCAATCTCGATTTTCGTATCGACCTAAAAACATTGACCTCACGGGATCACTTCACCTCGCTTCAGGGGCCACACTAAAAGTAGATGGCCCTCACACGAAACTCACCCTCAACCCCCAGGCCGACATCACCGCGAAAATCTTATTTGAAGCCGAAAACAAAATAGCAAATCTCACGGTAGAACCCAGCCAGCTTAATTTTTCACTCAAAAATTTTGAGTTTTTGCAAACGACCTCGCAAAAAAATTCAAAGAACGAAAGTACTTTCTTTAAACTGCAAGACCTCACCATCGTGAGCGAGGTTCAAGTGCTTGCCCATTTTGATGAGTCATTTAATTTTTCACCGGCGAACCAAATCGATAAACTAGCCATCAAAGGCGACCTTGTCAGCAAAGCGGCACAGTGGAAACTCACGCAGAAAGAAAAAACGTCGACAGGCGAGTTTGGGTCTCAGCACTTGAGCCTGAAAAGCTTATCAGAAAAACAAACAACCTACCAACTCGTGCATCAACTCACCGGTCTCAAAATGCCAGGCATTTTGCTAAAGCCTGCCCAGCTTGAATCGACGCTTAGCGGTAGCCTTTCAAATAAACTAGACTCACTCAGCGCTGATTTCAAGTCGACTTTCAATCAAACCGATTGGATGAGTTCACACATTCAAGCTCAGTACCCAGGAAAAGCTGACCTATCTGTCGATGTCAATCTTGCTCGAGTTCTTGCGACACAGATTCAAGCGCTCGCATTCTTGGAGAACACCTCTGATCTCAAGGTGACTTCAAACATCAGCGTTGAGCTTCCAGAGAACTTCAACGCCGAAAAAATGCATCACCTCAAATTTGAGACCAAGACTGCGCAAATTTTAGGAAAAAACAAAGTAGCCATTCACTTTGATCCGATTCACCTGCAAGGAACGATGATTCAAAACTCCAGCACGCAATTGACGAGTTTTACCTTAGCTGGCCAAGCACCCAAAATTTCAACTGCGCAAGCGACTTCGCCTTTTGACATCGAAGCCACCGCCATCGCAGAATTCAACTTAGCCAAAGAGACCGGAGAATTCAGGCCCCACATCAAAATTAAAAACAATGAAATTGGAGTCCTAGACACCAAGAGCGAGTTCAAATTGGGGCTAGGCGCCACTCAAATGACTGTCGAGGGCAAATCGCTCATCACTCAAGCAGCACTTCCTCAGACGAAAACTCAAGGCTTCGAGGTTATCCTTAAAGATCCTGTTACCATCAATCAATCCCACCGCCTACTCAACCTACACCTGACGTCAAATTTCGAACTAGTCATACCGAGTTTCGAAGTGGCAAAAATGGCGGTAGTCAAAGACACACAGCTCAAATCGAGTGTTGAAATTCCGAATTTGAGTCAACTTCAGAATATTCTCGTGAAGGTATCTTTACGGCAAGGTGCCCTCGCCCTCGAAAAACAGTACTTGAACACCCCATTTCCTTTGTCAGGGCTCAAGGGTTCGATGGATATCACGCTCGCTGACACCAATCACTTCGCGATTGACAATTTCTTTCTCGACTTCAATCAGTCAATGCTCAAAATGTCGAGTTCACTGAACGGCAAAATTGCCAGTAAAGACATTCAAGGCGATGGCCTATTTTCGTTTCGCATTCCTAAAACATTTCCTGGTATCGCCGGCAAGCAAGTCTCGGGCACTCTCGAATTTCCGTTTAATTTTTCGGTACTCAAGGGGCAACAAATACAATGGGATGGTGACATCACCTTAGTCGATTTATTTTTCAATAACCCCGAGAAAAAAATAAAGATAGAAGGCATTTCGGGGTCAATTCCCCTACAAGAAAAACTGAAGTTTGACGGCACTTCCTTGAGTTTTGCTTACCTGCTGAACCAAAACCCCTTTGAACGCGTTGACTACGAACGAGTGAGGCCACTACTTAACGACGCGAAACCAGTCACCATCAAATCGGTTACCGTTGAAGAAAAGACCTATGGGCCAATGACCGGCTATTTTTCGATTCGTCAAAATATCCTGTCAGCACATCGCTTCGACTTAGCCATGGGCACCAACGGCAAGGCTTGGGGTGAAATGCTCCTCAATGTTCATCCGGACTTTCGACAATTTGCCATACTTTCGCGACTCACCGGCCTTGATCTCGATGAAGTTCTCCCTAATCGTTACCTACTGCGTGCCCCAAAAGGTAAAAAAATCATCAGCGGCAGGATGGGTTTGCTTTTCAATCTCAACCAAGGAAGTATTGATGGTCGAATGGACATCACCGAGGTCGGTGGTCAACAGCTCGTGACCCTCATCAGTCTCTTAGACCCGCTCTATGAAGATGAGAATATGAACCGAATGCGAACCGCATTGGGTCTTGGTTATCCCACTGAGGTCGAAATGGCTTTTCAAAAGGGTTACCTCGACTTAGGGGTCCAAATGATTGTACTCGGAGTGAATAAACGTTTTGATGTGCGCGGAATTCCCATTTTTGGCTGGATTTCTTCGAGCACGGCTGATTTAAAAAAGATAACCTCGGAGGTTCCA
The DNA here is from genome assembly GCA_903895855.1 of Oligoflexia bacterium. Taxonomy (GTDB): domain Bacteria; phylum Bdellovibrionota; class UBA1018; order UBA1018; family UBA1018; genus CAITVN01. The sequence continues at coordinate 18,373 of CAITVN010000092.1, read as the reverse complement.
TTAAAATGATTTTTAGAACATTGACTCTACTTGTGATTTTTCTCGGCGTGATCGATTGCTCACCAAAAATTTATCTGAACGACCGCCACACGATCATGGAAGAAGAGAGTGCCGGCGAATGGCCAGATTTTGAAAAAGAGCTTTTGAAGTCTTCCACTCAAAAAAGCCCGACTGCCTTTCAAAAGACAGAAATTTCGACCCAGAAAAAAAGGCTTTTTAATGTTGTTGGTGGCGAACTCATCACCCGACAAGAAGATTCGAAATGACTATGACCTCTCTCTCTAGACGACTCATTTTCATCGGGTTGAGTTTTCTCGCTTCTGGTGCTGCCTGGTCAGCAGAAACGATAGTGCAACACCGGCTGGCAGAGCTCACCTCAATTCACAGGCCCCAGAAGGTGACCGTTGGCCCAGACGACCAGTTTCAGGGCGTCACCGATCCTGAGCGCAATTTTCTGATTTTTACTCGTAAAGCAGACATGGTCACCTACCTCTGTAAGCAAGACCTCAAGAACGGAAAAGTCACTCCGCTGTTTGGGTTGCAAGGTGATTCGCAAGAACCTCAACTAAGCCCGCAACGAAATCTCGCTTTTACCTATTATAAATTCAATGCCCGAGGCGACATTTGCTATTTGCCCTATGAGGCACTCAGTGACAAATCAGAAAAGCCAGAAGATAAAATAAAGTGCCTCAAATCTGATCAAAGTGAACGCTCGTCACCTTTCTGGAAGAGTGAATCTGAACTTGGCTTTTTGAGCCGAAATCTCGAGACCGGCCAATCTCAAATCATCATTGAAAACTTGAATAGCCATCAACAAGCGACGATTGCCCAAGGAATGATTTGGTCACCATCGATGCGTACAGGCTCTGATCGAATTTTTTACAACGCCTCAACAGCAGTACAAGGAGATGAGCAATCAGGTGGGCGCGGACTTTTTACCAAAAAAATTGGCGAGAAAGAAGGCGTGGCTATTCAATTTGACCTTCCGGGATTGTCGGGTTTTCCGGTCGTTTCTGCAGATGACACGTACCTTTATTTTAGCCAGTTTCTCAACGACACCAACGGCGACGGCATCATTGATGCCGGCGACAATAGTGTGCTCTTTCGGGCAGAACTCGCCACGGCGATTAAAGGACAACGACTGTTTCCTGAGCAACTGACCTCAGCTGAGTACAATTGCAGCATTCCCCGGCTCTCGGGCGCTGATATTTTTGCGACTTGTGCTTTTGAAGGAACCCTCGATGTCTATTCTTTTCCGCAATCTGGCCTAGTTCCTAGTCAATGGACAGCTCATGTTCTGGCGAATGCTCACCAAACAGCCAGAACACCGGCCGAAAGAATTCTGCTACTCAACGTGGCGAAATTTAGAAACCTCACTTCAAAGCAACTCGACTCGTCGAGTTTTCAAGAGCGAGTTCTGAGCAATCACCTCTTCTCAGACGATATTGCCGCATCGCAGTTTTACCTCGAAAAATTAAAACTCGAGACAAAAGGCGCAATTGGCGCGAACCCAGCGTTCACCGAATTCTTGAAGCTTTTTCTAGAAGCGAAAGCCAAGAAAAAGGCACAACCTGCTGAACAAGACGTGTCACCTAGTTTTCGACGAGAGATTTTAGATCTCGAAAAACAAATCAGTGGCCGGACTGCCAACGCGAAAGACGAAACGGTTGTGCGCGCAAAAGCTATTTTTCGCGGACTTCTCAAAACCTTCATCGATGACACTCGCTCGAGTGCCGAATTTCTAAAGGCTATTGAATTCAAAAAACCTGCGCACCCCCTCGAGTGGCATTACTATTTTGAATTGGCGCAATCGACCTACGCCCGCGCGAATGATTTCGAGGCGATTTCGGCAGTTTATCAGAAACTTTTCGACACCGCAGACTTGACGGCTGAGAGCAAACTTTACTATGGCCTAAAATATTTAACTACACTTGGCGAAATAAAGAAAACTGAAAGCAATGGCAGTCTTGCACCAACGATAGATTACCGAATTCAAACACTTCAATCGATGCTCATCAATCGCTCGGGACCTATCATCTCTCTATTTCAGTCTGAGGCCATTGTCTTAAGAATGATCAGAGAAAACGACGAAAACAAGAAGTCAGAAATTTACAAAGAACTCGATCAGATTTTGAGCAAATCACGTTCTGACTATTTTTTAAGAAAAGCCATCTATGTTCGAGCTATTCTCATTTTCGCCGAAGCCAATGACTTTAAATATCTCGATTTCATTGCTACAAACTGGATTCGTTACACTGAGAAATCTGATACCGAATTCGCTCAAGCCCGAACTATCTTCGCTCAAACGAGCCTCGATCGTGGCTATGATGCCTTTGCACAAAATAAATTAGATTTTGCCGGCAACTTTTTTTACGGTTCTCTCACTTTAAATGACGACCTCGAGTCGCACGAAGGATATATCAACACCCTGATGAAAAAATCGGCACGCGACGTGATCGATGAGCGTTATACGAACCTGAGAAATCGAAAATATATCGATGATAACTTCAAATTAGTTGAAGCGTTTTTAGGCCTTATTGACGAAAAACAGACAACCCCCGATGACACTAAAACACTCGATGCGAGTATTTTAAAACTCGAGGCCATGACTCAAGATAAAGATTCGCCAGTACGCTACCTTTTACTTGGGTACTGTTTTCTTGAAAAACTGATTCGAACTCAAGCTGGTTATGAGTACAACCAAACCTTACTAGACCAGGCCCACCACAATCTCATGCTGGCTTATGACCTAGGCCGAGACAACGCACGCATAAAGGCGGCGGCACTCACGAACCTCGGCATGCTACATCACCGAGTATCAAATCACGGGCTAGCAGCCAAATTTTTCACTTTGCGAAAACCTCTCGGATTCGTTGATACCAATGAGTTACTTCGATTCACTTGGGTATTCGCTAAGTCACTTTTTTTCAACAATCAGCCTGACCTTGCCGCCGCAGAAATCTCAGCTTTTTTGACAGCCGAAGGTAAACGCATCGACATAAAGCAACGAGCCCCATTTCTCGAACGTCTGGCATTTTATTATCAAGCGTCTGAAAAATACGAAAAAGCCACTTTAGCCTACGGCGAACTTGAAAGCACAAAGCTCATCAGTGGTGATTTGAACCTTGCAAAAAATCACTTAGGATATGGATTTTCGCTACTAAAGACCAAACAATTGCAGCAGGCAAAAACTCACCTCAAGCTAGCTATCGATACCGCGAGCCGTCTCACGAAAATTGAAAAGTCAAAAGACCGAGTGATCGAATTTGAGCCGATACGAATTAAACTCAACGCCTGTGGCTTACTAGCCCAGATCGGACCGGTCGCCGACCAAGTGCAAGCACTCACCGAGCGCCTGCACTTATTAGAAACTGCGCGCGAATTAAAACTCTACGACGACACCCTAGCGCTCATGATACTCGCTCGACTTCAGGGTGCTTCGCTTCTGGCAATCCAAAAAGACAAACTTGGCAGCCAATGGCTTAACGAAGGACTAAAGCTTGCCGAGCAGCTGGTCGGTGGCGATCAGGCTTTATCACATAGTGTCTTCAAGGCAATCACAACAGCCATTGAGCAAGACCTGAAATATCACGTGGCCAAAGATAATACTCGCGAGGCATTACTGAAATCACTCATCGCAAAGACCATTGAGGCATACTCAAAACAAGCAAAGTCTCAGCCATTCTTGGCGCTACAAAAACTGAAACTTCAAATTCTCTGGGTCGCTTACCAACACCAAATTTTGCACGAGTCTGGAATAGGCAAAGCGCAAATCGAAGAATTCTTAAAACAATCGCCCGATCACGCAAAAGAAGTTGAACCCCTGGCTAAGGCCCTTATGGAGCAATTCTCATGAACCCAAAATTCACTATAATATCTCGATTTCAAAATCTCTCGTTAGTCGTTTTGTCGCTACTTTTACTGACGCTCGCAAATTGCGGCAAAATCGAGGAAGCCGCAAAAACCGTTGAACCGGCCGCAGGCACTTTTACCTACATTTACACAAAAACCCTCAAGACAGAATGCATTGAGTGCCACACACCAACCGGTGCAGCAACGCTCGAAAAGAGAGTGGCTATCGATTTTACCACCCAGGCTCTTGCTTACAAAACCTTAACCGAAGGACTAGTCGCGGCGACAGACACTGTGTTAATCTGTCCGAACGTAAAGCTGGTAGCTTCAGGTAGCCCCAGCACTTCATACTTGGCTGGACTACTGCTTACCGAATACTATAAATCGAACGATTTTGCCGATGTTTCGGGATGTGCTCCCGATAGCGTTCATACTGAGAAAAAAAATGCCCTAAGCACCGTCGAAAAGACTTCAATCGCAGATTGGATCACCAACGGGGCGAAAAACAACTAGTCCCCACCTTTTGTTGAATCAAACGCTACTTTGAGCTACAAGAAAAGGTGAACGAATCAGTGCCTTTTTTTGTTTCGGAGAGATAACGCCATGAACGACCCCAAAAAGCCAGAAATCGGCCTTGAACTAAGCGACCTTGAAGCCGATCCCATTTCTCAGTTCACGCTATGGTTTAACGATGCACTCAATGCGAACATCGCGCAACCTGATGCGATGACGTTGGCGACGGCCTCGAAAGATGGCTTACCCTCAGCGCGAATGGTCTTACACAAAGGCATTCACTCGGGTGGTTTTTGCTTTTACACGAATTATCACAGCCCCAAAGCTCATGACTTAGATTCAAATCCTCATGCGTGCCTCATCTTTTTCTGGGCTCAGCTTGCCAGACAAATTCGCGTTGATGGCGAAGTGAAGCGTTTGTCGCGGGTCGAATCAGAAGCCTATTTTCGCACTCGCCCGAGAGAAAGTTGTATCGGTGCCTGGGCTAGCGATCAGAGCAAAAAAATCGATAGCATGCAGTTGATTGAAGAGCGCATGGCTCAATACCGCGCCGAATTCGATGGCCGCGAAGTGCCCTGTCCGCCACACTGGGGAGGATACGTTCTCATTCCTAATCTGGTTGAATTTTGGTGCGGAAGACAATTTCGAGTTCACGATCGGTTCATTTACGAAAAGCAGTCATCGCACCCCGATCAGTGGATAAGATCGCGACTCAACCCTTGACCCAGTAAGATCAGACTCTTCAGCCCAACGCTTTGAGAACTCGGGCCGTTGTGGCCTGATTCATTCACTTCTTGCGCATGCAACTCGATCATATCGGCGATGCGAAACACCTTTGCCTCACCGACCTGCGAAACCAGGCGAACCAAAAGCTCGTGTTCGCGAAGCACTTGTGCCGACTCAATTCTCGCCAATTTTGAAAATTTTTCTTGCACGCCAAGATCAAGAGTTGAATTCACGAGATCAACGGCACCCTCGGTCGCCCGCGCGATTGAGCGATTGATAAAAAAACCTTCAAAGTAGACACCCAGTGCCCGCGAACGTTTTTCAAAAAACAAGGCTTCTTCAATCGACTCATGAGTTGGCGCTGTCACAACAAAAAAGGCAGCATCTTGAGAATTTAACAGTTTTCTCATCTGTTCAAGTTCAACAGAAAACAACGAAAATACCCCACGAAAAAGGCTAAAGAACTCAACTAAGTCTTCAGCAAATTTTTTACCCAGTACGGCGCTCATGATCTGATGCACGACCGTTGAAGCCGCTCGCCGCAACATTCCGCCCTCAGCTGGCACAAAATATTGTCCAAACTTTCCTTCAATGAATTTTCTAGTTCGCCCAGGGGCTTCAAGAAAATCAAGCGCATGCCGCGAAGGTGGCGTATCAAGCACGATGCAATCGTAGCGACCTTCATTCAAAAATCGGTGCAACGCTTTTACCGCCATGTACTCATGCATTCCAGAAATGATCTGAGTGAGTTCTTTAAAAATCGAATTTTCACGCAGCCGCTTTGATTTTTCAGGGTCTTGAAGGGCTTGTTCAACTAAGCCGCTGGCTAACTCAGCCACATTCAACACCCAGACATCGAGCGAACCAGCTACCCGTGATGTGCCAGTCGCCGCCACTGCGTCACCTAAACTAACCGACTCGGGTGTGGTCGAATTCATCGAAACCCCCAGCGCTTGAGCCAAGCGTTTAGAGGGATCAATCGTGAGTGCGAGTACCCGCTTACCACGTATAGCCAATTGGGTAGCCAGCGCAGCTGCAGTCGTCGTCTTACCCACTCCGCCTGCGCCACACAAGACGATCACTTTTCGATCTAAAACCGTTTCAAATAATGAACTCATGACTGACCTTCTTGCGCGAGTAACCCCTCGACCACCTGCCGCGAATTTCCTTCTTGTTCGTGTAAGAAAATCGGAGCGAACTCTGTCGCGCCCCCTGGTGATGCCGCGTTCATCGTCGTGATAAATGAGTTGAGAACTCCGATTGACTGCCTCATTCTCTGGTACTCGTGAGAGCCTCTCATTTTTTTACCCTGATCGCGAGCTTCAGCAATGACTGAGTCTACCGCCGTCAACTCTTCAGCACTCCAAGTTTGGTTTGGGTAACGATTGATGATTAACTTTAAGACCGCAATTTTTTGTTTCTCTAACTCTGAGGCCAAGTCTAACGACTCGCGAAGCGGAAGCGCTTCGGGCAGACTGACGATGACGGCACCACTGTGCTGTTCGAGAGAACCACTATTTCGATACAATATCGACTGCCCTTCTTTTAGGGTTTCAGCGATTTTTCCGGTGGGTATCAGACGCAAGACGGAGTGAGGTAATTGAGTGAGGCCAATCGCATGCCCAGTCGCCGGCAAATCAAGAATGAGTAAATCCGCGTTACCTTCTTTAACCGTGTTTCGGTAAAGGTCTAAGAAATGATAAAAAATTCCGAGTTCTCTAAACGTCGGCGCAATTTCGAGCAACTTCTGGATCGGCTCACTTTCAAAAGCAGCCTTCGCTAAACGCTGCGAGCGCATCACATTGGTTAAGAATCCCAGTTGCCCTTCTTTTGATGAAAGCAGACAAAATCGAATATTTTCTGAAACAGGCTCTAGGCGAGTCGAGGGATTCGCGACATTGAACAAACCCCCTAAAGGTGACGATGCTTCATCGGTGTCATCGCCCTGAGGCAATTCAGCAACCACGACTCGCTTACCCTTGCGCGCTGCAGCTCTGGCTAAAAAAGCGGTCACAGTGGTACGGCCAACCCCACCTTTTCCGGTAATTAACAAAACATGTTTATTAATTAAATTTTCAATTTCTGACAAGCAATTAGCCTCTTAATTTAAGGTGATAGCATCGAATCCTCATTCCGACAAACAGTCGTTTAGGGCGTAGCAGGCTGCTGAGAACTCAGAAGGTCTCGAACCACCACCGAGGCACAAGTAAACCCAAAGGTTCCGGTCACGAAACTTGCGTTACCCATAATCAGGTTTCTTTGATCGCAACTATGCAAGTCATTTTCACCTTGAGGACAAACACAGCGAAACCCCTTGCCGCCGTCATAATGAAGTTCAATGGGGTCGGTCGCATCTTCGGGCGAGTAGACGGCCTTCACGCCAAATTTTCCGCTATCGGGAAAATCATACTGCCCTCGCAAAATCTTGCGAATCGCACGAGCCAACGGGTCATTTTCAGTTTGCCCAAGATCGGCCACTCGAACTTGAGTCGGATCTAATCGCCCTCCACTGCCCGTTGAACTGACAATTGGCACCTGTCGTTTACGGCTTTCTGCAATTAAATGACACTTAGCAGTCACATTATCAATGGCATCGAGAATGTAATCCGGCTTCAGCGCAAACAGTTCTTCTGACGTTTTCGCGTGATAGAACTTAACCAAAGCATTGACGACCAAATGAGGATTCACCTTACGGAGCCGCTCAGCCAATACCTCAGCTTTATACTCTCCAACTGCCCCCCCCAGCGCCTGAAGTTGACGATTGGTATTCGTGATACAGACTTGGTCAAAATCGACAAGACTCAACGTTCCGATTCCTGAACGAGCGAGAGATTCGGCAGCCCACGACCCTACCCCCCCCAAGCCAATCACCATCACGTGAGAGCCCATTAAACGTTTCATACCCACGTCACCAACGAGCCGTCCCATGCGATCAAAACGTCGATGCAGCTTATAGTTTTCAAGTTCTTCGGCGGTCAAAGTCTCTAATGGCTTTGCCGAAATACTTACCCCAGTCGATTCATCGTGCATAAAAACCTTTCAGAAGCGTCACCCAATACCTGGTCGACGGTGGCAACTAAGCCTTTTAGGCGAGTGACCTCGGCCACTACCTCAAGTAAAACTTGGCTACTGGCAAAATCCCCAACCGAATAATCAGACGAACGGCCACCCTTAACGAGCGTTTTCGCCCTACCCGCCTGATCTGGAGCGTCAGTTTCAAAGACTAGATGCTTCGTGTCGAGGCCTACCACAGCCGCTTTCAATGAACCAAAGCCTTTTCGTAAAATACTGGGGCCAATCGAAATTAAGAACCCAAGATCAACGTAGGTCAATGCCTCAGCCGTCGTGCCCGAAAAACTGTGAATGATTCCAGAGTACCTTGCATGACCATCGCGATTGAGCCCATCGCGCATGAGAGCATGAGCCTGGGTGTGTGCGTTGACTACATGTAATACCAGCGGCTTATGGTGAGTCAGTGCAAGTGATAACTGCGCCACAAAGAGCAGCTGTTGAATCTCGACTTCTTGCTGATTGAATCGACGCGACAAATCAAGTCCAGTCTCACCGATGGCGTGTGCGTGCAAAATTTCAGATTCAAGGCGTCGAACACACGACTCGATGACTGGCTCGATTCCCTCAGCCTCAGCCCGTAACGCTAGGTTTTGACATTCCCACGGATGCCAACCGAAACTCGTGAAGATTTCAATCTGACCATGAAACCGCAAGCGTATGGCCTTTTGAATTTCCCACTCTTCGGGGCGAATTCCACCCAGACCAAGACCGGTCAAACCAGCACCGACCGCGTCACTCACCCAAGAGCTGCATTGTTCTGGCGTCAAACTAGGTAGACTCAAATGACAGTGGCAATCGATGCGCGCAATTTTCTTGATTGTGCGACTTGCTGTCTCGCTTACGCTACTAATGTGAAGCTCGATCTTTCCAAATATTCAGACTAATCCAAGTTTGAGTCTTTTCACAGCGAAGCAGGCCTTCTTTTTCTAATTTTCTCGCAAGCCGAATTGCCGTTTCAGGGCGAATTTCTAGGGCTTTTGCGAGGTCTTTTCGAGATAGCGCAAAGGGCAACCAAACTTGAGCCCCCTCAAGACGACCAAAACGCTTCGAGTTGAGCTCGAGAAACTTCAAAAGTCGCTCTTCAGCCGTTAGCCTCACCGCCGCAGTTGGCGTGCGTTCGTAATTCTCACCGCTCAAGAACTGTGCGGGCACCAGTTTCTCGAGTATCGAAAAACCGATCGAATCTAAGCTGAAAATGCGACACCGCCCCAATGCTATGAATTCAAACCCTGGGTAATCTGACAACCGAATAGTATCGCCCCGACCTAAGATACCCACCATTCGCGACTCTACATCATTAGTGCGCTCAACGACCTTTACATAGCCCGCGTAGACGACAAAGAACGCCCAATCTCGAACTAGATTTCCTGCTGGGTCCTTTTCTTGGTACTTTTCAAGGACCGCGGACCCTTTTTCAATTCGATGGTCACCACACGCGCGCGAGAGCCAATCACGCTCTTTGGCGCTCAAACCCATGAAACAAGGAATTTCTTGAATTAAGTCTATTTGAACAGGTGACATTACCTAAACCTTTGACTCAGGTCTTATTTTCGTTTGAGCGAAAGTGAAAGCTTAAAATGACAAACTTTCTGCTCATTTTCGTCGTAAGCTGAAATATTGACCGTCTCGGTCTGACGTTCACCGCTTGAAATGGCTCTTTTTAGTAACCCGTCAATCATTTCACCGTCTTCGCAGATAAAAAAAGTATCAGTTTCTGGCCTTCGCATGAATTCGGCATGAAAATCTTTAAAAATAAGGCTAATATCGGCGCCAGATTGTTTGATTTTGTGCCAAGCGAGAAATCCACCTGAAACATCGGCCCCCACGGCTAGGGCACCGAAATACATCGACCCCCAGTGGTTCTTAGTCATTCGATTGAGCGGCAACTTAATCACCACCCTTTTTTCGGTCAATTCTTTCACCTGGGGCCGGCAAAGAGCCAATAGCGGAATCTTGGTCCACCCAAGTGCTCTCAGTTGCATGGTCATCAATCGTTCGGTTTTCTTCGGATCAAATAGCGCCATCGTCTTTACTCTTTCTCTCGACTCTTTCTGTCGCCTATCAAAAAAATGCCATCGGGGTGAGGCTTTTACCCCTTGCAGAAATTCAAAACTCCTGTTTCCCTATTCTCGGATAGGGGAATGGATTCCGCAACCGCGAAATAAGAACGAAAGAGAGCACTTATGGTTCACCAAGCCTGTAAGACGACCGAAAAAATCACAACCGAAGCCTGGGTTTTACACGCAGGCCAAAAATCATCAGGCAAGAATGCTGAGCCTGCCGAGCTCTCGCTCGAGAAATTTAGTTTTCCAAATATCACTGAACAAGAAGTACTCTGTGAGCCCATCTACGGTTGCTGGGAAGGCAACATGACTCACGCTCTACAACGTCGTCCGGTCGACATTTGTCTTCAACGAGGCGAGCCCTCGACAGTGATCGGCAATGCTGGTGTAGTCAGAATCATCAAAACCGGCTCGGCCGTGACTTCGGTCGAAGTGGGCGACTACGCCCTCGTTTTTTGTAACGGCGTTTGGGATAAATTCGGTTACCCCGAAAAAATTCTAGCCTATGATGCCCCCAACACGATGGGAGTACTGGCAAAGCAAATGAAACTTCACGAGCGACAGGTTATTCTCGTGCCCGAAGACACTCAGTACTCATTGCCCCAATGGTCGGCGTTTTCATTGAGATACATTACCGCCTGGGCAAACTGGAAATTAGCTTATGGTTGTTGGCGTTTGCAGATGACTGAAGAAGATTGCCCGGCTCCGTTCGTCTGGGGTTGGGGTGGCGGAGTTTCGATGGCCGAGCTTCAGCTTGCCAAGTTTGCTGGTTGCCGAGTCGCGATGATTTCATCAGATGACAAGCGGCTCTCTCTGATCAAAGAAATGGGCATCAAGCCGATCGACCGACGCTTATTTCCAAACCTAGATTTCGATGAAAACAAATACGCCACTGACCCCGTTTACAAAAAATCTTACCAAACTTGCGAAGATGTTTTTCTACAAACCGTAAAAGACCAAACCATGGGCCTTGGCGTTTCGATTTTCATCGATTACGTCGGCTCACCAGTCATTCGCGCAACGCTAAAAGCATTGGCAAGACAAGCTGTCGTGACGACGGCCGGCTGGAAAGAGGGAATGAAAATTTCTTCGACTCGCGCTATCGAGTGCATTCAACGCCACATTCATGTGCACACGCACTACGCTCGCTACCCCCAAGGTCGCGCGGCCGTGCGCTTTGCCGAAGACACAGGCTGGATTCCACAAGTCGATAGTAAAATCTACGCTTGGGATGACATTCCTGAACTCGCTCACGATTATGCCAATGGCAAGATTTCAGCGTATTTTCCAACCTTTCAAGTAAATGGACTGTAGGTAAAATTGACCGCATCTGCTAAGATATCGACCACTGACTTAAGACGACTGTACCAATACCGAAACCTGCCAAATCTGAAGATTCCGCTATTTTACGCTCTTTGGATCGCATCATTGGTTGTCGCTTGGAACACCGATTCGCAACCGGTGATTCAGTGGTCGAGTTACGCAATAGCCGGATACCTGATGATGGGCCTCGTGACATTTATGCACGAGGCCACCCATTTTACTCTTTTTAAAAAGAAATGGAAAAACTGGGCATTTGGAGTTTTTTCAGTGATTCCTTTTTTCATTAGCTTCATCGCCTTCAAAGACGATCACATCAAACACCACAATTTCAACCGATCACCCAAAGACCCCGATGCTTTCACCATGGGCAAACGTGGTGTTGGCGATTTTATCTTGTTTTATGCTTACATTTTATTCGGCGCCGCACTGACGTTACTCAACTTCGTGGCCTTGTACCCAATCGCGGCGTTTCGAGGTAAAAAGCTACTCATTCATTTGGGCGAGATCACACTTCACGCAGTCATTTATGCTGCTCTCATCGTGTGGCTTAGAGAACGCAGTATCCTTGAACCGTTTTTGCGAGTGTGGCTCATTCCATTTATCTTTTTCGGCTACCTCAACAGCATGCGATTCCTGGCAGAGCATTATGGTTTACCCTGGAACCGGGGCCAACTGATCGGCACTCGCACGATCAGTTCAAATCAGGTGAATAGTTTTTTCTGGAATAACATCAACTACCATATTGGCCACCATGTCTATCCAGGAGTACCTTGGTATAACCTACAAGAACTTCACGAACTCATGACCCCAGAAATCAATCGGGTAGGAGCAGTTGTCGACCAAAGTTACGTAATGGTGTTTTTTGATGCCTTTTTGCACGGTCCCGAAACACTTGAGACGGTCGAGGCTCGTGAGGCGGCAAGAGTGTCGCTTAAAAACTCAGGGAAACTTGCAACCAGTCAGACGTCAGACTAATACTGCTCGTCAGAAACGGGTTGCGGGCCTGGAACAATGCCAGCCAAATCGGGATCTTCATCCATACCGTATGAAACTCCGCTTTCGTCTTCGTTTTTCTTTAATTCTTTTTTCTGAATGCGCTCAGCAATTTTTTCTTGCTTACGCTCTTGTTTAGCTTTTTCTCTACTGCGCTTTGCTTGAGTCGCTTGACTTGATTTGCCCATTATCTACTTCCTCGTGAACGTTCAGGACCAGCTATGGTTTCTTTATCACAGGCCTTGCAAAGATGAACTTCCATCGTTTCCCAGGCAATCCACTCACCTTGCTTAGAAGGGTGAATTCTTCGACAGCGAAAACATTTAAATTCGCCTTTGCCCGGTTTTACGACCTTTTGTGCTTCTTTGAACGAAGGAATTGGAGCTTCGATATGAAAACCTTTCTGCTAAAAAAAAGAAATCCTTGCTCAAGCTTAACACCCGAGCAAGGATTTCGATTCAAACTTTTAGTAGTATTAAATACTAATAACGTCCGCGTCCACCGCCGCCGCCGCCGAAGCCGCCGCGACCACCGCGTCCGCCGCCACCGCCGCCGCCGCCGCCGAAACCACCGCGTCCACCTTCACGTGGAGCCATTGGCTTAGCTTCGTTGACAGTCATAGCGCGTCCGTCATAATCAGCACCGTTGAACTTTGAAATGGCATCAGCTGCCTCAGCTTCAGTTGACATCTCAACGAAACCGAAACCTTTGCTGCGTCCTGAATCACGATCAGTAATGATTTTAGCTGATTCAACAGTTCCGCACTGTGCGAATGTGTCGATTAAAATCTGATCGGTTGCTGAAAATGGCAGATTGCCAACATACAATTTCTTACCCACAAAACCTCCTAAAGGCTGGGAGCCACTCTAGAGGAATTGGGCACCATGCCCGCAGACTCAAAAGAAGCGAAAATACTAACTCCGCGACTGTAACACAGGTACCGTCAAATTGGTACCACAAAAAAAAGGGAACCCCCACCTAAGTGAGTGTTCCCTCTAATTTTTTATCCGACTTCGCCGAATAAAACCCTATTAAACCTTATTTTTTACCCTTTTTCTTTTTTCGAAAAGCGGCCTTCTTATCTGTCGAACGCTTTGATTTTGCATCAAAATATCCCTTTGCAAAGGTCTTATCTGTTGCGAGCTTTGCTTGGCGTTTCTTGCGACCTGCAGTCTTCAATGTCTTACGCGATAATTCTGATTTTGCTGCAGCCGGTGTTGTTGCCTTGGTCATACTTAACTTTTCTCCTTGATAATATTACCTAAGCCCATAGCACAGGGCAAAAAGCATACGCAAACGCAAAATCAATGCCGAATCAAACCTTTGCCATAATAATGCTGTGGCACCCCGGTATCGAAAACTCGAGATCCCCCATTATTGCCTGAAAAACCAAGACCGTCATCAACCCTCAAGGAGTCAAAAGAAGAGTCCGAAACCGGCCTTAAACCGCAACTAACCGGAAAACGCCTCCCTCCCGTCGGACTCCAAGCGATGTCAACAACCCCCACTTCGCCGGGCTGAATTGCATAGTCGACCACCGCTTCACCGATGGGGGTATAAGGCTTTTCGTCGTCAGTCCCATAAAAAATGATGTCATCAGGCACGCCTTGAGTGCAGACAACCTTAAACGGTACGGCTGGCTTTAAACCTTCATTTCTAATGACGACAGACAGGCCAATGCCTTCGAAATAATGAATGTCGTAGTTGTACATGGCCAAATCAGCTTCAGCCCAATAGCGATGCGAACCGGCTTTAAGCCCTTCGACTGTGAGCACTGACTCGGCTATCGCGTAATCGGTCACAGCGGTCGCATTCTCGATTTGAGTGTCAAGTACATGAGTGAGGTCCATGCCCAAATGGGCGATGCGGTTTGCCTCGGTAAAAGACAGCAGCGTTCCATCAGTGACCGCAACCGTGTAGGTTTTGGTGTGATCTAAATGAACTCCGCCCACTCGAATGTCTTTCAAACTTCCGATCGGAACATTGGCAGATTTCGGTACCACGGTGAGCTCAATGTTATCGTGAGCGATTCCGAGCGACGGAATCCACGGTAACAGCTCATTTAAATGAATGAGATTTAAAATTAAGATCAAATCCGAGCCGCGCATTTCAAGCAATTTGATGGTCCACTGCCTGTCTGCTGTCTTGTTGTAGATATGAGGTACGGCATCGTGAAGATCGAATCGAGAAACCATGCCGGCCATCACGGGCACAGCGGTCAAGGCCGCTACCTCAAAGGCCACGTCGGCACCTGTCGCTTTGCGATAAGCCTTTGTCACTAAATTACCAATTCCGGCCTCATGCCCGCCTGACGGATGCAAATCAATTTCGCTACTCGCCACTTCTTCGTGCGGATTGACTCCGTATTTTGCGGCGAGTTTGTCGTCTTCATCTTTCACCATCTGTGCAACGATCGGATCTTCAACAGTGTCTTCTGAAACGGGATTCAAATGATAGCTATCAAACTTCACCATCTTGTACTTCGCAGAATACTTCAGTTTTAACTCGCCGATAAATCGACCCCACGAACCCGTTTCAACCACCGGCACTTGCCGACCGGCGTTGTTAACCATCACGGCTGTCGGAACTTTCTTATGAGAGTGTCCGCTAATGACAGCGTCAATTCCGAGTACTGATCTCGCCAACTGCTGATTGAGACTAAATGAATTGTGCGAGAGCACCAAAAGTACATCAACCTGTGGTCGCAATATCGCGGCCATTTCTCGTGCGGATTGTATCGGATCTCTCACTTTCACGGGATCAAGCCAAAATGAAAAAACATAATCAACCGTGGTCAATCCGATGACGCCAATTTTGAGTCCGTCTTTCTCGACAATGGTATAAGGCAAAATGGTTTTTTGAAACTCAGCTGCGTTAACGTAACCATTAAAATCAAAATTGCCTGCGATGGCGGCAAATTTAGGATGAGTGGTCTTGATCAATTCAATCATGTGATCAGGTCCCGACAGGTAATCGTGATTACCCATCACCACAGCATCGTAATTCAAGTGATCCATCATCTTTAAAATGCCGGCACCCAGCTCGGTATTGTAATACCAACTGCTCTCGCCCCAATCACCCGCATCAAGAGTCATCGAAGATCCCACTTTTGTACGACGCTCATTCAAGACCGTCGCCAGTTTTGCCATACCGCCTAGGCCGAACGCGTCAGATTTGGGTGGATGAAAATGCAAGTGCAAATCGTTGGTGTGAAAAATGGTCAGTTCTTTAAACTCAATCGTGGTTGACTTACAAGACGAAGCCAACCCCAGACAAACCATCACGCTCGCCAAACCCATCAATTGATTCTTGGTATTCTTTATATTCTTGGTATTTTTGGTATCTCGCATACGCAAAAGCTTAATTCGCTTGTTTCTTACTGTCAAAGAACCTTAAATAAAATCTGATGAAATTTCCTGACCCATCGCGCTCACGCGAACCCAATGGCATTATTGCAGTCGGCGGAGATTTGACTGTTGAAACGCTGCTTGAGGCCTACCGTGCCGGGATATTTCCGTGGCCGATGCAGGGGTATCCGCTACTGTGGTTTTCGCCGCCTGAGCGAGCAATCTTACGATTCGATCGAATGCACGTGCCAAGAACACTCGAACGCATGAAGCGACGCGGGAATTTTACTTTCACCGTTGATCAAGATTTTGAAGCGGTAATGCGGGGCTGCGCGACCGTGCCCAGGCCAAAACCTATAGGCGAGGTCGGCGCAGACGAGTCACCAGCCAAAGTGGAATCTGAATCTCAAAACGGGCGGACAGTGATCGGCCTCGATGACTCCTCACCTGACGGTATCGAAAACAACTCCCCCAACGATGCTCACAAAACTACTGAAACTTGGATCACACCTGAAATGCACGAGGCCTATGTCAGTCTTCACCGCGCCGGCTTCGCCCACAGTGTAGAGGCGCGTGAGTTGGCCGATGGAAAAAATGACGACGAAATAATCGGTGGAATTTACGGAGTCGAATTCGATGGTCACTTCGCCGCCGAGAGCATGTTCTACAAAAAACCTTACGCCTCTAAGTTGGCACTTCTTCATTTAATCGAAACATTGCGAGCCAAGAGCATCGGTTGGATTGACATTCAGGTCATGACTCCTCACATGCAATCGATGGGCGCCGAACTCATCTCGCGATCTGAATTTTTGAAGATGATTAGAAGATGAATTTATCAACTGAAACCGCTAAAAGATCGCCACAAATGCCTCAGTAACCCAATTTTTCCCGGGATTGCTGCAGATTATGCTGACGACAGAGAGCCCGTAAATTACTCAAATCATTTGAACCATCGAGCGCTAGCGGCACCTCGTGATCAACTTCAAGTGCGTATTGAGAGGTACAACGCCTACCGTTATAGGTAAACTCACACCGACTCTGTGCCCGCTCAAATATTTTGCGCCGAAGTTGAACCGACAAATACACTCGCTTGCCAGCTGGCAGAGCGAAAATCCCTTTCGGCTTGACGGCTGCCGCCGCCGTGGCGGTAAGTGATGGGTTATTTTTTGCGTCGTGAGTTTTTGCTTCTTGGGTCTTTAAATCACTCCATTCTTTACGGAGATTTATACTACGGAGATTTAACCTTGCCGCCGGAATCGAAACTACAGAAGGTGGCGCAACTCCATGGTGACCAGAACCTGTCGCCTTCAACTGTGAATTCACCATCGACGCAAGTAGGCTCGAAGATCCGACCCCACTTCTCACATTCACTTCCTGACCGCTAGTTTCTGAAAAAACTACAGTTTTGGCACTCTCAGCGTTGAGTTTAATCATTTCAGACTGCACGCCAACCGATGTTAATCCTAATTTCTTTTCAAGCCGAACCAAGACTTCATCTGCCAAAAAGTTTACAAGTTCACCATAGGTAGCATTTGGAATCTTGTGGGCAATCAGGCCCTTTATCTTCTGCAACTTTTGAAATAGCTCATCGCTGACCACAAACTGAAGTTCGCGGTCTTTCTGACCTGTAAGAATCTGTGTTCGGTCTTTCTGTACCGCTTTGGGTGAAATCTCCCGAAGTTTTGCTTGAAGTTCTTGCTGAGATTTTCCAATGGCCTTCGACAACAAGTCTGCCGGAATCGATGACTCTGCCCCCATCTTTTTTTGAGACAGAATAAATGACTGAAGTGCCGCCGCATTGGTTAAAGACAAATCACCCGAAGCAATTGCCTCCTTTGCGCCCTTCTTTTTTTCAATGGGTAGTCGCTGCACAAACCGCATAGCTGAAATCCGCCGCTGCGCTGAACCTTCGCTCAGATGTAGATACTTCGTACAAAACTCCCACATCGAACTAAACCCAATCTCGGCATAAAGTCTTCTACTTTGAACTTCTTCTAAATGAGTGATCAACAGAACCGTCACTCGGCGCTCTTCAGCAGCAAGACTTTTTGTCCGCGAAAGCAATTCACTAGAGGTGAGTACCTGAAGATTAGCCACCACAGCTGAACAACCTTCAGAGGAAGAACCAACTACGCGAACACCATTCATTGAAAGGTCTGGGTTGAGAGTTGAACAGTCTTGCTCGCGATTTGGAGTTAATTTCGGATTCGGATTCGGATTCGGATTCGGACTTTTCATAATGCAATTACCTTTAGATCTATTTCATCTTTATGGCCTAGATGATAAATTTAGCTATTCGCAAAATGTAGCACATTTACCGATGTTTTTCAGTGAATTTATTATTTTTTTAGTCGATTTTTTTTTAAAAATACACCTTCGAAGAAGAGTTTATAGTTCGCCGCCACTGTGATAGTTCGCCGCCACTGTGATAGTTCGCCGCCACTGTGATAGTTCGCCGCCACTGTGATAGTTCGCCGCCACTGT
>CAITVN010000091.1 GCA_903895855.1 Oligoflexia bacterium | reverse complement strand
CTCTTTGCGTCCCAAGAGTACACGAAGAATCATGCCTTCCATGTAAGGGGGCATTCGCGCATAGATTGCAGCATTCTCGCTGATGATTTCTTTTTCAAGCCCAGCCACCGCCTCTACCGAATAAAGATCAAAATACTGATTCTTATCGAACTGCACAACGCGATGACTGGTTTGGCCAAAATCTCTCATCAGAGTAAGTGCCGATGAAAGGTCTAGACCAAACAGAAGCGTCAAAAAAACGAAAAAAGTGATTTTTTTAAATGGACTCTCAGACTCCTTAAAAAAAGTGATTAGGCTAGGCAAAAGCTGCGCGGCCAGCACGGCCAGCGGAATGAAACTGAAAACCAAATACCGCGGCACCAGAAGTCTCAAGCCAAAAGTCGAGAGACCAAAAGAAATTGAGGAAACGAGAACCAGAAATAAGGCCTGAGGATCAAACTTGGATGCTCGGGTCGACGCGACTCTCAATACAAGCCTCAACCCTGAGACGACAAGGGTAAACACCACAAAATAGGGCAAAAAATAAAAGGTGGCCCCCACCTGTGTCGCCATTTTTTCTAGAGCAACAAAAACTGTCAAACCAGCACCGCCTGCGCCGTTCAATACTTGATTTCCTTCAACTGCAATTCCTGGCTGTTGAAAAATGAGAACGATCCCAATACAAAAAGCTAAGGTGACGGCCGCCAAACTTTTGAAAAAATGAATTCGACGAGCATCATTTGCCTCGAAATAAGAAAGCGGAGCGAGTACCAAAAGCGAACCCAAAAGCGGAATCAAGCCGTTCGTCTTGGTCAATGCCAACGCTAAAGAAGCGAGAAAGAAACCGAAAAGATCGACCGCTCGTTCACGTAAGAAAATGAGACGAAAATACCAAGCCATCGCCATAAAGCAAAGCATCAGCAAAGGCTCAACAATAAATAAAGTACTGTGAACTAAGACAAACGGCGAAACCAAGAAAGAGAAAAGACCCAAGACTCCGAAAACCCAAGAATCTTTGACACCAAGAGGGCCTCTCTCGACTGAGTCCTGAGTGCTTTTAGCAACCTTGAACAGAAAAAAAGCCGCCAAAGAAATATAAAAACAACTCAAGCCACGCCCCAAAGTAAGCAAAAATGCCGGCGCCTCCCGAATCGATCGACTCACTAGGGCATACACACCGTGAAGCACCCAAAAAAACAAAGGCTGCTTACTACTGACACTCAAGTACCAACGCTCATTTTTTTCAATGATTTTAAAAAACCAGTCACCCAGGTAAACGAATTCATCAATGTAATAATGTCGGGTTGACGCAGCCGCATGCATTCTAAAAAAACTAATCACCCAGAGAATGAGCGAAAGCACAAGGACACCTTGAAAGGCTCGCCACACGAAATCGAATGGTGGTCGTCTGAATGCGGTGATTTTCGAATCGGTCACTCAAACTACTTATTCTCGATCACCCACTAAAACAAGCGAAGACGAAGGCTAGGGTTGATAATTGAGCGACACCTCGATAGAAGACCAAGTACGAGATGAAGAAAAAACTACCGATAGCTTTTGGCTATTATTTTGCCGGCATAGTCCTTTCACTATTCATTTTTTTTCGCTTTCACATCGGTACTCATTGGAACTTTAGAATTCCGTTTCAGTATGGCGGCGATATCCTGGCCGTTCAATATTACCTAAAAGAACTGATTTCTGGCGCAAGTTGGCCTTTCTTGGTGCCAAAGTACCTAAACTCAGGAGCCCCGTTTGGCGCCAACTTTGGCGACTACCCTTCTACTGATTATAGCCACTGGCTCATTCTAAAATTTCTCAGTTTTTTCATCAAAGACTCTGGATACTTGCTCAATTTTTACTATTTGCTCGGATTTGTATTATCAACCCTCACCTTTCAATGGGCCGCCAAGCGACTGGGCATGAGTCGGCCATTCGCCCTGGTGTGTGGCCTGATTTTTTCTTTTATCCCCTTTCATCTCACCCGATTTAGTCACCTCTTTATCACGAGTTATTTCATGATCGCCCCTATGCTCGTCTTGACGTTGCGACTCTGGAAAGAATCTCCCAAATTGGGGCTTTTTTCGCAGGGCCGGCCTCACTGGGGCTGGCTCGTCTTTATTTTTCTCTTCTCGGGATCGGGTATCTACTCTGTGTTTTTCGTGTGTTTTCTTCTTGCCGTTTCGGGTGTGAGCGCAAGTCTGAGTCGGCGTCGGTTTCTACCTGCCCTAAAAGCTTCAGGGCTCATCGGGTTAATTGTCGCAGCACTCTTAGTGTGCACAAGCCCCTACCTCATTCACAAGTACCAAGCCGGTGCGAATCTATCTGTCGCCCATCGAGTGGCTTCTGAAGCTCAAACGTATGGACTCTCAGCCATGAACATTTCATTGCCAAGCCCGTGGCATCGAGTGCATTGGCTAGCCAACCTTCGATCAGGCTATCGCCCCGCTTACGATAGCGTCGAGGGCAATCAAGAGTACATTGGCACGACTGCACTTTTAGGACTTTTCATTCTGTGCCTGAGTTTTCTAGGTACAACTGCGTCTACCTCTTTATTGACTCAACTTTCAATCATCGCGATCTCCTGTTTTGGTCTTGCTACCATAGGCGGCCTAGGCGCAGCCTTCGCTCATTTTGTTTCTCCCATGATTCGCTGTTACAATCGCATGAGCGTGATTCTAGCCCTAGTCGGAATATTGGCCTTTGGGCTCACTCTTTCGAATTTGCTCAAGCGCCTAAACCTAAGTCAGGGATGGCACGTGGCTTTGGCTACGCTTTGCTTAGGTTGGGGAATTTTTGACCAAGCGAGGTGTCTGTTTCAAGACCAGTACGAATCGATTCGCAGCGCCTACTTGTCTGACGAAAATTTCTTCAGAGGTATCGAATCAAAGCTTCCGGCTCGTTCGGCAGTGTTGCAACTTCCTTACCTCGCGTTTCCAGAATCGCCCCCGATTGAAAAGCTAGAAGATTATAGCCATTTTCGAGCACCGCTACACACCCAAACCCTCAGGTGGAGTTATGGAGCGATGAGAGGGCGACCTGAGTCAGAACAGATTGAGAACGTGAGCCGCGAACCCCTTTCTTTGACCAAAATCACAGTTCTTGGATACAGCGCCATTTATGTTGATCGCAGGGGTTACAAAGATCGTGGCCAAAATATTGAATCCCAAATCATGAAAATGAATTCTCATCTATTAGGAGTTAGCCCAAATGGCGATCTCGCAGTCTACTCAATCTCAGCCGAAGCTACCAAAGATAACTAGAAGTGCCCTTGTTTGGGTACTCTTGTACCTCGTCTACTGGGTGGCCTTCGTTTCACCCTACCTTGGCTCAGGCTTTTTCTTCGATGACAACCTCAATAGCCAGATTGGTGTCGTTCTCGATCGCCTTAATCAGGTGAGCTTCGAATTCGCTTTGAATATCAACAAAAATTGGATGAACGGTGGTCGATTCTATCCGCTCGGATTCATTCTCACCTATGGTTTTTACTCTGTCTTCGATACCCTTGTCGCCGCAAAAACTGCGCAGGCTCTTTTGGTTCTCAGCAATGCTTTGTTACTCTCAGGGATTGTTTGGAGAATGTCGGCTTCACTTACCTTAACGGCGATCTTTGCGGTTGTTTTGCCGCTACTATTTCAGGCCCGGCTTTTTTTCGACCCGATCACCGCTTACCCGTTCATGCAGTTTCTTTTGTTTTTTCTTTTAGTCAGCATTTTTTCCTTTTATGAGTATCGCCTAGCACGCACTAAAACCGCTTACCTGATT
>CAITVN010000090.1 GCA_903895855.1 Oligoflexia bacterium | reverse complement strand
CCGGCGCATGGCAACGCACAACCAATTCTTCGCTACCTTGGACGAATTGCTCGCCGCGGTCGAGCAATGCTTCGACCGCTGGCGACAATCCAATTCGGTGTTGCGTAGATTATGCGGCATTATTTAAGACGCTATGTTTAACTCGACTGCATGAACCTGGGAGATGCGTCCTTTCAGATTCTGATTCCGGTTTTCAACGAGGAACTCATTCTCGAAAGTGTCCTTTCGCACGCCAGGGATCACGGCTATCTACACAAGATAGTGATTGCAAACGACGCCTCCACAGATCGCTCTACTGAAATCCTAGTGCATTGGCAGAAAACCCACGGCTTGACAGTGGTACACCTGCCAGTGAATGCAAATAAGGAAGGCGCAATCCTCGCTGCGATGGAGAAACTTGCAGCTGACGACAAGCTGCAACCTTTTACGGTTCTAATGGACGCCGACACAAGAATCCGACGCGGATCACATGGTGAAAGTGTTTCGGACCAATTAATAAATGCAATCAGCTTTATGCTTGAGAAGCAGTTGGCCGCCATAGCTCTTAGGGTCAGCGCCAGTTACTTCAGTGGACCATCTATTTGCTGGATGAGCGCATATTCTACGTACTTTGGACTTCATTTCGATGGGATGCTCCTAAGTTTGGAAAAAAGATTGTGGGTTATTAATGGAGCAGGAGGCATTTTTCATTCCAATCAGTTACTAAAGATACTTAGAGGGATTGTTCCAAATTTCGAAACTGGCGATTTGTTAATTACTGTGGCATTGATGAAAGCTGGGGGCAAAATTGCGCTCTACAAAGATATTGTTAGTTTGACTTACGTCCCAGCAACTATAAAAGAATTATTTAATCAGCGACGTCGCTGGGAGCGCGGAACAATAAAAGTGCTCATCCAGGAGAGTCGATTTTATTTTGGACTATTTGCGCCACCAACACTGCTTTCAGTGGCTCTTGCGCTTCACATGGTTCTCTACGTTGGGCTAGGCATTGTCGTAGCAAGCATCTTCTTTCCAAGTATGGTATCTATGGATGGGGGAAATGCAATCATGACTAAAGCATCAATAATAACGTCATATTACGTGTGGTTTTGTATCGACGTAACTAAGGCGGCATGGGTTGCCTATCGAACTGAGCCTAAGCGGTTTCCACTCTTCTTATTGTGTGCCGTTGCGAACGCACCAGTTTGGATTCTTATCGTTACACCTGCACGACTTTTTGGTGGAATCGAAGCTGTTGTCGATCTCGCAATGGAGCGAATTGGTTGGCGGAAGAAGATATCTCAATAGAGTATTCATAGACTTAATTATTATCTACATATTATGCAAAAACCTAACATCATCGCTTCAGCCTTACTATTCATTTCATCATGTATCTGTATCAATGTCATTGCGCAACCAGTAACTGCGTCAGATCGACAAACATCAACAAAACTATCTTGGTTTATTCCTGATGGTTTTCGCGCAGATCCCGACCTATTTGACATCTTTAGATGGGCAAACGAGGGAAAGTTACCCAACATAAAAAGGATGATGGATGCAGGATCGTACGGTTATTCCATACCTGTCTTTCCATCACACACCCCAGCGAATTTCGCTGCACTGCTAACCGGTATGTACCCCAAGTCAAATGGCGTTCCTGATGGACCCATGAGGATTGAGGGACAACCGCTGGAAAAGTCAGCCATAGGAGGATTCAGTTCCAGCGCGAGACGTGTTCCGGCTGTTTGGAGTGATGTCGGCATAGACAAGCAGGTGGTTCTTTTGTCAATGCCTGGATCAACGCCACCGGAGCTGAAATCAAATGCAGTAACTATTCGAGGTCGATGGGGTGGGTGGGGTGCAGACACTCACTCGATAGTTTTCGAGCGAGAGTCGCTCGCGCAGAGAACCAAACTGGCGAAGAATTCACGTCTATTCATGCAAGGAATGGAGCTGACTCGATTTATCAAGCCGGATCCTGGTTTTATGTGGCCGAGTGGAAAGACCGTCAAGGGCGAACATTTCGCAAAACTGGACGTCTATGGCGTTGATATATATATTCGAATCCATAAGCAAAGTCTGGGCAGTCGTCATGCTTCCGTGATCTCTTTTTCAAGAGATAAGTCAATAATTGATGCCACCCTTGGAGCCGGGCAATGGAGTCGATGGATACCAACCACTGTTAATTGGAACGGACGAAGAGTATTGACCAATATGAGGCTCAATGTGATTGCTATTGGGCCTGGTGACTTCTTCAGGGTTAGGGTCCTAGTAGACAACCTTAATTCCATGGTTGTTGAACCCCCAGAGGCAGCGGCACTACTCGAAGCTGATATTGGGCCGATGGTTGACTTTCCGGATAACTTCCCGCCCCAACTGGTATTTTATCCCTCGGATAAGAACACATTTCTCGCTGAATCTCGAATGTCTCTCGACTGGCATAGAATGGCCGTCGACTCCCTCACGAAACGCTATCAGCCGGATATCTTTATTCATGATATTTATACGCCTAACCAGATGTTAACTAGCAGATGGTGGATGGGATACATCGATCCTACAAGCAGCCGGTACTCAGATGTATCACAGAGCACTAGACGCCGACTTTGGGACGAAGTAATGGAAATGTATAAATCGATCGATGCAATTGTTGGCAAGACATTTGATGCGGCAGATAAAGATACACTTGTTGTCTTTAGCTCAGACCATGGCGTCATACCGCTCAACTCGTCAGTGCAGATAAATAATTTCTTTGCCAAGAAGGGGTGGATTAACTATCAAATTAGCCCGGCAACAGGCGAGCCCATTATCGACTGGGAGAACACGAAAGTCTTCTTTTTGAAGATGAGCAATGTTTACATCAACCCGCGAGGACTCGGCCCCAAATATCAACGCGGCTCAGGTACCGAGTATGAAACGCTCAGGGATCAGGTAATTGAGGGCCTTCAGTCATTAAAGGACGAGAAGGGAGTTCATCCGCTGGAGAAAGCTGTCAAGTGGGAAGACGTGGAATCAGTTCTAAAACTTCCCCCAGATAGAACGGGCGATATCGTGATTGCCAACAAGGCTGGATATGGATGGGCTGAGGATATTACGACAGATCAGCAAGTGTTTGTTGTTCCACTAGAAACGGGATACAAGCAGGCAGTTTTTGCCGATGGAGTGAAGGGCCTTTGGGCACCATTTATTATTGTTGGCAAGGGTGTCCGCAAGGACTTTAAGATTTCACAGCCTATTCGACACGTAGATCAACTTCCGACGATATTCCGCGCGATGAATATAGAAAGCACAAGAAAGTTGGAAGGAAATGTAATTGATGAAATCTTTGTTGCACGTTAGCCGGTTCTGGATACTACTCCTTACGCTACTATCATCAGCGTATGGTAAGTCGTTTGAAGATGACGTTGCAGAACACCACTTAGGCCAACATTTTCTTCGTTCTCCAAAAGGGCAGTCAGGGCGAGTTTTTGAGCATGACTCACTTGAGTCAAATATTCGGATAAAACTAATTCGCGCTAGCAGTGAAGATGCTTTGCATGCATATGCGGATGACCGTATTGCAATGTATCGCTCAGTGTTTGAATCAAAACGTGTTGACTATCCAGGTCAATACAGCCGTGTTATTGAATGCCCGGAGAAATATCAACCGAAGTTTATGGTTATTGATAATGAAGAATTCATTGCCAAGGTCTTTCTTGGCTTTGCAAATAAGAACAAAGTTTCAGGCGCGTGTGTCGCAGACTTGATAAGCTACAGACATATTTATGGTTTTGTTTACTGCAAGGCTAAAGTCACTCTATATGAATTAGATCATTTCTCCGCGACGAATTCGAGCGCCAGTGATCGGTTTATCAAATCCTTAACATGCCTACCATGAAGAGAATTTCAATTAGTCTCTGTTTGTATATTTTGTGTGTGTGCTCAGCGGTAGCCCAAGCTAACAAACTGGGCACACATATCGCAGACGACTTGACATGTTTACGGTGTAACGTCATATTTTTAGATATTGATCTACTTCGCGCGGACTTTGTCGGTGCGGTGAATGGCACTCAAAACAATACGCCTAAGATTAATGATTTCTTTGGGCAATCTATTCGGTTTGGAGATGTATCTGCGGCATCGGGTGTTACTGCCATAAGTAATACCGCCACATTGACAGGCCGCGACGGCTTCTTTACATATTCGCTTCTTAAGAGGACATACGTCGATACGCCGCCACAAATGCCGCACAAATTTGAACGGCTTTACTCTGCAACACCAACAGTAGCCGAGATTCTGAAGAAGAGTGGATATCGTACCGTCAATGTGAATCACGGGTACTATGCGGGAAAGCAAATGTTGCTTAATCGAGGATTTGACACATACTGGGGCACAGGTGAAGTTGATTCAGCAACAAACATTCCTGGCCACGCAATACAAAAGGCAACTGAATACCTTAAGGTGCTCAGCAAATCAAATGATCCATATTTCCTGCTCCTGAGGTCCGAGGATCTAAGAGGATTACCATACCGATATCCTGCGAGCAGAGGCAAGTACGAGGACCCACGAGTTGAATATCGAAAGGTTGATAACACGCATTTCGATATTATTTATCAGCTACGATCTGACGGCAAACCTACAGTTGATTTTCCGCACTATGCACGAGCGGATTGGCTCAACAAGTCACAACTTTCTGAATACGAACAACTAAGCAAAAAACTGTATGCGCAGCAGTTGAGATACGTTGATGAAGAACTTGGAAATCTGTTTGAAATATTGGAAGGTTCCAACTCTCTAGATCGAACTTTAGTCATATTGTATTCGAACCACGGCGATGGACTTTATGATAATCGCATCCCCAACCACGGGGTTTCATACCAAAGCTGTATTTCTGTTCCTCTAATGATTCGACACCCCAACGTTCGTTCACCAATTTTGATTGACTCTGCTGTTGCGCTTATTGATCTAGTCCCGACTGTTTATCAGATGCTGGGCATTGAATTTCAACATGCCAGTGAAGGTGTCGGATTAGTTGACTACATTGCTGGGCGCAGCCCCTTGCCGGCAAGACTCTTTTTTGGGGTTGATCGTGAGTCTCAATATGTGCGACGAGGCTACATGAAACTGATCGCTTGGGCAGACAGGTCGCTTGAGCTTTACAACTTGGCAAATGATCCGGGCGAACAGAACAATCTGACGGAGTCGCAACCTAACCTAGCGGCCGAACTTGAGGAGTTACTTTCAGAGCACGAACTGTCGTCATTGGATCAGGCGCTCAAGTTGATATTAAGTGATAAGCGACTTGGAGCGTCTACGCAATAACAATCTTCACCGCGGCGCGAGACTTGGATTGCAAGCAAGTCGGTGCTGTGATCCGCTGTGATGCGATCCCCAAAACCGAATCGGGGAAGATGCGACGTCGAGACCTGCGCGATCTGGATGCAAGACGAACCCCTGATTGACTTTGCGTCAACAGAGGTTGGTGATCGAATTGAGCTTG
>CAITVN010000089.1 GCA_903895855.1 Oligoflexia bacterium | reverse complement strand
CTCACCCACTCTACTCTCACCCACTCCATTCTCATGGCTCTGATCATAATAGCGAGAGTGACTCACTCCAACACAAATCGATAGGAATATCTGATGCGAACTGCGACTTTTGCCGCGTCGATAGCCGCGGGCTCGAATTCAAATTTTTTTAACGCTTCTAGGGCTGCGGCATCGAGCTCAGGGTCAATTCCTTGCACTAGCTTTGTCTCGCGAACTTTTCCATTTTGGTCGATCAGCAAGTCCATCTGCACCGCCCCTTGCACTCGACGTTCTCTGGCTCCGGGTGGATACGAAATTCTCACCTCAGACTTTAGCCTCGGCATGCGAGTCACCAAATACTCTTCGCGTGGCACAGGTAAAGCGGTTTCATCATCTTTTCGCAGCACCAGCTCATCAGGCGCCTTGGCGACTGTGTTACCCATTTTGACATCAACGCCACCCGAATCACCGGTGATCGCATTTTTTGAAATTCCGAAAACCTCTCTCGGCTTGTCGTTCTGTTTTAGTACCGGTTTTGATTTTCGCAATTGAATGGGTTTAGGCTCAGTTTTTAGCTCGCGTGGTTTTTCGATTACCTGAAATTCAGCGATCGAAATCGTTTTCGATTGATTCAGCCAAGCCTGCCAGATTGATAGGCCAATCCAAGGTAGCACTAGAATCAGATGAATCACGAGTGAGCCTTGCAGTGCGGGAGCTTTCGCCTTTACCAAGACTCACCTCTCTATCTGCAAAGCAAATCGATTGAGACCAGCCGACTTGATCAAATCAATCGCTCGAACCACATCGCCATGCCGCGCTTCACGATCAGCGGCGATAATCGCATTCGCATCCGGATTTGCCGCAAGCGCCGCTTTGACGGCTTCATTCAAGGCCTCTTCTGTTACTGG
This sequence comes from Oligoflexia bacterium, assembly GCA_903895855.1. Classification (GTDB taxonomy): domain Bacteria; phylum Bdellovibrionota; class UBA1018; order UBA1018; family UBA1018; genus CAITVN01. The sequence goes on along the minus strand of CAITVN010000089.1, from coordinate 114,410 downwards.
CTTACCTGCAAGCAAAATTTGTCCGGACTGGGTGACGGTGATACCAATCGATTGAATCGATTTGGTATCGACCGACGCAGATTTTGGAAGTTTCACTTCGATCGCGTCTTTGAGAAGCGTTGGCGCGGTTACGATGAAAATAATGAGTAGCACCAAAACCACGTCAACAAACGGTGTGACATTGATACTCGACATTTCTGAAAGCTCTGATGATTGATCAACTTCAGCTGCCATATCAGTTACCTCTCTAGTCTTGTGTGTAATAAGAAAGAAAGAGGTCTCGAATCACTTCAAGCTCAGTCATCACAAGCTTAAGTTTTTTTCCGAATACATTGTAGGCAACTACTGCAGGAATCGCCACAAATAAACCGATCGCAGTCGCGACCAGCGCTTCAGAAATTCCTGACATCACTGATTGAGTTCCCGAGTTCGAAAGACCTAAAACCCCAAACGCTTGAATGATACCAAGAACGGTTCCAAATAATCCGATAAACGGGGCGTTTGCCCCAAGAGTCGCAAGCACCGTTAACCCGTGTTCAAGTTTAGCTTTTTCACTGACCAGTTCAGCTCGCATCGCCAATTCAAGTTTTGATCGCTGTTTCGAGCCATGAGTGAGCCCCCGCACGAGCAAGCGAGATAAAGCCGAACTGCCTGTTTCTTTTTGCAGCTCGCACCAAGTGGCGACTTGTTGCCACTCGAGTGCCCTAAAGTTTTTCTCCAATTGGTCTCGAGCTTCGAAAATGGTTTTTTTTGAATCAAATAGTCGGCGTCGATCAAGCATCACGGCCACCGACCAGATCGACAGGCCGACGAGACTCACCAAAATGAGTTTAGTAAAAAGACCGACAACAATAATCCAAGTAGGCATGACAGTCACACTCGCTTCTTTGCTCGAGTGTGAAGGTTAAACTCACTTATCTCAATTACTTTTTACGGTTAAACGTGATCTCTGCGCCGATAGTGCCGTATTGTGGGTAGCTGAGGTGAAGCACATCACCTTCAACTCGGTAAACCCAATTTCCTGGCGAGATTTCAGCAATACACTGATAGTAGCCAGCCATGAAGATGGTGTTGACTTGCGAAGTCTGTACTTGAATTTCTTTGTCGGTCACTAAGGCGGTTGCCGTCACTGAAACCGATTGAGAATAAGGAGCTCCCGCAAATTGGGCAAGTTCACAAGTCTGAGTCGAAGTCAGTTTACCAGCTTCAACCACCAAAGTGTTTCGTTTGGTAAAACCATAAACTGGAGTCAATGTATTCTCCCAAGTCCCGATACCGGCAACGGCTGGCGGGACAGGTGAAGGCGCAGGTACAGGGGCTTGTGCCGCTGGAGCTGCAGGGGCGGCGGGCGCGGCCGGGGGTGGAGTCGCCTGACCGCAACCAACTGCTGTCAAAATCACGGTTGCCAAGAGCAAACGGCTAATCGAATTGAATTGAACGATTTTCATAAAATTCCTTCTTGAGGGGGTGTGGGTACCTCAGTCGAAGGCGGACGTTACAGTGATTGACGCACATTGTCAAGAATAGATTACTGGCTTTTTACATCGTTTATATTTTTGTAATTACCCAACAACTTTAAACGGTTAGCCAGATAATTGTCTATGCAGGTTGTGAAACGATAGGGTCAACACTGAACTAAAAGGTTGCGCTTATTGTGGCGAAAGTGCGTATTGGCTCCGACTGAGACGAAAGAAGCATAGCGACTACACCTCTCGCAACACCACCACCGGTGATGTGAAGCCGTTACTCGAAATATTGACCTTGCCGTTTGCGTGAATCCAGTTCGCGCGACCCCAGGGGGTATTACTCACGATGATCTGCTCAGCGTCGACATGCGCATGAATTCTCAAATCGACAATTCGATTATCAAGCACCGAGAGATGTTCAAAATCTTGAACGATGAATTTCTGAGGAGCGTCTCTTAGTTTTTCGATGATCCCACTCAGCGATCGCTTCGATTCTTTTTGGCCGATCCAAACCCCAGAGCCGCCATCTTCATCGACTTGCTTGATGACGTAACGCTCAGGGCTTCGGCGAAGATTTCGAATCACGGTTGAATCTAACCGCCACCCGAATCTTTGGGTCCGCGTGGCCACGGACTTAGCCCGAATGCTCTCGATGATCGGTGTCTGCTTGAGGTAGCGCCGAATCATCGTATCGACATAAAGCCCAAAAACCTTATCATTCACAAACTGTACGCCTGGTGAAAAATTCGTCCAGGTGTGCCCAGCTCGTAGCGCGTCTGTGAGCGACGGCATCTCTAGGGGCCGGATAGCCCGAGCGAAATTGAGCGTGAGTTCGTTAAGATAGTCGCCATTTTTTGAGTCCCATAACTTACCCAGGTCAAACCTAAATCCACTGTGATCGAGGCCCTCGGGCCAAGCTCGCAAAATGAGCGCACCCACTCGTTCATTTTTTTTGGCTGATTTCAGAAAAATTCCCTTATTTCTACCTTCTTTCACCTCGAGTTTTCGTAAATGATTTGAGGTGGTGATTGATTTGATTCCTAAATTGGAAAAAATTTGTGCTAGTCTTCTAGTTTCTTGATCGGGTTCGACGTCGTAAGGTTGAAGGTAAAGTAAGGGAATGCCGCCATTAGCTGCAGCCTTTTCGCAATAATAGCGTGCCAGACGAGCGTAATATTCTAAAGGATCATGAACGCCCCGTGATTCGACTTTAAGAATATTTCGAAACTTCGGAATCATCTGATAAAGAATCTTGTGGCTTTTGACCAAATCACCCATGCCACCAAGAATACCGGCGCTATCTTCAACGACTCGCCATTGCCCAGCGCGGTTACGAATAATGTCGGGACCATAAGGAAACGCAATTTGCTCAGGCCTCAGCTTTCTTAGAGTATTAGTCATGTGATGGCGTTCGATCATGGTGTGAAGCGTGTGCGCTGGCATGATGCGGTTCCACTTCGAACCCTTTGTACAATAATCTTGTAGAAACGCGAGAATGGCCTGTGCTCGCTGCTCGACCCCTTGGCTCAAAATTTTGAACTCACTCTGGATAAGGATTCGAGGAAGCGAATCTTGCGCGTAGTCCCCAGAAAATAAGATCTTTGAACGGGTGTGAAGTTCGTTACGTCTTTTTGGGGCTAGCTTTTTCCAGTGGTTAAATATTTTTTCATAATGAGGTCGGACTTGGCCATCAGTGCTAAAAATTTCATTATAGTATGGCATAATAGATTCTCGAAACGATAGGCGCAAACTTGAGAGTTTGCAAGCGGAGCATTTGCCTTATTCGTCCCTACCGATCATCCGGCGCCAGAATATTCATGCCCCCAAATTTTTTTGAATTTGCGATGTAATCAGCTAAATCAAATTGCTGAAACCCTCCGCCCGCTTGACCACTTTCGGTAGAGTGATTGAGCATGAACCTTTTTTTTGCGACGTCATAAGTAATGAATCCATGATGAGAGACATAGGTTCCTTTGTCGCTCGACATCTGTATGAATGAAACCATCAGCGCGGTTTTTGGGTTTTTCCAGTTTTCGGGAAACTCGCGATTCGGATCAAGCACCGTTCCTTGATCATCTCGAAACCGAACGCAAGGTACCGTCGCCACAAGCGGTTTAGCCTTCAGTGCCCCCAGGGTTTCTCGCTTGATCGCCTCGACCAGACTCAGATAGGCACTCAATAACTCGGCTCGTTTTGTGCCATTGCGGCTGCAAACTTGGGCAATCCAGGCCTGGTCAGTGAGCGCACACTGTGATCGAGCCAACAGGCGATTGGCTTCATCATACGGCCAATCACACACACCGGCTGCATATGTTCTTGCGACTAACGCACAATCACTTTCAATCAGCTTTGAAACCTGCTGCTGCGCATTTTCATTCAAAAGACCTGAAGCAAATAATTCTCCTTCTTTACGTTTTGAAGACCTTTTTATCTGATTTTCTATTAGGTTTTTGATAGAATCAGCCGTCACCCGAAGACTGTAAGTTGAATTTTTGTGGCCACAACTGAATTGTGGCATTCGGTCACTCACACAAGCCGTGACATCTCTAGCGATACCCCGAGAAATTAGATTAGGGCGTCCTTGGGTTTCAAAATAATGAACCCTTCCAAAAAAGCTGTCTTCCATACCGGGTAAATACCGGGCAACAGGATTATCAACGCACATTCGTGCGCTGCCCTTCATTCCGCCTTCAAAAATGCGCTCCAAACTCGTTTGGCAGTTCAAGCTATCTATTCCGGCGCTATCTGACTCGATAGGTTGCTCATTAAAATGCCCAATTCCTTCGCCCGCTGAGTTTTTGAGTTTGTGCGTTTTCTTTTGCCGGGGATCTAAGAGCTCATCAATAGCACTTCTCACAGACTCACTTGCCGATTGCAGCCTCTTGTTTTCAAAACTTTGACCACTACTATTACAGTCGTCTTCTTTAATAAGCTCACAAGAGGCCGAGCGATCAGGCTCAGAACGCCTAATCATTTCTCGCTGCGTACCTATCCACCGTCCCTCTGGTGCCGGCGCCCCAAAGACAGTGGCAATAGCGCCAACAAAGAACAAAATAGCAATTTTTCTAATGGCTTTAACCCCGCCCCACATTCTCTCAATTATACCCGAATATTTGTCACTCGGCCATTGCGATAAGGTGGGTTTCGCGATTAAACTCAGTTTGTGTCGAAATTTTTACCCAAAACTGTGTCACCACTGACCCAGCCAAGACCGAAGACAGCCGTTACCCTGTTCACAGCCGTAGCGCTTTCGACCTTAATTTCTCAATGGTGTTTTAGTTTTGATTGTAAAGACTGCAGCCTATTGCCTGAAATTCAAACAAAAGTCAGTACTTTAACGAAAACATTAAAAAGACTAACTGAAATTCTTGATGTCAACGAAACCTACCTTTTGAGCCTCAATGCTGATGCTGATTCGAGCCGAATGAAAGCCCAGTCTAACATCAGTATTGCAAAAAAAAGAATCACCCAAAACCAAGAAGACCTGGACCTCGCCACCACTGGCACTTCCGGTGAAATTTTAAAAAACTGCCAAACAGGAGACTGCACCAAATGAAAGAAACTCAGGCTAAACAAAAGAGCCAAAGAAAGTTCAGCAATTTTTTAATCAACCCGAAGTACCAAATTAAATACGTTTTTTGGATCAGCTCAACTGGAATTTCACTCATTACCATAAACGCTCTAATTTTTTATTCATTTATTAAAGAAAACTATCTAATCTTGGTCGACATGAGCCCAATGGAAGACAATGTGAAGGTGCAACTCTACCACGAACTCAATATGATTCTGTTATATTTAGGGATCTTTTCAGTGATTTTCATGTGTATCGTCTCGGCGTTTGGCGTCATACTCTCACACCGAACAGCCGGCCCGATGTTTCATTTTAAGCGCGTTTTTAAAGACATCCAACAAGGCAAAAGCGACCAAAGAATTCGCCTAAGACCAAAAGACGATTTTAAAGACGTTGCCGACGAATGCAATCGCATGATCGAATTCCTCCAAAAGAAATAGACTCTGTCAAGGTACCTACCGCCACCTGAGTATCACTCAGGTGGCGGCAGAAGGTACCTAGACAGAGTTATTTAGAACTCATCGAGGTCTTTTTTTAAGTTTTTCTTCTCATTCTCAAAACCATTCTCAATTTTTTTGTCCATTTTATGAGTCGGACTTAAAACCGAGTCCTTGATTTCATCAAAACTGGGACCAATCGACTGAAAAGCATTATCAGGATCTTCTTGTAACTCAGTGGGCATCCAATCATCTGACCATTCCAAAGCATTCGGTAAAATTCCACCGGCTGGCGCCGGCACCCCCGAAGGTAGAAAACCTAACTTCTTCGCCAAGAGTTCAAAGTCTATCTGAATCGAAAATGATTTTTGAGCGTACCCTGCGGCCAAGTCCCAACCGCCGCTGAGCTTTACCAGTGAGATAATCGCTTCTATCCCCGTGGTAAGGTGCACCTGCGATTCAGTTGAGCGATAAGTTCCAGCCAAAGTTCGCAATTTAAACAATCTCAAACTCAAGGGTTCGTAACTCACGCCTAATGACGGCACAAAGCCCTTTCCAGAATTTTCTCTCACTGCAAACTGAGCTTGAAAAAAACGATTTGGCCAATACGAAACCCCAGCGTTCAACTCGTCAGACCTAGCCGAAAATCCCAAAAACCAGCGCCGCGGCAAGAACACCAATACGCCAGCATGAGCTCGATGAGACATCGGCACTAAAACTGTCTGAGTCGCCTGATTCGGCTCAGTGAAAACCACTTGTCTACCAACCCAAGACAAACCCACGCTGGTTCTCAGCGACTTAAAATAATAAGCCCCTCCGAACTGATATTCACGATTCGCCTTAAACCCTAAAGCGCCCACTGAGTTATCGGGCCCGAGTTGAGGCTCTAAATGGCTGAATTCGTATCCAAAGTTCAGACCAAAGTCATCTCTCTGAAGGTGGGTCCCTACACTATTCACGCGAATCGGAGAAAGCAGACCCAGACGATCGTTTCGATTATCTGAAAGTAAATGGGTCGCCGCCATAAACCCCGTGCCTCCCGCAGTGAGCGGCGAACCCGCAGGATTTTGCAATAAGCACAAAGAATCAACGGGCAACGCAACGTTATTACCACCCATCGCAAGCGAAGTGATACTCGCAGAGCCATTGGTTGGGCTCTCAGCAAAAACTAATGCACCTCGACCTAAACACGCCCAAGCGAGCACACCCCAAACTAAAGCCTTCAAAAATAATTCACTTTTCAGAGGAACAGTCACATTTAAATTTCAACACAGACAGATCCTAAGTTAAAGTAAATCATATGCGTCAAAAAACAAACCTTTCGGGCTTGTCAGGTTACTTTCGATTTCCCACCATTTCAAACGACCGTGTGGCGTTTGTTGTCGAAGATGACCTATGGATGATCGAAAGCGTCACTAGACACCGTCTAGAAGCAGGATTTCAGTTCACCCCCAGACGGTTGACTTCTGGGCTTTCACAAGTCAGTCACCCCGTTTTTTCTCCCCCTAACGGCGGCACCAGCAAATGGATTGCCTTCACTGCCTCTGAAGACGGCCAACACGAAGTTTACCTCATGCCGGCCTCTGGTGGTGAAGCCCGGCGCTTAACGTTTCTCGGACAGTGCCAAGTAGTCGGCTGGAAAAAACAAGGATCCCAAGAATCCAACGACGTCATCTTATTTAGCTCTTCAGCCGAAACCGCTTTTCAAGCACAAAGACAGATCTACACCGTCTCAGTAAAAGGCGGCGATTGGGAAAAAATTCCTGAAGCTGTTTCCATTCAAGCCGCCTATTCTGAGAAAGGTTCGTGTGCTTTGAGGCGCGGGCAAACCCTTGACCCTTCGTTTTGGAAAAGATACCGCGGGGGCACCGTTGGCACTATATGGGTCAAGCAACATAAATTAAACAAATATAGTAGATTATTTGAAAGTCATTCAGTTCTCAAAGAAGCCAACCTCGCGTGGCCTTTTTGGGTAAATGAGCGCCTTTTCTTCATTTCAGACCACAAAGGCAACGGAAACCTTTTTTCTTGTGAGCCCAACGGTTCAGACATTGAGCAGCACACTTTTCATGATGAATTCTACGTCAGAACGCCGCACTCTGATGGCACTCACATTGTTTACCAATGCGGCGGTAGCTTATTTTTTGCTGAATTAGAATCGAGAGTTCGCCCAAAGACTTCGCGTAGCCCCACCCAGCAACCGCAGGTTACCACTGATGTGCCATTTGAAATCTTTGAAATTCCGATCGCGTACTCTGGACCCAAAACTCAATCGCGTCGAAAATTTGCTTACGGTGCCGAGTACTACGAATCGCTCGACCTTTCTTCAGACGCTCGTGATTTTGTACTCACCGCGCGGGGCAGAATCTATCGAATGAACCCTTGGGATGGCCCGGTCACCGAAATTTTCGATCACGAAGGTGAACGTTCTCGTCTTGCCACTTCGATTCGCAGTTTTTCTGGCAAACTCGAACGAAAAATTCCTGATGATGGCACTGTTTGGATTGCTGATGTCGAATTTGATAACTGGCAAAAAAAGGGTAACCTCGAAACCATCGCCGGTCATGAAGTGCTTCGCTTCAAAAGCTCGGTGTCTCAGAGCACTACGGTTTCAATCGAACTCAAGGGCCTGGGTCGAATCACCCGTCTCAAGGCTTCGCCCGCAGGCAGGTACCTCGCCGCCACCAATCATCGAAACGAACTCATTTTAATCGACATTTTCAAGGCCGCTGCCGATATCGTACTGAGAGTTGAGTTTGAGCCGATTTCAGATTTTTCTTGGTCACCCGACGGCCGCTACCTGGCGTTTGATCGATCACTGAGTGAAAAACTGAGCGTGATCGAGATTCTCGATATCATTGAACGCAAAATATTCAGAGCCACCACGGCAGTCGGTCGCGATCAGTGCCCAAGCTTCGACCCCAGCGGTAAGTATCTGTATTTTCTTTCGTACCGCGAGTTCTCACCGGTCATGGACACCCTGCAATTCGATCTTGGATTTCCGCGCGGGGCAAAGCCTTACTTGATTACCTTGCAAGCTAACGAGCGAAGTCCGTTCTCACCGCTACCGAACGATCCCCCGTTATTTCAAGCTCACCCCCCAAAAAAACGCTCTCGAAAGAAAGAACCAAAACAGCCGTTTTTGGCTCCGGTTCGAATTGATTTTGCGGGCATTCACGAACGCACTCAACCATTTCCAGTTCCAGAGGGTCGGTATCTGGCTTGCGCCGGATTACGCGGCAAAGCCCTGTTTTTGAGAGAACCCGTGTCGACCTATAATCCACGTGCTTACCTAGACCCGGGGCCACCGATCGGAAAAATCGAAGCCTGGGATTTTGAAAAACGTCGTTGGGATCTATTCGCCGACGCCGTCGACCTTCTACAAACTTCGCACGACGGCGAATGGGTACTCATTGGCAACTACGCTGAGCTCAGACTTCTCAAAAATAACGAAGAGCCCGACATGAGCGACCAGGGATTCAATCGCAAAACGGGCCGCATCGACCTGACACGAGTATCGATTCAAGTTGAACCCGTCAAAGAGTGGCGTCAAATGTTTCGCGAAGCGTGGCGCTTGCAGCGTGACCATTTTTGGAATCCGAAACTCATGGGCGTTGACTGGACAAACACATTCAGAAAGTACTTTCCACTCACCGAATTAGTCACCACTCGCTCTGAACTTTCAGATGTGATTTGGGAAATGCAAGGAGACTTAGGAACCTCACACGCCTATGAAATGGGCGGAGACTACCGAACGCCTCCTTCTTATCAAATGGGATTTCTAGGCACCCGCCTTCGATGGAATGCTAAGCAGAAAGCTTGGCAGATTTCGCACATTCTCAAGGGTGATACCTGGATGCCCGAAGCCACGAGCCCACTCAGAATTCCTGGGGTCGCCGTTAGGCCAGGCGATCTACTCTTAGAAATTGACGGACGCGACTTATCGAAACTCTCACACCCCAATGAAGCGTTAGTTCACCGCGCGGGCGACGAACTCTGGTTAACGATTGCCGACCAGAAAAAGAAAAACATTCGACACATCGCCGTTCGCACTATTTTAAGCGAGCGCAATGCCATTTACCGCGACTGGGTTGAGGGTAATCGAAATTGGGTGCATGAAAATTCAAAAGGAAAATTGGGATACATTCACATACCCGACATGGGTGTTGAGGGGTATTCCGAATTTCATCGCAGTTACTTAAGTGAATTTGATAGAGAAGGCTTGATCATTGATGTGAGGTTCAACCGTGGCGGATTTGTTTCGGGCTTACTGCTTGAAAAATTAGCCCGAAAACGCGTGGGGTATTTATTTAGCCGCTGGTTCGGAACCACCTCTTACCCACGTGAAGCCCCAGCCGGCCCCATGGTTGCTCTCACCAATGAAAACGCAGGCTCTGACGGCGACATCTTCTCTCATTGTTTTAAACTCTTTAACCTGGGCCCATTAATCGGAAAAAGAACCTGGGGCGGAGTCATCGGAATCTGGCCACGCAACCAACTCGTCGACGATAGCTTCACGACGCAGCCTGAGTTTTCGCATTGGTTCACCGATGTCGGTTGGAAAGTTGAAAACCACGGCACTGACCCTAATATCGAAGTTGAGATCACGCCTGAGCACTACGCCAAAAATGAAGACCCTCAACTAGCAACGGCCTTGAAGGTCGCGCTTAGTGAAATCAAGAAGAAACCTGGCCTCAAGAGGCCTACTTTACCGAAAGATCGGGGCTAGTACCGTGACCGCGTAACGACCCCCTGTTTTCGTAGCGACAAATGCCAATTTAGCGATTACTATTGCATCTTAAAACATACAATAGTAGTATAATTGTATGCGTACGACTTTAGATATTCCGCAAAGTCTCCTTCAAGAAGCCCAAGATCTCCTTGGATTTAAGTCGAAAACCGACACGATTATTGTGTCACTTCAAGAGTTGATTAGAAAACGCAGACTCGACGAATTAAAGAACCTAGCTGGCAAAGTACATTTAGACATTGACCTAACGCAGTCGCGGCGCCGCACTTCCGCACCTTCGAAAAAAAAGAAGTGAGCCAATCAACAGAGTGAGTAGTAACCAGAATGAATAGCCCCATGGTTTTCGTCGATACTTCGGTATGGATCGCCTATTTTCGAGGCACAGATGCAGCGCTCGTAGCCTCAGTTCATGGGCTCATCGAAGATGACCGAATTGCCCTGGCCGCCCCCGTATGGATTGAGCTTTTACTGGGCATTCGCGCTCAAGAACTGAAAAGGTTTCAGCGAATCTTATCAGCCCTGCCTCGATACGAGCCTTCAGCTAAAACCTGGAACACCATTTACAATTGGGCAGTCGAGGCGACCGCCAAGGGGCAGCGATTTGGGTTTGCTGATTTACTGATCGCCGCCCTATGCGCCGAACATCACGGCGAACTTTACTCTCTCGATTCAGATTTCTTACGCATGAAGAAGCTGAGGTGGATTCAGACTCATAAGTAAAGTCGACCTAGATCTTCGAGTAAACTTTCAGTTTCGTAAATCTTGCGATCGCTTCAAAGTCGCGGTCGGCATGCCATACGGCTACATCATTTTCAATGCTGATTGCGGCAATGAGGCAGTCAACAGACGAGCGAATGGTAAGTCCCCGCCTTCGCCCTATTCTGTAAATCTCTGCCGCTTCCAAATAGAGTTCTTGATTCATTTCTGGTGAGAGGAGTGGAAATGAAAGCATCGCATCTTTTATTTTGCGATAGGCCAGGTCACCGCTGATTCCTTGCAAAACTTCCTGAACAATGGGGTTACACGTGGCTACCTCCATCAGCTGTGCCTGGGTAATCGAAAACCGCCTTGCTTTCCCCAGTAGGTCAACCCAAACCGAGGTATCGATCAGTATCATTTTCTATTTTTCTTATTGCTTGGTCTTTTCGTATTGCGATCTTTTCGCATTTGACTCAAGTCGCCTTCCCAAACCTCTTTTCCAATAAACCCAGCGAGCTCACGAATCTTGAGAACCCGAATGGTCTCTTCAAGTGACTGGTTCACTGCTGCAGAGTAAGTCTTGGCACCTAAGAGCCGGGTGACGTCTTTTAGTAACTCTTCGTTTAGCACAAGATTTGTACGTTTCATGTGTAAAGTGTACCACACTGAGAGGCACTGGTCAATCGTGCGCCCATGTTCGCGGCTCAGTGGTTACCTCGCCAAACACCTGCTCTTGCCAGATCCAATCAACGAAAAGCGGTTTTGCTACTTAATTTGTTCTAATGAAACCCTGGGCAGGTCACCTGAGTCCACTTAGCCATGAGGTTTTGATAAGCTCGGCTTCGCCACTCATAAATGCGTTCAATAACAGAATACTTTGCGACCCGCAACACAGCTAGATTTAGCGTGAAAACTATAAAAACACCACTCAGTGCAGCTGATGAAACATCACGACTCTCATCGTATTCAACTTGAATCGACTCTTTCATCGTATCGCTCGCTTGACGCATTTTCTGGTAGTCTTTTTCGGCCATTCTACGCTTAGCGCTAAGAATTGCGGCCGTTTCAAGGTCGGTACTCTTTAGCTGAGCGCACTGCCCACGCAGGTCGTCGACGAAAGAAACTTGGGCGGCGCCAGTCACGCCCGAACAGGCTAATGAATAGACAACACCGAAAGCGATAGCGAACGAATGAGCTAACTTAAATTTTGTCATAAGAAACGATCTCCGATTTGATAGACAACCAATAACCGACCAACTTAGTACAGTCAAGAATAAGGGGGGGCAATCAAATTTTTTACGCCTGTGCAATCAGCGAGTTAGCCATCGATGAACACCAGTGCCTCATCATCACCTCCGTGGTACCCAAAAAAATCACTTGCAGTTTGATTACAAATGGGGTCATTATTAATCAGATATGACTAATAATGGGGTCTCTCTTAATCAACTAACCTTTCGAGAGAGTTTGAATGATTTAAACAACTGGAGCACACTCCCCCCTGGGGAGCGAAAACCCCTACTGCTTCGAGGGGCTAGACAAGTCGGTAAATCAAGTTTAGTGAAATTGTTTGCGGCCCAATCGCCTCTTAAACTGGTCGAAATCAATCTCGAAAAAGAAAAGCGTTTTCAAAAAATATTTGAGGAATCTAATTTTTCAGATCTCAAAAAAAGTTTAGAGTTCAGCCTAGATATCGATCTGAACGACAAAAAACACCTTCTGTTCATCGATGAAATTCAGAAGACTCCACAAGCGATCGAGAGTCTTCGTTATTTTTACGAAGAACATCCCAACTGTCATGTGATTGCGGCGGGTTCGCTCTTAGATTTTGCACTCAACGATAAAAGAATTTCAGTACCAGTAGGCAGAATTCAATACCACTATGTTTCGCCTATGAATTTTTGTGAGTTTTTGCTGGCGCTTAACCAAAAGAAATTGGCAGATTTCATCTATCACTATCGACTCGGCGAGAGCGTTCCGCTGACTATTCATGAAATGCTGCTGAGGTTTCTGCGCGAGTATTTCTGTATTGGTGGCATGCCTGAAGCCGTAAAAATTTGGGCAAAATACCGCGATTTCTCGCGCGTAAAGAAGATTCATCGTTCTATCACCGATACCTATCGAGACGATTTTTCAAAATATGCACAAGGGGTAAAACTTCAAAGAATTCAGCGCATTTTTGACAAGATCCCCGCTCAGGTTGGTAAGAAAGTAAAATATTCGGCTTTAGATCCCGAGATTCAGTCGCGTGACTTAAGAGAAGCCTTAGACCTTTTGCATCAAGCTCGAGTGACTAAGAAGATTTTTCATAGCGATTGTGCCCACCTACCACTCACATCAGGGATAAACGACTTGATTTACAAGATCTACGCTCTTGATGTCGGTTTGATGAATCAGGAGTTAGGGGTCGGTCCCAATGAACTAGAATCACGAGAACAAAGCACCGAACTCATTTCATTCGGACCTATCGCCGAGCAGGTAGTGCTTCAAAATTTACTTTCAGCAGATAAATGGCGAGACCAAGGTCTGGTGTATTGGCTGCGTGAAACCAAGACAACGAACGCAGAGGTCGATTTTGTCGCGGCATTCAACGGCGAAATGATTCCGATTGAAGTCAAGTCAGGCAAGAGTGGTTCTTTACGTAGTTTGCACCAATTCATGGCTCTGAAAAAATCTAAGAGGGCTTTACGATTCGACGCCAACCCCCCTTCAACTTTGCACGTACAGCACGAGGTGATCACATCCGAAGGTCGTAAGAGTGTCGATTTTGAACTAATTAGTTTACCTCTGTATCTCAGCTCACAGTGTTTTCAGATTTTGGGTACCGAAAGCGCCTAGGGCCCCACCTGACTCGAATTAAATCAAATAGCCCCTGACTAAGAACCTCTTTATCAACTTGGCCAATTGGGCTATGTTAACTCTAAAGAGGAACCCAAATGAGTCTGTCTACGCAGCCTTACAAAGGCACACGAGATTTCTATCCAGCCGATATGCGCATTCAACAATGGATGTTTAATCAGATGCGTGCTGCGGTTTCTCGGTATGGCTATCAAGAATACGATGGCCCCATGCTAGAACCTTTTGAGCTGTACGCTGCAAAATCTGGCGAAGAAATCGTCAACCAACAGCTCTATTGGCTCATGGACCGCGGCGAGCGAAAAATGGCCGTCAGGCCTGAGATGACCCCAACCCTCGCTCGAATGGTAGCCGGGAAAATTCATGAGCTACCTAAACCCATTCGTTGGTTTAGCATACCCAACCTTTGGCGCTACGAGCGCCCCCAACGTGGCAGGCTTCGCGAACACTGGCAACTCAACGTCGATGTACTCGGTGGTGATCGCCTATTGGCTGATGCTGAAATTCTCAAGCTGGCTTTTGACCTCATGAAAGCCTTTGGCGGTGAGAAAGTCGTTTCACTTCGGGTGAATAACCGCAAACTCATTGATCACTTCTTCAAAAATACGCTTGGATTATCAGCCGAAGCGGCTCTTCAAGTCACCAAAGCTCTCGACGCGAGAGCCAAAATTGGCGAAGAAGCTTACAGTGAATGGCTAAATAAAATCGGGGTCGATGTTTCGAAACGCGACCAGATGGAAACTTTTTTTCACTCTGATTTTGCAGCAATTCAAAAACTCGTCAGCTGCGACGGAGTTACCGAACTGACCCAGCTCTTTGAGCTTCTTGAACAATCAGGAATTCGCCAAGGAAAAGAAATTACCTTTGACCCCATGATCATGCGTGGGCTTGATTATTACACTGGCACCGTATTCGAGCTTTACGACACGTCACCTGAAAATCGTCGAGCGATGTTCGGTGGCGGCCGCTACGACAATCTGGTGGGTTTATTCGGAAACCACACTTTATCGGGCGTGGGTTTTGGAATGGGCGACGTCACGTTGAGGCATTTCTTAGAAACCCACAAATTACTGCCTGAGTTTGAATCGTCAACCGATGTTTTTGTGAGCCTTCCAAAAATTGAAAACCGCGCATTAGCCGAAACGATTGCAGCCAATCTTCGAGAAAAAGGGCTTAGGGTGATTACTCCACTTGAAGTGGGGTCGTTCGGTTCGCAATTGAAACTAGCGACCAAGCACGAAGCGCGATTTGTGATTCTATTTGCAGAAACTGAGCTTGAGCGAGGCGCTGTACTCGTTAAAGATTTAAAAACAGGTCAACAAGTAGAAGTCAAAATCGAAGAAATCGGCTCATTTCAAGGTTTTTCACTTCTTCGTAGTTTCAATCATTGACGAGTCCGGCAAAAGTGAAGCTGCAGGCGCTTCTTCGTCTTCTTTCCGATTTTGAGAAGTGTGAGAATCCCTGCCTTGCTGTAAGGTTTCAGGCTCATTCAGTTGTGACCTGATTTCAACCAATTCTTCGCCACCTTCTTCTAGGGCCCAGATCGAAACCGAAAGCGAAGAAATGGCGTCTTCAAGATCCGTATTCGAATCTGTCGCAGTCGATTGGGTTTCAATCACTCCGGGTAATTTGGGTTGCTGTTTTTTCTTTTGACCTAACTTCATAGGCCGCGAATTCGCCTTCGTGCTCATAAATGAAACTCTCGCCATCCTAGCGAGCTCCTCTACAAACAGTGTACGGTAACCTTCAACTCACTGGCTAGTGACAAAATAATGGCGCCTCAACTCATCGTAGTGTCGTTGCTGCAAATGCCCTTTTCGACTGCACATGAGGTTATCGACATCGATTTGATAGTTCACCATCACCTCGCGCGCTCTGTCATAGTACTCGATGTAACAGTCAGGAAACCCTAAGGTGTGCCCGTACTCATGCCGAATCGTCCAACGGCTTGAATACTCTTGAATGGGCCGGTTGGCATCCATGGTAATGGTATCACCACTGAGGCCATTCACGTGCGGAGTGGCTCCGGCTTCAAACACGACTTCAGTTGCCGCGTGATCACTGAATACCAGCTTCAAGGCCCAGTCTTGAAAATGCCACTCGTCTTCGATATTAGTTTGAAGCCACTGTCTGACAGCCTCGGCACCCGAGGCACCCCCTTGAGGGCCGCTCACTGGAGCTCGAAACGGAGCACTCAACGTTTGTGCGTTTGCCCCACTCCAGACCAAGTCGCTTCTCGTGCTTTCAATATTAAAAAAGGAATCGTACTTGGATTTCGAAATATTCAATTTTGATTGATAGTATTTGAGAAGTGCCTCACGCTTCACAGCCTGGTCGATTTGACCAAGGCATGACGCCTGGGTGGCACCCCCAAAGGCGCTGCCGTTAAGACACATCGAAACGAGCCATTCTTTAATTTGTTTTTGTTCGGCTTCGCTCAAGGTTTTAAAAGAATTCAATTTTAGAGCCGTTTGATCGGGATTCTTTGACAAGAAATAGTACCCTCGAATGTCCATCGATTGAAGTGATCCATACTGCCAGAGATAAGGCTCTTGAAGCAACCAACGACTGCAACCTTGATAGAGCCGATCAATTTTTCGAACAACCCCTAAGAACTCTTCGTCTGACATTCCTTCAGGAACTTCGTTCTGCAATGCCGAATTGAGTGAATCACTTGACTGCGGCATCAAGACCACAGACTTGATGGAATCGGGCAGCGCCGCGGTCAACGAATCAATCTTTTCACCCAAGATTTTTCGACCGCTCTCATTGGGCGTCTCGATAGGAATGCCTACAGTCAACGCCGGTGAACTGAGTTCTAGTTGAGATTCTGGTGGACGATTTCGATTAATCTGATCAATCCACTCGAGGTTTCGTTTGCCAACTGCTAACCAACCCTTGATAGAGTCAGCTTGAGAAAAAAATTCTGATTCGACCGATATCGCACCCTCGCGAGCTTCTAAAATCTGGGCCAGTTCAACTGAACTCATTTCTAAATCTAAATGAGGTAGCGCCGAAGTGACACCAAGTGTCGCCTTAACCTCTCTGGCTTCGACCGAGTGGCTTAAAGAAAACGCCAAAACCGCAGTTAAAAATAAGGCGGTTTTGATTATTTTTGTTTGACTCACAGCCTTGTTCATCATTTTTTTTGTCATAAGACAAAATGGTAGGGGTGAAGTTTTAGAAAAACAAGGTTTGAAATGGTGACGATGAAAATAAAAAACGAGGGCCGCAGTCTTCTTGACCGCCGAGCCCTCGTCTACCCCTCGAAACTTTTTTATCAAATCTAGTCTCAGTGTCTAATTTTCAGTACCGCGGTAGTAACTTTTCTTTTTAAACAAAGATGCGCTACCGGTGATGTGTGCTCGGCCATTCACGATAGTTTGACCACCCACTTGAGCTTTACCGCTGGTGATTGAATGTCCGCCTAAAATCGCTGAATCAGTCAAAAGTGCATTTTCGGTCAATAGAGCAAAACCGAACAACTTTGAGTTACCCTTCGCAGTTGCGTTGCCCGTGACTTGAGCCGAATCTCGAATCAAAACATAATCTAACACTTTCGCGTTATCTTTAATTTGAGAAAATCCGCCCACGTTAACTTCAGGGCCGTTCAATTCAACTCCAGTGCCAGTCATCGAGCCATCGATCACGGCGTGCTCAACGACATTTGAAACTCCAGAAATTTTCACTTTGCCGTTTACTCGCGCTTGATCTTTAACTAGCGCACTGCCAGAAAGTTCAACCTTGCCACTCACCATTGCGGTATCTTGAACCCAGGCGCTGTCACTCAAAACAATCTCGCCACCTTCGCTGCCGTCAACAACCGTAAAATCTTTAATCACGTTTTCGCCTGTGAGTTTCACGTTGCCTTTAACAATTGCGCAATTCTTAATCGCTGCTTTTGGGCCCACAAAAACTGAGGCATCGACTTCAGCTGAATCATCAACCAATCCGCCACCATTGAGGTGTTTGTGGTTGGTACCGGCGAAACAATTTTTGGCATCAGCATGACCAAGAGTCGGAGCAAACAATAGTCCAACCACTAGGGCATTCGCACAACCAATCACACCACGTTCTAGAATAGTTAACTGCTTAATCATTTTTAAATCCTCCTCGTTGTACTCCGGGTACTCTGGGTACTCTGGTCAATCTCAACCGCTCAGGGTATACTCTCTGCACCATCTCGCTCTTTTTGAGCTTTCTCTGAGAGCACATAAACCAGAAACGGTGCGCCGCGTCAAAGTAATAGCCCGAAGTCGCTTCACCCGAGAAAGAGTTGCAAGATCAATAACAAACAATTCGAGTCAACTACTTTACCTCAAACCAGTCGAGGTACAGACAAACCAGTTTTTCACTGGGCGAAGACCCAACAATCTCAATAGCTTCTTTCGTCTTAGCCGGGGCCAATACGCACTTTCGCCGCAATAAGCGCAACATTTTGGTCCGATTTCTTTCAGTCCGGGGTTCTAAAAGAATGTGGTTTTTCCAGGCCGACTACTGAATCCTGTCGATTCGTTAGCCACAGGAGAGTTACATGAAGAGTTACATGAAGAACCCAATAAAAGTTGAAAAGCGCTTCAAATGCCAAAACGCAAAACCCCCCTGGTTGCCAATCGTAAAATTCGATTGGCAACCAGGGGGCAAATTTTTTCTAACAATCTAAAATCTTTTTTTCAGACTCCCACACCTGGGTGGCACCTGAATTACATGCGTTTAAACGCTTTGCCTACCGGCACGTAACTGTTGTTTTTATCTAGCGGCACTTCATTAGAACCTCGTGGTACCTCAGCACCTTCGCTCACGTGGTCTTGCTCTTGGGTACGCACTGGATCTGCTACCAACGTCTGAGAGCCAACCACCGACGAAGCAGCCGAGTTGACTATCATTGCTGATGGGCTGGTGATTCCATCGCGATCAGCATCACTCGAAACCATCGTTTTAGAGACGACTACCGAGCGACTCATGGGCGCTGATAGTGAAACCGCCTTAGGAGCTTTTTTACGAAGCTTGGCCTGTGATCCGCCTGGCAATCTTTCATGAAAATTTTCTTCGCGAATCGAGAGAGATCGCAAATCATCATCAAAGTTGATGGGCGCCTGCTTACGCACTTGAATTTCAGATAACCCAGAAGCTCCCTGATTAGCAGCGCCAGTAGTATCAACTGCAGCGAGTGCTAATGACAGAGTCGTTGCTCCGACAAACGATCCACAAATAAACCATAACCACTTCATACTTGTTTGACTCCTTCAACTTGACTGCCACATGAGCAATTGCAGTGCCAAACCTCGTTTCTACCCGCGCTAAAGCAACCTCGGCCAACTGGCTGATTTCATTAGAACTTTTAATTACCCCAGACCCTACCTTGAGATTCACACTAGACAAGTCTGACTAACCTTTTTACAGTGGTCCAAGTCTCATGCAACCAAAAGCACCACCAGAATTTCCAATCAGGCTAATCGGAGTCAGGCAAAACAACCTCAAGAACATTTCGGTTGAATTTCCGGCTCGAAAACTCACCGTCATCACCGGCCTTAGCGGCAGCGGCAAAAGCTCGCTTGCCTTTGACACCTTATATGCCGAGGGCCAGCGGCGATACATCGAGAGCCTTTCAACTTACACTCGGCAGTTTCTTGAAAAAATGCCGAAGCCTGATCTTGATCGAGTTGAGAACATTCCACCGGCCATTGCGCTTGAACAAAAAAATTCAGTTATGGGATCTCGAAGCACGATCGGCACCCAAACCGAAGTCTCTGACTACCTTCGCGTTTTGTTTGCTCGCGCAGGTCGAGTCTACTGTCCTAACTGTAAGACTGAGGTCAAACCCTCAAACTCAGACACCATCATCGAATGGGCTATTAAATGGCTACCTGAACGCAAAGGCGCCATCACCGCCCCTACTGCCTTTTCATTTGTGCCGCTCGCCTCGGGTAACACCAGCCACAAAAAAACCACATCAGCATCGAAAAAAACTCAATTGAAGGGGCAAGCAAAAAGTCGGTCAAAAACCGACCCCTCTAAGGCCGCAACCTCGCTTTCACTTGAGAGCTGGCTTCAGATTGTCAGAGAACAAGGTTACACCCGAGTTATGTACCGACACGGTACCCTTTACGAAATACTGGACATAGAAGAATTACAGGCCGAATTACAGACAAAGCAGAAGGACAATCCACAGCCCCAAGCCTCACCCACCTTCGACGCCATTAGACGAGCAAAGAAAGACAAATCACTCATTGTCGGCACCTTCGAAGTCGTCATTGACCGGCTCAAGATTAGTGGTGAGCTTGACGAATCGACTCGCGGTCGAGTTCGTGATTCGATTGAACAGGCACTCAAAATTGGTGAGCGCAACGTACGATTCACCGATCTCGGCACAAACGAAGTTCACTCATTTGACGACCGATTTGCCTGCTCGACTTGCAAGAAAGAATTTCAAGAACCTCAACCCCTGCTTTTTTCTTTCAACTCACCCATGGGGGCATGTTCTCACTGCAACGGATTCGGATTCACCTTAGAACTCGACGAAGCACTCGTCGTACCCGACCCTTCAAAAACCCTTCGGGCAGGAGCGATAGATCCGTTTTCAAAGCCTAGTTTTTCTGAATGGCAAGACGACCTATTCAGGTTTGCTGAAAAAAATGGCATCGCCATTACAAAACGCTACCGAGAGCTCACTCCTACTCAGAAGAGATTATTATGGGATGGGCCACCTGAAACCGATAAACCTGCCCGAAAGCTTTTTTCGGGTATCTCCGCTTGTTTTGAAGAACTCAAAAAATGGAAATATAAAATTCACATTCGCGTTTTCATCAGAAGGTACCAAACGCAAATCACTTGCACTGAATGTCAGGGTGCCCGAATAAAACCCGAAGCCCTTTACGTAAAAGTCGGAGGTCTCAACTTTAGCGAAGCCCACGAACTACCGATCACTGAAACCCTCACTTGGTTAAATCAACTTGATCTCAATGTTCGCGAACAGCAAATCGCCAAAGACATACTCTATCAAGTTCGTCGGCGCTTCGCGTTTCTTGACGAAGTGGGCGTGGGTTACCTCACCCTATCGCGCCCCACAAAAACCCTCTCAGGCGGCGAATTTCAACGCATCAACCTCGCCACGCAGTTAGGCAATGGCTTGTGTGGCACGTTGTATGTTTTAGACGAACCTTCGATAGGCCTACACGCCAAAGACACCGAGCGCCTCATTCGCGTTCTCGAGCGCTTACGCAACCAAGGCAATACCGTCGTCGTTGTCGAGCATGACTTGCAAGTCATGCGCGCAGCTGACTGGGTTGTCGAGATCGGGCCAAACGCGGGCAGAAAAGGTGGCGAGATCGTTGCTGCGGGGCCGGCCACGCTAATCGAACGCCACCCTGATTCACTCACTGGCGGTTACTTGTCCGGACAAATTCCAACCCACAAACCTCGAACGTTGCGGGGTGATTTCAAACGTTCTCTCACCCTCAAAGGCTGCCGAGAGAACAACCTGAAAAATATCGACGTCGAATTTCCGCTTGATCGCTTTGTCGTCGTGACCGGTGTCTCAGGTAGCGGCAAAAGTACCTTGGTTCATAAAACGCTCTACCGCGCACTTTCAAAAATATTTGATCAGTCGACTGAACCCCCAGGCGTTTTCAACCAGCTCTACGGCGCCGAACAACTCTCGGGCGTGGTCTTACTTGATCAATCACCCATTGGGCGAAACTCGCGTTCAAATCCTGCGACTTACCTTAAGGCCTGGGATGAAGTCAGACGAATCTACGCGAACCAAACCCTGTCATTGAAACGCGGGTACATGGCTCAGCATTTTTCTTTCAACGTCGATGGCGGACGGTGCCCAGTCTGCAAGGGCGAAGGCGAGGTGTCTTACGACTTGCACTTCATGGCAGAAGTGAAACTTCCTTGCGAAGAATGTAATGGTGAGCGTTTTAAAAAAGCCGTACTCGATGTGACTTATCGAAAAAAGAACATTTCTCAATTGCTACACACCACGATTGATGAAGCCTACGAGATGTTCATCGACAATTCAGTACTGAGAAAAAAACTCGCGGTACTTCGAGAAGTGGGCCTTGGCTACCTTCAGCTCGGTCAAAGTGCCACAACCCTCTCGGGCGGCGAAAGCCAGCGACTGAAAATTGCCTCAACGCTCGACGATAAGTTAGGGCAAAACCTACTTTATATTTTCGACGAGCCGACCACCGGTCTACACATTGAAGACATCAAACGTCTGATGGATGTGATTCATGACCTCGTTGACTCACGGCAAAGCGTCATCATGATTGAGCATCACCTCGATGTGATTGCCACAGCCGATTGGGTGATTGACCTCGGACCCGATGGCGGAAAAAAAGGAGGCGAAATCATCGCCCAAGGCTCACCCACTCGATTAATCGAAATCGAAAACTCTATCACCGGGCAAATGCTGAAAAAAGAATTTGGCCAAGCCGCATTCACGCAGCCAAGCTAACGTGTTGGCACTGTGAATAAAACAACGTCCTCGCCACCTAAAATCCGTTTCAATATCTGACTTAGCTAGGAATCTCATTCTTTCTTTGGGCCTCCCGTAAGCGGAGGCGTTCGCGCCCGTAGGCGCGATACGGGTGAGCCAGGGATGGCGAGTTCAAAGAAAGAATGAGATTCCTAGCTAAGTCAGATATTGAAACGGATTTTAGGCGGCGAGGACGTTGTTTTATTCACACAGAAGTCATCTGGTAGCGAGGCCCGCTCTAATCAAAACGATAGGAGCATGGTGTTTGCACAACACCTAGCACCCGACCTACCGGTGATAATACTCAAGCTGTGGTGAGCTAAGCGGTACGATACTCACGTCAATCGTCGCATCACCAGAAGCCGTCATCTTACAGCCACTCCAATGGGCTCTAGCCAGTATAGTCACATACTCGTCTTTGTAGGCGTGACCGAGAGAATGACAATCTTTCTTGGTGTAACAAGTCGGCACGTTACTCACCGACTCGACCCGGTACATGGGACTAGACCTTCGCATTCGCGAAGCGAGCCAAGGCGACGATTCAAAGTCGATCTCAAAAAAAGTTTGCCCCGCAATTTGCCTCACAATGCCGGTTAGCCAATAAGTCTCTCCGTTGGCTAGCTCAACAAACTGATTGCTGGTGGTGAACGGAAAAGGCACGGTGCCATTTCTATCGACCCCCGTGGTCTCAGCCGCATTAACGCTCGCCACTCCGCTACCTAGAATAGCCATTCCCCATAAAACCGAAATACCGATGAACTTCATTTTCATTTCGCCCCCCCCCTACGTTTTGACTCGTGATCAGCCCCCGCTGCACCCTCGACACTCTTAACGACTTGCACTCGTAACCCTGGTCCCAAACGGTACCCCTCTTTCCAGTTGAGAAGGTACTTTGGATTTTTCATATCAGGCTCAAGAATTTTTCTGAGCCGATTGATGTTGTAATAAAGTTTATTGTCATGGGTATCGGGTCGGTATTTTTCTTTCCAAACCCGCTGAATCAATTCAGCCTTAGAAAGACCTCGATCATCGTCTTCGCCCTGTTTTTCGTGCGCCTTACCCAGCTCACCCAAAATATCGAGAAGCACAAACTGCTTACCCAGTTTTACTTCTCCCCCTTCTCGAGTCTGAACGATGCCACTTCGGTAATCGATCAAAAGGTCAACCGCGTCGCTTTCAAGAGCTTCGCGCTCAGAGGCGATGTAGGCTCGAAGTTCTCCAAATTCGCTGTCTTGTGTCGCTTGCTCAACCAAATCAAGATACCAATTTGCCTGCACAAAATTTTGCTGCAGTCGTGCGATTCGAGCGTAAGCCCAAAGCACCCTTAAGTAATAATACCAATTGTGCTCTTTCATGAAAGCCGAATGAGCTTTGTGAAACCACTCAAGGGCTTTTGTGTAATTTTCACGCCCTTCTTCAATATTTCCGATTAACAAATAAAGCGTACCATTGATGCTCTTTAGTTCTTGTGAGCCATACTTATTGAGAAGCTGATTCGCCAACCACTCAGCACGACGGTACTTGCCGCGCGTGTGCAACGTCAGCGCAAGCGATAACCACCCTCGGGCTTCTTTCTCATCGGGAGTCAAAATTTCAGAACTCACCACCGGCTCGGGATCTTTTCTGACTTCTCTCAAAAAACGATGAAAGTATCGCTGCGCGAGTAAACTATCGCCTTCCATCAACACAATCACGCCTTTGCAGTACCAAGCGAGCGAAGGAACATGTTCTGGAAACGCTGTCATCAATTGATTGAGCTCATGCTCGGTGGCTTCAATGGCTTTAGGATCTCTGGTAATACCGGCGACTCTGAGTAAGCCGGCCAGAGCTTCCATCATCCAACGCAAGTTTCTCGCCTTGGCTGCTTGTTCTCTGGCTTCAGTAAAAACCACTCGAGCGCGCCTGACTTCGCATTTTTCTAGAAACAAGTAGCCTAATTTGATTTTTTCGATCATCTGCAAAGAGGCATCACCAGAAGAGCCAGCCACACCATGTGCTGCTGACCAAGACTGCCCAGATTCGTTTGCGCCACCCACAGAAATCACGCGTACTCCTTTTAACTCTTGAGAACAGTGAATCTAATAGAAATTCTTAAACAGTCAATGAAGAAAGCCAAGAATGCGAAACAACCCTGTCATCCAAGATGATAGCTGCTCTTGGGGGTTTCGATTATTTTTTAAACAAACCACTTTTCGGAGCAAAAGTACTGAGAGCTATTTCCCAAAACGGGTTCGAAAATTTCCCCTAAAGCCATTGATTTCGGCTACAAATAAACCCATGAAGCTTCATTATGAACACTGGAGTTCAAACCCAACCCCCGCCACAAACCCACTGTCTTCGATTGGGGTTACTGAGGTTGACGAGAAGAAACCAGCCAATAATGGCTGCACCAGCGATAACACAAGTAGTCACGCCCTTCCCGTTTTGATGACCTCGCCTCGCAAAATCACACTGCTTCACGGCCTAGGCGGCACCGGAAAACTCTGGCGCCCCCTCGCGATTGCACTTGAGCCCGAGTTCGATTGCATCGCTGTCGATCAAAGAGGGCACGGCAAAAGTCAGGTGCGGGCGACGCCCTCCCCTCTCGACCAAGGGAGCATCTCTTATACCCCCCAAACCTTTGGACAAGATTTGATTGAAACTCTTGAAACAGTGAGCCATTTTCCCTCAATCCTGGTGGGGCACTCAATGGGAGTTCGCACCGCCATTGCGGCTGCCCACCTAAAGCCCGATTTTTTCTCTGCTCTAGTACTCATCGACCTCGGATTTGATGGTCCGGCCGGCGGAGGCCTCGGTTCGACACTGGCCTCATTCTTAGCGGTTCTTCCTTTAGAATTCGAAAAGCGCTCAGACTTAAAAAACCACCTAGAAAGGCATTGCCCTGACCCAGCGATCGCCCAATACCTCATCGCCGTGAGCACCCCAATCGGTAGCCTACCGAATAATCTAAAGACTGTTGAAAAATTCGATGGGCCTTATGGATTTCCGTTTGACCGCGACGCCCTCATTCAAACCATTCGCGCATCGACTGCGATGCCGACGCGCGAGTACCTGCGCCAGTGGGGTAAGTGCGACAAGCCGGCCTACATTTTGCGAGGCGAAAAGAGTTCAGTTTGGACGCATGAAGAATTTCTCACTGAACAGACGTTTTTTTCTGAGTTTGCCCATTTTCATTTCATCGAATGGAGCCAGTGTGGTCACGGCCTTCCGTTCGAAAAGAAAAAAGAATTAGCAATGCTGATCAAGTCGATTCGGTAATGACCCCATCACTTGCGCCAGCTTGGCGTGGTGAACTGAGGCACAAAAAGAGAATGGGTCGGTAACAGAACCTTTTCGCTCAGTCGGCGGCGGCGTTCCTGCATATGTTGGGCGGCGCTCTGTAAAATCAGCACCCTGGCCTGTTTTTGGATAGTTCAAACCCTCGCCCTCGCTGAACCCTCGCCCTCGCTGAACCCTCGCCCTCGCTGAACCCTCGCCCTCGCTGAACCCTCGCCCTCGCTGAACCCTGAAACTTTTCACTTTCTGAATGAACTCATTTTGGCAAGACCCAGCGTCTGAATAGCGAAAAAACCGTTATGATTACGGCATATTAGCCTTAAATTTGACAGTTCATTCGAGCCACCCAGAGCCAGCGAGTTTACATGATCGATTTCAAGCTGATACCGCGACGAGCAGCGACGCCCCTGATATTCGTACTCACACCTTCCATCGGCCTTGCTCCACACTTGCCGTTTCATTGCACTCGGCAGAGCCACGCGAATTCCAACGGGCAACGCAACCCCAACTCCGACTGGAAGCATAACCTCAATTCCGGCTGGCAGCGTTTTCGCTGCGGTGTGAACCAAATTACTTTTGTCGACTTTGTCAGTTTGGTCAGCGTTAACGTAGCGGGTTTTAGGATTTTCACCCATCTCGTCAGAATTCTTATCGGTACTCTTCTGATTCAGATCAGCACTCTTCTGAGTTTTTGCAGCCGGTTTCTGGTCGCGTTCGTCACATTTTTGAACCATTTTCGGCTGCAGCCCCTTAGCTTTTTCGAGCTTAGTGAGATGACTGTTCACTAAAAGCTCAATGAGTTCAGCGAGCGTGGCATTGGGATGCGAATGACCAAGAAGTTCTCTGAGGCGTTCAATCTTTTTGAATAGCTCTTCTGAAATACTAAATTTTAATTCTCGCGCGGTTGGAGACAAGATTTTTGTCTTCTCAGGCTTAGGTAGCTCTGGCGCTAGTCTAAAGAGCATCTGATCGCATTCACTCTGTGACTTATTTTCGACGTTCTTCGCGATCGCTTTTTTTTCTTCAATCGTTTTTGTCGCGCCAGATTTCTTGATCGCCTGAAAATGCGACTGAAGTTTTGCGGCGTTACTGAGAGATAAAGAGCCCTCTTCATACGCCTGCCGAGTCTCTGGCAAATCTTGCATTAAACGCATTGCCTGAACTCTTCTTTGCGTCGCGCCTTCGCTTAAGCCCAATTCTTTGGTCACAAATTCGAAAAGAC
Source organism: Oligoflexia bacterium (assembly GCA_903895855.1). Lineage (GTDB taxonomy): Bacteria > Bdellovibrionota > UBA1018 > UBA1018 > UBA1018 > CAITVN01. The sequence continues at coordinate 87,654 of CAITVN010000089.1, read as the reverse complement.
TCGAATAGCCAAGTTTCAAAAAAAGAAGCCTTTGATTGATCTCAGTTAAGTGTTCAATGAGCTTTGCGGTGATTCGCCTTTCTTCGCTCACGATCATTTTTGTTTCGGTCAATAACTGGCTTGATGTGAGGGTTTTTAAGTTCATTTTAACATTCATAAAATTCATTGAGATGACATAACACAGCTTTTTTAATGACGGTTTTCGAGAAGAGTGGCTCCCAATTTAGAGCAGCCCTCAGGCGCGCGCAAAACGGCAGGGTGACACAACCGACGTTCTCGTGTTCAAAAATAACAAAAATAACCCAATATGAGGGCATAATGGCTGCTAGGTGCCTTCGAAATCAGTCAATATAAAAGTGACCAATTGTAAAAATTTGATCAGTGAATAAAGCCTTCACCCACACAGAGAAATTCGCTCTACCGACTGCACGCCCCTCGGGCCTACCGATTGCCCCCACGCCCCCTCGGGCCAAACGCCCAGGTGATTGGCCAATTACTCGACTTGAATCTGCCCAATCGATAGTAAAATATTATTCGAGCGCCGTTCGAAGTGAATCATACCGAATTTGCTTCTCACGATCGCCTGACGCTGCCCTAAGCTTTTCAATCATTCGCATCAACGATCTTCTCTCTGGCGACAAAAGTTCTGAAGACTTTACCTTGAGTATTTCAAGGCAATCCTGAAGATCAGATTCTGACAAGCGTGCAAGCTTTAACTGAAGAAACAGCATGACGCTGGGTCGAAAAACCTTAGCACTACCCTCTTGAATGAGTACGAGATGACTTCTAAAATCCGATATTTTTTGTAAAAAAAAGCTCGCAGCACCATTCACCGTTTCAATGGGCAATCCGAGCTCTTCACAAATTTTCATCAGCTCCAACGATTGATCATTTCCAGCTGTTTTCAGGGGTACGAAATCAATATCGGTCGTCACTCGAAAAGAATGCTCGAGAAACGGCAAAACCATTCCTCCCAGAAGAGCCCACTCGCCGGTCAATCGCTCACAAGCCAACTTCAAGAACCGCCGTAACAACTTTACGTCAAGAGTCTTTGGTAAGTTTTTTTCGGGAGCCCTTGCCTTCTTTTCACCTACTTTTTTTTCACTTACCTTCTTTTCACCTGCCTTCATTTCAGGCATTTTCACAGGTACTCCGAAATCTTCGCCAACGCCAGACGCCTGAGTTTGATCACGCGGCCTGTGCCCATCTTAGCCAAGGCATTGGCTTTTTGATTTTTTTTAAAATGTCTTTTGTAAAAAGAAGGAAAGTGAGTCGAAAGCGCTAGCAACAAAGCACAAAGCGCCTCACGCTTTCTTTCATCGCTATCAGCCTCAATTTCCGTGAGCGCACAGCGAAGTTCGCTGACCAGGTCTTCGCTCGACAACACAGACTCTCGTTTCGAACAAACGGCCGAACTCATTAAGGGCAATCCCAGTTCGATCAGTCGATCCCAATCACAAGACCTCTTTCGCAGCTCTACGGCAAACCCCAAAACCCGCCCAAGCTTCTCTAAAGTATCTAGCGAAGGGTTAGAGGCTCCCCCCTCTAATTGCTGAAGAGTCGGAAGCGCGATTTGCGCCTGAGCTGCAAGCTCGACTTGAGTGAGCCCTAGTTCGATTCGTTGGTTTCTCACCTGACTGGTCGCATCCATATTAATGTATTAAACCATGTATATTAAACAATGTCAAATAGTAACCTACCCACCTCGAATGACCTCAAAATACCAACCCACTCAGATTGGGGAACCAACCGAACCCGGTCAGTGAACCTGCCAAAAGACCTCAATGAATTCGAGTCTTGCTTGAGCTTTTTCGGTTTCACCTCTATGATCGGTACACTTATTAACAACCTTACCCCAAGAGAGGCCTTCACTTATGCTTAACATCGTTAATCCAGCTACCGGAAAATCAGTCAAAGAAATTCAAGAAGACACGCCTCAGTCTGTGGCAGAAAAATATAAATTAGCAAAAACCGCCCAGAAACAATGGAAAAAAAGCCCGTTGAGTGAACGCAAAGCGGCTATTTCAAAATTTCGAACCCTACTAGAAACCCACAAAGAAGACCTCGCGCAAACGCTCACCCTTGAAGTGGGAAAACCTATCGGGCAATCGCGCAATGAGATCAATGGCACCATTGGACGAGTTGATTTTTTTCTCGAACACTTTGAAAAGACGGTCGAGACAGAAGTCGTATTTGACGAACAAAAAGGAATGCAAAATGGTATGAAAGAAACCATTGAGCACGAGCCACTCGGCGTCGTCGCCAACATCTCGGCCTGGAACTACCCCTACTTCGTCGGCTCTAATGCGTTTATTCCGGCGCTTCTGACCGGAAACACAGTGCTTTATAAGCCATCTGAATACTCAAGCCTGAGCGGACTAAAAATTGCCGAACTGCTTCACCAAAGTGGCATTCCAAAAGATGCCTTCATAGCCATCATCGGCAAGGGCGAGATTGGCTCTGCGATTCTTGATCAACCGATCAATGGCGTCTTTTTCACCGGGTCGTACCCAACCGGAAAACGCATCGCTGAAAAAGTGGCAGGCAAACTCATTAAAGTACAACTTGAGCTAGGCGGCAAAGACCCCGCTTACATTTGCGATGATGCCAATCCAAAAAATGCAGCTGACTCGACTTCAGATGGTGCATTCTATAATAATGGGCAGAGCTGCTGTTCGGTTGAGCGTATCTACGTTCACGAAAAAGTTTACAACGAATTCGTTGAACACTTCATGACCGCAGTCAAATCATTCAAGATGGGCGCTCCGACTGAAGATTCTACTTACCTCGGACCCCTCACCCGTGAGGCCCAAATCGCGGTCATCGAAGATCAAATCAAAGACGCTGTCGCCAAAGGGGCGAAAGTCGTCTGCGGCGGAAACCGCGTCAAAGGCGCTGGCAACTATTTCGAACCCACTGTTCTGGTGAACGTCAACTCATCGATGAAACTGATGCGCGATGAAAGCTTTGGCCCAGTGATTGGCATTCAATCAGTCAAAGACGACGCTGAGGCACTGAAACTCATGAACGATTGTGACTACGGTTTGACGGCCGGAGTTTATACCCCGAACGAAGCTCGCGCCCGCGCGATTTTGAGCGAAGTCAACTCAGGGTCAGTTTATTGGAACTGCTGTGACCGCGTGAGCCCGCGATTACCTTGGAGCGGTCGGGGTTTTTCTGGTATCGGCCACACACTTTCGACCTACGGCATTCAGACGTTCACTCAACCAAAAGCTTGGCACCTGAGAAAAGTGTAGCCTCTTTTTGTCGCGTCGAACTGGCTACAGAATAGATAACCGACAAGTAACTAACCGCTGAGTAACTGCTACCACTGAGAACAAAGATGAGAACAAAGATGAGAACAAAATCGAATCTTCTGCTTCTCATGGTGGCGCTCATTTGGGGAACCGCCTTCATCGCCCAAGGTGTCGCCGGCCAGCATCACATCGCTACGCTTTTTAACGGGCTTTGCTTTATCATTGCCTCGGTTATTTTGGTTCCCTTTTACCCTGTCAATTCACCAGGTAGTCGAACCCTCAAAGGTCGCTTTTCATTTCTCAAAGATCGCACCCAACTCAAATGGATGGTGATAGCCGGAGCCGTTCTTTTTGCCGCAACCGCCTTACAACAAATCGGAATTCTCACCACTCAAGTCGCCAATGCAGGCTTCATCACCAGCTTGTACATCGTCTTCACACCGATACTTCTGTGGATTTTTTATCGTGAGCGACCCCACTGGATTGATTTTTTCGCGGTAACTATCGCGTGCGTTGGAGCGTTCTTGCTTTCTACTCAAGGCACCCTCACTCTTCATCGTGGTGACACACTCGAATTCGTCGGCTCGATTTTCTGGGCCATTCACTTTGTCATTTTAGCAAAAATCGCTTTTCGCTATGATTCAATTGCCTTTGCTTCTGGTCATTTTTTTGTAGCCGGTATTTTTAATTTGATCGTCGGATTAGTGACGGAAAACTCCTCGGCACTCATGCACACCCCAGTGATTCTCGCTATCGTTTACCGCGCGAGCCTGTCGATCGGCATCGGCTACACGATTCAAGTTTGGGGACAAAAATACACACCGCCCACTGATGCTGCCCTCATTTTGGGGTTAGAATCTATTTTTGCGGCAATCGCGGGCTGGATCGCTCTTGATCAAATTCTATCACCCCTTCAAATCGGTGGTTGTTTTGCCATTTTTGGCGGCGTCCTCATCTCGCAATTCAAACCACAACGGTAGATGCCATCGCAAAAAAAACAGTCACTTATTTACAATTGTCGAAAACTCATTCAGAATATTAATATTAACTACTGAATAACAAGGAGATAGACTGATAATGAAACCCCTACTATTGCTAGCGATCGCTAGCCTCGCATTTCCGATGACTGTTTTTGCAGCTGCTGAGAACTGCACAGCCTCGAAAAAGTCTGCCGTTTGCACTGACGAAATCATTAAAGAACGAGTAAACTGGGCGTGCGCTCTAGTCGAAAAAAGCGGCAAAGAAGCCATTGATGAAATTTCGCTCATGCGTTTTGATTGCTGTGGTGAGCCTGACTACGTCTGGATCAACGACATGCACCCAACCATGGTGATGCATCCGATTAAAACTCAGCTAAACAAAGCTGATTTAACAAAGAGTGAAGACCACAATGCAGATGCTGCGAAGAAAAAATTTCTCTTCGTTGAATTCGTTAAGGCTGCCACCCCAGCAGGCGCTTGGGTTGATTACTCATGGAAAAAAGTCGGCGAAGACAAGGGTTCAGACAAACGCTCTTGGGTAAAAAAATGCAAAGTCGGCGCTACTCCAGATTTTTGGGTAGTCGGTTCAGGCACTTGGAAATAAGCTAACTCGCTTTTTTGTTAAATTTTAATTGCTACGAGGTGAGGGCGAACGAAAATGCTCTCACCTCTGTTTTTTACAGACACTCATCAGACACTCAAACGACACTCACTCAAAGGGCCCCTAAAAAATGGAAACTGATTCAAAACGTTCAAGTTCGTTAAAAAGTAAATTTTGGTTACTGGGTTTACTGATTGGCGGAAGCGCTGCCCTCACCGCTATCGTGGCGGGTCTCACCATTTCAAGAATGAACCAAGCCCAGCAACAGTATCAACAAGCCATCGAGATGGCCGAACAAGTCGGACACCTCAAAACCCAGTTCATCAGCATGGAGGCAGCTGAATACGGTTTTATCGCTGACCCCGCAAACGAAGGCCTTTGGGATAAACGAATCAAAGCAAACGAATCAATCAAAGAGCTAGTCAAAGCAATAAAAGAAAAACCAATTAATCCAGAAATTCGAGAATTCATTGAAAAAGCGGCAGAAATTAACGAAAAAACATTAACCCCCGCCTCTCAAGAAGCCAAAGACACCATCGGCAAAGACCGCATGGGTGTACTCAAACTTTATGCCCTCAAAGTGACCCCCGGTTATGGACTCGCTCGTCTAAAAATTGAAAAAGCGGTAAATAGCTACGGCGAAGAAGAAACGACCGCTCGCGATCACCTCAACAAGGCCGTGACCGTTGGCTCAATGGCCGTCGCCGGCGTCTTAATTCTAGGCCTGATTTTCAGTATCATCACTATTTTGAAAGTCGGAAAATCGATCATTAGCCCATTACAACTTGCAGTAGAACACCTAACTCAAGAGGCTCACGACACCACCGAAGCTGCCTCGCACATCAGCACTGCTTCAAAAACTCTTCAAGAAAATACGACCGTTCAAGCAACAGCGATCGAAGAGACCTCGGCTTCAATCGAAGAACTCAATGCTATGACGCAAAAGAACGCTGAAAATGCCGCAAAATCTGGAGCAACCGCGGGGCAAAGTCATGAATCAGCGATGCGCGGCAAGCACGCCATGACTGAGATGTTTGAGGCGATTCAAGACATTAGCAAATCAAACGGGCAGATCGTTCTGCGAATCGAAGAGAACAACAAGCAGTTTTCAGAAATCATTCAAGTGATTGGTGAAATCGGAAACAAAACCAAAGTCATTAACGATATCGTCTTTCAAACCAAGCTGCTCTCTTTCAACGCTTCAGTTGAAGCCGCGCGCGCGGGTGAACAAGGTAAGGGTTTCGCAGTCGTCGCCGAAGAAGTGGGCAACTTAGCGCAGATGAGTGGAAATGCCGCAAAAGAAATTTCAGCTATGCTCGAGGCCGGTATTCAAAAAGTCGAATCGATCGTCAACCAATCACAGTCAATGGTTAAATCACTGATGGCTGACGCAAAGGTAAAACTCGACCGCGGCACAGAGGTCGCCCAAGACTCTTCAAAAGTCTTAGACGAAATTGTTGCACGAGTATCAGAAGTGAACTTGATGGTGAACGAGATTTCAACAGCGACTGCCGAGCAAGCCAATGGCATTCAAGAAATCACGAATACCATGTCACAGATCAACAAAGCAATGAACGAGAACTCAGGCATTTCGCAGCAAATTGGTGAATACTCAAATCAACTCCATCGCCAATCTGAATCACTGAACTCGGTCGTCTCATCGCTGGCTCAACTCACATCGAAAAACTCTTGAACCCGCGTTCGAAGTTCGACGATTTGCCTCTCAACCTCTGCATGCGCGGTTCCGCCTGAACTTGAACGAACCGAGATGCTTTTTTGAAAGGTAAGACCTGTTTCACCCTCATGCACTTGCTGGCTGCTCTGAGCGGCTTGTTTCACTCGTAAGGCAACCTCTTTGTAGGCATCTCTGAAGGGCACACCCGTTTCAACAAGCTGATTAGCGAGGTCGGTCGCTAGTAAGTGTCCTTGACTGAGCAAGCGCTCGGCGTGAGTGCGATCAAACTGCATTAAGCCAACCACTTCAATCCACGCCTCTAACGACTCAGTCAAATTTAAGCACACTTCAAAAAACAGTTTCTTCTGTTCATGAAAATCAGAAAAATAACTTGAACCGACAGAACAGTACCCTTGGGTGATCGCCTGACACTTGCCGACAATTCGGTGAGCTTTCGCCCGCAGTACTTCAAACGCATCGGGGTTTCTCTTGTTCGGCATGATCGAACTGCCCGACGACCAAGATAGCGGCAGTTTAATCAATGAAAAAGGGGTCGAACTCCACACAATGAAATCATTAGCTACCCGAATCAAGTGCAAGCAAAGGGTCTGTATTGCTTGAGCCGAATCGAGCACAAAGTCACGATCACCTACTGAGTCGTAGCTATTTCGAACAGCCGACTCAAACCCAAGACTTTTCGAAAGCCCAACCAAGTCTATCTTTAAGTGTGTACCCGTGATCGCAGCCGAGCCCAACGGACAAACCCCAAGCGCTCGCTTTGCAGCCCACTGCAGGCGCTCAGCGTCTCGTTCAAAAAAATGGGCATAGGCTGACACCACTTGGGCTGCTGCAATCGGCTGGGCGGCCTGTAAATGAGTGTAGGCCGGTATCGCAAGCTGCCCCTCTCTGAGTGCCCAATCGGCAAACTGAATCGCCAATTCGGCACCTTTTTTTTGAAACCCCTTCATCGCCGACGCCGTCCACAAGCGAAACGTGGTCGCGACGAGATCGTTTCGAGATCGCCCTAAGTGAATCTGTTTACCCAGCTCACCCAATTTTGCAGTCAACAATTTTTCAACCGTCAGGTGAATGTCACCATCGCGAAAATCCCACGCAAATTCAGGATTCAAACACTGCGATTCGATTTCTTTCAATGCCGACTTCAGGCGCAAGCAAGACTCACTGGTGAGGTACTTTGCTTCAAACAGAGCATCAGCCCAGGCCATCTGCACTCGAATTTCTTCGACTACAAAGAAACGATCGACATCAAGACCGTCGGTTAATCTCAAATAGTTTTCAGACAGCTCTGAATTGATCGCACTCGAAAGCACTCCTGCCATCACCTCACCCGTCATTTGTGCGCTCGCTCGCCCTGGCGCCGCGAGCTCGCAGTCAAAATGCGGGTATACCCCAACGCATCATGATTCATCGATTCGACGTCTTGTTCGAAAGAAACACCTCGCTCATCATATAATGAATCGAGACTCTGACGCCCAGAGATTCGAGCTTCTTTCCAAGAAAACGTAAAGTCAATTGAACCGTTCAGAACCGTTGCCGCTTGCTTTGAAAGCGACTCGACCGCAAGTCTCGCATCTGAAAACCACAACCCATCGTAAACCAATTTACCGTAAGCCACCGCGTTTGATTGCGAAAGTTCATAAAGCTCACGCGAAAAACACGTGGCTTTTAGCGCCCGGAGCGCTTTTTGAATCACTGTTCCACCCGGGGTTTCGTAGATTCCTCGGCTCTTGATTCCATTCACTCGTTCTTCAACTAAATCAGCCATTCCAATACCGTAAGCCCCAGCCAACTCATTGAGCGCGATGAGTGATTGGGCTGGAGTTAAACTCTTGCCGTCAAGCGCGACCAAAACCCCCTTGTCAAAAGTAAGCGTCACCTTTCGGCTCGCCGCTAACGTAGGTGCTGGCTTCACGGCTACCCACTCTTGAATACGAGAAGGTTCATAATCTTTTTCGATCGACTCGAGAATTCCGCCTTCACACGATCGGTGCAGTAAATTGCAATCGACGCTGTATTCTTTCACCGAATCACCAAACTCATGACCATTCTCACGCAGCAAATTCGCGAGGTCAGTGCGGCCCTTATAGTTCCAAATTTTCCAAGGTGCGATAATCTCAAGTTTTGGCGCAAAATAAGCCCAAGATCGCTCAAAACGAATGTGATCATTACCCTTACCCGTCGCACCGTGCGCCAGGTGAGTCGCTCCCAGTTTCTTTGCGGCCACAGCCGCTTTCATACCAATCAGGGGCCTAGCAATGGCAGTTCCGAGAAGGTAATCATCAAAGTAAGTCGCCCCCGACCGAAGCATTGGGTAGACATAGTCAGAAACAAATTCTTCAGACGCATCATCAAAGATAAAGTCAACGGCACCCAAGTCTCTCGCCCGCTTTTCAAGAAACGCGGGTTCGGGCAGATTGCCCACATCGCAACAATAGGCAATGACGTCTGCTTGATAGGTTTTCTTTAGCCAAATCAAAATTGCCGATGTGTCTAAACCGCCTGAATACGCCAAAAGAATTCGCTTTTTCATAGTAGCACTCACCTTTTCATTATCCTTTTCACTATTTTTATTAGTCCTAAATTATTTTTCAAATTATTTTTGAGGCATTTTCTCATCTAAAACTCGACAAAGGTCACTCACTTTTTCTTTTACAATGCGTTTATCAGAGTTTTGAAGACTTGAAGCCACCAACGCAAAATCAATGTAAGGCAACACTTCGCGCACATTATCGGCCGATACCCCAGACGCCAAACCCAACGGGTAATTACCGATAACCTCACGCACTCGCTTCACATTTTCAGGGGGGCACGGCACCCCTGTCTTTGGCCCGGTGATGATCACGCCGTCAACAAACCCTAACGCCTGAAGTGCTGACTTTTCTATCGGCTTACTCTGATCTTTTAGCGTCGAATATTTCATGTGCACGCCACTGCAATAAAACACTGAATCTGGCCTCACGGCTTCTATGTCATGCAAACTCACCGGAGCTCGCTCGACAATGTCATCGACTCCGGCAAAATCAGTCCAGACAAACTCAAGGCTGTAATCTTTCGCCAGACGAAAACTCTCACCAAAACCATAGGTCTCGCGTTCGTCGCCGAGGTAGTTGACCCCAAGTTTGAGCTCAGGGTAAGCTTCACGAACGCTTTTTACACAAGGTTCAAATTCTTCAAGCGAACAAAATTCGTTGATCAGAACGACCCCGTCAGCGTTGCCTTCAATGCACGCATCGACGTCGCCATGGGCGCGTTGAATCAACTCAGAAATCGGGCGAAACCCTGGCTCGCCAGGCTTCTTGGGCTGATCGACATAAACAACAACCCAAAGACTGCACGCTCTTTTCGCAAGACTCTTGAGTTTTTGTCTTGGATGAATGAAGGTTTTCGGGGATGACTGTACAGAAGGAGAAGGCATTTGAGTCGACATTCGATAAACTTTCTTTTAGTTGGTGAAATCAGTTTTGATTCACTCTGGTCACTTAACGAATTTCCCGGAGAAGAACAAGAGAGTCTACGGCTAAATTCGAGAAATATGGCAGGCGGCTGCGCCTTAAATTCGGCCGTATGGTTACACAAAGCGGGCTCAGCAGTTCACCTGAGCGGTAACTTCATCGGAGCCGACGACGCCGGAAAACTCATTCTCGATCAACTCGAATCTCTCGGGCTTTCGCACGATTTGAGATCAGACCCTTCAGTTTCAACTCCTTTTTGCCAAATTTTAGTGAGAAAAGGTGACGGCGAACGCCGATTCATTCTCGACCACAAAGACATTCAACAATTCAATGAAACACTCATCGCCGCTTCGGTCTCGAAAACTTTGGCGGGCGATTACTCGCACATTTTTGTCCAACCTTACGTAAGGCGATTGAGTCAACAGTTCTTGACCAAGACTGAAAAAACAAACGCCTGGTTCATGACTCAAGATTTAGGCCCAGAAGATTCTGCCCTGCCCTACTTTCACTGCCTACAACTCTCTCTCTCGTCTCAAATTTCGCTAGAAAAAAATTCAATCGAAAACCTGGCAAGGCCCTATTTTGTGGGAAAAATGAAAACCCTCATTTTCACCGCGGGAGCACGAGGTGTCGTGATTTGCGAACGCCACTCATCAAAGCTTGAGACTCGATTTTTTGAGCCCTCAATGGTGACCAACCCCGTTGACACAACCGGTTGTGGAGATGCTTTTCGGGCCGGGTTCATGCACGAATACGCGAGGTCTAGTTCGATCGACCGAGCCGCCGAAACGGGTATTCAATGGGGTGCGCTCAATGCCACGTTTTTCGGTTCAAATCCCATTGATCAACCAGTCGCCCCAAAGGAAAGAAACCCATGAAATTAAAAAAAAACCACCAATCAGCCTGGATGGCCACCCTAATGACTGGCGTCGCACTCACCCATTCGCTGGCTGCAGACAATCCCCGACTCACACTAAGCACGCCTGAGCAAACCGACCTCAAAATTGAGGGCGTTGAACCCACCGCAGACGAATGGATTCGATTGATTGAGAAGGCCAAATCAACCATCGATATCGAACAGTTTTATGTTGCGTCGAAACCCCAAAGCTCACTCGAGCCTGTGCTTGGGGCCCTCGAAAACGCCATTAAACGTCAAGTCAAAGTTCGACTCATTTTATCGAATGAACTTCTCGACGAAGATAAGGTCACTTTTGCGAGACTGAAGCAACTCAAAGGCCTCGAATTACGAGTTCTCGATTTGAGTGAACTCATGGGTGGCATTGTTCACACCAAAGTTTGGGTATTCGATCGAGAAACAGTCTATGTGGGGTCGGCGAATTTTGACTACCGCGCCCTTTCTCACATTCACGAACTCGGAGCCATCGTCACCGATAAAGCCATCGCCAAACAACTGAGTTCGATATTTGATTTTGACTGGGAATTGGCTCAAAAAGAAAAACCCACTCTGATTGACGCAAAAAAGCTCATCAAAAAATTCAAGTGGCCGACCAAGAAAAGCGCGCCCAGAACCCCCACTCAACTCGCCCGTTATTCAAAGCTGCCCATTGAATTGGTCGCAAGCCCCGAGGGCTTTATTCCACCTGGTACCCGAAGTGGCATCGAGGCACTCACCTCTTTAATTGACTCGGCCAAAAAGTCTCTGTCGATTCAAGTGCTTTACTTGTCGCCAATTCACAACAAGACCGAGTACTGGAATGAACTAGACACGAGGCTTCGCGCAGCCGCAAGCCGCGGAGTTCAGGTTCAGCTTCTAGTTTCAGATTGGACTTCTGAAAACTCGAAGCAAATTCACCTCAAATCTCTCGCTCAGATTCCCAATATTCAAGTCAAAATGGTGAGCATTCCACAAGCTAAGAATGAATTCATTCCTTACGCGCGGGTCATTCACAGCAAGTACTGCATCGTCGACGGCCAAACACTTTGGATTGGTACGAGCAACTGGAGCAAAGATTACTTCTATTTTTCTAGAAACATTGACCTCATCTTTAGAAGTGAAGTTCAAACCAAGAACGAAGCAATCACTCAGCTCATTAAGAATTCTCAGCTGATCTACGACAAACTCTGGAATAGCGCATTTGCGGCTACCCTGGATATCAATAAAATGTACGTGATGCCAAAAAGAAGCGAGAAGTGAGCCTTCGTGGGGGCACGCAGTTCACCTAGTGGCCCGCCTTGCTACCCACAAGAAAATTTAACAAATCGCTAGTTTTTGGCGGCGCCTGGGCCCCATCGATCTCGGCATTTCTCAGTAGAATAGGCACTAGCATTTCTTCGCGGGTCAATCCCCCATGGGCGCCCATACTCTTCTGATTAAACGAGAAATGATCTTTCGCCAATATAAGCGCATCAGCTGCAGTGGCCGACCTAAAATACGTGGCGATGCTACTGTACAAGAAGGGGGCATCAAACTCTGATTGCGACTGATCGAACTCGTTTGGACAACGAAATTGTTTCAAATAAGTCGGCAGGGTTGAATGGGGCGCTCTATCGCGGGCCACTCGAAAACCGCGACTCGTCACCTGTAGCGAGTACCGGTCATTCTCACACAGAGCCCGACCGTAAGAAAGCGTCTGAACCCTTTCAGCAGATGCGATAACCACCTGCTCACCGCTTCGGTAAGCCACCATCTGAACCCCCGGCTGTTGAACAGCCCAATTGAGTGCAGCCATCATGTGACGCCGAGTCTGAGTTCGCGAAGGCTTTTTTGGCGACGATGGAGAGATTAGAGAAATCACTCGGCTACCATTCAGCACTTCGATTCTTGAGTCAAAACGACGAATCATCGATTCGAGTTCAACGACCTTCTGAGTGGTCACAAAACCATGGTCTGCGGTCATCAGAGCAACCACACGCTTGCCCTGAACATATTCAGCCATTTTTAGGCGCGAGAGAACTGAAGACAACTTAAGACTGAGGCGTTGGAGGTACTGTGACACGATCGCCGAATCGGGGCCAAATTCATGAGAATAGCCATCAACGCCCACCAAGTGCACGTAAATAAATGCCGGCCAATTTTCGGGTCTTCGGTCTGCCAAAAATCGATCAAGCGAATCGATGAGGCGATCATCAAGTTCGACGTATTCTTTTCTGCTGTATTCGAAAGCAATCTGCAGCCCGACCTCGCTATGAGTTTCCGCATTTTGCCCTAAGACATACGAAAAGCTAGCTGAACGCTCTGAACGGCTCTCGAGCGAATGAAAAACGGTCAGCGGCTCAACCCATTTTTCAAAAAGATTGTGCCCAGTGACCGACTCAAAATCGAATTTTTTGCCATTTCGAATCAGTTGATTGCCAGAAATCAAGTGATCTTCAAACGTGCTGACCGAAAGAATCGATGCGAGGTTCGGATACGTCTCGGTCGGAAACACTGCGCGGCCCAAAGAAAAGCGAGAAAAACTATTTTTTTCTAACAAAAAATAGTCTCGAATAGCATTCACACGACCGTTAGCGAGTGCGTTTTTCAAAGTCGACTGACTTAGCCCATCTACAAGAAAAAGAACAACTGTCTGCTTACTCAATGAATCGCGCTGTGTATTGCTCGCTGAATCACTGTGCTCTTTCGACGCCTCGAAACTTGAACAGGCAGCAAAACAGAACATGAGCGCTGCAATAAGGAAGCGAGCAACTCTTGGAGCCTCGAAGGCTAAAATATTCATTCGATTGATCGTTACCGTACCGAACTTTAGTTTACCACAGTGTTAGCTGCCACGAGATTGCCCGACAGACACTCGAATTATCATGGCATGAAATACGACAACTCAATGAGCTGCCTTACGACTTTAACATTTCGAAAAGTCACGGTGGTTTCAAGAACCTTTTCAAAAGCCGGAAGCTTCGCCTTACCCATGCCACCTGGACAAAAAAGAAAAATACTATCACCCACAACAGAAAAATGCGCCGATGCATTTTGCTTTTGCATCAGGGCATCAATCAAATTTTTGGCCGGTTCAATTTTCAAAAACCCAATGAATGCCTTTGTAGGATCTTTCTTGGCTTCACTTTGATAGTTGGGGTTTTTGAGTAATTTCTCGACGGATTTTCGCTCACGCACCATGGCAGTCACGTCAAGTTTGAGGGTCTTTTTTATTTCGGTCGTGATTTTGCTTTCAATGGCACTTTGCCAATGATCAGCTTCTTCGGCAGTAAAAAGTAAGTTACCTGACTGGATGTGAGTGCGAAGGTCGGTCAGTCCGATTTTTGATAAGACTCGAACCAACTCACTCATCTTGATGCGATTTTTAGCGCCGACATTTACTGCCCTTAAGAAACCAAGAACTTCAATTTTCGACACCGGTACCTCCTCTTAAACTCACTGAAACTCACCGAGACTCAATGATTGCATGCGGTGAGAAACTTGTGAAACAACAATCGGTTAAACTTGATTATTTCAATCAACTTTAATATAGCTAATCATTGTATGTTTACCTTTGGGCTCTTTCTTTGGTCAATCTTGACCCACACTTCGAACCCCGTTGTCGCCATCAACAATTGTGAAGCGTCTAACCTAGAATTTACCGACGACGCGGCAGCACCACCGACTGCGACAAGTGACGTCGCTTCAAAACTCGCAAGACCAGTGACCGAACGAATGGCACTGATCTTAGTCAACCCACTCAGCCCGAGTGACTCACCCAATAAAGAAAAACAGTGTCTGACGTATAGATCAATGTTGGGCCTCGCGATGCCGCATTCACCGAACCTCAAGATGGATTGCCTGACTGCTAAACCACAGACCCAAGACCCGCACAAAATTCTCTTAACGATCAATCACGACAAAACCAACCAACCTGAGACCGTCACGCTCGAACGGCTAAATCGAGAAAATGAAACTCTTTACAAAACTAGTTGGAATATCACCACCAAGACGAAAGAAGCGAATCTGACTGGCCTTGCAAAACTGACCGCTAGCATCGGTAGGTCTCTCGAACACGAGGCCGACTTCAAAGACCTGGCAGTCATCACTGGAATCGGTCATTCTACGGCCGTCTCTGCCGACGAACAGGGCCACTTTCGAAATCTCAGTACCCAAGAAATTCTCAATTCAGATGAAGCCTATCAACTTTACACCGACGAGTCTTCAACGTTTAAAGCTTACGGCCGAACGTTCATTGAGCTCACTATTTTATTTGGATCCGAAGAGGCCTGGTACTGGAGCAATATCGACTTCAACCGCGCCGATTGGCAATTGGGCTGGGACCGCGAGAGTTGGAGAAAAAAACTGATCACGGGCGACGGCGTGCGCTTCGACTCCAATTCAATGGGCGTTAACATTGTTTCTCATCCTTTTATCGGGGCAGCAACTTACGAGATCGCTCGAGCCAATCGACTCAACCCGCTCGAGTCTTTTTTGATGTCAGCAACGCTTTCAACTTTGTGGGAATATTTAGCTGAATTTCGAGAACTCGTCAGCATCAACGACCTCATTCTCACGCCCTTTGCCGGTAGCGTGATTGGCGAAGTGTTTAGCCAGCTAGGGTCATACCTTGAAGAAGAAGACGACTCGGTGTTGAATGCGATTTTTTCTGGCCTGCTGAATCCCGTCAGGCCGTTTCACAAGCTCATCACTCTTGACCCGAAAGGCCGAAGCGAACTGAGCGCTGCACTCAAAGCTCGGGGCTTTTCGTCGAGGCGCTTTCACGAATTCAACGTGCTCGTGAGTTCTGGAATTTCGCACCACCGAACAGCGGGCTCACAAGCGGTTAACGAAAATCAGTTTGTCGGCGCGATCGACCTTCGCACACGCATTGTGACGATTCCGACCTATCACAAAGCAGGAAAAGTCACCCAGTGGCTTCACGATGGCAACTTCACCGACATGAAACTCAAGATTCAAGCCGAATCTAATGGAGCAATCGATATCGAAGCCTTCTTCAAGGCTGCATTCATGGGCTACTATCAACAAAACACTGTCGCCCAGACGGCTGAAAATCAATCTACCCAAAGCCTCACCGGATACACCTTTTTTATCGGACTCTCGTCAGCCTTCGACCTGGGTGCTTACGGCTGGAAATCAGCCACCGCTGGCGAAACCAAGGGCGACCTGGCGCCTTACGGCATCGCGCACCTCTTGGGCCCAACGCTTGATCTCAATTTGTTTTACAAAGGTTTACACGTTCACGCTGTTTTCGATTTTTACGGCGATTTTGCCGCCATTCGCTCAATGTCAGCCATCGATTTCATCAATCACGCAGGAGTTTACGGCCTCGATTCAACCCTTCAGTACTTCGACTACTATTTTGGCATGGGTCTCACGTTTGACAGTGCCATCAAAATTGACTACGCCAATCTCAGTGCTGGCGTCGAATGCAAGTTCACCTCGATCACTTCACTTGAAGGCAAAGATCGTTACCAAGAATGGGTTTCTCGTGAAACCAGCAACAAAGATAGCTTCTTAAAAATGCGTGCGTGGTTGGGTTACACCTTCCCGGCCTACCGGTTGTCATTGCTCGCGGCGATTGAACTCAATCGCGACGAATCAGACATGCTGGCCACCGACTACAACTCACGCCTCATTTTTGAGCGTCTGATGACTTCACTTTCGGTTTCGTACCCATTCTAATCACTTCAGTCACAAGAAAACCAGCCGATGCGATTTGCCAACGAATGTCCCAATCGTATAAAGTAAACCCAAATTGTTTACCTATGCTCTCGGGGTCACCAAACGCAAATTTCGTTTTCTGTGCGGCAGGGCGCGGGTCTTGAGTCAAAATGCCTTCAACGAGTAACTTTAAATCGGTCGCAGATTGGGTTGCCCGAATTGGGCTCTCGCCGCTCTCTAAGTGGCGGCTCATTTCGCCCAAGTGAAGCAAGGCTTCATCAGAAAATTGCACAGGTACCGAGATGGGCTTCTCATCTGCCCAACCAGAGACCGAGTTTTCAACAATGTCAGCATAGGCAATGTAAGGCTTGATGTCGACAATTGGCGTTTGATCGAGAAGGTCGACCCCAGACACGTGAATCTCAGGCCCCCCCTCGGCGGTCAAATCCACTTTCTCAAGCTTCACCACGCTCAAACCCAGAGGGTTCGGTCGATGCGGAGACCGTGAGGCCAAAACCCCGACACGCTCTTTGCCGCCCAAACGGGGCGGTCTGATTGAAGGTTTCCAGTCTTTCGAGCCCGTTTCATGAAACCAAAACACGAGCCAAAGGTGCGAAAATTCGTCTAACCGAAAAAGAGCACGCCGCAGAAAATCTTCATCGTGAATTTTGATGATTCCGGTAGCCTGCCGCACTAATCCTGGCTGCCTCGGAATGCCAAACTTGTCGTGAAAACAGGTCGAAATAACGCCTATCGTGCGCACTTCGAAAGTCTGAGGGTGCGATTTTTTCAAGCTCGATCAACCCGAGTTAATCCGATTGAAACTTTGCCTTCTTCAAACTCAATCACTTCTTGATGAACGGTGGTGAGATCGCTCACCCATGAAAATTTCTTCACCAAGGCCTCAGACTTGATCGTCGCTTCATGCGCAACCACAGCGTCTTTAATTTCGCCGTCGGCGATCAGCTGCAGCTCAATGCGGTCGTCGAGATTGAATTTCGCGTTCTTTCTCGCTTGCTGAATTTTGCGCAACACTTCACGCATGAGGCCTTCACGTTTTTGTTCTTCGCTTACGGTCGGGTCATACTCGATTGAAATCAATTGGTGACACGAAAAACACGCACTCGCTTCGCCTTCTTTTTTGGCCACTCTTCGAATTTCAACATCAGCAATACCAATCGCCTCACCGTCAACCAAAACGCTTTCGCCGGCCTCAAGCTTCAAGATTTGCTCTAATCCGATTTTCTCGATTTGAGCCGCAATTGCCTTCATTTTTGGCCCTAGGCGTTTTCCGAGAGTCGGAAAATTCGCCTTCGCGAACACTTTGACGAAATCTTCTTCTTTTGATTCGTAAACAACCGACTGAACATTGAGTTCTTCACAAAAATACGGTTCGAGAGGCTTCAACATCGCCAATACGTTAAGGTCTCGATGAATCAACGTGATTCGCTTGAGCGGAATCTTCGTCTTGATACCCATCTTCTCACGAAGATTTCGGCCTTGCATGACGACTGTTTCCATCACTCGCACTGAATGTTCTAACCGTAAGTTACGAAGTTCTTTTAATGAACCCAGATCAGGAAACGACTCTAGGTGAACACTCTCTTTTACCGACTGTTTCGGCAACGCTGTTGACAGGTTCTGATAAGTCTCTTCAGACAAGAACGGTGCAAACGGAGCCATCATTTTCGAAAGCGTAACCAGAACATAATACAACGTCTCATAAGCGTAACGCTTATCTTCTGGCATGCCGTCTTTCCAAAAATGCCCTCGATTGAAACGAATGTAGGTGTTCGTCAAATCTTCAATAAACTGCAGCAAGCTCGGCACGACATTGTACAATCGATAGGCAGCCATTTCTTTTTCGGTATTTTCGATCAAGAAACTCAAGCGCGATAAGATCCAACGGTCGAGCTCATTGGGTGACTTGATGTAATCACCCCGCGGCACAAATTGATCGACATTGGCGTAGTTGACGAAAAAAGAATAGGCATTCCACCAGCGCAGTAGAATTCGCCGAGTGATCTCACGCACGCCGTTTTCTGAGAAACGAATTTCTTGCGCTTTCACGACGGGTGAATCGATCAAGTAAAGCCTCAACGCATCGGCCCCATGCCGATCGAGTACTTCCATCGGGTCAGGATAATTGCGCAGGCTCTTACTCATTTTCTTGCCGTCTTCGGCTAAGATTAATCCATTCACGATCACATTGCGAAACGGGGCTTCATCAAAAAGCGCGGTACCGATCACCATGAGGGTGTAAAACCAGCCGCGGGTTTGATCTAAGCCTTCAGCAATGAAATCGGCCGGAAAATTTTTCTTAAACTCAGCCTGGTTCGTCTCAGGGTATCCCCACTGAGCGTAAGGCATCGAACCGCTTTCAAACCAACAATCTAAAACCCCATCGATGCGTTTAAGAGGCGACTTGCCAGTCGGTGACGGAATCGTGATTTTATCGACCGTATCGATATGCAGGTCATTGACTTTAACTCCTGAAAGTTGCTCAAGCTCGCGAGCCGAACCAATGCAAATGATTTCGCCTTCAGGGTTTCGCCAAATGGGTAGTGGAGTTCCCCAAAATCGGTTTCTCGAAATCGCCCAATCTCTCGCGTTCTCTAACCAATTGCCAAATCGACCATCGCGAAGCGCTTCGGGCACCCAAGCTGTTTTTTGGTTATTCTTAAGAAGTTGCGCTTTGATCGTCTCGACCGAAACAAACCAACTCGATACCGCTCGATAAATGAGCGGAGTGTCTGAACGCCAGCAAAACGGATAACTGTGCGTGATCGTCTCTTGTTTGAAAAGTTTACCTGCTTTCTTCAGTTCGGCAATGATGTCTTTGTCTGCCTCTTTAACTCGTCGACCCTGATAATTGGCGACCTCAGCGGTAAACATGCCGTCGTCATCAACTGGGTTGACCACCGGAATTTTTGCCGCCACACACGCATAGTAATCGTCTTCGCCGAACGCTGGCGCGATGTGCACGATACCCGTACCACTGTCTAAAGTGACGTGGCTCGATTCAATCACGCGAAAAGCGCCGACTGATTTTTTGTCTTCGAAATAAGAAAATAGCGGCACATAGCGTTTACCCAAAAGCTCAGAGCCTTTGAAAACTTTCAGCACCTCGCATTCAGCGTCAGGGTTTTTAAATAACTTTGGCAACAATGCCTGAGCCAAAATCAACTGTTTACCCGAAGAATTCTCTTTCACTTCAACGTAATCAAACTCTTTGCCGACAGCGAGCGCAAGGTTACTAGGCAAGGTCCAAGGAGTCGTCGTCCAGGCAAGAAAATACAAATTAGGATTTTCTTCTGACTGAAAACTCACGGTCAATGCAGGATCTTGCACTTCTTTGTAGTTCTGAGACGCTTCAAAATTTGAAAGCGGAGTCGAAACACCCACCGAATAAGGCACGACTTTGTAGCCTTCGTAAATGAGGCCCTTTTCGAACATTTGCTTAAACACCCACCACACGCTTTGCATGAACGGTACGCTCATCGTGAAATAAGCATTTTCCATGTCAACCCAACGGCCAACACGCCTGACGGTTTTCTTCCACTCGGTTGTGTAGCGATCGACAATACCTCGACAAGCGGCGTTATACTTATCGACTCCCATCGCCAGCACTTGCTTTCGGTTTTCAATTCCTAGAGTTTTATTGATTTCATACTCAATCGGCAACCCGTGACAGTCCCAACCAAAGACCCGGGCTACGCGGTAACCCTTCATGGTCCAGTAGCGAGGTACGATGTCTTTTAAAACGCCCGCCAAGATGTGGCCATAGTGCGGCAGACCCGTGGCAAACGGAGGACCATCGTAAAAGCTAAAAGCTTTTTTTTCGGCCGATTCTTTGAGGGTTTTTTCAAAAATTCGAGTGGTATCCCAATTCGTTAGAATGGCATTCTCAATTTGCGGAAAATTCACTTCAGATTTGACTGCTTTAAACGGGGGTACCAACGGTTGCTTGCTCATAAGACTCGAAAGTCTAGCAAACCCGCGGCCCGGTTTCAAGGATAGCCTCTGATTCGCGAAAAGCTTCACCGCCACGCAAATCGAGTTCGACCATTCGGTTCTGCGAAGGGCCGAACCCGCACTGCCCGTACCGAAAGAGAATGCCCAGATGACAAAAGCTTAGACACCTACACTCGCCCGAAGGGCCATTATATCGGGCCTTTAGGGCATCAATTAGCGGCACGAAGATCGCAGTGTACTGACTGATATGGGGTTACTTCGCCTTTTTAAACCAGCACGCCGTTCAGCCCACCATTGGGCATGGGGTGCTTTTCTATTCATCTTTTGCCCTTTCGCCCTACCGGCTGTGACAGCGACACCAGCAAACGCGTCGGTTACCCCCCATCGCCTGACAAAAGGCGCTCCTAGAAAAGCCATTCAAGCCCGATTGTCGAAGGCAGCAGACGCGGGAAATTACCGTGAAATCGAACTTAGCCTAGCCCAAGGAGCCAATCCCAACGGGTTATCGCGAACCGAGTACGAGTTTCCGATTTTGCTTAAAGCCACGCTCTCGGGTTGCGCAGACTGTGTGAAACTTCTCATCAAGTCAGGTGCCCGCCCCGGTCTTCGAGATCGCCAAGGCACTCCACTCATTCTCACTCTAGCTGCTATTCGCCCCAAACAACCTAACCAAGAAAAAATCTGGCAGGCCATCACCGTACTGATTCGCCACTCTAAACCCTCGGCCATCAACGCAACCGACGCCGCCTACTTTGGAGATAAACGCACTGCCCTTCACGAAGCAGCCGCGCGTGGCGACATTGAACTCGCCAAACTGCTCATCGCCTCAGGTGCGTCACAACTCATCGCCAATCGATACGGCGAATTGCCCTTACACATGGCTGTTGAAAAAGGCCAAAAACAGCTCGTTTCACTGCTTCTTGATTTAGGGTCGCCGGTCACCGCAAAAACCCGTTTTACCAAAGCCTCAAGTCTCACCCTAGCCGCCGAATCGGGTCATGTCGAAATCGTGTTTTTACTGATTGAGAGAATGAAAAAAACTGAACCCCGCGAGGCTCTAAAAGCTCTTTTAGAATCTTGCGACACTTTCGGTCGAACCCCAGCCATGGCGGCGGCGCAAGGGTTGAAAGCAAAAAAACTCAATCACGCTGTGAGTTCAACCCTAAACGGCAGCCAAGGCAACAGATACACAGAAATTATTGAACTACTTCAAAAATCAGGGCGCGCCTAGCAACTGGGCCGACCCGCCTCGATTCCCGACCATTTCCTTCGTTTATTAAACACCCCGTATTGACTCTCACCTCGTGCAATTTCAAGTTTTCAAGACAAAAGCAGGTCTTTTCGCTTCACTCTTTAACCGAAAACAGCTATCTGCAAGCCACACATTCAGAAGATTTTTTTGGGGAAGTAAAAAGAAGGATAAAAGGGGAATCACCTCATGTCAAAACGTCTATCAGTGATATCAGTTACCGCCATTTGCGCACTCACCGCACTCATTCAATCACCGCGAGTCTGCCTGGCCGACGAAGTTGAAAAAGAGGTCACCCTTCAGCGCATTTTCATTCCCGCCCACGGTTACGATGACAACGACAACGTGCAAATTTTTATCGAAGGCATGCTTCCTAACGGCTGCTATAGCGCCAGAGATCCCGTCATTGAAAAAAGTAGCGCGAACCTCATCTCGGTGAAACAGTTTGCAAAACGCATGACTGACGGCACTTGTTCGGTTGCTGACGAGAACCTGCCTGAAACGTGGAAATTTCCGACACGATTTTCGAAAGAGTACTACCTGGGCACTCTCAGCGCCGGAACCTACACCCTGAATTTTGCGACTGCCAGCGGGTTCAAAACAGCGAGGTCATTTCTCGTAACGGCTGCGCCTTTTGCCACGATTGATAACCTGGCGTATGCGCCTGTGCAAAACGCCTACATTCCTGAATCAGTCAACTCTGAAAGCGCTCTGTCAGTTGCGCTAACAGGCGAACTTTCTTCGAACTGCTTAAAAGTGGTCGATGATGTTGAAATTGAGAAAATCGACGACGTTATCGTGCTCTTACCTCGAGTAGAACTCATGGGCACCGGCTGCGAGTATTCACCCAATAGTTTCGTGAAAAATGTCACCCTACCTTTTCAACTGAAAAAAGGGCGCTACCTTTTGCACATTCGCACCACAGGTGGCGGTTCACTCAACCGACCCTTCTCAGTCAGATAACCTCTGTCTTAAGAATAGCTGTCGAATCACCCCATTCACTGTCAAACGTTTTGACACCGATCGTGCGCAGAAGTTTCTTTAATCACCCGATATCTTACTGCTTTTCATTGGCCTGAAGCTTGCGTATCTTACTGAGGTAGATAGAGGAAAATTCATGAAAAAATCGAGCTATTTGACGTTTGCCAGTTTCGCACTTCTCATCACATCGGCTCTAAGGGCTGAAGATTCAACCACACCTAAATCGCCCGAGCCAGCCAAAGCAAACGAAGTGAGCAGCCAGACCTCGACGGCTACTCCGGCCGCGTCTGAAAGCGATGCAACGAGCGCGAACGAAGAGTCTCTTCATGACTCCTTAGCCGACACCTCTGAAGAGTATTATGACGATGAGCCCGAGGTGGTTATGCGAAATTGGGCACTCACTCCTCAAGTGGGTCTAAGTTACCTTCAATCGAGCCGAGATATTATCGATCAATCTCAATCGTCACTCGATTTGAAACTCGATTACTCTGCGGCATTCACCGACCACTGGACCTTTGGTGTGGGCTTTGATGCTCTGGCGTTTCCGTTAAGCCAAGCGCAGCTAGGTGCTAGTTGGCAATTTTCATTACAAGCTCTCGCCGCCAGCTCAACTGCAATTGCGTCGACCGGCTGGGATTTAGGATTTGGTTTTGGCCCAAGGTACGGTTCACTGCTTGCCTCAACCTCGCAACCTGGCGTTGAGTACCGCGGATTAGCCGGAATTTCATTAATCCCTTCGCTCATTCGCCCTCTACCTCGCAATAGCCAGGCCGTCATTTCATTTAGAATGACCCCTTCAAGCATGGAAAACGCGTTCGCGATGGAGTGGAATCCAGGCATGACCTACCAATTTGCCCAAGATAGACAAGGATCATCCATGGGAATCAGTGCCGAGTACTCAAGCACTTACCTGCACTCAAATGATTCAATGATTAAGAAATACTCGTTAGGACTCAGTTACACATTTTAAGTTTAACCGGTCATCTTGTGCCGTGACCTAAGCTCGGTTCATTCGGGCTTTTCTTGCCATCACTAGTGCGAGAACAAGAATCGAAACCAAAACCCCGCCGCCGACGGGCAAGGTAATCGGATTTTCAAGCGCTTTGTCTTTCAACGCTCGAAGCATGGCGATCTTGCCAGCCAGGCCGGGCTCACTAGAATCACCTTCACCTGACTCAGAAGCAATTTTGCGTCGTCCCTGAGAGGTTACCGGTGCTTGGGCTTGCCCACCTGAATTCGACTCAAGCGAACCCACGGTTGCAGGCGAAACTTGATTGTTCTGCGTGTTTGCCATTGAATTCGTTTGTGAATTGCTTTGAGATTGCGCCGCCGCATTTGATCGCTGTTGAACCACTGGTTGCGCCTGAGCAATCGGCTGACTTGCTGCTGGTGGTGGTGCGATAGCACTCTCACCAGATGCCGCTTGCGAATTCATCGCCATCGAATCGTTGCCCGCTGAAGCTCCAGTCGGTAGCTGAATAGTCATTCCGACCGGCACTTGATCAGGGGTCTTCAATTGAGGATTGAGCGCCATGATTTCTTTCCAAGCGCCAATGGCTCCATACCTTGTTTTTGCGATCAGCGAAAGGGTGTCACCTTTCTTCACCTGGTACGGCTCAGCTGCTCCGCCATTTTCTTCATAAAATGAAAGCATTTTAGCATCACCCGGACGTTTAACTGAAGCGTAATAAACGACCGAACCAGCGCGAAGCTTTGAGGCACCGGCATTGAGCTCTTTGAGTTTGTCGGCTTGATCGGGTGAGCCCAAAACCTTTTCGCTCACACTCACCCAAGTTTCAGTCGGAGATCGCACAAAATAGTAGGCGTTTAGTTTCACTCCACCACTTTCAAACGGTTCTTTTTTCAATTCAACAGCCACACTGGGCTTGCCCGCCCCGGTGGTGGCTCCGGCCTGTAAGGGGTCGTTACCCACAGCAGCTGCAGAAGATGCGCCGTCGCCCGGTGGAAGTGCATCGGTGCCAGACGCTGTCGCATCGGCTGCCGGTGGATTATCGCCGTTTTCGGCGTCACCCGTTGTTTCGCCCGATGAACAAGCTTGAAATTGCCAGGATATTGCAGCCAGTGCAACGATTCCTAACGCCCTCAAACCCCATTCGCGCCCCCAACTGCTGAGAATACCATAAAGTCGTCGTTCTTCGATCCGTGATGAAACCATGGAGAATGCCTCCCTCACAGAACTCATCGGCATATTACCGTGTCACTTAAGAGGCAGTTTTTACCGCCCCGCCATTTTTCTTCATTCACAGGTCCTTTTTGGACGCGAGTATCGGGCGTTTTGCCCTATTTTTACCCGCTAGCCGACTGGTTTTATCTATTTTCTGAAATTCGCAACAATTCGAATCAAATTCATGAAATTTGCTGGAATTCTACTTCAAACCTAGCTATCTGGACTCCTACAGTCAACTCAGTGTCAGTATTTTGTCGGTGCTTAAGATTAGGGTAAGTAGGGGGATTTTCGGTGTTTTCACAGGGTTCAGCTTTTTTAAACAACAACGACTCATTAACTATTTTTTCACTAAAAAAGACTGGGTTTATCCGGTCGACCTCATTAGCGGTTTTTGCCCTAACCCTCGCATTCGCGGCAACCGCACAAGCCGCCCCCATTCAGATCATTCACACGAACGATCTGCACTCATTCATGGATCACTCTGAAAACCCAAAACTGGGTGGCTACGCGCGAGTCAAAACGCTAATGGATGGCCTGCGAAATCGAGCCAAAGACAGTAACGTTGACACACTCATTCTTGATGCCGGCGACTGGAGCGAAGGTAGCCCGTTTTATTTCGCCAATAACGGTGCCGAAAGTTTCAAAATCATGAATGAGATGGGCTACGACGCTTCAGCCCTCGGAAATCACGATTGGCTAATGGGCTCAAAGCGAATGGACGAAATTTTAAAAGAAGTGCCACTCGGATTTCCTATCTTAGCTGCCAACTACTACCCGTCGTCCACAAGAGATTGGGTAAAGGGCATGGTTCGCCCCTACTTCATTTTTGAAAAAGCTGGCAAAAAAATCGCTGTTTTTGGATTGACCACTGACGAATACATGTACTCTTGGCGCGCCGACAGCGCGACAATTAATCCGATGGTCGAAGAAGCCAAAATTTGGCTTCCTGAGATTAGAAAACAAGCTGACTTCGTGATCGCACTCACTCACATTGGCAGCGATGTCGACCGTGAACTCGCCAAGTCAGTCGATGGCATCGACCTCATTGTCGGCGGACACTCTCATGAACAGTTTTTTGCTCCGATTATTGAGAACTCTCCGTCAGGTAAACCCGTTTCGATCGTACAGACCGGGTCTCATGGTCAGTACGTCGGCGATCTCTTGATTGATGTCACCGAAGGCCGGCTAAGCATCGATCATTACAAACTGATCGAAGTGAACGACCTGATCATCGAAGACTGCGGCATTCTCGACTCAGTTCACCGCATTAAAAATATGGTCTATGACCGATTTGGCGGCAAGTGGTTAGATGAAGTCATCGGAAATTCAGAGGTTCCCCTAATCCCCTCTGAAGATGTGCAAGCACCGCTCAACCAACTCATGCACGATACCATCGAAGCTGAAACTAAAGCTGACCTGATTTTTGACTCACCTCTATTTCACGGCGAAGTGAATCACGCGGGCCCGATCACTCGCTATGACCTTTTAGACCTTTACCCGCGAACATTTGATGTTGAAAGAAAAGTACCCGGCTGGACCATTTGGAAAACCTACATTCCAGGGTATCGGCTGAAATTATTTCTCGATAAGGCCCTAAAAGACGGCATTCCTTTTCTATCCAGAGGGCTTGAATTCGATACCGTAGTGGTTGGTGACAAAAAAGTGGTTAAGAACATTCGCATTCGCGGAAAATCGATAAAGAAAACTCAGTTCTATTCTCTCGCCTTTTCTGAGGGGTTAGGCCGGGCGCTTCATGGAATTTCTGAGGCGATGGCTATGCTAGCCGGAAACCCATTTGATACGAAAGTTGTTTTCTGGGACGCCCTCGCTAAGCAGATGCAAAAAGTGAAGACCATTCGGTCGACCACCGTGATACCTGCCCCGTCAACCGCAGGGCTGCCTCAGTTTGTATTGAGCCCGAACCTTCAGTAAGCGCGCCTGAGCGGCGCTGACGGCTAAGGCGAACCCCGGGTAAAACCCCGCTAAACAGAAAGGTCGCGATCACTCTATGAGCGAGACCTACGAACTCATCAGAAATAATGTGACTCACTTTACGAAGTTCATGAGTATGAGTCTCTATTGGCTTTTTATTTTTCTGGCCTTTGGACATTTTCGAAATCTGCCCATACACCAACAGCCGAAAGAATCGTCGACAACTTCTCGAAGCCAACTGATCCCACTCGTGATTTTGTTTGCGATCACCGGTTTTGACTGGGCCTTAAGAAATGGGCTCGGCGAGCTCAGTGAGGGCACTATATCGAGTGTTTTACTATTGAGTAGCTTCGCATTCGCGTTCAAGTTTCGCCACGTTGGGCCCCGAGTACTGCTGGGCTGGGGTGCGCCTTGGATTTCGATGACTACGTTGATTCCGATCGCTGCTATTTTCTTTGACTCTGACTGGCGAAACATCGGTACTCGATTTTTAGAATTCGCTTTCATTTTGATCTTTGTCGCGTTCAAAGAAGAGTTCTTATTTCGAGGACTCATCATGCCGAGACTCGAATTACTCTTGGGTCGAAACATCGGCTTAGTTTTGTCTTCACTGATTTTCGGTGTAGCACACCTGAGTTCAGCATCAGACCTAACCTCTCTACCATTAGCTACCGCTGCGGTGATCTATGGCCTGTTTTTTGGTTACTTGGTTCAAGTGAGCTCAAGCCTTTGGCCAGCCATTATTTTTCATGCAGTCTGGAATTACCGATAGCCAAATACTCTTTCACCAAAGTCTCAATAATGACCGCCGCTGGCTCAACGCTTTGAATCAGCCCGACGCCCTCGCCCGCACTCCACACTTCTTTGAATGTTGGCCCGAGGATTGACTTTTTTAGAGCAAGAGACCCGAGGTAAGTGCGAGCCATTTTCATCGCTTTTTTAGTACGAGAATTTTTCAACAAATAGGCTTCAATCTTGCTGATTTCAAAACCCATTTTTTCGGTGTACGGAGTCTTAATCACTGAAACGGGAGTGCCACTGATTTTCTTAGTGAGCATGATGTCTTCGGGCTCTGAGTGAATGATCGCTTGTTTGTAGGCCTCATCCACTTTTGCCTCTGTGCACGCAATAAATCGAGTACCCACCTGCACCCCTTCGGCCCCTAAGAGCCGAAGCGCCGCAATTTGGGCTCCGATAGAAACGCCACCAGCAGCAATGATTGGAATACTCAAATTTCGTTTCAAGTAGGGAATGAGAACCAACGCCGAAGTTGGGCCGGCGTGCCCTCCGGCTCCGCTCGAGACCGCGATCACGGCATCGGCCCCCAGTGACTCAACTTTTTTCGCGTAAGCGAGATTCGTGACATCACAAAAAACTTTTGACCCGATGGCATGCATCTGAGCGATCGTTTCTTTAGGATTGCCTAGCGAAGTGATGACCAGCGGAACTTTTTCTTCTACACAAATATCGAGATCGGTTTTCAACCGAGGGTTAGCTTGATTAACAATTAAATTGATCGCAAAAGGCTTTTTGGTTTTCGCCTTCACTTCTCGAATCGCTTTTCGAAATTCTTCGGCGGTTCGCCAATTCAATGAGGGCATCGCGCCGATACCGCCGGCCTCTGAAACAGCAACCACCAAATTCGGGTCGCTAATCAAAAACATCGGGCCCGCGATGATGGGGTATTGACACCCCATGAGTTTTGTCACCGCCGTTTCAATAGTTTTTAGGTCGCTTAATTTGGCGTTCACGGTGTGGGGGCTGGCTTCTCACTACTGACTTTTGGAGCCTCACCTTTTGAGGCTTCGCTTTTTGCAACAGCTGCGCTCGGTTCTGGTGCCGCCGCCGCAACAGACTCTGCGCTCTTCGAACCCGCAGCTACCGGCTGAGGTGCTCGCTTGTAATCAGTCGTGTACCAACCACTACCTTTTAAAGCAAATGAGCTGCGGCTAATGAGCTTTCGAACACTGCTATTGCAATCTGGGCACTGGGTCAGCGGCGCGTCGGCGAATTTCTGGGTAATCTCATGCACCTTTTGACAACTCTCACATTCGTATTCGTAAATAGGCATACCGATTTTCACCTTCTCTATTAAAAATTTTAACACTCACTATTTTTCATCTACCGAAATTGGCGTACCCGACTCGTACTGACTATCAACAAACTCAAGCGTCAGCACGGGTGGATTATCTGTTTGAAGTGATGGCCGAACGACTTCTTGGTAATCGGCGTTCAATTTCAGTCGCACCTCATAGTGATCACTCAGTCTTTCAAAAGGTGGTAGGTTTCGCTTCAAATACTCGACTTGAAGCTTGAGCGAATCCAGATTTTTTTCTTTCGCTGCTGCGCTGATAATACCGAGATTTTCTAATAAATTGGTCTTCGGAAAAGGCCAAGTATCTGGCCGACCATAGGTGATCACTTTCAAAAAATTCTGAAGCGCATCGTAATAGGGATCTTGCGCCGTCATGTAGTCACTGGGGTAAGAATAGAGCCCATCAAGCACTTGGGTAATCGTTCTCGAAACAACAGGCTCGGTACTCCAAGCATTAACCAGATTCGACATCGTATTTTTCTGACACATTTCCCAATGGCCACCCACCGAATACACGTGAGTACTAGAAACCTTGAAAGAAAACTCGCCACCGCCTGATTGCACCCAATACGTCGGATGACAATCACTGAAAAAATAGGATTGAGAGGTAACTAAGACATTGTCGTCTTGAAGATAAATCACCGGCACTTCATTTTTCTTGGCAACGCTGACGGCAGCATCCATGCCTAGTTTTGAGGCGAAACGGCCATCCCATTGAGTCGACGGATGAGTCACTATGAGTACGCTCTTGTCATCAAGAGCCACAGCGCCTGGGTCAACAAAATCAGGAACCCCACAAGGAGCCGCCCACACCGCGTGACTGAAACCGATCATCAGTGAGACAACCACTAATTTCACCGTTTGTTTACCCTGCAACACTGCTGTTACCCTCACCGATCACTCTGTTCAATGCACTCAAATCTTTACCAAAAATAAAACCAAAGCTCCCAACATTCCCACCGGCACCAAACGCATCGTTCTTCTTGAACGTTCAATGCCATTGATGAGCCCCCATGGACGCTCCCATAGTTTTTGTGAAACCGAAACAAAATAGGTCAAGGTAAGAGCAGTACCCAGGCCATACAGACAAACCATTGCCGCAGCCAATGGCGCCGATGCCCCCAAGATGTTGGCCTTAAGCAACAGAGGAACTAGCGATTCAGCTGGTCCCAGAATTGAAAACGCAGCCAAAATTCCCCAGCTCGAATGTTTTCCAGATCTTATCACTTGATTGAGTGCACGAAACCGAAAAACTCTGACAACCGAAAAAAGAAAAATCACTCCGATTGAAAATCCAAAAACCCCCTCATGCAGTCTCGGCTCTAAAAATTTTTGAAAAAAGTAATAAATGACAAAAGCAAATCCAAGGTGAAATAAAGTACCCATGGTGATTCTTTGTACACGATTTCTGAAATCTAGACCTTTTTGCCAGTTCACTACTGACAGCGGCACCCAATGATCAGGCTGAGCGGCATGAACGAGTCCGATCACAAAAGAAAAAAGCAATAAACTCAAATTCACCATAGTTAACTCCTAACAAAAATCTTTGAAACGCTAATCCAAATGAGTGTGAGCGTGGGGTAAAATCAAAATGAGCACACCTAACACTGCCACCAACAACCCCGTGATGACTTCACCTTGATGCTCTAAGATCGGGTGATCTAACCAAGAAAGCCCCCGCGAAACGAGAATAGTTGCTAAAAATAGAGCTGAGATCACGCCCGCTGCATAAGCAATCATCGAAAAAACCACAGAGATCTGGCTCACGGCTGATGCAGCAAAAAACACCGGAAGCACCGAGACACAAGGCGCTAAACTCATCGTAAATAAAAACCCATAAGGAATTTCTTTTTTCGATTCAATCTCAGGACCATGGTGACCATGCCCATGACAATGCGAGTGACGAGAACGTGAATACCAAGCGTAGGCAAGCCCCACAATAATCACGACGACACCCGAGATCTGTTCAATTTTGAGATGGTTAGCTTCAAAGAACTGAGCGCCAATAAAGGCCGTCGCAATCGCTAATGCGGTTGCTACGGCAATGTGCCCGCTAGCGGCAATGAGTGCTCCAAAAAGTGATTTCTTCAATGACCACTTCTTGGCCTTTGCCAGCATAACGATTGGCAACCAATGCCCTGGCGAAAGTGTGTGAATGAATCCGACGAGTGCAGCTCCCCAGGCAATCAAAATCACTAGCGCATCTCCGTTCTTAGTTTCAATCCAAAGTGGTAAATACAGCCTGCTCTCATTTCATCATTTGAACGCAGGCTCTCTTTGGTCTCGGGTGTCTCAGATAGTTTCGACGGCAACGACAATACCGGAAACATCACAGCGTCACGATAAGGGTGTCCAACAGTTACGTTCGAACAACTGGCAAAACGAGAACTGGCTGAAAGCTGGCCCAACAACTGAGCTGAATTCTCACGCTCAAGTGCAGAACCGTCGCTCACAGCCGGTTGGGAGCGAGTTTTAGTGACAGCGCCGGTGCACGAGTGATCAAGCCCCAGACTGTGGCCGAGCTCATGCAAAGCGATCGATTGTAGCTGAACCGGCTTCACGAATCGCGTATTGATCAAAATCGCTTGTTTCAAAAGGTCTTCACCTGATTGACACCGAATGGTCACGGCTGGGTTAGAAGAATCTAACTTGTAGGCATCCCACCTTACCGCAGAGTTTTGTTTAATGATGGTCAGAACATTAGAATTGCCACCCGAAAAATCACAATCGCCATCAGATTGAGGCGCATCAGAGGTATCTAACTCAACAACTTCAGCTAAGAATACCTTCGTTGAGTTCATTTTTTGAGAAAATGAATTCCAAGTTTGAATGGCATTGGTAATCTTACTCTGTTCTTCTCGAGAAAATTTTGAATCGATGCGCACGGTGAGTGGGCTCTTAGGGTCGACCGGAACCAAGAAACTTTCTTTTTGGTCATCCAGCACATTGCAGGTTGAAACCGTAGAACTCGCCGTAGTCGAATCTACCTCTGACGAGCTCACTCCACACCCCGAAAGGGGAAACATCCCCAGCGCAAGGCAAAGAGCCACGCTGCGCGCAAGGCCACCCGCACTACGGGCAAGGCCACCCGCCACATTTGCTCGGTGCCTCATCAGCACAAAAGCGCACCCAAATCGATTTTCAACTCTCGATCGAACCATGAATTACCCACCGTTTCCCCAATTCCAGGCACCAGACCATAAATCAAGCGAACTCGCAAGAACAGGGCACCTTGCCAGCCTAGGTTTCTCACCGCCTGCAACTTTTTTATTACCGTTTTTGCCGAATTTCACTATGATCACATCCATGAATAACACCCCAAATCAACCCTATTGGACTACAACGTTTCAAAAGCAAATAAAGCTGTACCTAGATGGAGCCGACCGACAGTCGATGCTGCAGTTCTACAAAGAAAAGAAGGTATCGGGGTTTACCACTAATCCGTCATTGATGCGCAAAGCCGGAGTCGTTCAGTATGAAGCCTATTGCCGCGACCTCTTGAAAGAGATTCCTGATATGCCGATTTCTTTCGAGGTATTCGCAGACGACATTGGCGAAATGAAGCGCCAGGCTCTACTCATTAAAGATTGGGGCAAAAACGTTTATGTCAAGATACCCATCTGTAACACGCAAGGGGCTCTCACCATCGATCTGATTCGCGAACTTTCTCACGCTGGCGTCAAACTCAATGTGACTGCACTTTTTACAATCACCGAAGTGGTGAAAGTCTGTGAAGCCATTAAAGGCGGAGCTCCCTCAATCGTGTCAGTTTTCGCTGGGCGAATTGCTGATGTGGGCCGTGACCCGATGGGTCTCATGACTGCGGCATCAGAAGCTTGCCGAGTCGCTGGCGATCAAGTCGAATGCCTCTGGGCCTCGACTCGCGAAGCGTACAACGTCATTCAGGCCGAGCAAGCAGGCTGCGCGATCATCACCGCACCGGGCGATGTGATTAAGAAAGTCTCAGGCTTTAGCAAAGACCCGTGGCAGTTAACGCTTGAAACTGTGCGTATGTTTAAGGCTGACTCAGAGGCGGCTGGGTTTAAACTTTAAAAAGACCTACGCCATAGACTCCCATGGGTAAAATGTCGTTTTTTCTACCTGTAGTTTTTCATTCCCTCCGTACAAGCAAATGGTTTCGAGCTTTTTGGAATCGAAAAACTTAGTCACTCCGCTAAACGCCCTGAGATTTCTCTGATCCCAGCGTTCTTCGCTCAAAATAACCAGGGCCTTGACGGTTTCTCGACTTTCTACAATCAAGTGAACAAACGCTCCTTTTTGAGCGCGGTAATAACTCACCTTCGTATCCAGCGGGGATTGCCCCGAATAGTGAATATGGGCCATGACTTCTAAAACAAGCTGTGTGTATAAAAGTCGCTCAAACGAAGCCCCTAATCGAGAGGCCAGGCCCGAATCACAAAGAAGGTAGAGATCTTTACCGGTACTCTCTTTGGCGGGCCTAATTTTTTGAATTGCGAAAAGTTGTTCAAGCAAATTCAAGTGGGTTTTCACTCGCCGCAAGTCAGTTTTGACCAAAGCCCTGATCGAACTCACATCTGGAAACTCAAGCGTGGCGATGGCTTCAAGTATTAAGAGCGCCAGCTCGGGATCTGGTCTCGCGGCCCCTTTGAATTGCAGCAAATCGCGGTAGGCGGTCACTTCTATCCATTCTTGCAATTTTTGATCGCGCTCAGCTTGCGAACGCAACGCAAAAATTCCGGGCATTCCGCCGCGCCTTAGGCTTGCGACCAAATCGTCTCGTTTCAGGCGGGGCGAAACATGCAAATTAATGCTCTTTTTTTGATTCAAACTGGGCTCGAGCGAATGGGCCTCAGCTAAAGTCAAAGGAAACAGTCGCTGCCGACTCACCCTACCTGTGAGTGATTCTCGAACCATCACCTCACGTGAAAACTCGGTTGACCCCAGAAGTAGAAACTGACCACGACGTTTTTGAACGTCTACCTTTGCCTTGATTTCATCAAAGAGATCTGGAGCCTTTTGAGCTTCATCGACCGCTAGACAATTGTCGCTGGCAAATTCAGCGAGAAAAACCGAGGGGTTATTTTGAGCCAATTGCCGATTTTGCTTCGTATCTAGCGTGACATAGCGATACGAGGGCCCCAAATCCGAAGCCAAGATTTCACGCGCAAAGAAACTTTTTCCACACTGCCGCGGCCCTTGAAGGGTCACCACGGGTGAAAAATTAAGCTTCTTTTTTAATTCCGTTATTCCAAATCTCAACCTCGAATGCGGCATATGATAATAATTAAAACATGCCAAAATCAGACCGTCAATGTCTGATTTTGGCATGTTTTAAACCCTACCCTGAGGGCACCTTTTCAGCTAGCTAGCCCGAATGACCGGCTCTGACCCGTAACTACCAAATAGTCACAAGTGGTCATGAAACGTAAATTGAGTGCTTGGAACCGTTTTCACCATCAACGCTTTCGATGTCCCAGAGAAGCCACAACCGAGAGCGAGACTCACCTACAACGCGATCCCGACCGTGACACCGTAAACCATTGCAGTTGAACCCGAAACAAAATCGAGATTAAACACTGGCTGAACCATCACTGGGCCAACGCCGATATTGTAACCAGCACCCACGCGAAAGAAAAATTCTGATGTACTGCTGACCATTTCTAGTCCACCCTGTCCCACTAACCGAAGCCCCATGAGCGGAATCGGATGAATCGCAATACCGCCACCGAAAGAAGTGGCAGCCGGAGTAGAAAGCGATTGCTCGAAAAATGCAGCGGCACCAATGAAGGGCATAATCGGAAGTTCAGCATCTAAGCCCAAGAGAAAGTGAGTCGTTGAAGCAGCAGTTTTAGCGCCTGCAAAGGCACCCAATTCAAATCCCGCGCGCGCATCATTCTGGGTTGAGAGACCTAAACCAACCACTAACCCAATCAACGCACAAAAATTTAATCGATTCTTATTCATCTTATCTTGTTCTCCTGGAATCGAGTTTACTGATAAAGTTTCTCAGTGTCACCACAAATTCGACGGGCACTCGCTCCCGTACTTTTCACTTCTTTAGTGCATAAAATTGGCGGCATCGGAATCACGCTCATTCCGGTGCTTCTCGTTGACCTCAAGTTCAACGCCTCAGCCTCAGCGACTATCATGGGGATTTCAAAAATAGGGGCACTCATGGGCGCTCTGGCGGGTGGCATACTTTGCGACCGTATTGGATTAACGAAAACACTGCGTGTTTGCCTGGCGCTATCGGCGGTTGGGCTTTTAGGATTACCGTTTGCTACTCGCTTTTCGTCGCTACTTGTTTCAGCGCCCTTGCTTTTGACCGCTGCGATGGTTGCTCTATTTGCCCTAATTGCGAATGTCGGCAATGCCATTTACGCGACACCTTCTCGCTTACTGATTTCAGAGGTGGTTCCGGCAACATTTCAAAAACAAGCACTCGCGTGGTTGCGCTCAACTAATAACTTAGGGCAAGTAGGATCTTACCTTCTTTCGTGGTCACTCACCTCACTTTTCGTTGGATTCGGCCTCTCGCTATTCTTTATTTTCGATGCCACCACTACCTTGATTGCCCTGATTTTAAGCTACCGATTGCTACCTCTCATTGGGGTGAAATCGAAGCGACCACCGGTTACGTCAACCCCCGAGACTTCGAACGACCCAATCAAAGGCGACGAGCTACCACAAAAGCCAAAATCACTTTGGGCACCCTACTTCGCGTTCACCACTCTTTTATTCATTTATGCCTTTTCGGGTGGCGTCTTTGACGTCTTCATTGCCGCAAAACTTCGCCTACTCTATGGCGCCGATGGCCTTGCCCTCTTTTCAAAAATCATGCTGATTAATACGGTTTTTTGCGCTTTACTGAGTGTTCCTTTTTCAAAATACTTATCGAGTCCAAAGTGGGCCATCAGTATTGGGTTTTTTCTAGTTGTCGTGGGTCTCAGTTTCACCCTCAACGGTTCGATGACCATTTCTAAAGCTTACGTCGCTATAGCAATCATGACTTTCGGTGAACTCTTTTTTCAATCTATTGCGAGCTATGTTCAGCTTGAACTCAGCCCAACGAAAACAAAACAAGGCACCGCCTTTGGTTTTGGTCAACTCTTTCAGCAATCCGGAAAATTGGTCGGCGCCACCATCGCGTTTCCGCTATTTGTGTATGCAAACTCGGCCAACATTCCGATCACGGTTTGCCTAGTGATGGCGATCGCCTCTTGCTCGCTGATCGCGTTCTTATGGCGACGATTGTCGCTCATTAAATAGATTCTGATTTGGCCCTTACCCCTGCCGATCGTCGCCTTGCATTTCTAAGTAAGCTCGCATTTCAACCACTTGAGATTCAACGTGCGACCGTGGGCCTGCGGCCATCTCTGTTGAAAAAAAGAACTCGCGCCCTCTGACGTTCACGCTCACTCCGCGACGCACGTGCAAATTACTACTCATGGGGTCATAGTCTTGCTCAAGGTCAGGGCTACGGGTTAAACTTGCCGGCTGAACTTTTCGTAGGCGAACTCCAGACACACCTCGAAACTCATCTTCTAAGTACATGATGAGAGCTTCTAGATGCGCTCTCGTTGACGCGTCATTTGCCTCACTGAACTGACTGATTGCATTGGGTACTTTACTCGCACGGGCCTTTGGGGTCACAAAATGATTCTCCGTAGAATTTAGATACCTAAACTCATCTCATTTTAAATGCAACTCTCAACACAGGCCTATTCAATAGTAGCTTTTCGAACTACTGAACTACGACCGAATCCAATACGAAAGTTTTGCAAGTGCCCCGCGAACTCCAGGTATTCTGCCAATCTGCATTTTCACCACTGAATTGATCAAAGCCTCAAGCCCGTGATACGGTCTGATAAATACTTTAAGTTGAGTCATTTTTCCGTCAGCATTTAAAGTAATTTTGTCAATTCCCTGAAGCTTGCGATTGCCGACGTTGGCATCGAACTCAATGAGAATTTCGTTTCCATCAATCCAGGTCTTCGAAATGGTATAATTTTCTAACGACGCCAAGACATCTTTCAACACAGCAGTGACTTCTTGTCGGCCAACCTTTGGTTTGAATAAAGCCGGAGAAATCAAGGTGACCTCATCAGTGACCCAGGGATCCATGAGTTTCAGATCTTTCTTTTCGATGGTCGAATGCCAGGCATTTAAGAATTCTTGACTCATTTTCACCTCAGTTAATCAACGCGGCCCAATTGAGTAACCATAGATTTATCTCTTAAACAGAGATACCTTTTTCTTCATGAACACCAACAAATCTTCGAAGTACCCTCATCTTTTTTCTGAACTAGACCTCGGATTCACTACCTTAAAAAATCGAGTGCTCATGGGTTCTATGCACACCGGACTTGAAGAAGCCCGTGGCGGGTACGCGAAAATGGCAGCTTACTTTGCAGAAAGAGCCCGCGGAGGAGTTGGACTCATCGTTACCGGCGGGATTTCACCCAATTTTTCGGGTCGAGTGGGGCCTTTTAGTGCACAATTGAGTCACTTTTTTCAGGTCTATCAACACAGAAAAGTAACGCAAGCAGTGCACGCAGAAGGTGGAAAAATCGCACTTCAGATTTTGCATGCGGGGCGCTACTCGTACCATCCTCTCGCCGTCTCGGCTTCATCGATCAAATCGCCCATTAGTCCATTTCGACCAAGAGCACTCACAAACTGGGGCGTCAAAAAAACCATTCGCGACTACGCCCACTGCGCGTATCTCGCAAAAAAAGCGGGTTACGATGGCGTCGAGGTCATGGGGTCAGAAGGTTATTTGATCAATCAGTTTATCGTGGCAAAAACGAATCGCCGCAAAGACTCATGGGGAGGCGATTATAAAAATCGAATCCGATTTCCGATTGAGATTGTTCGCGAGATCCGCAAAAAAGTGGGACCTCAATTCATTATTATCTTTCGCCTATCGATGCTCGATTTGATTGAAGGCGGAAGCACTTGGGACGAGATCGTTCAGCTAGGTAAAGAAATCGAAAAAGCGGGAGCAACCCTGATCAACACCGGAATCGGTTGGCATGAGGCGAGAATTCCAACCATTGCAACCATGGTACCCCGAGCTGCCTTTACTGCGATCACCCGTCGAATGAAGAGCGAACTCAAGATACCGCTCATCACCACGAATCGAATCAACATGCCCCAAGTTGCCGAAGACGTTTTAGCCAATCACGAGGCCGACATGGTCTCAATGGCGAGGCCTTTTCTCGCTGACCCCGAGTTTGTCAATAAAGCCGCCGAAGGCCGTGACGACGAAATCAATACTTGCATTGGTTGCAACCAAGCTTGCCTTGATCACATTTTCAGCCAAAAAAGGGCAACGTGTTTGGTGAATCCTCGGGCGTGCTACGAAACTGAGATCAAAATTGTGGCTACACGAAGTCCGAAAAAAATTGCTGTGGTCGGCGCCGGACCTGCTGGGCTTTCATTTGCAACCACAGCAGCTAAGCGAGGCCATAACGTTACTTTATTTGATGCCGAGCCAGAAATTGGCGGCCAATTCAACCTAGCAAAGAAAATTCCGGGTAAAGAAGAGTTCTCTGAAACGATTCGCTATTTTAAGAAGCAATTACTGCTAAGCAAAGTGAACCAAAAACTGGGCAAACCAGTCACAGCAAAAGAGTTGATCGAGTCTGCCTTCGACCACATCGTTCTCGCGACTGGCGTCAAGGCGCGAACACCGAAAATAGAAGGCATTGGCCACCCTAAGGTTGTCACTTATCTCGATGTGCTTCGAGAAAAAGTAACGGTAGGTAAATCGGTTGCCATCATAGGTGCCGGAGGAATTGGGTTTGATGTCGCTGAATACCTAGCAGATGACAAAGAGGGTCTCAGTCAGAACAAAGCGGCCTTTGCAAAGCATTGGGGCATCGACTTTTTTGGAAATTCTCGCGGAGGGGTATCAGGAGTCAAACGAGAAGTACACGAGGCCAAACGAAAAGTTTACTTACTCAGCCGAACTCCAGGCAAACAAGGAGAGCGATTGGGCAAGACTACCGGTTGGATTCACCGAACCCAGTTAAAAGAAAAAAAGGTGACCCAATTATCTGGAGTGACCTATGAAAAAATTGACGATCGCGGTCTTCACCTTTCAATACCATCTGACAAAGGGCCGCAGAAACTACTTTTAGAAGTCGATCACATCGTTGTTTGCGCTGGGCAAGACCCCGAGCGCAGCTTACTGACTGAATTGCTACAAAATGGCGCTGAGGTTTCGCTCATTGGCGGAGCCGATGTGGCCACAGAACTCGACGCCAAGCGAGCGATTCAGCAAGGATTAGTGTCCGGCTACAAAAAGTGAAGGGGGTGCGTTATTGAATTCCTTACCGCGAAGCCACTCGACGATCGCCCAGCACTTCGGCAATCAAGTCAGAGCCCACACAATAAAACGAAGGCGCTCCACGCATCACAATTCCACTCGAGGTGACTTGATGAACAGGCAACCCCACTTCGGTCGATAGGCACACTAACTTGCCATCGGCCGTGAATACCGGACCTCCACTGTAGCCGTGCAGCAATGGCACTGAAATCAACCAACGTTTGTGGTGTTGAGAAGGCGTTTCACTCAAGGCGATAAACTTGCCGGCTTTGAGATCCCAATCGCCTTTTTTCGGATTTCCAAACGCAAACAATTGTTCGGCGCGATCAGGCCGCCCCAGTCTCAGCTTAAACCACACATTAGGGCGATAATCGATTTTCAGTAAACACAGGTCTCGCTCTTTTGGGCCATCACAAACGATCACTTCAAATTTTTCTACCACTTCACCACTCGCCAAAATAAACTTGAGTCCTCGGCTTGTGTCTGACTTGTAAGGGGCGATCACATGCTCATTAGTCAACACATGCCCATCGGGTGACACAAAAGTGCCAGTCCCCGCCCAATTGCTACCGCGAATTTTAACAACTCCTTCTAGGTAATTTTTCTTGATGTCTGACGCCTGCAAAGAACTGATGCTATCGCCGGGCCAATCGAACTCGTCTTGGGCAATAAACGGCGCAATAAATGACTTAGACGCAATCGGTGGTACACGACTAGAATCATCGTCACCGGGCGCAGCCTCTTGCTCTGGAACCTGAGGTGAGCGAATCGAAACCCCGCCCTGGGTAGCCCTGGGAGGTCCAAAATACAGCTCGGCCTCAAGAGCACTCGCGCTCGACTGCAACAGCGTAGTCAGGCCAATCATCAGGTTAATCTTTAGGCAACTGAGCATAAATGGATACCCCATAAAGTAAGAATGCCGCTCAGATTTCAAGGCGCCCACTGGGTCACCGAATACACCCATTTATAAGGGCGCTGGCGGCGCGAAACGACCCGACTCGCTGACACTTCGACTTTATGGTTAAACTCTTAAGCAATCTTAACGCCCAAAAAAGAGTCATTTGGTCACAGTTTTATTTTGTCATCGTAATGAATCACAAGGATATTGAGACGACTAGGTGAAAGCAAAAAACAACATGAGTCAGTTACCAAGAACTACCCCTGATCAACCAAGTCCTGGCGATGTCATCGACGAAGTGAACGAATCCCAACTCATGGAGGCTTACCGAAATGGTGATACGCGGGCTTTTGACGCCATCTACGAACGCTACCATGCACGGGTTTACACCTACCTCTTTCGTCGAATCAAAACCCGAGAAACGGTTGATGAATTGTTTCAGGCGGTCTTTATGAAACTTCACCAGGCTCGCGGCTACTTTGATTCTAACCAGAAATTAGCGCCTTGGGTCTTTACCATCTGCAAGAATACCCTCATTGATCACTACCGATCTGATGGGCAGGCTATTTTGCTGGGCCTTAGACCTTCAAGTTCGACACCTCTCGCGCGAGAATACAGTTCTCACGAAAACGCAGAAACTGTTTTAAGTGAATCGATCGAAAGCAAAACTGGGTACCTCAATCTCACTCAGCACTTAGATTCTGCAGATAGCGCGCTCATTGAAATGAGGTTTAAGAATGACCTTGAATACGATGAGATCGCGTCAAAACTCAACTTATCTGAATCGACTGTCAGAAAACGACTCTCGCGAGCTCTGAAATTCATGCGCTCGAAACTTTTAGCTCACAACAAGGAGAAAGCGATATGAAAAAAAATGATCGCAAACCAACACTGCCTGAGTTCCACTCTAATAGTCTCCCTAGTTTTCACCCTAATTTTAAGGCCGAACTCAAAATTTTTATGAAAGGAGCCCCTTTAGGTGAATCATCAAGTTATCGATCAAGTGATTCAAGGAGCGAGCCCCCCAACGACTTTGTACAAGTTCCGTACCTATTAAAAGAATCCGTGCGAACTCAGATTCACGCAAAACTTTCACCGTCTGCGGTAACGACGCTAAGAAAACTCACATTTACCCACGCGGCCTCAAGTTTGATCACTCTTCTTATCTGCCCACAGTTTGGCGCGAACCCCTTTCACGCCGGCGACCAATGGATTTCATTTTTCATGCAATTTGGTGATTGGGCATGTGGAATTGCTTGTGGATCGCTTTATCTGGGGGCAACTGCCTTACTTTCTCTACTCACCACCTCACCTGAAGAACGTCGGGTTTGTTTAGGCAAAGGTTTTTGGATCTATCCGGCATTGAGCGCAGTTTCAATCGGCCTTCTCATGCTATTGGGAAAAATTGACTCTATTCGTTCAAGCCATGTTCATTTGTCTCTCACTTTTGTCAGCTCTTGGTGGGTAGCGGCGGTACTCGCTGCCATCTTGATCTCTTGGATGGGTAATTTCGTGCGAGCATCTCACAGTTTACGCCGCCGACATTCATCGGTTTCGTAATCATTCGATGTAAAAAGCGTTGACCAAACGAAAAAAGCCATGAGAAAAGACCTGCATGAAAACAAACTCATTAAATTCTCTTAGCTCTGTATTCACTTTCGCCTCTCTCATCATTGCTGCCAGTTTGGGTGTCAGCTTAATTGCCGGCTGTAGCGATAAGCTCAAAGACGCTAACCCAATGGGCGATACACAGAAGACAACTCAGTCACCTGACGCAGCTCAAAATGGCTCACAGCCTGGTGCAAATTTTACTGGTAAAATTCTCGAGACTACCAACAGCGGCGGGTACTCTTATTTAAAACTTGAAACCGCCGACAAGAAAACCGTCTGGGTTGCCATCACTGAAGCCAACCTTAAGGTGGGCGACTCGGTTGATTTTGTCACATCGATCGAGATGAAAGGTTTTCAAAGTAAGACTTTGAAAAAAACCTTTGATTCGATTTTATTTGGACAACTGAAAACTCCAGGGGCTGCTGTAGACGGTGCCCCAGCTCCTGCCGGTGCGAAATCAGGCGCAGGCACTGCAGCCGCACCTGCTCACATGGGTAATGCCAATCAAGAGCCTCCAAAGCCTGTCGATGCTGCCGCACTGAAATCAGTAAAGAAGGCCTCAGG
The DNA here is from genome assembly GCA_903895855.1 of Oligoflexia bacterium. Lineage (GTDB taxonomy): Bacteria > Bdellovibrionota > UBA1018 > UBA1018 > UBA1018 > CAITVN01. The sequence goes on along the minus strand of CAITVN010000089.1, from coordinate 45,301 downwards.
TTCTGGTGCAGTTGACGTAGCTACTATCTATCAAAAGAAAGACAAGCTCAAAGGCACTGTGATCAGCATCAATGGCGTCGTGACAAAAGTAACTGAAGGCGTGATGGGCAAAACTTGGATTCACCTTCAAGATGCCTCTGGGTCTGAAAAAGACCTCACCATCACTTCGCTGCAGACCACAAAAATTGGTGCCAAGATCAACGCTTCAGGCAAACTAGCCGTCGATCAAGACCTAGGATCAGGATACCATTTTCCGGTTCTTCTTGAAAACGCAGCGCTGAAAGATCTCTAATTTAGCCAAGCCTGCCAAAGTCCAGAGGTTGCCTTGTGGGTAACGGTCTCTTCGCCAACCTTAGTTTCGTTGGTAGGAGCCTCGTTTGAGCTTCCATAATATAAGACGTTTACTTGAAACTGAGTGTGCTCGTTGATCATTTCGCTATTTAGGTGACTATTCTGGCCATTGACTTCAAAACAAAAATCAAAGATGCCGACACTTTCACCCTTAACCATTTCGTTTTTGACCCATTGAACGTTGCCCTGACAGCCCACCATTGCGACTCCAGATTTTTTTGACCAAGGAATTTCGCGTTTCCAAGTCAATTTTTCGGCTCCGTGGCCAGTAGGAGTGGTGCCCTCTAAATAAACCACTTTGAGATCAGAAAGCTGAGGCAAAGCCATGCGTACTCGGAGTTGTTTTTTCGACGTCGAAGTCTCATTGATCGTTAAGCGGCCAACTTGTAAAGAAACCTCCTCTCGAGCAGTCATGTCTAAGGGAAGCACTTCGTAGATTACCTTGTCACCAGCGAAAGCACTCGAAAAATTCAATAAAAGACTGAAAAGAAAAAGGCGAGACAAACTCAACATGATGTGACTCCTGGGTGCAGACTTCAATAGGTTAAACTATCTAAGTGTAATAAACTATTGCCTTTGCCAATTCTAGTGTAATTTACTCAATTTCACCCCATGCAAAAAACAGTAAAGAGCGCGCGGGAAAAGGCTTCGATTCTTTTTCTTTGGCAATTCGAAATACCCTGCGATTTCGAATCTCTAAGATCGGTCGGCGCCGCCACCAGGCGGGCGAGTGTAAACTCAGTCAAGTTAGGCGAGGCTGGCCTAAACTTACCTTTAACCCCTCTCAGTTTTGCGAGTTCGTTTTTCACCCACGTGGGTGACGACAAAACCCGTTTCAGTGATCTGCCAGCGAATGTCGGCGCCACCAATTTCAACCAAGAATTCGCGGTTAAACCCACGAGCATCGTCAATCGGGTATTTGGCTTTTTGCGATGCGGGCCTAGGGTCTTGCGAAACCACTTCTTCTATCAGCTCTTTCAAACCTTGCGTTTCAAGTGAGTCTTCTAGCTTCTCAATAGACTCAATAACTGAGGGATCAAAGCGTACCGCTGTTTGCGCTCGTGAAGAATCGGCCCAGCCTTGGCTGGCCCCCGGATGACTATCGGCGTAGGCGATGTACGGCTTAATATCGATTACCGGAGTTTGATCTAACACATCGACTCCTGACACCCAAATTTCTGGGCCCGCCTTCGCTTCGGTATCAATTTTTAAAATCTGAACGACACTAAGACCGATCGGATTCGGTCGATGCGGTGAGCGCGTGGCGAGAACCCCCACTCTAGACTTGCCGCCGAGTCTCGGTGGGCGAACTGCTGATTTCCAACCCTTCGAATGATTCGCGTGAAACCAAAATAAAACCCAAAGGTGCGAAAACTCTTCTAGCCGATGAAGGGCTCGGCGCAATTTATAGTCGTTGTTTAGCCGAATGATTCCTTCGGCTTTGGTGACAAGCCCCGGCTGCCGCGGAATCCCGAATTTATCGGTAAAACAGGTGTGAAGTACTCCAATCGGCTCAACAGTGTATGACATTAGGCTTAGAGGCTAATCAGAATTCAACCGGCAGGTCAATTAGAGTCTTGGCCGAAGTGTCTTCGGGGGCACACGTTGCTAACTCTTGTAAGCGATTCTGACTATCTCTTGAAGCGATGTCTTGAATAGACAATGGGATTGGGCCACTTTGCGATTGGCGGAAACTCTTCGAAACCTTCTTGAGTAAACCCCGCCCGCCCTAGCGTCTTCACTGCCGCGGTGTTTTCTACTCGAGTGCGTGCAATCAGCTCGCCTTTTGGATACTGAATTCCCGCGATTTTCACTGCGTGACCTAGCATGATCTGCCCCATCGCACGACCCCGATACTCTTTGAATAGTCCAAAGCCAACATTGATTTCTGCGCCGCCTGATTTTTCTGAAAAACTCACCCAACCAACTTTTACTCGATTCACGCTGGCGACTTGAAACTTTTTTGAGTGATTTTTTATCACGGCGCATTTCTCGATCTCGCTGAGCTCAGTAAACGGTCTCAGTGGTGAATCAGGCTCGCCGTCTTCACGGTAGGTTTCATGAATGCGAATCGCATCAGATTCGTCGGGTAGAAAAAATGCAACTTCGATCGTCATGACTTTAGACCTTTCTAGAAAAACCCAACTACCCCAATTGGCCGCTAAGTACCGACTACGTGCCGACAAAGATGAAGCCGTCTTCGCTGAACTCTAGGATACGATAGCCACGTGCAAGAATTTCGCGAACAGGAATGCGGCTTGGCCTTGGGCGATCTCGCGCGCGGTCAACTAGCGTCTGATGGCGCTTTGCTCGGCTATCGCCTATTTCCGGAGTACATCTAATCACTTGTTTTCAAAAGAAAAAATCCACCTACAATCAGTAACGCCACAAATACGGCTCATCACACTGAGGCACGCAGAGCACCAAAAAGCTCCCAACCCAGTTGACACCCCGCGACTAGTGACCACCTTTAGCTCATGTTCATCGAAACCGCTCGTCTCAAATCAACCCTACTTTCTCGAAAACCTAGCCAAGCTAAACTGGGCGCAACGGTCTTATCGATTGGGCTACTCTGCCTCGCCAGTTTTCTTTATTGGAATTTGCCCGGCGACTCATTCAAGCTATTTGAATCGAGCTACGAATCGGTCTTCAAAAAACACCAATGGGTCGGCCTCTTTCTAGCGCCGTTAGCACACGCCGATCTTCATCACTTAGGCTCAAATTTGATTTTCTTCTCAATTTTTGGATTCTTACTTTCGAACTACTTCGGAAAATTGGTGTTTCCGATTCTCAGTTTTGCAATGGCGCCGGTGATTCAGCTGATCACTCTGGCTTTTTATCATAACCAGACCACACTCATTGGTATCTCAGGCGTGGTTTATTGGCTGACAGGCACTTGGATCGCGCTCTTTATCGGCACAGAACGCCGATTGTCTGTGGGACGAAGACTCATCGCGAGTCTTGGCTTTTTCTTGGCAATGATGATTCCGACTCATTTCGAGCCAAATGTGAGTTACTTAGCGCACGCCGTCGGTTTCGTTTTAGGCTTGGTTTCAGGTGGGCTCATCTTTACTTCAAAGTATAAGAGCATTCGCCAAGCAGATCGCTACGAAACGAAAGTTGAATGGATCGAAGACGAATTGAGCGTTTCGAGTTCAGGGGATGACTTTGATGACACCGAACTGGCCGATGCTGTCATCAATGACGACACTCGACAGCGAAGATCTTTACCTTGAACTTTGAGTGAAAACTCACTATTGCCCTTTTGAAAGGGATTGAATCGACGTGTTTAGTAAAATCAATATTGAAGTATCAAACATCTGCAACCTCAAGTGCAGTTTCTGCCCCGAAGTGAAGCGAGAGAAAGGCTTCATGAGTGTCGATCTTTTTCGCCACGTCATTAACGAAGTCAAACCGCTGACAAAAGAAGTGTGCTTTCACCTCATGGGCGAACCCCTCGCTCACCCAAAGCTCGAAGCCTTGATTGAAATCTGTGAACGCGAATCGGTCGCGGTATTCTTTGTGAGCAATGGCACCTTACTGCGACCTAGACACCACGAGTGGTTAACGAGCCCGGTGTTCAGGCAAGTGAGTTTTTCTCTGCACAGTTTTTTCGACAATTACCCGGATACCGATCCGAGCACCTACCTTAATCGAATTTTTGACTTCGTCGAGTACGCCCAAACTAAACGGCCTGAGCTTTTCATTAACTTTCGCCTCTGGAATTTAAACACCGTCAATTCGACCTCTCGCGAAAACGCAGACCTGCTCAGCCGTGTCTGCAGTTATTACGGCATCGATCATCCCACTCAAATTGACGTTAAGAAGAAAAAAAGTTTCAAAATCAAGGGGCGCCTTTTTCTACACTTCGACAGTGAATTCACCTGGCCAAGCCTAGGGGCCGAGGTTTTAGGAGCAAAAGGCACTTGTTACGGCCTGAAAACACACATCGGCGTTTTAGTTGATGCAACCGTAGTACCTTGTTGCTTAGACAAAGAAGGCGATATTCGGCTCGGCAATCTCAAAGAGTCGTCACTCGTCTCAATTCTTCAAAGCGAGAAAGCCGTCGCGATTCGTAGAGGCTTTGACCAAGGCAAACTCATTGACCCGCTTTGCCAACGCTGTCAATACATCACTCGGTTTCGTGCCAAAGCCGAACCAACCCAAGCGCCTTGTGAAACGCAGGCTTGAATCAAATATCCGCCAGTGATTGTATCCCAATCAAGCATTTCGCCAATTGCGTAAACCCCGGGGCACTTAGCGAGTTCGAAATCACTCGACAACTCGCTCAGCTTGACACCGCCTTGACTTGAAATGGCGAACTCAAGCGACTGCTTAGCTACTAGACTCACCGGCAATCGCTTTACTTTATCGATCAGCCGATCGAGGTCAGCGCGATCTGCGGCATCGGTTAAATGATAGAGCAACGCTTGAGACGCTTCGCAAAGGCCCGCTGATTTTTGAACCCTTCGAATGGGCGAGAGATTCTCGGCCTTTCTCGCTAGTTTTTCATTCAACTTTTCATTCAACTTTTCTGTCAACTTCTGCTTCGTCAACCCAGGCTTGAGATCGAGGTAACACTCACCCACTTCACCGTAACTGTAAATCGGAGTGCCTTCTAAACCGTAGTTCGTGATCATGAGTTCGCCAGCACAAGTGCCTCGCGAGCTTTCAAAAACAATATTTTTCAGAGGCTTTCCTTCGGCTTCTTTTTTCAATCCCTCAGGCCAATCGACCAAAAATCCGCAATTCGAACTTTCAAAGGGTACGAGTTCAATGCCTTTTTCTTGAAGCACTTTGGGCCAACGAACTTCTTGATTCTTGAACTCCCAGCTTGCACCGCCTAAGGCTAAGACGACAGCTCGCGCCTTCAACTCAACTATTTCGCGCTGTAACGGTAGCTTCGATTGCAGCTTCACCGTCACCCCTGGCACACACTCAAAGCCGATGAGTTCGTGATCGAGAACAAACTCAGCCCCCAACTCTTTGAGATAACTCACCCAAGACTTAACAAGCCCTGAAGCTTTCATTTCTTTGACAAAATGCCTGCGGCTCGTACCTTCAAATGTTTCGAGGTTCAAGTGCGTACGAATAAAATGCAGCCACTGTTCGGTACCAAACGAACTGAGAAGCTGACGCCAATCTAAGCCATCGCCTCGATATCGGGTGACCGCTTTTTCGATGGGTTCTGAAAAACTAATATTTAACCCTGAGCTACCGGCAATGAGAAGTTTTCTACCCACCCCCGCGTGACGTTCAATAAACTTCACAGGAACCCTATTTTGAGCCAAAACAGTGCCAGCCATTAACCCAGCAGGCCCCGTTCCGACAATGATCACGGGTAGATTTTTTTCAGTAAAATTCAAATCCACTTACTCCCTCTCGTCACGAACTACAACTCAACGCCGAACACCCAGGTTTATCTCGCGCCCAATCTGGCAACTTCTTAAAATAAGGCAATGTCGATTCGTTGAGTTCATAAGGGGTTTTCATCGCGTTTTCAAAACGTTTCATTTTGTCAAGCTTGCGATCAAACTCGCGGTCGAGCTTGTCCTCTATCAGTTCTTCGACCACCTCTTGAACGAGATAATTTCTCGGAATGAAAACCGGATTCGTCGACTCGATCAATTGAATGACTTTTTCAAAATTCTCTTGAGTTTGATTGAGCGTTTCAACCCAAGACCTAAGCCAATTCGTCAGTTTTGATTTCTGATCGTGACTGGGTTCAGTACCATGCTCGGTGTAATAAGCACTCAAGAGATCTTGATATCCATTCGTTTGGTTTTTTAAATAGTGAGCTAACGATCGGTAGAAAATCGTCATATCAATCTCACACGACGTCAGTAGGCTTTCAAGATCGACGATGACTTGTTTTACGCTCTGCGAGTCGCCTTCAAGAGTTTTCGAACTAAATCCTATTTTGGCTGCTTTCATCGTCAAATAGTTGGCACTAAAATAATCAGAAAATTCAGCCAATTCAGGTTCGACACTAACATTCAAATCTTTGATTGCCATCGCAAGCGCACTCAAATTCCAGTAAGCAATGTCGGGTTGGTTCTCAAAACAATAACGCCGCCTCTCAGAATCAGTCGTATTTGGCGTGAAACCCGGGTCATAAATATCTAGCCAACCGTAAGGTCCATAATCGATCGTGATACCAAGAATTGACAAATTATCGGTATTCATCACGGCGTGAACAAACCCCACCCGCATCCAATGAATCACGAGGTCGGCTGTTTTCTTTACGAGACTACTGAACCACTGCTTCACTTGCATCTCAGTAAAATCAGGTCTGCCCAAAACATAAGCCATGAGCTCACGCAGTCGGTCAGATTCACCCGTTGCAGCATGAATTTGAAAATTACCGAAGCGTAGAAACGTCGGAGCCACCCGAACCACGATGGCTCCTGGTTCAACAGCAGGGTTACCATCATAAAACATATCACGAACCACACCCTCGCCCGTGGCGAGAAGCGCAAGCGCTCTTGTGGTTGGAATGCCAAGAAAATGCATCGACTCGCTACACAGGTACTCTCGAACCGAGGAGCGAAGCACGGCGCGACCATCACCGCGCCTCGAGTAAGGAGTTTGGCCTGCGCCCTTTAATTGAATTTCAAAGCCGCTCTCAGCGTTGGTGGCGACTAAACCATTTGGTTTCGTGGCAATCGTATCGACGACGGTAGCCCCGATTGTGATCGCTCGACCATCGCCAAGCTGACCAGCCCAGTGGCCAAACTGATGCCCCCCGTACCGAAGTGCAATCGGCGCCACCCCCTCTGGCACCACATTGCCCGAGAAAAGCGCGACAAAAGAGGCTTTCTCACTCTCTGACATCTCAGAAAAATTGGGTAACCCGAGAAACTTTGCACACTCGACTGACCAAGCAAGTAGACTGGGATTTTTTACTTTAGCGGGCAACACCTGACTACCATGAACCAGTCGACGCTCGGAGATCGACCAATTTTTTTCAGCCTCGATGGTCAGACCCGCATACGCGGTTTTTAATCGTAACAAAACAATGCCTCTTACCTTCTAACTCTTCTAACTCTGGTCACTCAGGTGACCCTAGTGATGTGATGACACCTTCTACCTTGATAAATCGCTCTAAACGAGTCAATGTTTTTCGATCATGCCTTACTGGGTTCAAGTTTTCTCTTTTATTGCAGTCGGAGCAACCGCTGGTGTTTTCTCTGGCCTTTTTGGAATCGGAGGCGGACTCATCATCGTACCGTGCTTGATGTTTTTCGCAGGTCTTTCTCAGCCGGTAGCTTCAGCCACCTCTTTAGTCGCACTCTTGCTGCCTGTTGGACTTTTGGGTGTCATTGAGCATTTTCGCGCCGGAAGACTCACCCTGATGCATGCTAAATTCGGCCTATTCGTTGCGCTTGGGTTATTCATGGGCACCTTTTTTGGAGCAAAGCTCATGGGTGTTTTGCCAGAACTCTGGCTCAAACGTGGATTTTCTTTATTCTTGGTTGGCGTTGCCGCAAAAATTTGGATGGGATAAAAAATTTTTCGGTGGGTAGGCGTCTCCAGAATTTTCGCTCTATCGACTCTACCCACCGAAACTTAGGAAGAGAAGCGCAGTGCTAGATATAGCAATGCTAGTGCCAACGAATGGTACCTTAGTCTAATTCACTCAAGATCAAAACCAATGGCTCGGGAGCACGATTATCATGCAGTTTTAGGTGTACTGACCCAACATCGAGCGTCGAATGCCTTCACAACAGCCAAATCACGGCGACAAATTTTGGCTACCTAGACCGGCTTCAATGGTTCACACGGTCTAAGACCAGACTCGCACTCTCGCCAGTCGTCGAATTCACTCGAGTCGCCATCAAAACATCACCAGTCAGCGTGAGTGGGTACGAAGTGCCTTCTTCCCAGGCCTGCGTGAGAGGCTGTTCAGAGGTCACCGGAGCTTGCCCGGGTAGCATCAACGTGATTTTGGTGATCGCATCTGAGGTAGCATTGAGTAGACACATGTGCTTGGTGTCAGGGGCTTGAAGAGTTGCCGAAGTGCCCACACCGTTGATCTCAAATTTTATCTGAATTTGATCATCAATTTTATGCGCGAGCACGATCAGTGACTTCATTTCATAAGTAAATTCGTGCTTTGCGGTAATGATTTCAAGTATTTCACCATCAACCGAGTCGATTGAAATGTTTTTTCCTACCATGGTCTGCATGAAAGTTTTCATTGAATCGTTTCGCATTCGCCAAACGCCAACTAACGCTGGGGCTACGTCGCCACTGAGTTTGCACTGGCATTCTTTTTCTTCAGCTTCAAACTTCATGACCGCTCCAGGAAGCTCAGAGGGTGCAGTATCAGGCCCCGCCGTTGAGGTCGTTAAAAATAAAAAATTGCTTGGCTTGTTCTTACAGCTCAAATCGATATCGAGCGCAAACCCAGGCCAAATCGGATTGTAAACCAGATCAGTGCCCTCACGTTTAAACGACATTTCAGGAAGCTTACGCCCGCCCATCGTCTGCGGCTCGACCCGCCACTTTACGCCAGCGGCCAGCGTGAATTGCTTATTCGTGATCACAAACGGTTCAGGCACTACCGCTAGCGAAGCGCCTGCTGCCGGAATCGAGTGCATATTCTTCGAAATAAAAGAAAAATGGGTCGGCGCAAAGACTCCGCTCGAATCTTTTACCTGGCCGCTCACAAACTGTCTTGCAAATGAATGAAAATGCATGCCGATACTCATGATAGACGAAAGAGCCCGAAACTGATCTTCGCGGGTGGTGCTCAAACTCTTTGGCATTGCGGCCATAAAATCGACCACGCTTGAAGGCCCCATCCATTCGTTTCCGAGAGATTGAAAAAAAGCAGCTGTCGGATACATTTCTGGCTGGTCAATCAAATGCAAGTCGGCATCGTAACCTTCGATACTCTGCCATTCGCGGTTGATCGCCGGATAAACCAAGTTACTAAAATATTCGGCAATGCCTTCTACCCACCAACGAGCGGTTTGAGGCTCGGCCGAAGCGGGCCAATTGCTGGCTTGAAAGGCGTGAAACATTTCGTGCGCAATCGCTTGTTTTTGAAATTCAGGGGTGTCTTTCAATTCTTGCTTAAAAATCAGCACGGGCACTGGTTCAGTGTAATCGCCGTGCATGAGTGGCGTGAGCGCCTGGTCGCCCGACGGATTATCCATGCCCATGTAAATCAGCACCACTGGCCACATCGACCCGTACTTGCTATAAACTTTGTGCGAGTCTTCGACAGCTGTTGCTGTTCGCGCTAAGAGTCCGGCCACTTCAGCTCTAGGTGAGCCATCAGCATTAGCAGCAGTCGTCGCGTAGTAAATGCGATCAACACCCAAACCACTCGATGGAGGGTTCGTGACTTCTTGGTACAAGTAGCAATCAAAATGATCAGGAGGCGGAACCATCGGAATCTTTTTCTTCCAAAACGACCCACAATCGACAATGGTCGGCGACGCCATCGACTGATCACAAATCAAGGTCATCACCAGAGAACCCAAAAGTGAATTTAAGACCACCGGCAGCAACACGGATAAGCGCTTCATTTTATACACCTTTTATATTTACTTACTTACGAGAATTGAGGCCACCTTAGCAAGGAGATTCTCAATGAAACCCCAAGTCTACCCTGAGCTGAGAATAGAACGCTCAGGCTCTTGTTTTGGTGACACCACAAACGCTAAGCACAGACTTGAGACCCACATCAGCTGATGCAAGACTTTGCTTTCCCAGAAGTTTACCTGCGTGATGCCATTAATCAAAAAGACTAGCATTGCCGCTTTAAGGCCCAATGACCACACTGTTTGCCTCGAGTTTTTCAAGAATACGGCAATCCAAACGATGAACCCTCCGAGGCCAAAAAGTCCAGTCGAGGCAATGATCTCTAGGTACAAGTTGTGGGCGTGCCCAACAAAGGTTCCGGCCTTATAGCCGTTTACCATGAAATACGCGGCTGACATCTGCAAGTTGTGATGCCAACCAATACCGGTAAAAGGCCGGCGAACGAAAAATTCAAAATTCGCACGCCAAAGGTCTGCGCGCGTGGTGAAACTAAAACTATCACGAACCCGTGTCGAGATCACAGGATGAAACGAAGCAGCGATGAGCAAGATCACGACGCCACCTAAAAATAACCAACGTTTTTTTGAGTCGAGTACTTTCCAAGCAAAAAAACAGATTCCAACAGGCAGCGCGATCCAAAGCGTACGCGAAAAGGTTGCGTAAAACATGACCAACGCTAATCCCAGAGCCAAGGGTACCGCCCACTTCACTAATTTAGACAACTCAGAGATTTTTGAAAATCGATTTGATTTACCTTTTACCCGAAAAAACCACTCTTCTAACAACATAAAGAACGGAAAAATGAGCGTACTTGCCACAGACAAGTGATGCCCCATGAAAAGGTTGGCGTGAAAATACCGCTCGTGCCCCGGTATGTGAATGGGCCTAGGCCATCCAAAAAAATGCTGAAAAACGCCTAGCGCAAAAAGCACCATGGCAAAACTCATCCATATTTTGACAACCTGATTTCGGTATCTTTCGCCGACTCCTACCAGTGCCCACCCCATGAAGAGCGGCAAAAACAAGTAATAAAGCTTAGCCAAATCGGTAATCCAAGTGATTTCTGGATGAATTCCCGCATATTCTAGCGGAAAAAGTTTCGCGACCAGAAGGCTCAAGAAACAAGCAAGCGCCAAAAAAAACGCAGACACAAAATACAACCTGACATCGCGATTTTTTCGCCACCCTCTGACCAACCCGAGAATAGACCCCATTTGCTGTTTGCGCTCTACGGCAATCGACGCAATGAGCGTCAAAGCAAAAACCCCTAACCCAAGGTTCATGACCGCCATCGATACCAATGAGAAAACTGAATAAATCGCAAGACCAGCGAAGAGAATTTTTCGACCTAGTTCAGATTTTAGCTCCACTGTCATGACTCCTTCACACCGTTATCAATCACCGTGTCGACCTAATGCCTCTAGCTAATGCTTCTGGCAAATGGTCACTGCGTTTCTCGGCCAAAACCAAAATGACCAAAGCATTCGAATGATCGCAGGCGTTCTCCCAAAAAACAGCTTGGCCAATTTCTGAGTTCCAGGCGCCACACTCTCATAACCAGCGTAGACCGTTTTCGAGTGATGTGTATCAGCCAGTTGGCGCTGAGCACGAATCGGAAAAGGCCTTCGGTGAGACGGCTCATTCCAAACGTGACCCTGAGCATCGGGACAAGAGAGGTAGACATGCCCCCCTGGCTTCAAACAACGAATCGCTTCTGAGTACAACCGAAAGGGGTCATCAACATGCTCAAGAACATCTCTCAATATGACCCAATCGAATTGGTTCGACTCAAACGGCAGGGTCTCTGATTCAGATACTTTGAGCCGCGAGATTGCCTCATCTCGTGTCATTCTTGCCTTGTTGATCCAACGGTTTCTGGCCCAATCGATGAGATGGGCATCGGTGTCAACCCCATAATAGTCAGTGAAAAACTCGGCCAACCAGGTTGAATTACATCCCACATCGAGAACTTTGACTTTCTCGGTACCGCCAAAACGCCTAATGGGTGCCAGAATATCTTGAAAATTCGACGGAATCACGAAATCACCGTTAGATCCAAATACCCGAATCGAACTCAAGCGCGAAACTTCATTAGACATGACCTAAGCTTTCGCACGGATTGGAAAATAACTCAATTTTGGGATCTCAAGAAAAATTTTCAATGTGGGGATCTTCTGTTGTTGCCAAGTTCGATTTCTTACTCTATAAAAAGTCCTCATTCATTATAGGTGGGGATGTAGCTCAATTGGTAGAGCACCTGCTTTGCAAGCAGGGGGTCGCCGGTTCGATTCCGACCATCTCCACCAATTTTATAGTGCAATGTCGAATTTTTTATCCAGAAAATCACCAAAAAATCACTGCCCACTTTATCGGTGCCATCGACATTGGCAACAACCAAATGAGCTCTCAAGCACCTGATATCTAACCTATTTTCTAAAGTAATCATAGGCCCTCAGTACTTGACTTAATCTATCAATCATGCTAACCTTGCCCGCACTATGATTAAAAGTTACCGAAAACTCGCTTCGTTTTTGATCGCGCTTTCACTGTCTGGCTGCAGCCTTGCTGAATCCATGAAAAACATGGAAAAAAACACCACCGAAATGAATAGCACGACCAAATCATTGGTGAGTTCAATCGATAAGATGGACGGCACCATGCAAAACATGAACACCGACATGGGTTCAGTCAAAAACAACATGACCAAAATGACCGCTGACATCGACGAACGCCTCGCCGTCACCATGGAAAAAATGGATGCCCGCATGGAAGAGATGAACACCAAACTCGCAGCCACTCAAGAAGTGATGGAGAAAAAACTTGCCGTCATGATGGAGCAAATGGCGACCGCGCTCACCACCGAGATGGTGCCCACGATGCGAGAAATGAGAGACCAAATGGGCGCCCTTCAAACAGAAATCAAAACCCAACTGGCACAAACCAATCAAAGCATTCAAAAGCTCACTGAAACCATCGACGGTAAAATGCTCACCAAAATGGATGACCTTGCCAAGAGCGTAGGCGGCTTAAACAAAGTCATCGAAACCAAACTCGTTTCACTCATGGCGCAAATGAATAAGACCATGAGCAAAGACCTACTCGGCGCCATGAACCAAATGGTGTCACACGTTCAAGAATTAGGAGTCGACATGAAAGCCATGCGCGGCCAGATGGGCGACCTCAATGGCGAACTTCGACTGATGGTAGACACCACCAGCTCAATGGACAAAAAAATGGGCACCATGACTTCAGAAATCGGAGGCATGAGCTCAAAAATGAACGCTCTACCTAAGATGCTAACGCACTTAGAGAAGATGACCGAAATCATCGATAACATCGCGAAGCTGGTTCCGTCGTTAAAAGAATCGATGGCAAACCAGAGCCGAGAGATCTCATTCGATGGCGTAAAAAAGGCCGATACCATGCTCGGCAAATTTCGCGAAGCTACTGCCTGGATGAGCGCATTTGAATACCAACTCTGGCTCGATGATCGCGATGGCTCGCTCGACGACTTGAAGAAAAAAGGAATCGCCGACTTCGTGCGAATGATGAGAGACCTCATTGAAGACGAGCAGAGCATGCATGTCGACCCCCTACTCGTTGATAATAACCACAAGAGCCTTCAGGCGATCGCTGCCGTATTGCAAGAAACCGGAGATGCTCAGAAAAAACGAATCAGTGACTGCAAAAACGCAAAAAAAGCCAATGAAAAAGCACTCTGCAATGACGAAGAAGTCACTGCTCTAAGTATCATTAAAGAAATTTTACGTTACCGGGCAAAAGGCCCGGACGGCGCGCCAGAGTACATCAAAGAAGGCTTATTACACGAAAAACAATTTATTTACCTACTGCAACTGCGCTACAATTTTTTAGCCGCGCTTGCCATTAGCCAATTGAGGCACGTTTCTGAGCTGAAAAGCAAATCTGAAAGTAACGGCTGGCAGTACGCCCTTGAAAGCTGGGAAATTGGCAGCATCACCACCGGTGCCGTTTTTGGCTCAATCTACAATCTCTGGCAGAACTATGTTTGGAACATCGGCAGCGATTCACTGCAGTTCATGACCGAACGAGATTTTGAGTTCGTGCAAGAGGCGCTCGAAAGGGCGATTTCGACTCGCAATTTTATTAAGAAAGTGGATATCGAACCGGTGATCGATTACAAACTGGCCACGTTGTTTAAGATTTCTTATTTCAAGAGCACCGGAATGTTTGACGCGACTGACGCAGCACAGGTCAGGCGACTTAAAAAAATGACTGAAGCCTTTTCTACCATCGACGAATTCAACAAAGACAAGGGCAGCGTTTCAATGGGTGTAAAAGCCGACGAAAACGGCATTCTCTAACGGCCATCACCTAGACCCTCAATGAAATCTTCGTTTTGACTGTTTACACTGTCGCTATTGTTGTAGACACAATTGCAGCCGCTTCTAAGGTCGTACTCTGCCAACTCATTTCACTGTCAACACATCCTGAAATCGCGGTAGCGATCAAAAATACGACCACTTCCTTTAATCTTTACTCTATCTTGCCTAACTCCTAAGCAAAAGCTGTATCAAAAATGACTATTTCAACTATTTGGAGGTTGTCTGTGGGGCTTTCATCTGGTTTGATCTAGCTAATCAAAACTTGAACACTTTAAAGGGCAATATAGACACAATGGCTAAAAAGCAGGCAAAAGTAAATTCACTAAGGCCAACCCAAAAACGTGAAACCAATGGCGACGATGAGAAGATAATTCAACTCATTAAGAACTCGCCCCATGAAAAAATCAAAGTTGCGGTGACCGACATTGACGGCGTTCTCCGCGGTAAATACCTGAGAAAAGAAAAATTTCTTTCAGCTTTAAGTACCGGATTTGGCTTTTGCAACGTGGTTTTTGGCTGGGATAGTGCTGACGTCTGTTACGATAACGGGCATTACACAGGTTGGCATTCGGGCTATCCTGACGCCACCGCAATGATCGACCTAGCGACTTACCGTGAAGTGCCTTGGGATAACTCGGTCCCTTTTTTCTTAGCCGATTTTGTTGACGCCGATAAAAACCCCCTTGAAGTTTGCCCACGCCAATTACTGAAACAAGTTCTCGCAAAAGCGACTTCGATGAACTTCAAGCCGATGGTTGGCATGGAGTACGAATGGTTTAATTTCAAAGAAACCTCTGAGTCGTGGGCGGCAAAAGGCTACCACTCACCCACGCCGCTCACCCCAGGCATGTTTGGTTACTCGATTATTAGGACTGCGGCAAATCAGCCATTTTTTGCGGCGTTGATGGACGAAATGAATGCATTTCGCATTCCGGTTGAAGGCCTACACACTGAAACAGGCCCTGGAGTTTTCGAGGCTGCCATACTCTATTCTGAAGCACTCGAAGCTGCAGACCGCGCAGTTCTATTTAAAACGGCCACCAAAGAAATTGGTCGGCGATTTGGAATTCTTCCGAGCTTCATGGCCAAATGGAATGCAAAACTACCTGGCTGCAGCGGGCACTTGCACCAAAGTCTTTGGTCATCAGACACTACCAAGGACGATGGCGCGAAAAACCTTTTTTACAGCGAAAAAGGCGGCAAAGTGCCATCAGCACACATGAGCCCTATTTTTGAAAGCTACCTAGCTGGGCAACTCGCGTTACTGCCCGAGATTTTACCGCTATTAGCCCCGACGGTGAATAGCTACAAACGACTCGTCGATGGTTTTTGGGCACCAACGAAAACCACTTGGGGAGTCGACAACCGCACGGTCGCTTGTCGGGTCATTCCGGGTAGCTCGAAATCAACTCGCCTTGAAACCAGAGTGCCGGGTTCTGATGTGAATCCTTATTTATCGATGGCAGCTTGCTTGGCGGCAGGCCTGTACGGAATTGAAAAAAGGCTAAAATTAACCACGAATCCGATCGTGGGTAGCGCTTATCACGACGAGACGTCTGAAAGATTACCGCGGTCTTTACAAGATGCAACGGCAAGGCTTTCACAATCGAAGGTCGTACACGAAATCTTAGGATCAACATTTGTAGATCACTTTGTAAAAACCCGCGAATGGGAGTGGAGACAATTTCAAGACTCTGTCACTCAGTGGGAGCTAGAACGTTATTTTGAAATCATTTAGTTTTAACAATCTGGCCTAGTGAGAAATAGGCTTTTAAAAGGAGCAGAAAAAATGAGCATTTCGCGATTTAGTTTTCCAACCCAAATTTTCCTAGGCGCGGGCGTTCGCTCACAAGTGGTCGAACACCTGAAATCAAACGGTTTCAAAAAACCTCTCTACGTTACTGACCGCGGCGTTGCTAAACTCGGGTGGTATCAGTCACTTCTCTCAGACGCTAAATCGGGATCTCTCGAACCGGCTAGTTTTTCAGAAATCTGGGGCAACCCGGTCAAGTCGCAAGTCATGGCGGGCGTTGAAGCCTTTCGCTCACACCGCGCCGATTGTGTGGTTGGCATTGGCGGCGGAGCCGCGCTTGACGTCGCTAAAGCCATCATCACGATGGTTAATCACCCGGGTGATCTTTTCGATTACGAAGACGACCTTCCGGGCGCACGCCCATTTGATCAAGCCGTGCCTTACTGGATCGCGCTTCCAACCACGGCAGGAACAGGTAGCGAAGTAGGCCGAAGTGCAGTCATTTCTGATGACAAAACGCACATTAAGAAGATCATTTTTTCACCAAAACTGCTTGCCAAAGCGGTCTTTGCTGACCCAGAACTGACGTTTGACTTGCCGGCACCGATCACGGCTGCCACTGGCTTAGACGCTCTCACTCACAACGTTGAAGCCTACCTTGCAAAGAACTATCACCCACTTTGTGATGGTATCGCACTAGAAGGTGTCAGGCTTGCGGCAGAACACTTGGTCAATGCTGTTCGCTCGCCAAAAAATATTGAAGCCAGAACAGGCATGCTCATGTCCTCAATGATGGGCGCCATTGCCTTTCAAAAAGGCTTAGGCATTGTGCACTCTTGCGCACACGCACTAGGCACTGTCGTCGATATGCACCACGGCCTTGCCAACGGCATCATGATCGACCACGCCCTTAAGCATAACATCAACGTCTCAAAAGATCGTTTTATCACGATGGCTCGAGCGATTCGCTTAAAAGACGAAACTCCAAACGGCTTCATTCAATGGTTAGGCTCGTTGAAAAGTGAACTTTCAATTCCGGCCAAACTTTCAGGTGCTGGAGTGAAGAAAGAAAGCCTCGCTGCGCTAGTAGAAGTGGCAACCAAAGACTCTTGCCACATGAACAACCCAGTTACTGTGAGTGCCGAAGACTTCAAGCGAATTTTTGCTGAAGCCCTCTAGCGAATATCGCCACATTGAAGTCGACGAACCGAGAAAAACGGTAATTTAGAAATGTGAAGAAGACTATGAAAAAACTTCGAATCGGCATTTCAGCTTGTTTTGCACATCCTGATCGCGCTCGAACTTTTTTTAAGAAAAAGACTCTTCTTTACATTGAACAATCAATGGCACATTGGGTTTTGAGGTCAGGTGCACTGGCTTACCTCATTCCTAGTGTGCCACTCAATGCTTCACTCGCAGACCAAAACCAAATACTAGGTGAAATCATCAGCGACTTAGATGGGGTCATCTTGCATGGTGGCGCTGACGTAGCCCCCGAAACTTATGGCGAAACCGCCATAAAACCCGAATGGGCGGGCGATGCCGTACGCGACCGCTACGAAATCGCCATAGTCAATAAATGCCTAGAACTCAAAAAACCACTACTCGGCATTTGCCGCGGTTCACAAGTTTTGAACGTCGCCTTAGGTGGCACGATGTACCAAGACATCAACACGCAAGTACCGGGCTCACTCGTGCATCGGGACGGCGAAATTTACGATCAGCTTTTTCATGACCTCGATATTTTGCCCGGAACTTACCTAGAAACCTTAGCGAAAAAAGTGTCGCCGCTTCGCAAAAAGTTTCGCATCAATACGGTTCACCATCAGGGTATTAAAGAGCTCGGGAAAGGCCTTATCGTAGAAGCCCGTTCACCTAGTGATGGCATCATCGAGGCCATTCGCCTTCAAGACTCTCCATGCTATGCCATGGGCGTGCAGTGGCACCCAGAATTTCAAGACGACAATGACCAGACGCTTTTTCCAAGCGCTATCTTGATCGCTGATTTTTTTGAAGCGATCAGAGAAAAACGACAGGCAATTTAAGAACAATAGACCAATATCTACTTGATTTTTATGAGTTTTTTTATTTTTTGCGAAATACTGAGTAATTTCGTAATATAGACCTGAGGAGCAATAAAACCCCATGGGACCACTCACTCTAGAGATCATGAAAAATGCACTGACTCGACTCGATCAAATTTTGGATCGACCAGTCACTTTAATCATGGGCGGCGGCGGGGCTATGATTTTAGCTCACGGTTTTCCAAAAGGTACGACAGACATCGATGCCATTCCCAAGGGAATTGAAATCAATGAACTAGACCCACTGGTAAAAAAACTCGCGAAAGAACTCAATTTACCCTATGACTGGATCAATCCCTATTATTCAACTTTTTCACACACGCTGCCAGGCGACTACGGCTCTCGCTTGATCACCGTCTTTTCAGGGAACCACCTAAAAGTTGAAGCCCTTAGCCGACAAGAAATGCTCATTATGAAGTGTTTTGCTCATCGTCAAAAAGATATTCCTCACGCGAAAGCACTAGTAAGAGCTGGCGTCGACATCGAGGCTGTAGAGGCAAGAATCCAAGAATTAGAGAAAAAGAAAATTCGGCATGCAACCGAAGCCCTTGATTTTTTGCAAGACATTCTCGACCAAGTAGATGGCGAGTAAAAATGAAAGGATTGCTCGACATACCCAATGAATCGTCGCTAACAGGCGCCTACTCGAGGCTACAAGCGGCACTAATGGCCAAAAAAAAAGATCGCGCATCAAGAATCAAGTGTTCTGAACTCGCCGTCTGGTCACAATGGACGAGGTTTGACGCGCGGCTGGGCGAAATTCTCATAGACTACTTGAGCCGAAACTGGAAACGGATCAACGGAGTTAACCTCAACAATCAAATCAGCAAGCAACCGTGGCCAGCGATTCTTGGAGTCATACTAGAACACGTACAGTTTTTAACTCCTAGAGTCGAATGCCTAAAAAAGTCAGAAAAAAAACTTTTTGACTTTTGGAAAAAAGCAGCTCTCTTTGGAGTAAAACCAGCCAATGGCGAGCTTTTTTTTATCGGTACGCAGAGTTTTGCTGGCCCCATAGCAAGGGCTGAAGCTGAACACACTCTGATCTGGTACCAAGATTGGGGTTACCTCAGTCATGACCTCATGATTAATAAAGCCAACCGATTTGAGGCGAAAATTACTCTAGTCTCAACCGAAAATCGATTCATTCAACTCAAAGCCCTCGTTGCTAAAAATGATCGATTTACGACGACAGACTACATCAACGCCTGCGAAGGCTGGGTTACGCGAAGGCAAGCGCAACTCGATATCAGTCATTGGCTGGCATCGCAAAAACGCTTTCGCTCGGTGAAAAACAGCAAAGCAAGATTTTACCAGCCAAAGTGAGGCCGAGGTCGAACAGGGCGCAATTGGCCATTGATTGGGTACGGCGAAAGATAAGGCACGTAGCGCGAAGGTCGCACGTACCCTGGAGCCATCGGACGATACCGAAAACCAGGTCTCATCACCCGGTTGTAAGCAGGTTGAGTCACCATCACTTGTGAAGAGTAAACTACATTGCCATTATTTAATAAAATTAAACCATCTTCGAAGGCTCCATCAACTCGAAACTCTGGACGAGGGGCTAATCGTTTTGAAAAATTCACTGACTAAAAAGGGCGTTGTAAACGGCCTCTTCAACCGCTTCGACGGTGGCTTCATAAAATGAATTCAAATGAGAATCGTGTAAGAATTCATGAGTGACGCTAACTGGCGCTTCATCAGCTTTTACCCGCTGATTTGAATTCGCCGTCGAAAATCCGATCACGATTTCGCCTGAACCGTGTCCGGCGAAACTACCGACCCGGCCTAAAGCTAGAGTTGCCCGCACGCAGAGTCTACGAATCTGATCAGGCCGCAGTGGGGCATTCGTTGCCAGCACGACAATCACACTGCGCTCTTTGGTGATTGGCCTTCCGGCAAACTTTTTCAGCTCAAGCGGCAATCCTCTGGCACCAGTGCCACGGTCAACGCTTGCACCCAAGCCAACACGTTGCCCGGCGACTCTGAGTTGCCTGGCAAACCCAAAATTGGCATTCAAGAGCGCTCCGACGATAAATTCGCGCTCGTCGGTTTTGCCGGCGAGTTCGCTCGCGGCCTTGCCTGCGACTTTCACCCGCCTTGAAGCGGTGCCAATTCCACCTTTGTAGTCAAAAGCAATCATGCCAGTACCCGCGCCGACTGATCCTTGCAGAATTTTTTCTGAGTCCGACCCCGTGCACTTTTTGAGCGTTTGAACGATCTGATCTTCAGTGATCACGAAGTTTCGAGCACTATTGAGAAAACTATCATCACATTCGGCCACAACCGGCAAAACGACGTCTTCGTCAGCTCCAATCCCGGGGTTCTCATCGCACATGAGCCGCACGATCGCTGAATGTGCCCGCCCCACCATAAGCGACGGACAAAGCACTATCGGCGTTTCAATCACGCCCCACTCTTGAACCTGAAGAAGCCCAGTCATCTCGCCCGTGCCGTGCAACACGTGACCGCCAGCAAAGTAGCGCTTTTGGTAAATATCGCGATTCGGCCAAATCGCAGTCACTCCCGTAGCGATTTTCTGACTCGGATCACTGAGCGTGAGATGACCAACCTGTACCCCCGGCACATCGGTGATCGCATTGAGGGCACCGGGTTGGTACAAGAACTGCTCAGCCGCAAGCTCAGAAAACTTCTCTCGAAACGTCACAAATCACCCACACTCATCTCGATCCCAATAAACCAAAACAGAACTGGATGGGGTTACCCCTCAGCGTCTGAGACAATCGAAGGGTTCATGTCAATTGAAGCTTTGTGTGAAATTTGTTTCATCCAAGAATCGAAAAAATTTCGTTCTTTGCGCGATCTCAGTTGTTTCATTTCTTTTTCAGTTTCTTCTGCCGTGAGTTTCGAAATGTCTGCCACTTCGATTTCTTTCACTAATGCTATCACGGTATTGAGACCGATTTGATAACGTTTTACTTTACCACCTTTAACTGGGGCAATCGCGTTCTCAGCTCCAAAGGCATCTTTGAAAATTTCACCACTTTCACCCACTCCATTGAGCGACTTGTTCGTTCTTGGCTGCAGTCCACTGACACGCACCTGGAGGCCGTACTCCTTTAGATAGTCATTGAGTTTAGTGTCGGCTTTGTCATCTGCCCCCAGATCGGCAAGAACTCTTGCAGCGACTTCATCAGTCAACGCCTTAATCTGATCTTTCTTATCGACTGCCAGCAAGTCTTTCGCGATTTGCTCTTTTACAAGATCAAAAGCCTTACCCTTAAACTCTGTGTCTTTCTTCTGCTCGAACTGGGCCTTGACGAGATTGGCTTTTGCTTTGTCTTCTAAGAATTTTTTTGCCTCGTCTGAGGTAATGTTCACCTTCTTGCGAATGGCCTCAGTTGTAATCGCCACAAACTTGATGTTTCTTCTGTCGTGCGCGCTCAGGTATTGGCTTTTGACCTCGGCAACCGAAATTTTTGCCCGATTCTTAAGAAAATCATTCCACTGGGCCGTTGAAATGTCTTTTCTCATCATGTCTTCGAACTGACCAGCTACGTAGTTGTTGGCCTTCAAGACGTTATGGTACTGAACCGCATCAAACTTACCTTCTTTTTGAAAGGCCGGTATCTCTTGAATCTTGTCTTTCACTTCTTCGTCTGAGGCAACCATGCCAGACTTGGCCGCGAATTGTTCAGTCAACTTGCGATTCGCCAAATCTTTAAATACACTTTCTTTCAAACGAAACATCTTGATTTGCTCGTCGGTCAACTTGCCGCCACCAAACGACTTGAACATCTCGACCCGTTGAGTGAATGCTCGGTTAAACTCAGTGAGCGTGATGGCCTCGCCGTTAACTGACCCGGCAACCGCCCCGGTATGCATCCCCCGAGTCGATCTTGGGTTGAAAACCCCCGAGAACACAAAGACGAATCCGATAAAGCCAATAACCAACCCAAGAATAACTGCACCAAATTTTGATCGAAGCACGTTGAACATTTGATTTCCTCTCTCTCACCCATTACCATGTGATACAGGTCAAAACGATGATTAAGTACATTCGGCAGTACCGCTTCTATATCATTCTCTTCCTGTTTCTACTGATACCTATCGTATCTATCGATGTGACGACTCGCGCCCCGCGCACCGTGCGCATCTATGATCGAGCCATACTAGCTATCACATCACCCATACAAGTTGCTATTACCTGGTCACTTGATCAAGTAGTTTCTGGGTTTCAAAACTATATATTTCTACTCCATACTCGCCAAGACAATCTTGCACTTTTAGAAGAAAACCGAAAACTTCTGAACTCAATTGCCAATTTTCGTGAAACCCAGCACGAAAACGTACGATTGAGGCGACTTTTAGAGTTTGAAGAGAAGCACCACCTAGAGACATTGACTGCCCGAGTAATCGCGAAAGACGTTTCGACTGAGTTTCGGGCGATTCGACTCAACCGGGGTGAAAACCACGGCGTTCAAAAAAACATGTCTGTCATCACAGCAGAAGGGGTCGTCGGCAAGGTTTTTCGTACGACTGCAACCACCGCCGATGTCGTCACTATACTCGATCTTTTGTCAGCCATCGACACCATTGTTGAACGTTCGCGAGCTCGCGGGGTCGTTGAAGGCATGACTGATGAACTCTGCCAACTCAAATTCGCCCTACGAACAGACGATATTGAGCCGGGCGACTTATTGATTTCTAGCGGGCTCGGAGGCATCTACCCAAAAGCCATTCCGGTCGGAATCGTATCGAAGGTGAAGCGAAAACCGTTCGGTATTAGTCAAGATGTCGAGGTCAGGCCCACCGTTGATTTCACGAAGTTAGAAGAAGTCTTGGTAGTAAAGCGATCAGAATTTGAGCAAGTGTCCACCCCCGAGGTGAAAAAACAGTGATCAGGATCTTACTCAAGGCACTGAATCCTTTTTTTCTCTGCGTGGTCATTGCCTTTGGCATCGCCTTACAAACGTCTATTTTCTACACTTACCCGCTAACCCTGCTTCAACCCGACATCGTATTGCTTGCGGTGATCTGGGTTTCTCTCAAACGCGATTTCACTGAAGGCGGAATATTGACCTTAATCATGGGTAATATTGCAGAGATCAACAGCTCTGCACCGCAGGGTATTTTGATGGCATCCTACCTCTTGGTTTTTTTCAGCGTTCGACTTGCAGCAAAACTTCTGGTCATTCCTAATCGAAACGCCCTGGTTTTCGTCACACTGGCTTCGTCACTTTTCTGGAAATTGACTTATTTTGGTCTACTGCTTCTCTTGGGGGTTGGATTTCAACAGTGGAAGCACCTCATTACCCTCTTGTTTCCCGGAGCCGTTTCATCAGGCTTCTTAGGTATTTGGTTTTTTCGCTTCTTAGATCGATTTGATTGGATCACGTTCAAAAACAGAAAAGCCGAACAGGCCCTAGAAGACGAAATTCTTTTAGGGTACGAGTAAATTAATTCATGGCATTCTTAGGACAAGAAGAACAAGTTCGCGAATATCAAGATCGGTTTAAGTACCTTTACACAATCTTGTTTCTTGCCGTGACGATTCTTTTAGGAAGACTGGTCGACCTTCAAATTCTACGCGGCGATAAAATGCGCCAAGCCTCTGAAGACAATAGAATCAAGAAAGTTAAAATCGCAGCGCCACGGGGTATGATCTTCGATCGAAATCGACGCCTACTGGTCGACAATCGACCGTCGTTTGATATTGAGATCATTCCGCAGTATTTGTACGAATCAAAACAGACTGACGCCGTCATGTCTCGGTTGTCGAAAATTCTACACTTAAGTGAACCCGAGATACACGAAATCCTGAGAAAAAACAAATCTCAGGGGGCTTTTTTGCCGGTAAAAATCAAGACTGACTTATCAAGAGACGAAGTAGCCGAAATTGAAAGCTGGAAGTTAGACATGCCCGGCGTTCAAATTACCGAAGAAATTCAGCGCACCAATATCTTCGGAGAAGTGGCCTCTCATCTCTTAGGGTACATTGGTGAAATCACTCAAACTGAATACACGGCGCTTTCAAAAGATCCAAAAAACACTTACAAAAAAGGCGATAGTTCAGGAAAATTCGGACTCGAGCAAAAACTAGAACCCGTTTTACGTGGCCAAGACGGTGAAAAATTGCTCGAAGTCGACGCGTTGGGGCGAACCAAACTCAATAAAAATAAAGGTCGCGTCTTAGATGAATTACCCGAGAAACCTGCTGTCCCTGGCAAAAATCTCTTACTCACCATTGATCAAGATTTGCAGTTAGCAGCTGCTAAAGCTTTTGGTGATAAGGCAGGCAGCCTTGTCGCCATTGACCCCAGAAATGGCGAAATTCTAGCCATGGTTTCAAGGCCAGGGTTCGACCCAACGGTTTTTAGTCGCGGCATTTCGAACAAACTCTGGCAGTCACTTCTCGCAAATGAGAAAAAACCCCTCATCGACCGAACTATTCAAGGCCAGTACTCGCCGGGGTCGACATTCAAAGTTCTGACTGCAATTGCAGGCCTCGAAGAAGGCGTGATTGATGAACACACCAAGTTTCATTGTCCGGGATATATTTGGGTTGGTAACCGAAAGATGCACTGCCACGAGAAAAAAGGGCACGGCGAAGTCAGCGTCGTGACCGCGATCACTCGCTCGTGTGACGTGTTCTTTTACCGCGTCGCTCAACGATTAAAGTCAGTAGACGACATCGCGAAATGGGCGAGACATCTGGGGCTTGGACGAAAAACGGGCATTAATTTAGCTCGTGAAGCAAAAGGGTTAATTCCAACCGAAGACTGGAAACTCAAAACCTATGGCGAAGCCTGGAATGGTGGTGAAACCCTCTCAGTGGCCATCGGGCAAAGTTACGTTCTCACCACGACATTACAGCTAGCGAACTTGTATGCTTCAATTGGAAATGGCGGAACCCTTTATCAGCCTTTCATGGTGAAAGAGGTCGAATCCTTTGAAGGACAGATTCTTGAACAGTTTCAACCCAAGGTTGTTGACAGCGCGAAGATCGGCGAGAGAACTCGCGAACTCATCATGCAAGGCCTCTGGGGAGTCATCAATTCACCCATCGGAACCGCCAGATCACAAGTCTTGCCAGGAATGGATTTCGTCGGAAAAACCGGCACCGTTCAGGTCATGGCCGTGAGTGCTGACCGAATTTACCACAAGTGCGATACCTACAAGTACAAAGAGCGCCACCACGGGGTCTTCGCCGGCTTCGCACCTGCGACTAATCCCGTCATTGCAGTCGCAGTTATTGCCGAACACGCCTGCAGTGGTTCAAGAGGAGCCGCCCCGATCGGGCGCGCGGTTGTCAAAACTTACCTCGAAAAATATTTTCCAGACCTTTATGGTGAAAAAGCAGTGGCGGCCCGACTCAAAGGAAAACCAGCTCCCACGCACCTTACCTTTCCAACTGAACCGGTACATGCAGTACCTGAAGATGACGAAAATGAAGCCATTTTGCCAAATACAGACGTCAGACCCGATAGACGTGCGACCGAAACCGATACAGAAGTCGTGCCACCAGAACCCCCTAGCTTAACACCCACTGGCGATGAGTAAGACCATGACAGGAGCACTCAAATAATGACGTACACTTCAATGGAATCACCGATGCCTCTAGACGAGTCAACCAGTCGAACGGGGTTCTACGATGAAGAGCTTCGAAAATTTAATTGGAATCTGCTCATCATTGAAATTTTATTATTTGGTGTCGGAATCTGGAACCTCATAAGCGCGACCGGCGTTCAAGACAAGTCACTCGGGCTGTACAAAAGCCAGCTGATTTGGTTTGGGGTTGGCATGATTTGTACGGGCCTGATTTTTCTTCTTCATTATTCGACCTTTTCGAGACTCGCGTATCCAATCTACTTTGCCAATATTTTGCTCTTAGTCGCAGTTCTTGTACTCGGAAAATCAACGTTGGGTGCAAAACGCTGGATAGGCATCGGCGCTCTACGTTTACAGCCGTCTGAATTCATGAAGCTCTCGATGGTCATTTGCTTGGCCAAATATTTTGAAACCGATCGAACCGTGAGCGGTTACGGAATCAGAGACCTGCTCTTACCCACAGTGCTAGTTGGAGTGCCCTCGTTACTCATCATGGCCCAGCCCGATCTAGGTACCGCGATGATCATTATGCTTACGTTTGGTAGCATGATGCTTTTTGTAAAAATCAGACCGCAGACCTTGCTGATCATCGGACTCATTGCGGCCCTCGCCTTACCAGCAGTTTACAAATTTGCACTCAAACCGTATCAGAAACAGCGAATCGTTTCGTTTATCGATCCGGGCTCAGATCCAAAGGGATCTGGCTACAACTCGATTCAATCAATGGTGGCGGTAGGTAGCGGAAAAATCTTAGGCAAAGGCTACCGAAAAGGTACCCAAAGCCAGCTCAACTTCTTGCCCGAGCACCACACCGATTTTATTTTTTCGGTCTTTTCAGAAGAACACGGTTTCGTCGGCGGAGTCATTTTAATCACACTCTACCTGGTATTTTTGCACAACGGCTTGCAGGTCGCCTATCAGTCAAACGATAAGTTCGCCCTGCTGCTTTGTCTGGGTATCGTCTTCATTTTCTTTTGGCACTTTGCCGTGAACATCGGAATGGTGACAGGTTTACTGCCCATCGTGGGGGTGCCGTTGCCGTTTCTCAGCTATGGAGGCTCGGCCTTGATTACCGCAACCCTTGGCGTTGCGGTATTGCTCAACGTGGCTAACAAGAAATTCATGTTCTAAAAATTTCGGGTGACCGACCTCGGGAGTGAGTTTGTGTTCTGTTGCTGCGTTTGAGATGGTTTATCCGCCAAAAAAATGGCTCTAGCTTAATTGATTGTGAACCACCCACTGCAGCACGGCTGATGACCAATCGAACCACTCTCTGAAGCTTGACTTATGACCGCCCACCGGAGACCGACTGACGGCTATCCACTAAAGACCGACTGACGGCTATCCACTAAAGACCGGCTGATGGCTATCCACTAAAGACCGACTGACGGCTATCCACTAAAGACCGGCTGATGGCTATCCACTAAAGACCGACTGACGGCTATCCACTAAAGACCGACTGACGGCCGCGTTTGTTAAGTTTTTTTCCCTTTTTTTGAAAACTTCTTTAAAATTAGTTTAAATAGCTTTTGGCAATAACAGAAAAATCAGTAGCGAAAAATAGTCACGAGGAAATCGGAAATGAAAAAACAATCCAAACTCTTAACACTGAGCCTCTCTTTTCTTACCATCGGACTCATGGGAATCGCGATGCCCTCGTGCCCAGGTCAACAAGCGATGCAAACTCAGATTGATGCCCTCACGCAAAAGGCTACTGAAACCGATCGCAAGCTTCAGTCGCTCAATGGGCAGATTCAGGGCTTAAGTAAAGAACTTGCCGAACAAAAAGGCATCAACGGAAATTTGAGTGAGGCCGTTCTTGCTCAAAAAGAGTCACTGAAAAAATTTGAAGAAGACTTAAAAACAGTCACGACCGCGATGAGTGCGAAATCAAGTGGCAAACCCGCCGCAAAAAAGAAGAAATAAGCTTAGGTTGATTCTTACAGATGACTACACAAACTACCCCCAGCTGGCAACTCGATGGCAAAAAAGTACGTCTCAGGGCATACTGCAAAGAAGACATTCCCACTGTTCTTGGGTACATCAATGACCCCGAAGTCAAAAACAACCTCAGTCCGGGAATCGCCCTTCCGTACCGCCTTGAAGACGAACAAAAATGGTATGAAAACCTAGGAAGAGACCCTGAACAATCCTATTCATTTGCGATCGAAACCCTCGACACCAAAAACTACATCGGTGGGTGTGGATACAATCGAATCGACTGGAAAAACTCGCACGCAATCGTCGGGATTTTCATCGGCACACAGTGGCAAAATAAGGACCTTGGAACTGATGCCATGAACCTGCTTGTTCAATACATCTTTAGCGAAATGAGCCTGAATAAGATCGCTCTCAATGTCTTTAGTTTCAATGCTCGCGCTATTCGCAGTTACGAAAAATGTGGATTCAAAATCGAAGGCACACTTCGACAACAGATCTTTCGAAATGGCCAATTTCACGATGAAATCGCCATGGGACTTCTACGTTCTGAGTGGCTAAAAATTAAATAGCGGTATTCAGCCGCCATTTTGTCTCACCTAACTTTCTGGCGACAAGTGAACTCCCTCACGAGTATTCCCGCCGGTGCCCATCGAGTCACGCACCCGAATCCACTCGGCACGATTGTGAGCGCCACACACGACTCGGCAATTTTCTAACGTTGACTGTCCACCAAGAGACCAGGGCACCACATGATCTAACTGTAAAAACCACCGCGATTCACACCGTTTTCGACTGACTTGGCTCACAAATTCACACTGATAACCAGCTCGCCTCAGCGCTTGATCTCGAAACTGCTGGCTAAATGACCTCGGTACCTGGATTACCGCCGACGTCGAAAGTGCTTTACCATCGTGTGGCTCTTGCCTCCGCTCTTGCCTCCGCTCTTGCCTCTGACCTACTTTGCGACCTTGTACTTGCCGAGAATCGCCTTGTAACTCTACTTTTCTGGGTTCTTTTTTCATTTTCTCACTTCGCTCAATGGCCTTTCTCGATTCTCGTTCTAAAAGGTACAAAAATAACCCCGGCAAATCAGGGGTAGGCAGTGCATGAGAAAACTGGGCAGCTAAGCGTTGGGCGTTTAGCAATTGCTCAGCATTGAGTTCAAGCGTGACCTTAACCTTCTCGATCAACGGGGTTAGGTTAAGTTTTTTTCGAATCACTTTTTCAGTTTCGCGAGCTGAGGTTTCCTGTGAAGCAATGATCGCTTGCTCTAACTGTTCAATCGAGAAATTTTCAGCGCGATCGAGTTTTGCCACGGCCCCCAGGTGGCTCAAATTGAGGCTGCCGTTTTCCAAACTTTCATGAATCAGTTCCTTAATTGCCGCACTCTGACCCTGCAATTTGAGCGCATTTATTCTTCTCATCGCGGCACCTTCTGAATACTTGAGCTCTTTAACGCAAAAATCAAAGAGGCTTGAGCATCCATAATCAGTGTAAATCTTTCGGTCGCGCACTTGCTCAAGTAAGTTCAGAATTTCAACGAGAAGTTTCGATTCTTCGCTCACTTTCAGTTTGAGCTCTTGCACGATTTCGTCGTCTTGTTTTTGTACTAAATTCAGTTTGGTGTTCATAGTGGGGTTTACTCTAACACAGGAATTTCTTTTTGATTTTTTCGCTTCAGTTTGACCCGTAATGATTCGTTTTCAAGAAACAATCACCCTGCGACATCATCGATCCATTCGTCACACTCTGAGTTCAAAGGGTGGCTTAAACAACGGCATAAACGAAGGGGGGTCTGACGACAGAAATTATGAAAAATGACTAAAAAAGGTGTCAAGACTATTTTAACAAAATTGTCGATGTACCGTGATTAACCGGAAAATACGATAAGTTTGGAGCTGCTACCCGCCGTGGGTTTGCTTGTCTCCTAGCAAAACTCCCAGTAGTTTTGCTCGCGCGCCGACTTCTACCGCCGACGTCGAAAGTAAAATCGGCGAGTAAAAATTTTCGGACTCACTCACTCACTCACTCACTCACTCACCGAATCCAATCCGGATGAACCCCAGACTGCCTGGCCAAATCAACCGCCAAACGCTGCAGTTTCGCAAGTGCCAAGACCCAACCGAGTGGGCCACGGGCGAGTTCGATTTCAAATACCGACTGGTTGTTAGAAGGCGCCCCCGTCGGGCCGAGCCCAGGTGCCACTTTACCCGCACCGCCCGCCGACAATCCGCGAATCTTCTTACTGCGGTCATCACCAGAAACAGAAAAATAGACAATACCGTCACCAGGCACATAGCCCCAATGCGGCCCATGAAAAAAAGCCTCTGACGAAAACGCTAATGCCGTCACCTTGGCGACCTCGACGGCTTTTAACTGAGCCTCTCTTGCCAAAACTTCGCCCACACCGTCGCCAAGAATGAATCGGGGCCGAATGATTTTTTGAGAATCAGACCGCGCTGCCAGACCAGCACCCGCCGGTACCGACTCAGTCAAAAACCCGCTAACCTTCTTGATTTGACCTTTCCAGGCTTTTTCAAGCCCAGGCTCAAAAAGGGCCGTAACCAACGCAACGGCGCTAGTCAATGAAACCGTATGGGGTTCAACTCGTTCAAGCTCACCCACTTCAATGAGTCGAACACCACTCAGACTGGCTTCACTGTTTTTACGATCAAAAGCAAACCAAGCCCGAGTACCGCGCGCTGAAACTTGCAATACCTCGCAGCCCATTTTTCGGGCGCTTTTCACTCGTTTTAAGAGCCATTCGGTTTTTCCACGATGCGAAATCGCAACCACCAAATCATTACGGGTCAAATCATCTAGAAAATTCTCTTGCCCGACCACAAACCGAGTGGGCGCCGAAACAGAACGCGGCATCACCGTCGCCGAGCGCGCTATCGCCGCGCCAGACCGCACAGCCGATGCCGATGCCGATCGCACCGCTACCGCCCCAGGCCGCGATGCCACCGCCGCAGAACGCAACGTCACCACACAAAGCTCGGCCGCCGTACGCGAACTACCCAGCCCCACAAACACGATTCGATCGAATTTGCGCGGCGAAAAAAATTTCTCGCCTAACACCTGACGATACTTTTTCGCCGACACGAGCGCCTCGATCCACGCTTGCGGTTGGCTCTGAATGGCTGATTCTAATTGACTCATGCCAACTCCATTAAGTCTAAAAGTGTTGGCATCATTTCCACGCTTTCAAAACCTCATTGAAAAGCTCGACTTGAGAATGAATCGATTTAAGAAAATCCGAAATGAGTAAACTTTCGTTTTCTCCGTGTGCCTGGGTGTGAGGATCTTCAACTCCAATTAAAAGTGCCGGAACTCCGCCCAAGGCTTTTGCAAACGGACGAACAAACGGAATCGACCCGCCACAGCCGAAAAACACGGGTTTAACGCCGTAACCTTTTTCTAATGCAATTGCGGCCGCCTCATACACGGGGCCTTCTGGATCAGTAGACCAAGCATTTGCGCCATTTGCGTGAGAGAACTCAACTTGAACTCCCCAAGGAGCCGCTTGCTTTAACGTCATCTGCAGATCATCGAGCACTTCTTTAGGATCAAGCCCTGGCACCAAGCGAATGCTCACTTTTGCCCAAGCCGCATCGTTGATGATATTTCCGGCTTGCGCTCGCGATGACGCTTGAATCGCGGTCACGGTGAGCGAAGGATACCTCCACAATTGCCCGGGCACCGAAGGGCCACGTCTGAGAATTTCGACACCGGTCAGCATTCCTGAGGCTTCTCGAAAAGCCGTTTCATCAAACGGAATGGCTTTCATTCGATCGTACTCAGCCCCTTCGGGTTCTTTGAAATTGTCTTTGATCGAACGCAGTTCAATCGAACCGTCTTCGCTTGAAACGAGACCTGAAAGCATTTTCGCGAGAGCGAGAACAGGGTCTGGCACAGGGCCCCCCCACATGCCCGAGTGCACCGGGCCTTTCAAAGATTTCACTTCAACTTCAAGACTGGCGAGACCACGAAGCGCAATCGTGATACCCGGCACGCCAGAATCAAAATTGCCCGTGTCAGTCAAAACCAAAACATCAGCCGACAGACGCTCTCGGTACTTTTGTAAAAACATTCCGAGGTGAACGCTGCCGATTTCTTCTTCGCCTTCGATCACGACCTTGACATTAACAGGCAGCTTACCCGCCGATTTCAAATAGGCGTCAATTGCGGCTAAGTGAATGAGAATTCCGGCCTTATCATCGGCAGTGCCTCGACCATAAAGGCGCAGTCCGGCAGGCCCTTGACGTTCTACGGGTTCGAATGGTGGAGAAGTCCAAGCCGCCTCGCGCCCCACAGGCTGCACATCATGGTGAGCGTACAAAAGCAACGTCGGAGCCTTAGGTCCAGCGTGCAACCATTCGCCGTAAGCATACGGATGAGCGCCCTCAACGTCGAGCACTTCAACATTCTCGAGGCCACGTTTTTTCATGAGCTTGGCCACGGCTTCGGCTGATTTACGCACTGATTTTTCATCAAATCCGGCAAAACTAATGCTCGGAATACGCACCAGTGACTTTAAATCTTCTAAGTACTCGCCAAAATGCCGATCGACCGTGCCCCTCACCTCAGAAACGTTCACTTTTGTGCTCATGTGGCCATAGTATGCGACGAGCCAGAAACACTCTAGGGCAAAAGAAAAGTGAAAAGAGTTTTCCTTGTCACACCCCGCAAAACCAGCTAATCAAGATTAACGATGTTTTCAAAATTAAATCCGCTAAAAAAGACCGATAAAGGAAGCTCAACTCACACCGGTTTTGACCCTTATGAGGTGCTAGAAGTGAGGCATTTGACCGCCGATTCTTTCTCGCTTCGCATTGAGCGCAGAGACTTGGTTTTCAAGGCTGGCCAGTGCTTCAATGTTGGCCCGATGGGCGCTATCGTCAACCGAGAGTATTCGATCTACTCAGGCGAGTCAGAACCGTACCTTGAATTTTTGATTAAATTGGTCAAAGACGGAGCCGTTTCAAGCAAGCTTCACAGTCTCAAAAAAGGTGACCTCGTTGAAGTCGCCGGTCCTTACGGTTTGTTTACACTCAATCAAAAAAACATCTCTCAAAATAAGTACGTTTTCATTGCCACGGGTACGGGCATTGCCCCCTTTCACAGTTATGTGAAATCAAATCCGGGTCTAAACTACCAAATCATTCACGGAGTTCGTGAGGCGCGAGACCAACACGATAAAGCTACCTACGAACCCGCTCGCTACACGGCTTGCGTGTCTCGCGAAAAAGGCGAATGGTTCAACGGCCGAGTCACCGAGTATTTAAAAGATCGAGCGCTCGACAAAGATGCTTACTATTATATTTGCGGAAATCGCAAAATGATCAGCGAAGTGTTTGACCTACTCACCTCGAAACAAATCTCAGGTGATCGTATCATCACCGAAGTCTTTTTTTAGAAAAGGTTTACCAAATGAAAATAGCGATATCGTATCCTCCAATTATTAACGAGTTCGGACAAAAAGCGATGGTTTCTCAAAATCGCAACGTTCAGTACTTCAAAACCCCAACCTATTTGCTACCGGTCATTCACGCGCAGGCTGCGACTTGGCTCAAACAATTAGGCTTTGAAGTGCTTTGGGATGACGGCAATGCGCAACTCAAGACTTATGACAAATGGTTTTCTGACCTCGTCAAAGCAAAACCTGATGTCGTAGTTCTCGAAAGCACGACGCCAGTCATGAAATTTTACTGGAACACCGTCGGAGAAATCAAGAAAGCCTTACCTAACACGATCGTCGTCATGACGGGCTATCACTCGATGAGAAAGCCACTCGAAACGTTAGAAAAAAGCGCAACTGATGTCGTGTTGAGAAGCAACCACATCGACTTCTCGCTCTCGAAATTGATACCGTTTATCGCAAAAGATAAAAACTGGCGCGACACGTGTACGGTCGATGGTTTCGTCATTCGCACGAATACCGGAAGCTTTCGCGATACCGGAAACTTCAAACAAGTTGAACCGCTTGAAAATAGCCCCATCATTGACCGCGACTTAGTTGAATGGAAACGCTATGCCTTTGAAAATGGCAACTACTTGCAGACTCCAGGCACTTACGCGACGAGCGTGATCAGAGACTGCATGTTCGGAAAATGCACGTTTTGCCGATACAATGGCCCTGATCTCACGTTTTCGATGATGCCCGTTGAGAAATCGCTCGACGAATACCAAATGCTCATTGAAAAGTACGGCGTCAAAGAGATTTTTGACGACTCGGGCGTCTGGTACCGTGGCGCTGAGGCCAGACAATTCGCCAAAGGCATTATTGAGCGTGGATTACACAAAAAAGGCTGCTACTTCGGATTCAACACCCGATTTGAATACCTTGACGAAGACACCATCAAGCTCTTGGCCGAAGCCAATTTTAGATTCGTGTTAATCGGCTTAGAAGCGGTTGACGAAGAAACTTTAAGACGACTCAACAAGGGTTACTTGCCTCACCACATCGAAAAAACTTTAGCCACGATGGTAAAGTATGGCCTGCATCCGCACCTCACCATCATGGTGGGTTACTACTGGCAGACACAAGAACAACTAGACTTAACAGTGAAGACCGTTAAACACCTGATGTTCAGCGGCTTAGCTCGCACGCTTCAAGTGACTATTTGCACTCCTCTTGACTACACCCCGTACCACATGGAGTGCATCGATAACGGCGTGCTACTGACCCAAGACTACAACGATCACGACATGAGTCGCATCATTGTGAAAACACCTCTGGCTCACGACCAGTACTACAAAGCGATTCGCGAGATGTACTCGGTTGCCTTTGATCCTCGATTCATCTTGCGCCAAATGCGGTACCTGCTCACGTTCACGAAGCGAGATTGGCAGTTCTTGTTTACCTACGGCATTCGGGCTGTACGAAGAGTGAGAAACCACTTGTTTAACTTAACTGAACGCCAGTCGCTTGATGCTCCAAAACCTCAGGCTTCACCGGCAGCGCAGACCCCGCGGTAATCTCACCATGCTGAAGCTCGGTGACAGTTTGCACGTTTCAGTCATCATTCCGTTTCAGAAATACAACCCGTATGTGGTTGAGACGCTGTCACACCTATCAAAGGTGAAGCTCGAGTTGCCAAAAGTTGCGGCCAATACCCCCGCGAGAATTGGGGACAACATTGGCGACAACGACGCAGTTGCAACACCTGCGTTTTCGCCCCTCATTCGCTTGACCGTGGTACTCTTGCCCGATGAGCCTCTGGCTGCAGCAGAGCTCGCCGAAGTTCGCACGTACCCGCTAACCACAGAAGTCATTGCGACGGGTAAAGTGAGCCCGGCCATCAAGCGAGATCAAGGTGCCGAAAAAATTGAATCAGACATCATTGCCTTCATCGATGATGATGCTTACCCGGCACCAGACTGGCTAACCGAGGCCGTCATGCATTTTAAAGACCCCCAGGTCGTCGCAGTCGGCGGACCCCAAATCACACCGCCAGCCGATAGTTTTTGGCAAAAAGTTTCGGGCGCAAGCTTTCTGTCACCGCTGAATGGCGCTTCGATGAAATGCCGATACTGGCCTGTAGAAGAAGCTAACCGAGACGTTGACGATTGGCCGAGCGTGAATTTACTCGTCGAGCGTCAGGCCTTTTTAGAAGTCGGTGGATTTGACAGCAGCTACTGGCCAGGCGAAGACACCAAGCTCTGCCTCGATTTGACCACTAAGCTAAAGAAGAAAATCATTTACGAACCTCGATCAAAGGTCTTCCACCATCGACGAGCTGGCCTAAAACGCCACCTCAAGCAAATCGGAAATTACGGTCTTCATCGCGGTTTTTTCGCAAAAACCTTGCCCGATACGTCACGGCGACCGATTTATTTTGTACCTTCGCTTTTCGTTATTTTTCTCGCTAAATTGATTTTGTTTTTCGCGTTCGAATCGTTCTGGATTCAACTGGCTCAATCTCTAGGTGTTAGCAGGATCGTTGACATTGCCCGAGTGCTGTTCGTTAGCGGTTTAGCCGCGTACTTGGCTGCCCTCACTTATTCAGCGCTCTCAATCGGAAAACTGATCAGCAATTTAGCGATTGGAGTCGCCACGACCCCTTACTTATTTTTCACTCACCTTTGGTATGGCCTTCGCTTTCTTAAAGGATTCTTTCTGGTCAAAACCCTTCAAAGCAAATTGGGAAGGTAAACACCATGATGAACACGGCGCACCCGCTAGTTTCGGTAGTCATCACGACAAAAAACGAGTCAAGAAACATTCGCAATTGCTTAGATAGCATTCGAGCGCAAACCTATTCGCCGATTGAAATCATTGTCGTTGACAATCAATCGACTGATGACACTAAATCCATCGCACGCGAATACACCGACAAAGTCTACGACAAAGGCCCCGAACGCTCAGCGCAGCGCAATTACGGATTACTCGAGAAATCGTCAGGCGATTGGGTGATGTACTTAGATGCCGACATGATTTGCGCACCCGAACTCATCGCCGAGTGCGTGCGAGCGATTCAACCACCGATCATTGCGCTACACATTCCTGAAATCATTTTAGGCTCACGATTCTTATCAAAAGCGCGTCGCTTCGAACGCACCTTCTATGACGGCACGTCAATTGATGGTGCTCGGTTTTTTTCAAAAAAAGCCCTACAAACTATTGGCGGATTTGACGGTACCCTTTGCGGGCCCGAAGACTGGGATCTCGACAAACGTTTGAAGCAATTGGGTAGCATCGGGTGCCTACCTCGCACTGAGCGAATGGCG
This sequence comes from Oligoflexia bacterium, assembly GCA_903895855.1. Taxonomy (GTDB): domain Bacteria; phylum Bdellovibrionota; class UBA1018; order UBA1018; family UBA1018; genus CAITVN01. The sequence goes on along the minus strand of CAITVN010000089.1, from coordinate 8,948 downwards.
ATGCCTCTAGCGCCCGCAGCAAAAGATTCGGCTCAAGAGGGCCGCTGGAACTCTCGTTTGGCTAAACTCATCGAAGCCTCTTCGATCACTCCACAAAATTGGGCAACCGTGCTTTTTCACAACGAATCTGAAATTGAAATTTCAAGCTACTTAGCCAAGAAAAGTTATTACATTCAGACCTTTGATGCCTACATTCAAAAATGGGGAGCCAACGACCCTGACATCAAACGGCAATTTGGGCTCGTTTATCGGTTTTTCACCGTCTTTTTAGAAAAGGGCAAGTGGAGACAACTGTTCTCGCACCCCATTTTGGCTGGCGGAATGTATTTCATGCGTTTTATGGTGGGCGTACAATTACTCAGAAGTCGGCATGCGACTCAGGCGGCGAATAGGCAGGCGAACGATTCTGTGTATCGGCCGGCAAAAAAAACCGAGGGACAAGACCAAACGTGAAATCGTCAGTTTCTCAGATTTGGCTTTTTCTCAACGCCTACACCTCGGGCAGTAGCGGCGGTGACGTCTGCGCTATTGAGGTCATCTCTCATGCGCCACCCGAAACCCAAGTCACCCTATTCACGTCGAGCCAGGGGGTTAAGTACGCCGAAAGCTTTCGTAAGCCAGCAACCACTCACTGGATCCGAGTCGTCACAAGCCGAGAACGAGTCATCACTCACTTGATCGTCACCTACGTGCTCAGAACGATCACGGCCTTGTTTTTCGTCTTATCTCAAGCGTTTTCAGGGCTATTTCAGAAAAAGCCCCCCCTGATCGTATACGGCTCGTCTGATTTTTTTCCAGACACGTTGCCCGCACTCATGGCGAAAGTTTTACTACGAGCGGTATGGACACAAAAAGTGTATCACCTCATTGGCCGTGAGCGGCGCCTGGCTCACCTAACTCAACGTATGAGCCTAGGCCTCATTTTTCGCTACGCTGACCACATTTTTATCACCGACCCAGAGTTGTTGGCTACATTTCAGAAAAGACTCTCACGTCTCGGCCGCGAGCCGAGCATCGTTCGATTAACCTCGGCCGGAATCGACTTTGAGCGATTCAAACCCGGGCCATCCGATACCAACGGTATCGACCAACCTAAATACACGTACGAGTCCGTCTGCCTCAATCGCATTCACCGATCAAAGGGCATTTTTGAGCTGGTTGAAATCTGGGCCAAAGTCACGGCAACATTTCCGAAGGCGAAACTTGCTGTGATCGGTTCGACGAGTGACAGCGCACTTTTTGACGAAGTGAAAAATCAGGTGCGCCACCAAAACCTTGAACACGCGATTGATTTTTTAGGTTTTCAGCCCCATGAAGAGGTCGCCCGAATTTTTCAAAGTTCGCAGGTTTTTGTTAGCCCCAGCCTAGAAGAAGGGTTCGGCATGGCCCCACTTGAGGCGATGGCAACTGGGTTACCTGTGGTGGCCTTTGACCTACCGGTCTACCACCACACCGCTGGATCAAGCTGGTTACTGGCAAAGCTGAAAGATTGCGATGAGTTTGCGAGTCACATTTGCCGATTGCTCGGTGATAAAGGCTTGCGTCAAACCCAGAGCGAGCGCGGGCTTACCCTAGTGAAGCGATTTGACTGGGCCGAGCTCTCAAAGAGTGAACTGAGCATCTCGGGGCTTGAATTTTAGGCCGTCTCTAGAGATAAGCTTTTCATGCCTGAACTGCCTCAAACCGAAACCTCACGCAAAAAGCTCATTAGCCTTGTCGTGCCTGTTTTTAACGAATCTAAGAATATTGCTCCGCTTTACGAAACGGTTTGCCAGCTTTTTACCGAAAAATTGGGCCAGTTTGATTTCGAATTGCTGCTCGTCAATGACGGTAGTGTTGATGACAGCGCCAAACTCATTTCGGCGCTCTGCCAGAAAGACTCACGAGTTCGAGGAGTGATCTTATCGCGAAATTTCGGCAAAGAAATTGCGCTATCTGCCGGTGTCGATTTCGCAACAGGCGACGCAACGGTGTTCATGGACGCTGATTTGCAACACCCTCCTGAGTTGATTCCGCGCATGATCGAAGAGTGGTTAGCCGGTGCCCAAATCGTAGCGACGATTCGCAAGAGCGTGCAAAAACACGGCATCGTTCGGCGTGCGTCTTCGCGTACCTATTACTGGCTCATCAATCTCATTTCAGAGCTTGAACTCATTTCACAGACAACTGACTTTCGTTTACTCGATCGCCAAGTCGTTCGAGAACTTCGAAAAATTCATGAAAAAAATCGAATGTTCAGAGCCCTTGTCGATTGGATGGGATTTGAAAAAGTCTGGCTCGAGTTCGAGGCCCCAGCACGAGTGCACGGCACTTCGAATTACAGTTACATCAAATTGTTCGATCTAGCGCTAACGAGCATGATTTCTTACACGCAAACTCCGCTTCGTTTGGTTGCCGTTTTAGGTTTTCTCATCACGACGGCTTCGTTCTTTAGTCTTGTCTGGATGAGTTTAGCTTTTCACCTCGTGTCTGAACAATTCTATTACACGCCCTTGGCCAAAGTCGTCGTGTTCAATTCATTCTTAATGGGCATCATGATGGCGTGCCTCGGAGTCGTCTCACTTTACATCGGAAAAATTTACAGCGAAGTGATTCGCAGGCCTTTGTACATTGTGCAAAAAGCGATCGGTTTTCAAAATGCTACTGAATCTAACTCACCTGAGGGGGCCTAAGGGTAAACATCTATGAGTAACGGCCACACTCGAATCAAACTGAATCCGAGCTTCTGGAAACACAATTACTGCGCGCCGTTTTCTGACGATGTCGTGCCGTCGAGTTTATTTCTCAAACACCGACATTTCTTAGTTTTAGACATTGAGACCCAAAGACTCGTACAAGAAGTGGGAGGCTGGGACCACGTCGATAAGCTCGGTGTCTCTGTCGCGTGTGCCTACGATAGTAAAACCGATTCTTACCTCACGTTCGAAGAATCGAAACTCTCGAAGCTCATTGACCTTTGCGAAGAGCGCTTGGTGGTCGGGTACAATATTAGAGGATTCGACTTACCCGTGCTGGTTCCGTACGGCCTCAAGATCAAGAACGTCGATGCGTTTGACATCATGTATGACTTAGAGGCCTTGACCAGACAGCGCTACTTAAAACTCGAACACGTTGCCCAAGGTACTCTAGGAACAGGCAAATCGGCCGATGGTTTACTTGCCGTCGAATGGTGGAAATCAGGCCAAATTCAAAAAATCATCGACTACTGTTTGCAAGACGTCAAAGTCACGCTCGATGTGTTTCAGTACGGCCGCCAAAACGGATTTGTGAAAATTCAACGATCAGAAGAAAACATCACACAAGTTAAAGTTCAGTGGAATTAGTCAGTCCTCGCTGTTCTTGCGAACTCCAGCCATAAATTGATGAATTCGAATTGGCCACCTTAGTTTGTGTTAACCATCAAAACAACTATCTTTCCAGCAGCATCTTGGTACGCAAATACCGCACGACCGTTGGTGTCGTCGCAAGTAACAGTTAGGTAATATCGCCCGGTATAGTAATTGTAAGGATAGTGATTAAAATTAAGTTCAGCTCCAGAATTGAAGGCTGACGAAAGAGTTCCATCAGTGTTTAAGACAAATCCAGCAAATTTATAAACACTCGATCCGTTCGCGCCGTAGACATAGGCAAAGTACTTATTCTTACCTCGACAAACTTTCTCACCCCAAATGCCTGCGCCAATCGAGTTAAGTGAGGTCGATACGTAATCAATATTAGGTGTCACCGCGCCCGAATGAAATTGAGATAAGAAATTGGTGGCTGTTCCAGTCCATAATTTCAAGTGTGCACTGTTACGAGTCCACCATAATAAGTCGTTCGTCGAGTAAGAAACGCCACCATCGACGAAGGCATTTCCTGAGTTAATAGTACTCGTGGCTGCAATGCCAAGGCTTGCATTGAATTCAACGAACGTGTTGTTTGAGTTCATGTCGTACACCCATAAATTTCCGGTCGCGTCAGCAAACGGAAGCATGTAGGTTCCTGAATCAGTAATAGCACCGCTGTTCACAATCGTGCCTGCATTCGTATCGTAAGCAGAAATGTACACATTGCTTGGATTAGCATCAAACGTCAGCACTAACTTATTATTCACACAGACAAAATCAACGAATGCGCCGCCACCTGAGGGTGCATTCACCCCTAGATTAGTGATGGTCGGAGGTGAACTTCCCAAATTCAATCGATACAGATCGTAACCACCGCTTCCACTATAGGCAAAATAAACATTTCCGTTGCAAACCTGCCAATAAGGAGTCGAACTAAACGAAGGACCACCAGAGAGTAAGCTCAACTTCTGCCAACCATTAGTTCCAAATGTGGTATCGAGAGCGCCGTCTTGGTTAATCTTGATCAAGTACTTACTGCTGCCAGTTGCGCCCTGATAGTAATTTCCGCCAAAGAAGAAAGCACCTGACGTACCATCGAGCGAACCTCCTGGGTAAATGCTACTCTCACCTGAAGGTAAAGTTGCGAGAGTCGTACTTGCCGCTGCAAATGCTACTGTAAATGCATGATGAGTGGAACGAGTCAGATCTGACTTTTTAACTCCGTAGACATTTAAATCTCCCGTTCCAGCATCAAATCTCATGACCGGAAAAATCACTTCTTCACCGAACACACCTGACGAAGTGGTCACCCACGCAGACGATCCAGAGTCCCAATGCTTAAGCACAGCATCGCCACCCGATGGCGCGTCTTTGTACAGAACATAAGGCACATCTTCAACAAGAACGATGCTCACCTGTTCTCCTTCGCCAGCTGAAATACCGGCACTGCCCACTTGCGACCAGCTGCTGCCATTGTAATGTTTTACAGAAACTTTCTTTGAAGTACCGGCATCGCGGTAAGCGACATACAAATCACCATTCGACGCGACCGCGATTCTTTCGCCAGGGCCGCCCGTTGCCTCGCCTATGGCTGTAGTGACGCCAAAAGTTCCCACATTGCTCCACGCGCCTGAGGCGAATTTCTTTACTTTGGCATTTGAAGTAAAATCCGAAAAAGCATACAAATTAGAGCCTAAGTGTGTCCAGGCTGGTACCCCTCCTGCCAGCTCGCCGTTACCCAAATTTGCACCTTGAGTGGTCCACGAACTTCCGTAGGCCCATGCTAGGGTAGTCCAATAGCCAACAGAAGCTTGGGCCATCACGTACGGAGTTGTGCCACTTAAGTGAATAGAAGGGTAAAAGGTTCCTGAGTGAGAAACACCCGAACCATCGGTACAGTGGCCGCTACTGCCACCCATGAAACTGCCGATTTGAGACCAAGCCGAACTTGCGTATTTGTACACAAGCGTGTCAGACACCCAACTACACTCGGCCTTCTGAGTTGCGAGCCATAAGTCACCATTACTATCGAAGTCGATCGTAACCCCGGCATCTGAAATATTACTTCCGACATTGCCACCATATTGCGAAAACGAGGCAGACGAATCTGAGTGTTCAACTACGACATCATTCGTACTCACTGCATGTGAAGCAACTACATACAACCCACTACTCGAAGCTCGAGCAATGAAACCAGGCATGTCAACTTCAAGCGGTGTGTAAGCAGACATGTTTCCCGCCTCATCTTTAACTGCGACGGAGAAATAGTACACGGTATTTGTAGATAATCCAGAAATAGTACCACTCGTCGTGGTATTAGTGGTCCAGTCCATCACCACAGAACAAGGGGCGGCGCAGGACGAAATTTCACTGACGCTATCGATGGCACTGTTTTCCATCGACTTTACCAATTTATACTGAAGTGCACTTTGTACAGAGGCATTATCTGTTGCAGCTCCCCAACTGAGTGTCGTAGTTCCTTCGAAAATTGAAGTTCTAACCGTACCGCTACCTGACACCACAACAGCAGTACCGACTGTCGGGGCTGTCGTATCAGATGTAGAAACCGACTGCGGAGTATAAAGACTCTTGTTACCTGCCTGATCTTTCACAATTGCCGCAAAATAATAGGTTAAGCCGGCGGTCAGGCCTGTTACAGCTTTCGTCAAGGTATTGGTCGTCCAATCCATCGTAAGCGTGCCATTAGCTTCAGCATTGGCTACTGTAGATAAGTTATTTGAAGTCGAACGCACTAACTTGTACGATAAATTAGCAGCACTCGTCGTATTGTCGCTACCCGCACCCCAATTCGCCGTTAACGAGGTTGCTGCCACGCTTGCGAATGTGATGCCAGTACCAGCAGTCGGAACAGTCGCATCAGCAGTAGTCACTGAGACCGGCGTATAGAGAGACTTATTGCCGGACGAATCTTTCACTATGACCGCGAGATAGTAAAGCGTCGAATCAGATAGGCCGGTAACGCCATAGGTTAAGGTGTTAGTAGCCCAATCCATCACTGTCGTTCCATTCGATTCGGCGTTCGTAACAGTTGTTAAATTATTCGACGACGACTTGACCAATTTGTAAGAAAGACTAGCTGCTGCAGTTGCATTGTCACTCGCCACTCCCCAACTAGCGGTCACGCTTGTAGCGGCAATACTTGAGATTGCAATCGATGTACCGACAGTTGGCGCAGTCGCATCTGAGGTTGCCGAGAGAGCTGGCGTATAAAGGGCTTTGTTTCCTGCCGAGTCTTTAACCAACACTGCAAAATAATACCCGGTAGAATCAGCCAAATCAGTCGCAGACACACTCAACGTATTGGCGACCCAATTCATGACCGTCGTACCGTTTGCTTCAGCATTTGCCACCGTCGAAATATTTGAACTTGTCGACCGAACAACCTTGTATAACAAATCAGAAGTGGCCGTGCTGTTATCTGATGCGACCCCCCAGTTTACAGTCACACTCGTTGACGCTTGAGAAGAAAAAATAATGGCTGAACCCACCACTGGGCTAGTCACATCAAGAGTGGTCACCGTAATTGGAGAATATAAGGAAATATTGCCGCCGGCATCTTTAACGAGCACTGCAAAAGCATAAACCACTCCATCACTCAAGCCACTCGCAGTCGTTGAAGTTAAAGCTTCTGTCCAATCAGCAACAACTGTAGCCAAGTCAGCTTTTGCCACGGTCGACAATTCACTAACCGAACTCGCTTGAACCACCTTATACCGCAAGTTTTCGGGCGAAGTACCATTGTCAGTTGCAGCCGTCCAATTCAGAGCCACTGTAGTAGCAGTGCCAGTCCCTTCAATCACCCCTGCGGTGACTGGAGAAATAATGTCAACTGCAACTAATTTGTCACGCATCCAATACCGAAAATCTTTTGCCGAAGTGGCATCGTAAGTATTTTTTACAAAGATGCTTGAATCCTGCAAAGTATCTTGCACCGTGCGACCGATTTCAAAAATCCCAGGAAAACTCGTTGAGTTAGTGAGATCTGTTTCTGAAATAGTCGTAGGGCAACTACTCAAACTCGCACCTTTTCGAACACCTAATACCTGCACGATTCGATCAGTACCAGTGGGAACATCGACTGTAGTTTTTCCACCAGTCGACGAGCTGATGGTTGAAGAGACAATTCCATAATACCCTGAACCGTCTGCCGACGAATTCACCTTATTTTTGTGAGTTTTCCAATCACCAATGTCGCTACCCATGACGTTGACAAAATAGCAATCAAACCCCGTTGCACCGTACGGAGCAAATTCAGAAATCGATTGATTTGATTTGCTCGATTCGGCTTCGAAAAAGGTTCCGATCAGATTTCTAGTCTCTTCGAGAAAGCCAGATTTTTGGCTACTCACGGCAGGATTCGCGATTGCAAAACCGAGCTGTACATTTCCAGATTTTTGAGAGCAACCAGATGTAATAGCAAGAATTACTACCACAGATGATATTTTAAACATGGAGCATTTAATGAGTTTTCTTATGTGATTCATATCTCATTCTCCTTATTTCTTACTCGGGTCGAAGATGACATTGAGTTTTACCTTACGCATGGTCGCTCCCGCTTGAACCGGATCAAAGACCACAGGCACTTCGGGTTTTGGAAAAGTACTCGCTGTCGGCTGAGAAGGCGGTGAAGGGGGCGGTGTGCCGCCCGTGCCTTCACCGCCACCTTTACTTTCAGTTTTTGGACCGTCAGGTTTCTTTCCGTCAGACTTTGAATCTTCAGACTTTTCTGGCTTTTTATCAGACGACTCTGAAGGCCCATCTTTCGGTTTGCCGCCATTTTTATCTGTATTGTTAGCTAGAAGTAATCCTGTGGTATTGAGACTACCTCCGCCTGATGACGGATCAAGACCCTTAGGGATTATGTTATTCAATTCTTGTTCAGTGACTTTTACCGTCGTAACAACCGGTGGACTCTGTCCCCCACTTTGCGGCGAACTTTGAGTTGTTCCACCGCTATTTGAACTCGTCGAAGTGGTTCCAGTCGAACCTGTTGATGTAGACGATCCGCCAGAACCTGAGCTGCCTCCAGAACTACTGGATGGCTCAGTTGAGGTTGACGAACCAGATGGAGATCGATCGTTGCTACCGCCAATTTTTGCTGCCGACGACACTAACTCAGAACTGTTGGTGCGAGGCCCCCCCCCTGTATTTCCTCCAACCAACCCAGTGCCTGGACTAGAAGTTCCGGTAGAAGTTGGAGTCGTTGGTTTTGGAATAGACGAAGGATCTACCTGGGCCATTTCCATCGGCTTCAATACGATTTCATTGGGTCCAGATGGTGAGCTACCCCCTGAATCTTTTGATCCACCGGCTACATCAGAGCCGCCATCTTTAGAGTTCTCGCCCTCTTCATCTTTGTCTTCTTTTGATTCTTTTTTGTCTTTATCTTCGTCTTCACCATCAGTGCTCGTTTTCTTCGGCCCACCAGCCAGCACTTCGGGCTTCGATGGTTTCGTAGGTTCGTCTTTAGGCTTAGTCGGTTTACCTTCGGGTTTGTCTTCAGGCTTTTCAGGCTTAGTCGGTTTGTCTGCTAGCACTTCGGGCTTCGATGGTTTCGTAGGTTCATCGTTAGGCTTAGTTGGTTTACCTTCAGGCTTTTCT
>CAITVN010000088.1 GCA_903895855.1 Oligoflexia bacterium | reverse complement strand
GTCCAAGGTCATCTCTTACACCCTTAAACCGAGTCACATACTCAGCAGCCTCAAATTTCAGAGCCGCAACCAACATCTGGCGGGCGCCTTCGCGGGCAATTTGATCCAGAATTGAAAGGAATTCTTGGCCTTCAGATTGAACTTCGGTAATTAGCTTTAACATAGCGACGTTTCCTCTTTCTGCTCCTTGCAGGGAGCATTGTTTTGGTTGTTCACCAAGAGGTTACGTCGCTATGCTTCAAATTTCAAATCCACAACTTTCTGCAATTTCTCCAACCGGTATTCCGTTTCCCATTGTCGAAAAGGATTTTTGGGTGGTCTGGACACTTGAACGACTCTTTTCAATTCCGGAACTAAAACAACACTTAACTTTTAAAGGCGGTACGTCACTCTCAAAGGTTTATCGTGTTATTGAACGGTTTTCTGAGGACATTGACGTTTCGATTGAGAAAGACTTTTTGGGTTTTACACACGAGAAAGATCCAGAAAAAGCTGCATCAAAGAAAAAAAAGCGGGCGGCTGTTGAGGCGCTGGGAAATGCCTGCTCGGAATACGTTCAAAACAAAATGCTCGTCGAATTACATTCCTTAATTACCAAAGAACTTGGTACTGAAAAAGGCTGGAGAATTGTCGTGGATAAAAATGATCCTGACGGCCAAACCCTCTTATTTGAGTATCCGAATCTAACTCCAAGAGGTGGCTACATTCAGCAGTCGGTGAAAATTGAATTAGGTGCAAGATCAGAGCACTGGCCGGTGAGCGAACATCCAATTCAAAGTTATACGAAGGAAGCACTTAAAGAAAAGGTTAGTGAAGATCCCGTTCACGTTCGTGTGCTCAATGCCGAGCGAACCTTTTGGGAAAAAGCGACGATCCTACACCAATACGCACACCTGCCCGAGAGCAAAGGGCTGCCGCCGAGAATTTCCAGACATTTCTATGATTTTTTTCAACTCTTAAATTCTAAGATAAAAGTCGATGCACTTCGTGATGTAGCCCTGCTTGAACGAGTCGCTATTCATAAAAGTATTTATTTCGCATCGGGCTGGGCGCATTACGAGACAGCGCGCAAGGGTGCACTAAAGTTGTCGCCTCTCCCTCGACTCATGGAAGACCTAGAAAGAGATTTTCAATTGATGAATCAAATGTTTTTTGGAGAAATCCCAGATTGGAAACTCATTTTGAAAACGATCGCTAAGTTCGAGGCCGAATTTAATGGCTGAGCAGCTAGCAAACACCATCTCTTTTGAAAATTCTATTTGCCACATCTGGCAACCCACTGTTACTCTGTAAGCGCTTAATTCTCTACTTAAAGCCCCGAGCTTCACAGCGCAGGAGGCCGCTCGCCTCGGTGTTCACCCCGCTTCACTCGCTCACTACGTTAAGTGTGGCGACCTCGAACGAATTGCGCGTGGAATTTACCGATCTCCAACCGCTCCCACGACAACTGACTTCCAATGGGAAGACCTATTCACGGCGATTCAATCTGTAAAAGATGGTGTGATTTGCCTCACTTCAGCTCTGGCTATTTATGGTCTTACCGAAGAAATGCCTCGAAGGCACTGGATCGCAGTCGAACACACAACACGCCATCGTGCCGATCCATCAGTAAAAGTAGTTCGGATGCGCAATCTAAAACTTGGGCGAACTGAAATTAATATCAGTGGTGTGACCCTTCCCATTTTTGATCGAGAGCGCACTATTGTAGATGCGTTTCGATCACTCAGTCGCGAGACTGCAATCAAGGCGCTTAAAGCAGCACTCGCTACAAAAAAACGTGAAGAGTTTATCAATATGGAAAAGCTTCGCCAATATGCAAAAAAACTACGATTTCCAATTGAGCCATATCTAATGACGGCGGCAACATGAACGAAACTGCACTGAAAGAGCGTCTAAAAATAGTGGCAAAAAACAAGGGAGCCACCTTCAATGTAATTTGGAAGCAACTTCTACTGGAGCGTTTTTTGGCAAAACTCTCCCGCTCTCGCCATCACGAGCACTTTATTTTCAAGGGTGGGTTGCTTCTATCTCAGCGAATCGAGATCGGCCGCGAAACAACAGACATTGATCTTCTCATGACTCGGATTAAGGCAGAGATGCCTGCCATCGAAGCAGCCTTTCGCGAAATTGCCACCATCGACACAGCACCAACTTTGCTTACTCGGTGCCACAATTGATCTTACCGTTGCCATTTTTCCTATAAACCAACATTTTCCTACGAAGGAAATAACCGCAACAATTAAAATAACATAGTAATATCTGATGTATAAAAACCATGTTGCAAACATTTTCTTACTATTGTATATTTTCCTATCTAGGAACTAGAGCCACTAAAGGAGGCGGTTTGCTGCAAGAAAATACTCGTTCTACACTCACCCCAGGTGAATTCGAAGACCTTGTTTTTGACACCCTTGAACGAGACAAGACTCTTTACGCGCCTCTCGAAATTCGAGGGGTCCAACGACGCTATTCTTCTGACAAGACCGTGCCGAATGGAACTGTGAGAATTGCCTGGCAAGGCAAAGAGATTGAATTTCAAGTCGAAGTCAAATCAAGAACAGCTCCGAAAATCGTGCAAGAAGCTTTTTGGAAATTGCGCTCATGGCCCCTCGAACGTCGCAAGTCATTTTTGCTCGTGGTGCCTTACCTAAGCGAGACCATTCGCGAGATGGTTGAAATCGAGAGAGTCAATTGCCTAGACCTCAATGGTAACTACTTTATTCAAAACCCAGAACTTCTTGCGATACGTCTAGATCGCAAGAACCGTTTTCCAGAGTCGACTCCCATCAAAAAAGTTTTTTCGGGCAACAGTGCTCTGGTTGGTCGACTCTTGCTTCGTGAGAAACGTATTTTCACCTCTGTCTCTGAACTTTTCAAGGCTATCAACACAGATTCTGGCGATTCAGGTGCTCAATTATCGCTATCAGCGATTTCAAAAATACTCAGTAAGATGGTTGACGAGTTGATCATTGAAAAAACAACAAACCGAATCGCTCTTATTCAGCCTGAAAAACTTTTGAACTGCCTACAAGAAGGCTATAATCAACCGAAGGCGCTTAATCTTTTAAAATTGAAAATTCCGGGCACACCAGATGAGGTTTTAAAAACGATTTCAAAGGCCCTTAATCAAAACACCTGGATGGTCAGTGGCGAAAGTTCTGCTAATCGCTACGCAGTGACAACTCCCGCCACCATTCTACGTATCTACTCACTCAAAACTAGAACCACTCCCGACCTCACTCAGTATGAAGACTCTCGTTTTTTTAACGTAGTCATTGAGAAAAAAACTGACGCTCCCCTCTTTTTTGATCGAGTAACCAGCTCTCGAGAATCCAATTCTAAAAATTCTTCTAAAAATTCTAATGATCAGACCTACTGGGCGTCGCGGCTACAGACCTATCTCGAGCTTTCAAAATTAGATAAACGAGAACGAGAGATTGCAGAAACTATTCGAGCCGATATACTCAAGGCGCACTAGTACCTCTGCCACTTAATCCTTTCCGTTTTTGGGCACATACTCTTTCAATGGTTTGACCCGTTTCAACAAGAGCAAGTTCTTGTCTTCAATTATCCATTCAAATTCCTCTCCTTTTTCTAGACCGATTGCCTGAGCAAGCGCAGTCGGAATATTCGCGTAAAATGTTTGATTTGTCGGTCTCTCTACTTTTTGAATTTTTGTAATATATCCCATATATTTTTTCTCCAGTTTTATAGTAAGGTTACTATATACATATGAATAAGAATGCAAGCAAGAAAAAAAGATCTGAAAAAAGTAAAAAAAATAATCAGGGCAAATGGCGATGGCCGTGTCGTAAAGAGAGCAATGGTTTTACACATGATTGATCGAGGTTGCCCAGCAAAAGAAATCGAGGATCTTGT
>CAITVN010000087.1 GCA_903895855.1 Oligoflexia bacterium | reverse complement strand
AGAGCTGGTCCGTAAAATTTTTTTAGATTTGGTAGAATCAATCTGAGAACTGGCTCGTATCGAAGTTCTTAATTGATTCAAAGTTTTTTCCAGTGCGTAAGGTCACCTCGAGTTTCTATGAGCTTGAATCCGGCAAACTCGGCAATTCGAGCAGATGGGTAGTTGCTCTTTTTAATTACCGCTACCAGTGGTTCATCGATTAGGCGAGTTGCCTGCACTACCATCAGTTTTCCTAGCCCTTTTCCTCTGGCTTGAGGTGCGACGGTCCATGAAAGTTCCCATTCATTTTCGCGCTTATCTAGCCGAATTGTACCGATTGGAACGTGATTGGCCAGCGGTCTGATTTCCTCAACGATGTAGAGTTGGCGATTATGACTAGTTAGCGAAGTCTGTAACCACTGCTGATGTTCACTTCTTGATACCGGGGCGCTACTAATCGAAGCCAGTTGGGTCGCCAGATCATTTCGCCACTCTAAGAGTAGGTCCAAGTCTCGAATTGTAACCTTCCTGAAAATTAACGTTTTGGGCTCACCAGTTCGGCTGAGACTGAAATCATCTTGGAGCGAAAGAGCGAGGCCTGCGTTGCGTTTATGGTGTGAATTGAATTGTTCCAAAGCCGGATTCAGCTTGAAAAATTCAACGATGTCAGCCTTTGAAAAGTTGGATTTGGTGCCGTAAAGGCCATCAAAAATTCGGGTCACCAGTCTGAAATCTTCTGGTTCATCTACAGTCCAGCGAAGTGCCGACAAGTCGGTATCATTTTTGAGACAGCCGAGTTTATATTTTTTTGGTTGTTGGTGAATAAATAGTGTCACATGTTCTCGCTGCGACTTAAGTGTGGCTTCGTTTGCGGCCTGCTCGATACACTCGCGCTTGAATACCTCGACATCGAGTCCGTCAGGGTAAGTGGGTTCAAGGGTATTACTGGTGTAGTCATTGTCGTTTGCCAGGTGAAGGTCTATCACTTGATCGATAATTGCTGAGTCGATGAGTGGGCAGTCACCCGTGAGGCGAACAATATGGGTGGCCGTAGGCCACAGTTTGATCGCCCCCATGAAGCGATCAAGTACGTCATCGAGGCTACCACGGTAACACTTAATGTTGTTCACTTTTGCGAGTTTTTCTAGTGCGTCATCTTTTGTATCAGTTGAAGTGGCTAAGATCAGTTCGTCGATTTTTTTGCTTCGTTTGATTCGTTCAATTTCTAACTCGAGCATTGGCCGCCCTAGGATGGGGAGCATGACCTTATTGGGTAAACGACTTGAGCTGCAGCGAGCTTGTAGAATACCGAGTATCACTTGATTTTATCCTACTATCTCTGAAATCGCCTTAATCACGTAATCAATATCGTCGTCTGACATCGCCGGATACAAAGGCAGGCTCAGTGTTTGTTCGTAGTATCTTTCGGCTCTCGGGCAGTGAGATTCAGTCTTTCGAAAATGGCTGAGATAGTACGGCTGGCGGTGCACGGGAATGTAGTGCACTTGCGTGAATATTCCTCTTTCTTGTAAAGTCTTCATTACATCTGCCCTAGATTTGTTGATCGTTTTGAAATCGATGAGGGATATGTACAGATGTCGAACTGGGGCGCAATCGTCGGGTGTGATTGGAGT
>CAITVN010000086.1 GCA_903895855.1 Oligoflexia bacterium | reverse complement strand
TTTCCTTTTAGAAAGTTCGAAACCGCCTCATATTCTGGATTTTCACGAACAATCACTGGTACTTTGGCGCTCGGTGAGCCCGACGGTTCTGACGTTTGATAGATTGGCCCATACACATCTGACAGACTAATGATTTTCATCTATCCCCGTTCTCTTTGTCACTTTTGCCGCGTGCGGCATAATGCGCCTCATTTAACTGTAGCTTACCCCGCTTATTAAGAAAACTGGGTCTCTTGAGACACATCGCTGCATGTAGATTTTTGGGTTGGTTACAGTTTCTCTTACGAAGCAAGGCGATTTCTCGTGATTCTAAATATTTGTGATTACTATAGTTTTTATGTGTAATTAGTATTATCTCGAGTTCCATGTTTTCAATTCTTTTAGTGGGTCTCAGTTTGCTCGGGCGGTTTTCGTATGCGGCCAACCCGTATGCAAATTCTGAGGCGATCTTCATCGCCAAGCGCGCCGGCGACCGGCCAGCCTCAGATTTGGTTTGTAATGGTACGGCGATCAATTCGCATCAGGCTGCTCAGTTTTCGAAAGATCTGAATCATCCGTGTCACGACCTTTCACTTCTAAACCCTGAGGCTTCACCACAGTTTGCCGCGGGGTTCGGTGCAAACCCTGATCAAATACTTTCTGTATGGAATGACGTTTCACTACCCGGTGCCGGCAACGCTCTGGGTGCCGCAGTTGGTAGCGACGACCTGCCTTTTGATTCTGAAGCTGAAATTCAATATGTGAATACGGTGCCCTCGCGTGGGGGTAATTTTCGAATGGTGGGCAGTCAGGGTTCAGCCATCAGCCGCCGCTTTGAATTGCTCATGAGTAAAACGGCTCATAATATTTTACTGAGAAAAGGCCTTCTTCGAAAGCTTGGCTACTACGTGCCTGCGGTTCGGCACTACCCGCAAGTGAAGGTTCGCTTCGACAATGCGCTTGAAAAAGAACTCTTCGTCAAAGACCTCGGTATTCAAACGTTTTCAGATCAAAATGCAACTCGATGGGTGGTTCAGTCACCCTACAATTCAGAAGTGACGCTGGTTTTGCAAGACGTGCTCGTGTGGGAAGCCCACCATCCGAGATTTAACCTTGAAAACGGTTTTTTTCCGGCCGACTTGATCGAAAATCGCCGGGTATTCAATTCACTCGTGGTACCGTATTCGATGGTCGAGATTCCTGAAAGTATCAATGGTCTCGCGTTTCATGCGGGCCGTGTGGTTTCGAACCAGGTGCGACTTTCGTACCCCGACGCTGATCAGTTTAGTTGCACTTACGATGATGCACGTTGGATTGTTCGGCGAATCCTAGCGTTGAGTAGAAACGATTTTACTGAAATAGTCGCTGGGGCAAACTACCCTGATGCCGTCGCCACGGTTTTAGTTGAGAAGCTGATCGCACGCAGAAATTCGTTGAAGGTGCTTTTTGATTTGCCAGGCACTGATCTTGACGTTGATCCTGAGGTTTCGCAAGAGCCTGATTTGGTTAATGGTAAGGTGGTTCGCGAAAACTGGCCGGGCTACGCACAGCGATTTTCGTTTGGTGATCCGACTTCTCCGTTTAGTTCAATCGAAATTTTTCGTTACTTCGAGTCGAGGGCAATCGGGTTGGCGATTGATGCGGGTATTGACTATTTTAATCAAAACGTCATCAAAGGCTATGACATCACGGCGGCCCACGATCAGCATGCGATAGACTTGCTAGCGGCGTCTTTGGCCGAGTATCTAAAAACCGGCAAGATGGGCGCTTTTCACACCCATGTTTGGTCAACCCCTTTTTGGGATGGTGGGCTGACTTTTTCTCGTAACGTCGTGATTGGCAGTTACTTGGGCACTGACAATCTCATTCAGCTGGCCGATTCGATTGGATACAGCGTTTCGGCAGGTGGTTTTTTTGCCCTTGAAACGACTAAGCTTCCGGCAGGCATGGGTGTCACGGGCAGGCTCGAGGCCGTGGTTTCTCGGGTCTACACCCACGTCAAACCCATTGCGACGATGAAAGAGGCGTTAAAGTATCCATTCAAGAATCTCTTTGTGCGTTCACTCGAGCGTCGTCACGCAGGTTTGCTTCAAAAAATTGATAGCGGAGAGCTGGGCAAGTTGCCCGAGGCCGAAAGGTCAAAGCAGCTCACTGAGCTCATGACGACCTTTCAAGAAAATTTTGGAGTGGGCGAATCGATCATTGTCACCAATCTCGCTGCGACTGATGCCTCAGTCGGGATGAGTCTACCGGTCGTGCAAGCGGTGCCTTTGCTGACCGGTGAGGTTGATGTCTCGGCTGGCTACAAAATCATTTCGCGCCTTCACATTTATCGGGCAAGTGAAAAATTGGTGCAGATCTACAAAGATTTTGGGCAAGGCGCCCAATACAGTGTTTCAGCTGGAGTTTCACTCGTGGCCCCGATCATCTCATTTTCTTTGGCTGGTCAAAAGGGCAGCATTCGTACCCACCTCTACCCTTTGAATCTCGACACCGACCTAGCAAAAAATCCTGAATTTTTTGACAATATTTCAAGTCTCTCTCGTGTGCTGAAGCATGACTCATTAATGCCGATCACAAGCAAACAGAAGCCCTACGTTTTTAAAAATCGTTTTTCTCAAAAGCGAGGCGGCCTATCGCTGCTCTACCGTCAGTACGACCGGCTCTATTCAAACCAAGATTTCACGGTAACGACTCCAGATGGTAGTCAGAAAAAAATCGTGCGTTGGCAATACGCGACTCGCAAAGGCTCTGACTTCGAACGCATGCTCACGCAAACAGCCAACTCATCGCTGGCGATTCTTCTTAAGGGGCAGAGTACTTCATTCGGAATTCACGATAGCGGGGGTGATGATCCAGGAAATACCTTTTTCGGAAGCTCGTACTCGCGAGCAGTGACGATTGATGCCGAGGTAGGTCAAGATGAGAACGCTGATGAACCTTCTCTGCTGATTGATCCCGTCGTCTCAATCTCGTACAAATGGAAGGGTTGGAAGGCGTACTCTCAAAAATTGCTCAACTTGGTCGACATGATCAATGAGAAGTTTGATTTTGTATTTTTTCAACCGACCCAAATTCAGAACATTCAAGCGATCGGATTTTACTCACTAGATGTCAATACGCTGATCTATCAATCTGGCATTGAGTACGCGATGACATTATCAGATGAGAAGTTCAATGCTCTGATTAATAAGCATTGGATACCGAGGTTTTTGCAGCGCTACCCGCCCGAGCGCATTTTTCGGCATTTTGCGAAGTTGAGAGAAAATTACCTAGAAGGCCTCGCTAGTGGCAACGCTAAATACGCGGCATCTGAAGCTGAGCGATTCTTTGCTGACTGCGACGCGTATTTCTCTCTGGCTGGCTTAAAAGAAATCGTCGGCGGAGAGCAAAATTTGTACGCCTACTCAAAACTGAATGGCTTCAAAAAAGGAGTCGAAGATGGTGATGTGCCGTACATTTCAGATTCTTCGGGAGAAATTGGCAGTTCGAGTCCATTAGGTGCGGTTTCAAAAGTGGTCGAAAAAACGAATGCCTTAGAAGGTGAGTTTTTAGGAAGTTGGCTTGTATGGCGCCTTCAATAAATTTTATGAAAGCAACGAAACGGATTGGCCAAATAAGATGCTTCTTTTTTGCGCTCGTACTGGCGCAGCCGCTTGAGTTTTCGGTTTTTGCATTTGAATCGGGCGAAACGTCGCGACTCAGCGTTCGCTGGATTGTTGAATTGCGAGTGGCACCAGATGCGGCGATGCTCAAGAAGCTCTCAAGTTTAAAAGGTGTGGCCAAGGTCGAGCGTTTCGACTCTTATGATAGTGATTATTTTAGACGCCTTTATTCTGTTGAAGGGTTCGATCTCAAGTCTCAATTAGCGAAAATTCCTGATATTTTGCGAGTAGAGGGAGTTCACTCGGTTGAGCTTCTAGAAACTTCGACCCCAAGTAATCGCGGTCTAGTGGGCGCGGGTCCCGAAGCTCAGTGGGGGTTAGAAAATCAAGGGCAGAGTGTTTTGCACGACTTGTCTGATGTTGCGATTGAAAGAATTGACGGAGTTCGCGGTAATGACATTGGGTTGAAAGAAGTGCGAGAGCAAGTTGATGAGCGCATGCGACGCGAAGTGGTCGTAGCGGTTTTAGATAGTGGCTTAGACCTTGACCACCCGGCCATGAAGTCATCGATTTCGAAAAATCTCGTTGAATGCACACCAGAGGGGCGTCTGCCGTTTAAGCCGACTGTCGACAAAGATGGTAACGGCTATGTCGGTGATTGCATGGGGTGGAACTTTACCTCAGCCGATTTGAATGGTGATCCGAAAACCTATGATGACCTCGGGCATGGCACTCACGTGGCCGGTATCATTGCGCTAGACTCTGACAATTCTCTCGGTTTGCGTTCGCTATCAAAAAAAATCAAAGTGATGCCGGTCAAAGTGATCACTGCTCAACGAGAGAACTCGACGGTTGTGATGGGCACCATCACTGATCGTGTCGCGAAAGGCATTTTATACGCGGTCAAGAGGCGAGTCGACGTCATTAATTTGAGTTTGGGTTGGCCCAAGAGCTTGAACACCGAGTACCTAAAACAGGCGATTCGAGTGGCGCAAGAAAACGGCATCGTCGTAGTGGCTGCAGCCGGAAATAACAATCATGACGATCCGGGGTTTCCGTGTCAGTTCTCGGGCGTAGTTTGTGTAGGGTCTATTGACGTTGATGGGCAAGTTTCGCGGTTCTCTAATTTTGGGGGGCAAGTTGATCTATTGGCGCCGGGTGACTGGATTTTGAGTCTGCTGCCGACGAAGTTGGTGCCCAAGAATACCTCGATTAATGGCTTTGAATTTAAGAATGGCACCAGTCAGGCGGCGCCGTTCGTCGCTGCGATCGCTGCGGTTTTGAAGGGGCTTGACCCGGCCGCTGTATCGGGTGAGCAGACGCCACTCGCGCGTGAAGCCAATCGAACAGTGGTCGCCCGACTCTTGGCATCAGCACGCGATGCGAATTCGCCGAGTAAACCCACTTTGCGGGGGTTGGTGCGACTAGACCGGGCGATGAACTCGATTAGCGACGCGAGTGTGGTGCCAGAATTTTCGTCGTTGCCGACGGTCTATTATCAGCATTCTAGCAGAGAGTTTCGCGGCATTCTGAATCTAGAAGCGAGAGCCTTTGGCGACGTTGACAGGCCAGTTAAGGTGAGCGTCGATCTCGATTTGAAGAGCATCTCAGGAAATGGCATTGCCCTTAGGCAAACTCATTTTGAATTTTCAGCAAATGAGTGGGTTGATTCATTTCAGGTTTCGGTCGCTGGTACAGTCGCTGACGAGTCGATAGATTCACATCTCACTTTGGGGGTTACCCTTTCGACTGAATTCGAAACTGCGGCTTTGCGCACAAGTCATTACGTAGGGCAGTTAGATCTGGTTCGTAAACTCGACGACAGTGAAAGACAAAATGGCCGCCATTCTCTCATTCGAGGTGAAGTACAGGCTGCCAGCTTGACCTCGTTCAATACCGTGATCGATCGCTTCGGTCAGTTTGATTTTCCTGAGTACTATACGGTGAAACCGCTCTTGGGTGCGAACCCGGGATTGCAGGTGATGGTGTTTAAAAAGACGGGCCCAGGTGTCTATAGCGAATTGCCCCAGGCGTTTGAACTTCCGCTAGCCACTGCGGTTCTACGAGTCGAGAGAGTTGACGTCGACTTAGACGGTAGAGCAGACTATTGGATCACGTCGGCCGCGCAAGAGCCGGTGGTTCAAGTTGCGGTACCGAGTTCGGTGCCCAGCGCTGTTTCAGGTAAGCGGTTCATGCTCTTTTCATTCTTCGACTCGAATGCGATGCCTCTATTTGGCCCGGCTCGCTCACACTGGAGATACTTGCCAGAGTTGGCGCCAATTGATCCGCATCAATTGAGTTTGGTTAGTGGCAAGGCTAAGGGTACCGAACCTGTGATTCTGTTTTCATCGGTCGGAAAAATGCCGGCACTTGATCAGAACCCAAACACCCTTGAAGATTTAGAAACCTGGTCTGATAGGCATCTCTATTACTTAGAGCCCAGTTTACTCTCGAACACGAATTCATGGGTAACTTTGCAGGCGAGGGCGCTAGATAGTTTTCGTTTCAAGAAGGCCCTAAAAAACCGGCTCCATTTTGCTTACGGTGACGGCGTTCGTGTGGTGGCGTTGATTCCTCCGACTTTGACTTCATGGGGCAATCGAAAAGCTTGGGCGGTTTTGACAGCGGGGCGAACCGATCATGAGAAACAGTTTTTGCTGCCGATCGATTCGGTATCGTCGATCGAAGAGGGGCTTCAGCAAATGATTTCGATTGATTCTGAGGGCTTGAGCTTTTCTTCTTTCTCGCTGTTTTCTTACGCTGGGCTCAATCGGTCGAGCGATTCGATTAGTTTTCCCGATGGGGTTGATTTCGTAGGGTTTGATGGCGACGACAACGCGATTCAGTCTCGTTTAGGTTTTCAGAGTTTTTCTCAGCCGACCCAATCGCATCTGCCTGCCGTTTCGGTTCAGCCGCATTATTTTAGAAGTCCTGATCGTCGTGATCCGCTTTTCGGGTTTATTCGAGGATTTGAAACTGACGCGGGCGAAGAGTATCGGTTTTTTCAAAGTCGTTACCAGATGCACCTTTGGAAAGTGAGTCGAGAGACTCAAGTTGAAAAAATCTATTCTCGCCCCATTCATCGGTACAGTTTTCTGACTGGAACGGTGTTTAATGACTTGTTTTTTCCGGTGATCTCGACGAGTTCAGTCGGGCAGCTTGAGCCGTCGCTTTATGTTGATGCTTCTCAAATTCTAGGCGACCAGCTCTCGGTGTTTTCGATTGAAAGCGAGGCATTGCGCTCAAAGGCTTTCGACACGATTCAGATTCCAGAAGGCTGCACGCCACTGAATCCGGTTCGTTTCGGCAAGAGCGCCGTGAGTTACTTTGTTTTTCTTTGTCAAAAAGACAAGAGTCAGTGGTTAGAGACGATCAAGATGTGAGCGTGACGTCAGTTGAACAGTGAGTTCAATGTGCGGCGGCGGGGGCAGCCGGTGCAGCGTTCTTAGCTTTTTCAGCGTCAATCAGTGCAATGATCTCATTGACGCGAGTTCTGCGAACAGCAACTTGGGTTTGCGCCGCTTCAGCGGTAGCTTTCATGCCGTTGTAAAACTCGATGTCCCACTTAGACACGTCAGTCTTACAGGTGCTCTTTTCTTGACGTTTTTTCAATTTTTCACAAAGGGCCATTTTTTTAGCGCGCTCAGCTTTATGTGCCTTATTTTTTACCGCGTTGTCTTGAGTTAATGTTGAACTGATCCCTCTGAGTTCTGCCGCTAGCGCGTTTAGCATGTCGGCTTTGCCCTGCATATCAGCCGGAATCGGATTACTCACTACAGAAGGTATCGCCGATGCGGCAGGAGTCGGAGCAGCCTCAGCTTTTGTTACCGCAGTTGTTGATGTGGGTTTAGTTTCGGCCGCTTGAAGTTGGGTCGCGAAAATAATCAGAAAAGTGGTGAATAGACAAGTGAGGGTTTTCATATGCCCTAATGGTAAACGTGGGGCGTGAAAAAAAGAAGCAAATATTAGTCAGGGCTAAAAATGAATTCGCGCGACCCATTCTAATGTGTGGCGGGGTGTATAACGAAAAGAATGAGTCGCGCGAGGTGGGGGGGCTTTCAACTGTGAGAGCTAATTTCCAACAATATCTGCTACGATTGAACGCATGTGTTCAGGTGAAACGCCGTTAAGGTTTGCGGCCTGATTCATCAAGTCGTTGTATTGGGTTGAGTCTCCGTTTTGAAGGCGAGAGTAGGCAGCCTCTGCATCAGAGATTTTGAAGCCAACGACGCCTTTTGAAAAATTCTCAGCGTCTGCATCAGTCATGCTTCGTGATTTTGAAAGGCGGCTCCATTCAGAAGCAAGTTTTGCGACTTTGAAGCTGCGTTCTTCTGAAAGGCCGTACTTCTCAACCAGGTTTTTCGACAGGTCGGCGTACTTCACTGACTCTAAGACGGCTCCCATTTTTTCTAAGTCTTTGGTGGTGGGTGTTGTCTCTTCGTAGACGTTACCACTTCCAGCGACGTAGAAGTTTCCATAGGTGCCGGTCGGCGCGACCGATTCGATACCGGCCGGGCCAGCGCCAACGATGGTCGAATAAACCACTGCCGCGCTCATGCCGGTGTTGATCAGATCAAGATTGATTGCGGCGTAGCCTACGGGTCCACCATTGGTTGATGAGATGACCACCCAGTTTCCGCGCTCTGAGTTGAGCTTAACGGTTGTGATGGTGTAGCCGGGTAGAGCGGTTTCTAGTGACGACACCAAGAAATCAGCCTTATTTGCTTTGGTGTGGTTGGCACCCCATTGGCAACCGACAACTAAGGTGCTCGATGTGAGTGCGATTGCAAGGGCTCCGAAGGTTATTATATTCAGTTTCATAATGTTGTTTTCCTTTTCTTCTTTTTACTAGTTACTAGCGTTAGCCTTGCTAGAACAAAGGTGCGCTCAAGTCTTCGTCCAGAAAAGCTGAAAACATTCTGCAAACTATTTGCTTCGAAAGTTTTCTAACCACTCAATAGCACCATCAAAAAAATCAGCAATTATTAAGTGATATTCACGTCTTTTTGACAATGACGACAAATTGTCAAGAGTGACAGTGTTGCGCTCGAATGAGCAGTAGCCGAGAAGATTCGAGACAATGCACGACAAATTTGGGGCGACCCACACCCTCGGCTAGACAAAAAGCAACTGGGCAACAGGCATGAGTAACGCCTGGATGGCGTGAATAGGGCGAGCAAAAATCCGCCTGTGCAGGCGCTGATGCGACCTTCAGCGGCTTTCAAAATAATTCTGAATCTGAAATCTCTGACTTTCTGAATTCGCCAAAGTTTATCGTTGGCATTGCAGTCGACTTTGCATTTGTCATTGCGCCGGGCACAGTGCCTGTCATTGTGCTTGGCTGTGACCGCATGTTTGGCTGTGACCGCATGGCAGCACCAGAAAACGAACTCATTTTGGCGGCCCCCAGTGCTTGAATGGCGGCTAAGCCGTTATGGAGACGGCACAAAATGCGGCAATTCGACAATTCATTCGATCCACCTAGGGCTAGTGGGTTCAAATGATCGATTTCAAGTTGGTAACGAGAGTTACAGCGACGCCCCCGATATTCGTACTCACACTTTCCATCGGCTCGGCTCCACACTTGCCGTTTTAAGTGAACGGGCAATGCAACCCGAATTCCAACGGGTAGTGTTTTCGCTGCGGTGTGAACCCTATTGCTTTCATCGGGTTTCTGACCGCTTTTATCACATTTTTTTTGAGCCCCTTGCGGTTGCAGGCCCTTCGCTTTTTCGAGCCTAGTGAGGTGACTTGTCACTAAAAGTTCCATGAGCTCAGCGAGAGTCGCGTTAGGATGAGAATGACTGAGAAGCCGTCTTAGTCGTTCAATCTTTTTAAATAGGTCTTCTGAAATACTAAATTTCAGTTCTCGCACGGTTGGCGATAAGACTCGTGCCTTGTCGGGCTTGGGTAATTCTGGTGCGAGTTTCGAGAGCATCTGATCGCACTCGCTTTGTGACTTGTTTTCGGCGCTCTTAGCAATCGCCCTCTTTTCTTCAATCGTTTTTGCTATGCCAGATTTTTTTGTTGCCTGAAAATGCGACTGAAGTTTTGCGGCATTACTCAGTGATAACGAGCCTTGTTCATAGGCTTGACG
This sequence comes from Oligoflexia bacterium, assembly GCA_903895855.1. GTDB lineage: Bacteria > Bdellovibrionota > UBA1018 > UBA1018 > UBA1018 > CAITVN01. Next base: position 11,919 of record CAITVN010000086.1, on the reverse strand, counting down.
AGTCTCTGGCAAATCTTGCATGAGACGCAGGCATTGAATTCGTCTCTGCGCGGCGCCCTCGCTTAATCCCAATTCTTTTGTCACAAATTCGAACAGACTTGAGTAGCCAAGTTTCAAAAAAAGAAGCCGTTGATTGATTTCAGTTAAGTGATCAATGAGTTTTGCAGTGATTCGCCTTTCTTCGCTTACAAGAATTTTGGTTTCGCTCAATAACTGGTCTGAACTCAGTGCTTTTATATTCATAGAATGACCTCATAGCACAGCTTTTTTAATGATGGTTTTCGAGAAGAGTGACTTCGGCTTTTGATTGGCCTTTAGGCGTACGTAAATCGGCAAGGCGCCCCAACTGAAGCGCCATGAGTTAGAAATCAAGAGAATGAGAAAAATTGCAGCCTATAATAGCCGCGAGATGCCTTAGAAATCCGTCAATAAAAATTTGGTTGGTGAATGAAAGAAAACAATAAAACTGTTATCAAAATGAAGCCGCGTTAACAGAGAGAGTGGGTCGGTCTCGACAGTGTCACTCTTCCAACCTTCGCGTGAACGAAATCGCCGCTGCGAAAATGCAAAACTACCCTTCGAAGTAGATCGGGTCTAAGCTTGCATTGATTGTCGATGGTTAGCCATGAGCCAAAGCAAATTTGGTATTGATAATCTCGTCAATGCACTTGAGAATACTGTAAGAAATCTATGATGCCCGAATTGATTAAACTCAAGCGCTTCACCGGAACCCCACGTGATGCTCGCGCACTTCAGGCGGTCTTCGACAAGATGCCTCGGTATTTCGAATTAACGACTCAAGCAGTAGCCGACGAAAATTCGTGCGCGCAACTATTTTCATCTCTTCCGCCAGGCAAGACCGTTCACGACAAGTTTGTTTACGGCATTTATCTCGGTGAGCAACTCATTGGTTGCATCGATCTCGTGCGAGGGTATCCGAATTCCTCAACAGCCATGTTGGGCCTCTTGGCACTCTCAGAAAACGCTCAGGCAAAGGGATACGGCTCGAAAGCGTATGAGCAGCTAGAAGCCGTCGTACGTGAGTGGCCCGAGATCGAAACTATTCGCATCGGGGTAGTGAAAACCAATGATCAGGTTTTTTCATTCTGGAAACGACTGGGGTTCGTCGATACCGGTATTCGTAAGCCGTATGAAAGCGGCAAGGTCATTTCTGAAAACTGCGTTTTTGAAAAAACGCTGATGGACTTGATTTCGGTCTCTGGCGGCGTCATTGCCGCAAAGTCTTTCGGGGCCGGAGTGCCTGTGATTTTCTTGCACGGTGGTCCGGGCGACACCCATCACTACATGCGAAGAATGGCTGAGCCACTCGTCGGCAAATTTCAGTGCATTTTTTTCGATCAGCGCGGCACCGGTAGTTCGACAATCACTGATCGAGTGGCTGAACAGTTTTCACTTGAGCATCTCTTTCAAGACATTTTGGCGGTCAAAAATTTCTATCACTTAGATTCGTTTCACTTGGTGGGTCATTCTTGGGGTGCGATGTATGCGCTTTATTTTGCACTTCGGTACCCAGAGCTAGTTAAAGGAGCCGCCCTTCTCAATGCCGGCCCGCTCGATGAGTTCGCAAATCACCGAGCCAGTGAAAACGCACTCAAGCACCTATCGGTCGAAGAGACGCAAGAGTGGAGAGAGCTTCGCTCTCGTCGAAATGAAGCTCGCGATTTAAACGACACCACTAAAACCCAACTGATCGATAAGGCCTTGATGAAGTTGCGTGTGAAGGGATGGATTTATCACCCAGAGTTCAGAGAGGCGTTCTTGGTTGAGTATTTTCGCGATCCCCCACCGGATCGCAAAGTGAATCAATGGATCTGGCAAAGTCAAAGCCATTTTTTTCAGTGGGATGCCCTCAAGCAATTACCAGTGCCAGTTTTTATTTGTGCGGGTGAGAATGACTATTTGCCAATTGAACAAGCTGAAAAACTCGAAAGATTCTTGCCCAACTCGAAGCTGGTGAATATCTCGCAGTGTGGGCACATGCCTTGGCTAGATCAGCCTGCCGAGTTTTACCGCAAGTTGATCGCGTTCTTGTCTGGTGAGTGACTTCGGTCAAATCGGCTGACACTCAAATCTATTTTCGGGTCGCTCGCTGAATGCTAGAGGCTATTGCTCGACGCAATAGAGTCGGTAGTATCCAAAATCACAACCCACAAAGCCCCCATCCCAAATAGCCTGTGAGGTAGTAACGTTTGAGTAGCCCGTTGCCGCATAAACGCCTCCCGAATCCGACGTCCAGTTTAGGCAAGTGTCATTTCTCTTCGTCCAGCTGGTATGCAGGCCAGTCAAAAATGAATCAGTCGTTCCCGGATAGATCGAATTCGTTAACGGAAAACTAAAGATCGCATTTGCGGTTGTCGTACCTAGGGGCGCCCCGTCACCCCCGCGTTCATAACTAGTCGACGCAGCCAATACCCAATCGGTGTGTTCGCTCGGGCCGCCACTGCAATTTGCGGTGGTACACGCAATACGAGTGGTTGCAGTAAGCATTGCTTTGTAGGTGCCGCCACCACTGGGCTTATTGACATCAGACGCACAAATCGCATCTGCGCCAACGACACCTCCCAAATTTCCGTAGACGTTCAGTCTTGCAGTGATGAATATTTTTTTCGCTGTAACGCTGCTGCTGAAGATGACAGTGCAATTGGCAGTAATCGCGCCGGTGGTGTACGCGCTTCCATTCCAGCTACCAGCGGGGCAGGTTCCGGTGACGCTGGCAGACAGCGTGTAGCCGCCTGAAGCAGTCACTGTAAATGGTGTCGTTGCTGCACTATTTACAGTTTGCGCTGTTGCTGGTGAGATCGTCACATTCGACCCACTCGGGGTTACGGTGTAGGTGACCGCGGCGGCCGGTGAAGGGCTTGGACTCGGCGTCGCGCTCGGAGTTGGACTTGCGGTCTCGGTCGGCGTCGCGCTCGGAGTTGGACTTGCGGTTTCATCAGGAGTCGACGACTCAGTCGCTGTCGGCGTAGGACTCGCAATGGCCTCAACCGTACCGCTAGTATTTGTTCCGCTAAAAATTTTGCAACCGGTCGCCCCAGTGACCGAGAAAACCAATACCGATAGCACAGCGCCAAACTTAGTTCTCCAATTCGTCATATTCATTCCTCTTTCGAAATACCTGATAAATTAATTGATAAAATAATTGAGTGGTTAGAAGCAGAAACCCAATACCAATTGTGCGTCGTTGAATTTTTGAGAATTGCTAGTATTTGTGGCCAAATTTGCAAGGCCGACAGAATAGCGAATCTCGAGAAGAATTCGATTCGCGACAAGATAGCCAAGAGCTCCCTGGACTCCGTAATCCCATTTTTTTTGACTCGAAGAGAGAGTGCTTGTCGTAATCACTCCGGCGGTATCGGTCGCCAAGTTGCCAAAACCGTAAGAAAGATAAGTGCCAGCCCCAAACGAGAAACCCATCGAGTGAAGGTGGGCGGTGAAGGGCACTTGAATCCAATTTGATTTGTAGGTGAGTACGCCGCTTTGGCCGTAGCTTCGTTGAAGGTAGATAAGACCCGTCTCGAAGCCCATACGCGATGCAGAACCAAATTCGTGAAGATAACCGGCTCCAAAACTGAGTAGTCCGTCTGTTGTCGCTGCTGTACCGCCTGCTGTTGATGTTGTGCTTTGTGTTGCATCGGCAATCGCTACAATTTTGTTGTCAGCGTTTGCCGAAAAACTGAGTGTCACTTCGAGCGAACAGATCAACGCAATGCAAGCGATCACACTTAATATACCTGATTTGTGCATAAATGTAGCCCCCACTTAGTCTAAAGCTGAACTCGTCTTGAGAAGTTTAAAATTCTGCTGCTTCTCGAGACACTTCTCTCAGTGTACTGACGAAACTAATTTTTAATATTAGCAAATTTTCATCAGGTTGATTGAGATAGTCGATCATGTTGAGGTTAAAGTGGTGAGGTCAGGCTTGGGTCTGAACCCAGCGCAGCCAGCTATTTTGGTTCTACCGGAATTTTAGAAAGTGTCGCCAAATCGCTTTAGACACGGGCCCTTGAGGTCGATCGGTTTTTCGCATTAATCTGAGATCTAAATTCATCACACCTTCGGGGACCGAATTCAATGTCACCAGTTCAATGTCAGTAGAGGCTTTGATTTCTTCAATGTCGACTCTACCCCAGCCTTCACCACTTTTGATCAGAGCGACCTTAATAGAATGATCAGATACCAGAATCTGCGGGCCCTTGATGTGGTGGCATTCAATGCGATCAATTTGCAGTTTATTACGCTGATCGACAGCCTCTGAATAAACCAAAACTTGAGGTACCTGCGACAGCAGTAACGCTTCGGTATTGCCTAGTTTTTCGAATAAACGTTTAGAAACGGCAGTCACAAGGGTGGCACTTACTATCGGAATGGCCTCAATCGAAGGAATCGCAAATTTATCAGGCGCGATTGCCAAAGATATTTGGCCGGTGGCTAGGTCATTTACCACTGTTGATAAAAGACAGTACTTGAAAACCAGTGTGGTTGTCGAAGAAACTCTATAAGCTTCTTGGCAGATCGCTTTGAGGTAATGAGAAGGTAAGAGTGGGTCGATCGCTATCGTCAATTTACGCTCATATTTTTTACTTTGCAGTTCTGAGCTTACCTTTTTTAAGGTTTGAGTCGCATGCAAGATCACAGAAATTTGACGAAATAACAATTCGCCATCTACAGTCAATTTCGCTCGGTACTCAGACCGGTCCATAATCTTGAAGCCCAGCTCAGTCTCTAGATTTTTGACTGCGATGCTCACCGCTGACTGACTCTTTTTGAGTCGAGTCGCTGCGCCCCTGAGACTTCCGGTTTCAACCAGTGCATTAATGATTTCAAACTGACTCAAGTTCACAACAAAGAATCCTCTAGCGGATGATTGAGCGCGGCTATATTTATTGCAACGATAATATCGAATTTCTTCGAATCAACAGAATGACCGATCTGAAAAACATGATGCGTTTTTGCGAACATGATCTGCAGTTAATTGAAATATTTAAAACCAATAGGTGCCCTTAACATTAGCGAAGGGGAGAAATTCGCTGAATGGGGTTTCGAAAAAATTGCTTAATTTTTTGTAGCATCTGGGCAGGGTTTTCACTTTCAGTCGTCAACCAGGCCCACGCCGAGTTCGCTGTCGATTTGGGTGTCAAAACAGAGTTTGGTTCTATCAAAAGTGCTGACCTATCTTATGTGCAGTCACGTTCAATGGTGAATTACGGAATTGATGGCTGGCTAGGGTATCGATTTCCGCTGGGTTCGACCTTTCGGTTTTTACTCGGTGCGAATGGCCAGTTCGAACTCATGCGACAAACGACAGATCCCGCGACAGTTGGTGAAAGCAATATCTATGGTTCTTGCTATGTGCTGGGGGTAGGCGGTGGGCTGCAGTACGGTCGGGTTCAGCTGCTGTCGTCGCGTGACCTTACTTCGCAATTCAGTCTGACTGCACCCACTTCGTCAGCAAGCGCTTCTAGTTTTAAGAAGGGGTCTGGTTTTCGGGTTGAGCTTCGTTATGCGCTCGCTCCCCATTACCAAATGGGTCTGCATTACGGCTCACTTTCTTTCAAGTCACAGACCATAGGGGCCACCGATCTTGATCTTTCTGCGAATTTGCTCTCGCTTAAAACCTACGGAATTTCTGTCAGATATTCGCTGTAAAATTCAGTTCTGAATGAGCTGTTAACGAGGAGGGCACGATGCCAAAAGAAAAAAGTACTAGGTCTAATCTGGCAAAATCAGGACTTATAGTTGGGATTGTCGCCGTTTCACTGGGGTATGTTATGAGTGGCCTGTCGGGTTGTGGCCGAGCGGGCGGGTATAGTCCAAGTCCAGCAATATCTGAAGATGACTCAACCACTCCGAGTGATTCACCGAGTTCAAGTCCGTCAACGGCGCCGAGCGACACTCCGAGTTCGACTCCGTCAGCAGAGCCGAGCGCTTCACCAACCACGAGTGGCCCCAAAATCATTTTCTTATCTGTGGCTTCGCCAACAGGCAATATGGGCGCATCAGCAGCCGCTGCGATCACGTCGGCTGATAGTCGTTGCAATACAGACGTAGTGAAACCCAACCTGCCGGGGTCTCATAAGTCGTCTACCTATAAAGCCATGCTAGTGTCGCCTGGTGTGCGAACGGCATCGCCTGTGTTGAACTGGGTTTTGGCGGCAAGCGCAGATTATGTGCAGAGTGATGGCAGTACAGCCATTGGAACCACCACGGCACAATCGATTTTCTCATTCAACCTGACCAATCCTTTGGGTCAGACCTACAACGGAATGACGCATATGTCAGCGTGGACCGGCATGAACGTCGACTGGACAGCCTCAGCTAACAATTGCACCAACTGGACTGATAGTAACTCGGGTAATCAGGGAACAGTGGGCTATGGCGATGTCGTAGGTTCTACCTCACTCAATAATTCGACGGGCGGTTGTGACGGCGGCTATTTTCTCCTTTGTGTTGAACAGTAGCAGGCGTGACTTTTTTAGTCGCTTTGATTGACTTTGCGTTATGATCGACCTATAGCTCAATGCAAGTTTAACATTTAACAGTGCTGAGAGGAGGTGACATCATGCCAGGAATCAATATTAGAGAAGGCGACTCGTTCGAAGCTGCTCTTAAGAAATTTAAGAAACAATGCGAAAAAGCCGGAGTTCTTTCTGAAGTTCGTAAGCGTGAGTCGTACGAAAAACCCTCAGTAAAGAGAAAAAAGAAAGCCATCGCTGCTCGTAAGCGCCTAGTGAAAAAAGGCCGCGGTAGCAGTCGGTACTAGTCTTTTTAGAAATCCGCTCTAAAGCACGCCCTTAGGTTAAGGGGTGGTTTGAGCCAGTCAGACTAAGAAAATCCCTCTGAAACCGATTTTCATGAATCGTTTTAGGGGGATTTTCATTTATAGCGCTGCCGGCGCCTTGAATCGAAAGAGGTTTCGGTAGTCTCAGTCTGTCTCGACGGTGAGTGTCATCTGAATGGTCTTCGCTAAAGGTTGACTTTCTATCGGCTTTGCGAAAACTAAGAAAAACACAGATGGGCGAAGCCTTCATCACGAATAGGCTAATGCCTCAAATAGGAGATCTCTCATGTCAACAGCCCTCAAATCGCGACTCTCAGAAGAAATGAAAACGGCTCTCAAAGGTGGAGAGAAAGAACGGCTTTCGTTTGCGCGAAATTTGCACGCAGCCGTGCGAAAAAAAGAAATCGATGACAAGCTTGAACTCGACGACGCTGGCCTGCAGAAAATCGTCATGTCTTCGGTTAAACAGCGGCAAGAATCTCTTGAACAATTTAAAACTGCTGGCCGGGTTGATTTGGCCGAAAAAGAGCAAGCCGAACTCACTTTTTTGAAGAGTTTTTTGCCCGAAGAAATGAGTCAAGAAGAAGTCAAAAAATGGGTTGATTGGGCGGTGACTGAATCAAAAGCGGCGTCTGCCAAAGACTTGGGGGCGGTGATGAAATTACTGATGCCAAAAGTTCAAGGTAAGGCTGACGGCAAGCTCATCAATCAGTTGGTGAAAGAGCGGCTCGGTTAAGCGATTTTTGAAGGGTTTTCTTAAGTAGTTGGGTGATCAGTGGTTGATGTGAGTTCTGACAAAGAAACAGACCGAAAGCGAAGCCAATCGATTCCGCCCGAATGGATTGAAAAGCTCAGGTCTACCGTCAATATCGTCGATATCGTTTCTGAACACGTGGTGCTCAGAAAAGCGGGGTCGAACTACGTCGGTCTGTGCCCGTTTCACTCAGAAAGAAGCCCTTCGTTTAGCGTCAGTGAAACCAAACAATTGTACCACTGTTACGGTTGTAAGGCCGGCGGCGATCTGATTGGTTTTGTGCGCCAAATGCACGGACTCGGATTTCGAGAAACCCTCGAAGAGTTGGCTGAGCGAGGCAAGGTGCCGCTTCCGAAGGGCTGGGACCCCGTCGACGAAGGCGAATCGCAGGCAGCAAAAATCAAGCGCGAGAAAACGGCGCTCGCTTATAAGCTCAATCGATTTTCACTGCACTTTTACACAAAACAGCTCGAAACGAAGGGGCAGGTTGCAAAGAGCTACCTGCGTTCTCGCGGATTTACCGATGCTTGGTTAGCGCCATTTTTTCCGGGTTTGGCGGTAGAAAATTGGGATAACCTCACCAAGTTCTTAGTCGAAAAAAAAGCACCCCTCGAAGTTGCGGCTGATTTAGGATTGATCAGAGCTTCGCCTAAAGATCGGCAAGTGCCCGGATCAGTTGGGTACTTTGATTTGTTTCGTAATCGCATCTTGTTTCCGTTAATCGACACGCGCGGAAAAGTCTGCGGGTTCGGAGGTCGAGCGCAGGGCGATGACACTCCGAAGTACCTCAATTCTTCTGATTCGCCGGTGTTTCAAAAGAGCAAACTTCTGTTTGGAATTTACCAAGCCGCAAAACACATTCGAGAAGCCAACGAAGCCATCTTGGTTGAAGGCTATTTTGACGTGGTTGCCATGCACGCGGCGGGATTTACCAACACCGTTGCCACTTGTGGCACGGCGCTGAGTTTAGAGCACATCGAAATTTTAAGTCGATTTTGTGAAAAAATTATCATCTTGTTTGACCCTGATGAGGCGGGGCAATCTGCCACGATTCGTTCGATGGAATTGGCACTGGCAAAGGGTCGAATTTTGTACTCGGTTTCACTGCCGAGCGATGAAGATCCCGATGAATTTTTAATCGATGAAAAGACCCAAACCTTAAAGCCGCTGGCCGTTGAAGAACTGCAAGCCAGAGTGAAGCAGTCACAACCCATATTAGATCAAGAAATCGATAAAGCCTGCCAAGAGGCCCTGAGTGGGCCTGAAGCCAAAACTGGCGCGATCAAGAAAATTGCTAAGTGGTTAAAGGGGTTTGCTGATCCGATTGGCCAAAAGATTCGGCTGCAAGCGGCTGCCGAGAAGCTAAGAGTCGATGCTGACTTGATTCTGCCTAGTTCAGAGATTGCGGGCGCTCGGGGGGGGCCGTCTGGCGGGCAAAAAGCTAATCAGGCCCAAGGCGGTTTTGCCGGTAATTTCCAAGGTAATCAGCAGCGGTCATCGAATTATGGCCAAGGTTCTGGGCAGGGGGCCCCTCAGGGCTTTGGTCAAAACTCGTTTCAAAATCGAGCCCAAAACCAAGGGAACAGCCATAGTCAGGGGCAAGGCCAAGGTCAGGGTCAGGCACGCCCTAGGCCAGTTGCCAATAAACCGGGTCAGGCCAAACCTGCCCGACCGATTTCAAGGCGAGACCGCCTATTCTTGCGTTGGCTTTTGCGGGCAGGTAGCCTCGCAGGCCCAGATCAGCCGGCGACACCTCAAAAAGCTCTCGAGGTTCTGGCAAAATCGAACACCATGGATTGGGTAAAAGCCACCTTGGGAGACGACTGGGCGAAGCTCATTCCTGATGAAGTGACAATTTCTGACATGGTTGGCTATATTCCAGTCAGGTCGGTTCTCGATGCCTGGACGGCCGAATGTCAACAAAATGCAATTATTTTCGAAAATTTTTGGAAAAATAAAGGTTCTGAATTTGACCCCCAACTAGCTAAGATAATTATAGAAACGTCGTTTCTTGAGACCCCTAACGAGGCCGCAGATGAAGATAAAAGGGTGGTTGGGGTCGGAATGAAGCGTGCGTTGGAACAAATTTCGCAGCGTTTGATCAAGAGAATATCTGAGGCAGAAGCCTTTAGAAATGCTGACTTAGAAGCAAATTTGAAAAAAGAATACCTTGACGTTCAACGCAGGTTGAAGGAGTTTAACAACTTCTATGACGAAATCGAATGAAGCCCTTGAAGCCGCTCCTAGCGGAGTGCAGACGCCTGTTCAAAGTATCAGGACAAACAAAGAGATTAAAAAACTGGTCGACATGGGGTTGCAACGTGGCTACCTCACGTTTGAAGAAGTAAACGAACAGCTTCCACCAGAAATTATTTCGCCAGAAGCCGTTGATGAGGTGATGAACCTTCTCGCTGAGCACGAAGTCGAAGTTCTTGATACGACTAAGAAGCCTCGGGACGCCGAAGAAGGCGACGGCGACTCAGATTCTGACGAAGCTGAAGGCGATGCCACTTCACCTTTTGGTGAACAGCGCGCGGCGACTGCTAGCGAAGAAGCAGAAGAGGGCGCACCGGTTGCTGCTCCGACTGCTGATTTTGCTCGTGGTGCAGACCCCGTAAAACTTTATTTGAAAAAAATGGGCAGCGTTTCACTTCTTACCCGTGAAGGTGAAGTTGAAATTGCCAAGCGAATTGAACAAGGCGAAATTGAAATTTTGCGTGCTCTTTTGGCTTCAAAGCTCGGTACCCTTGCGATCGTTGAGTTGGGTGAACGGCTCGAAACCGGCCGCACAAAAATTAAAGACGTGATTCGCGGAGTTGAAGAAGAAGTTTCGTTAGATGACGAAAAAGTATTTTTAGAGCGCATTTTAGGCGCGATTTCGAAAGTGAAGACACTCGTCACGTTTCAAGAAAAGATGGACGAACGACTTCATGGTCCTGACAAAGCGACTGTGACTGAAGCTGAGAAACTCAAGTTTCATCAAGACTTTGAAAAGCGTGAACGTCACGTTGAAACTGCATTTGAAAACATCGCTTTCAATCGAAAGACGATCAATCAGTTGTCTGTTAAGATTAAAGAATATTGGGATCGCGGCCGCGATCTCTTGATCGAAAAGAAGAAAATTTACGATTTCTTGGGTGTCAAAACCCTAGAAGAAATGAAAAACTTGGGCGTTGAGTTCAAAAAGGGTCCAGAGACTCATCCCGCTCTTTGTCGCCAGTACGACGTGAGTGCGCAAAAGCTCGCGCAGTTGGTTCAGTCAGAAGAAGACATCGCTAAGAAAATTCAAAAGCTTGAAGACGAATCGAGCATCGAGATCGTTGAGCTCAAGCGCATCGAAGATTCTCTCACCATTGGTGAACGTAAAGCTGACCAAGCTAAGAGCGAGTTAGTCGAAGCTAACCTTCGTTTGGTGGTGTCGATCGCCAAGAAGTACACCAATCGCGGTTTGCAGTTCTTAGACTTGATTCAAGAAGGCAATATCGGCCTCATGAAAGCCGTCGATAAGTTCGAGTACCGACGCGGTTATAAATTTTCGACCTACGCCACTTGGTGGATTCGTCAGGCGATCACCCGCGCGATCGCCGACCAGGCCCGCACGATTCGTATTCCGGTTCACATGATCGAGACGATCAATAAGCTCATTCGAACTTCACGCACTTTAGTTCAGCAACTTGGTCGCGAGCCAACGCCTGAAGAGATTGCGTTGAAGATGGAATTACCGGTTGATAAGGTTCGTAAAGTTTTGAAAATCGCGAAAGAGCCAATCTCTCTTGAAACCCCAATCGGTGAAGAAGAAGATTCGTACTTAGGCGATTTCATCGAAGACAAGAAGCTCATTAATCCTGCCGATGCAGTGATGAACGTGAACTTGTCTGAGCAGACACGAAAAGTGTTGGCAACCCTAACACCTCGTGAAGAAAAAGTGCTTCGCATGCGTTTTGGTATTGGAGAGAAGTCTGACCATACGCTAGAAGAAGTTGGGCAAGATTTCTTCGTGACTCGTGAGCGGATTCGACAGATCGAAGCCAAAGCGCTTCGTAAACTTCGACACCCTTCACGCGCGAAATTGCTCAAAGCATTCGTCGACGGCTAGTAGTCGTTCGTTGGCGATTTACAATTGTAGTACCTGAAGTGATTATGTGGACCCTTAGCTCAGCTGGTTAGAGCTTCCCGCTCATAACGGGGTGGTCGCTGGTTCGAGTCCAGCAGGGTCCACCACTCTTATAGTGCATTGGTGAAGTTTTTTTTAAGAGAAACCCGCGAAATCAAGCGGGTTTTTTCTTATGTGCGTGCGCAACTGCCAGTTTCGTTTCGAAACTGAGACTTTCGTTCTTAATCGATATTTTAAGATGGAATTAGG
>CAITVN010000085.1 GCA_903895855.1 Oligoflexia bacterium | reverse complement strand
GCGAAAAAGGGGCTATTCATTGTGAGGTATGAAGGCGTGAAGGCGGGTAGTTTCTTGGCACCAATGACCGAACTGCTTGATGACACCACGCCTGTTCAAGTTCTCACCGTAGATGAGAGCTATTTGAAGCGATTTGAGCACGACGACCCCAAAGGGGCTTCAGTCGTGAAGCCGGTATCGCCGGGGGATTTGGATTCGGCGTCGATAAAGCGAAAAGATGCGTGCGCAAAGATCAACGAAAAAGGTGCGCAGTCAGAGGCCGTGACCAGCCAGCTGAAAGAAGAAGCGGCTATATTGTTTAAGAATAATATCGACGGCAAAGCTCGCGGCAAAGAATTCGGAGCGCTATGCCACTTGATCTTTGAGTGGCTTTGCCAAAAAGCCGCAATGAAAGTGTCGGTGGTAGTGAAAGATGCCCTCGCTCACTTAAACGCGCTCAATGAATTGGCAGATTATCAGTTTGAAGCACCTGAGCTGGCCTCTTTAGTTAAGGCAGTTGAAGTGTTCATGAAATCTGAGCTCTGCCAACAAATACTCGGAGCTGACTCGATTTTTACTGAAGTGCCCTTTCAGGTGGTTGGAGAAGTTCACGGTGTTATCGACTTGATCTTTACTGATGCAGCCGGCGTGCATGTCGTTGATTGGAAGAGTGACACCTTTAGCACGCCTGAGCGCAAGAACGAGGTGAGTGCGTTTTACCTGAAACAGCTTGGTGCTTATGTGACAGCGGTTGAGAATCGCTTTGGCCAGAAGGTGGCGTCGAAGCGGTGTGTATACGTGTTGGGGGTGTCCTGAAGCTGTTGTCGCGAAAATGAGTTTCAATTCGCTGTGGCTAAATTAGATCGGTGACTGTTACCCTCTAAACCGCCAATCGCATGAAAACCCATGGTTCTTTGCACTCTCGAATAAGGGTAGATAGAAAGCCTGGTAAGAGTTTGTCCACTCAAGAAGGGTTTCTCGACCTGAAACTCGAAGGTGTTGATGGTAGGTGTTTTGTTCTTTCGCTTGAATTTTTTTTAGAAATTGAAAGAATTCAAAGTAAAAGTTCGCGACAGTAGGCAGGTATTCAACAGCAGGTATATTGTCGCTCTTCGATGAATTGATTGAAGCCGTGGTGGGGATAAAATTGTAGAGTGGGTCAGAGCCTAAAAATGACCAAGGTAGAAAATGGTCGTGAGAAATATTATTTCTTTCGATAGTCGTACCAGAGTATGGGCATTTGAACCCACTTGGCGATTCTTTGAAATATTTTCTAAATAGCTGAGTCACCTCGGTCATGTCTCGTTCAATCGGAAATTCTAGCTTTGCCGATAGTGCGATGACCGTCGGATTGAGGCGTTGCAGGTATTCTAGGTAGTTGAATCGTAGCCACCCTTCGATGATTGACAGGTTAGCTGTCAGATAGGTGAACCACCCGTCATTCAGGGTAAGTTTAAGTCGATCGCCGGCGGTTTCAATTCGATAGAGTGCCTTGCTATTCTTCTGTTGTGATAGTTCTAAAATTCGTTGATTTTTTTCGCCATCGGGTAGCCCCCGAAGTTCAGTTGAAAAGAAGGGTGTTAGTAGTCGGTAGGGCACGTACCTTGAAAACTCCGAAACTATGGTCGGCAGCGTGCCAGTTTTTTGACCATCTCTTCGAAAGAGGGCTTCGAGCTGACCTGCGATATCTTTTCGATCAAGCTGTGAAAATGTTTGGTCGAGCTGGGTGATCCATTTTGTCATTTGGTCACTAGTGCCTAGGTTCAGTTTGTAAGAGTGAACCGCAGACCAAGCCGAAGCAATTGCCGTGATGGCGATCTCGTCGAAATAAAAAGCGCCGTTACCCTTTTTAATACTTTCAAGAATGGCTCCAAAGAGCAAAAATTTGTAAGAAGTGGCTTTATCGTTGAATAACCCGACAAGGTGATGGATCGGCACTGTCTGACTATTTGGGGGCAAGCTTGAGTCGGTCACGTTGAAAGTATTCAGGGGTTTTGGGGTGCTGTCAAAACAAAAGGCGGCGATGTTCATTGAGTTCTGCTTGACGCAAATAAATGAAAATTTATAGGTAAGAGTAAGCGTCGAAATCAGGTGGCTCCGAGGCATGAAATTTTGCAGTGGTCGCAAAGTCGTGTTCTTAGGTGACTGCCTTGATCGCGGCAACTCAAGTGTGAATACGATTCAACTACTCATAGAGGCGAAGGCGCGATTTGAGACTCGAGTGGCAGAGTGTGCGGTCACCAGACCGACAATCGAAGCGGTATTTTTGTTGGGTAATCATGAGAAAATGCTTCTCGACTGGTATGAGTCTGGAGAAATCAATCAGCACTGGCCTGAAAAAGGTAGCCTCGCGTTTCGTGAGTATGAGGCGTTAGGGGGCATTTCACAGGCTCACCTAGATTTTCTGAAATCACTGAAGCCTTATCACCAAACCAAGTACCTCATTTTTGTGCACGGAGGAATTGACGACGACGGCCGTCGCCCCATCGAGAAGGTACCGGTTGATGAACTCGTGTGGACCTACCACATTTCAAAAACCTACCTAGGTCTCAAGATTGTTCATGGTCACCAGATCGTTGACGAACCCACTGAATACGCAAATCACATTTGCCTAGATGCCGGAGTCGCCAGAGGCGAGGCTCTGTGTATTGGGCTGGTGCGAGACGCAGATGTCGATCGAAAGCTTAGTGGGGTGGGTGAGAATTGAACTGGAGCAGTGAGAGGTTTCGCTTGTTCATACAAAATTTCGCCTAAGCGGAGCCACCAGATTTCCAACCAAAAACTTCAGAACCTTGCAGATTTTAGATCCACATTTATTGGCAAAACCAGGACAAGTCTAGATAAATTGAGGTTTTTCTGGGCCGACTACTTAGTGGGGGTGGGCTTAGGAGGCTTGCGATACTGGCATGGGATAGGAATAATCTAACTGCGTTGGTTGATTTTAAGTGATCAATTTTAAGCTCGATCACTCTGGCTCATCGAAGCCGTTTAGTAAACCGGGGCGGGTCCATCCCATTATGCGAAGGTATTTTCAGCAAAATTCGTCAGCTGAGTTTATCGGCGCTCAACAGCAGCGTCGTCACAAATAGTTTCGCGCGTTCAACTTCGTTCAACAACATTTCCTCTGAGCCTGCGGTCCGGAACAAAGCAGTCTTGGTGGTTTGGTTTAAAGCCTTTTGTGCGGTGCGTTTAAGGATTTCAAAAAGTTGACCATGATGAAAGATTTTTTCCTTCTTGATGATTTGGTATCGCCATTTCAGGGCCGCCTCAGGGTTCTTGCGGCCCGGAATAAAAAGTTTGGCTCGCTCGGGTTCATGACTAAAACTGTGCATTAGGTTTCTTATACTTGCATTATCTTTGGTTCTCATCAAGAATCATTGAACTGCACGCCACGAGGAGATGCTTTGATGACAGAACGATGGCTGAATGTCGATGAGATCGCGCAGCACCTTGGAATTGCGCCCATCACCATTTATCGATGGCTTGAGAAGGGCGGCATACCCTCTCATCGGGTCGGGAAACTTTGGCGATTTAAGGCGTCTGAGGTCGATAGTTGGGTCGGTACAGGGGGGGCTGAAATGGGATCTGATAAGGAAATCCGTTTTGCGGAACTGGGCAAAAATTCAACGACCCCGAATATTGAAAGAATTTCGGAGAAACTAAGTTGAACGAGCAATTTCTAAAGTACTTCGAGCCGCTGTCGCGAAAGCAGATTATTCTTGGCACTGATCTCGCATCTGAGGCGTTTCAAAAACGGCACTCAAAACTATTTTTTCAACCACACGGGAGGACCTTATGTCATTTGTGTCTTTTACTCGCCTGAAACCAAGGCCGGAACATCTAGAAAGAGTTTTGAAAACACTGACTGAGTCCCCAGAACAGTCGCCAACCCAAATTGCTGCTACTGCTAGAATTTCGCTTACAGCGGTACGTTGTGTGCTTCAACAACTAGAACATGAGGGAAGGCTGAAAATTAAGAAACAAAACGTCTCTCCTCGAACTGTGGTATCTCTAGCATGACAATTAGTTACGGGGATCGAAGCGCTGGAAAAAAACGAAATTCCCCGTCTGTGGTTAGCCTATTCAGCGGTTGTGGCGGCTTCGATCTTGGATTCAAGGAACTCGGCTTCGATCTTATTTATGCATGCGACAATGATCCTGCGGCGGTAGAGACATATTCACGCAACATTGATGATCGTGTCTTTTTGAGGGATGTTAATTCTCCTGAATTTATTTCTGACCTCCGCACCATAAAGACTTGCGATATTGTTCTGGGAGGTTTTCCTTGCCAGGGCTTTTCCAAGGCCGGACCCAAACAGAAGAACGATCCGAGAAACCAACTATACGTCAGGATGAAGGACGCGGTCGAGATACTTAGACCACATCTTTTCATTGCTGAAAATGTTGATGGTTTATCGCAAAATTTTGGTGGCAAGTTTGTTGACCAAATTGTGAGTGATTTTCAATTACTTGGATACCAAATTGAATACCGAATTCTTGATGCTGCCGCCTATGGGGCCCCACAGCACAGGCGTAGGATATTTTTCGTTGGGGTTCACTCTGATTTTAAGGGCACCTTTAGGTGGCCTGCTGCAACTCATAATGCATTATCAAGAAATGGCGAGTTCAAAATCGCTCAAGAGCTTCCTCTGTTCAATTATTCTGATCTTACTCGGGCTACACTTCTACCTGTTCGCACTCTTCGAGAGACAATATTGGATATCAAAGAATTATCCAGTAAGTTGCCTGACCATACCGTGGTTGAGTGCTGGCCTAAAAAATACGAAAATATTTTTAAGTCAATCGGCGAAAGGCAAAAACTATGTAATGTTCGCCACTCCGAAACTTCGGTTTACACCTGGGATATTCCAGAGGTGTTTGGTCGCGTTAACAACCGAGAACGTTTGGTCCTTGAGACGATATCAAAAAACAGAAGGCATAAAAAATATGGAGATATCCCAAATGGAAATCCTCTGTCCATCAACGAAATAGAAGAGCTTGCTGGTCTCAGTAAAATTAGTAATGAAATAGGAAGTTTGCTGAAAAAGGGATATTTAAAACAGGTCCAGGAAAAATATGACCTAAAAGGTGCAATGTTTTGTTCTGGTTTATTTAAAAGACCTGGCTGGGATTCGCCAGCACCAACTATTCTTACAAATTTCTATAATCCGCGATATTTTCTTCATCCGTCTGAAAATCGCCCGTTTTCTTTGCGTGAATGTGCGAGAATTCAAGGGTTTCCAGATTCATTTCGTTTCACTAAAGAATCAGTAAAAAATGAAATAATTGATGGATACCGTCTTGTCGGTAATGCGGTATCACCCATAGTATCTAGGCGATTTGCGGAGGCGGCATTAGAGCTTCTAACTCCTAGATTTGCAAAAGAACGTTCCCTCAGAAATACCAATAGATATGAAGCTACCCTCTGAAAAACATACATTAGAACAATGGCTTTCTGAATTTGATGTTTGGATTACTCCTGCTTTGGGCGACATCAGGGATAGTCAGCGTTTTAAGGAAGAATTGGCTGACATCGTTTGGGTCTTTGAAACCATGGGTAAGGCAACAAATCAGTTTGAAACCGCCCGAGAAGTTACCCCATCTAAACTCTCTGGAGTTTTTACTGATGCGATTCGAGGTGCATCCGCCGACCTTGCGTTTAAGCAGATGAATAGCCTTGCCAAACTGCTTTACCTCGTGACTGCGAAGACAGATAACAACGCCAAATGTCAGTTGCCAATTTTCTTAAGGCAACACTCGGTCTGGTCGGGCGGAATTCCGACCGTGAAGCGCAATAAGTTAGTCGTCTCCCCAGTGCCGCGGGTCCTGAAAGCTGATGCGTTTATGAGTATTGTCGTTGATCTAGCCGGACATGTTGATCAGCAACGTAAACTCTTGGAGGAATTTGTTTCATTTATTCTGGACAAGGAGCAATTTACTTCACAGCTTTGGGCAGTTGGACGAAGTTATTTCGCCCTGAAGCCGATGAAGAAAGAAAAAGATCTTCTAAGTCCGCTTGTGGTTTTTCAAATAAGAGGCTCCTTTACCTCCTCTGGTGGGCATGACCCAGAAAATATCCTTCGTCTGAGAATGTTAGAATGGGGCCTTTTAAAAGAGGAGGGTTTCAATTCAACCGACGTCATTTGTAATGAGCTGCTTTGCGAACTAGACCCGACAAAATTTAAGAAGATAGTCGCGTCTGGCAAGACCCGCGCATATGATTTTGTTTTGCCTTACAAAACTGTGAGTTGGTTACCTGTCCTTTTTATTCAGTGTCAGTTTTACGCTGGCGACTCCGGGAGCGTTTCCCATAAAAATGTGGATCAAACCCGAAAATCAAGAGATTCTATTCTGAAACTTCTACCTAGTGTTCGTTTTGTAGAGTACGTCGACGGAGCTGGATATTTTTCCTCATTAAATGGCGATCTCAAAAGCCTTCTATCGTATAAAGATACAAATTCTTTTTTTCAAGTTCGCTCTGCCTCGATTCGACTGAGACGGGAGTTGCAAGAAGTAGGTTTTCTCACCCCGTTGGAAGTCGAACAGGCGATTTTAAGAACAGATGGGAGCCAAGACGAAATCCATACGATTCTCTCAAAAGAGGGCTATAAGAAGAGTGAAATCGAGCGCTGTCTTTATCGTATGCTCGAAAATGAGTCAGTTCTGCGAGGAAGCAATGGTCTGCTTGTAATTAGCGACGATAGACGGCCTATTGTTAGACGATACTTGCTATTGGATTCGACGGCAAAACATGGCAGACCACTTTCGGGTCAGGATCTTCGAGGGAGTTTGTTGATTCCTGGATATGGTCCATTTTTTGGACTGAAACTAGACGAGGCAGCAGAAGTGGCCATGAGGGAAGCCCCAATACTTAAACAAGACTGGAAACAACCGGGAGAGGTTTTGAAGGACATACGGTGGCTTTGTGATCAAGGCATGGCGATGGCCGGTTAGTCTTTAGGGGTGGCGGCAGCGCATGGAAGGAGCTTATGACCAATTTTGAAACACAGTATCTTGTTACACAATATGGCCTCCTTGCGGCGACACTGATTTTTTACGGGAAGCTAGTTGTAAACGACAGTAACCGTGAAAAACGCGCGATTGAGGGTGAAATTAAGAGTTGGTGCAAATGCGTTATTCGCAGTGGAGCCTCTTCTCCTGGCGAGTTGCAACGTGCTGGTCAAAAGGTGAGAGAGCGGTATCCTGATCGCATGAATTTAATTTTGATCGCCTACGATGAATTGTTCGTTGAGGAGATTTCGCTAAAATTGCCGGCATTGTACAAGTTTCTAGAACTTATGGACGGAGTGGAAAGAAATAAATGGCCTGCGGCTGGTCTGGCAATGTCGGGAAAGCTCAAATATTTCTAACTAGAAACCAGTCGAAGCTTCAGGAGCCCCTCCTTGTATTGAATCGAAGCGGCCGGGGCTCAGTAGTAGATCGGTCAATTCTTCGTAGTATTCCGGTGTTTTTACTTTTCGAAGGCGACTCAGAATTTCTGCTATCACTGAGAATGGAACTTTGCTGTTTATCCTGGCGGTCAGGTACAGACTGAAAAGTATCGACGAAGCCTTGGCAACATCTAATGAGGCACTAAATAGCAAGTTCTTTCGTACGATAGCAAATCTTCGAATCATTCTCTCAATGCAGCCACTGTCGTGTTCAAACCGGCTACTGTGTTTAAACTCCACGACTTCTTCGAACTCTTTGATGAAGTGAGTATTTCATCTTGCAGCTTCGAATAGTCTAATTGTTTCAAGATGTAGTTACACTACTTGCGCAGAATTTTAGGCACATCACGCTCGTCAAAACACTGGAGGGACTCGCTTTCGGAGAAACTATGTGCCTTGAGAATAGTTTGAAGTCTCGCCCGAAAAATGTTCATCAGGCATTGGTAGGTGAGCCCGGCGGCCGAGCAATAAATGTCAATCAGGCGACCGGCATCGTTTAACGACAGTCTTCGAAAGTGTCACATTGTGTAAATCATTCCAGGTTCTTTTTGATAGCCGTAGTGTCACATTTACGCAGCTGGGGTTGTCACCTTTTTTAAAGTCCCAATCCGGTTTTGAACCCCACCCTGACACGCAGAGTAACTCGACCAAGCCCTGCCTCAGCCCAAGGCCTGACTAATCCGATCCGGATGACTCCATTCCCCCAACGCAAAAGAAATCCTTAGCCAAACCTTAGCCAGCTTTTAGCCAACTCGGGTGATTTCGTGTGACGTCGGGTGATGAAGAGGCTACTGGTTGATTCGTAAGTGCTTGAAACCACGTGTTAGTGTTTTCAACAGGTTAATAAAAAAGCCACCGTTTCGGGTGGCTGATATGAAATTGAGCTAAAAAATCTTGGTGCCTTTGTCCGGGAGTGAGCAATTCCAATCACTTACTCCTTCTTTTGTCCTATTTTAGGACAAGCTCATG
>CAITVN010000084.1 GCA_903895855.1 Oligoflexia bacterium | reverse complement strand
TGCTTATGTCTGGGAAAAAAATCTGAAATCCTTTTATTGACAATTTTTAGGATGGAAGATATTTCAAACCACAGAAGTTATACAATCTCAGTTGATCGAAAAAACACTTCTTACACTGTCCAAATGTAGCGATCCACCTTAACTCGGCCCTTACAGTCGAGTGCCTCTACGCTATTGTTAATCAAATTTGAAAGCACGCGTTTAAACTCTGATGGTTGGACTCGCGAAAACAAACCGTAAGACGATTCGTCTTGCTGGAGGTCAATGTCAATATCGATTTTCGATCGAAACTGCATTCTTTTTTCGGTTAGTAGCGGTTCAACTAGACTTACCAACAAGAAAGTTGTTGATGCTTCATTTGTTTGAACTTTGTGTTTTTCGCGGGATTCAGGCTTGTTGGCAGTGACTTCTCTATTTCGCTCTATGAGGTTGTTTGCAATGTCTTTAATTCGATTCACTGCGGTTCGGGTGAGTATTCTCTCGGGTTCAGGCAAATTGTTCAGGCGATTCAAAATGTTTTCTAGGGCAGCTAAAGGGGAGCGAATATCATGAGCCACTTGCGTGGCTAGATGATTCATCGATTCAAGTCGTTTGTTTTCGAGATTTTTTCGAATTTCTCGCGCGCGTAATCGATTTCTGATGCTAATGAACACAAGTAAATAAAGAAGCAATGAGGTGATTCGGATAATCCATATGGCGAAATAGAACGAATTTGGATTGTTGATTCGGTAACTCAGCCGATAGGTATGCTGCGGGTCTAGCAGCACTAGAGATGATCTGAAGACTCCGTCTAACTTCCAACCTTCTTTACGGTGGCACCGGGCCGACTGGCTTAGGTCCATGATCACTGAATTTTTTGGAAAGACCTCTTCGACTAGAACACAAGTCATTAGGCCGAGGGTTTCTAGCTCGTGAGCAGCGCGCACAAGCACCATTGGATTTTGCTCTCGAGCTGCGTAGTCTATGTATTTTTCTAGGCCAGATGAGATACTCTCTGCGGCCATTTCTTGATAAGAGAGAAAGAGGCCCTGTATACCAAGCAACAGTATGCTCACCGCTCCCAAATGAATCAGCGGGTTAATTGACTTTTTCATGACTACTCCTAAAAAAGATAGAACCAGAGTTCACAACCAAAATTACCAGTGTTTGACTAGCCCCAATCAGGGCAGCGAATTTTTCTAGACTGTTTAGGTAGTCGTGTTTCTGTCGCACCCAGTAGACAACCACGATGCCCAATAGAATTCCGACTTCTGTTGCGAATCGATAGGCCAAGAATCGAGCCTCTCTTTGGCCGCTATTGGTTACCTTCTGTACTGTCATGAAAACGGTTATATTCATGAGTCCGTTGAATGCTCCTAGGGCAGCAACGGAAAAGAAAATCGATGTGATTGCGAACGAACGGAGGTAGGAAAACGTAAAGGTCGTCAGGCCTAAGCAACCAACAAAGAAGAGAAGTCTCGAATATTTGCCTAACAGTTGCGAGGGTACGAACTTGGCAACCAGTAAGTTAGTGATAAAATTTAGCGTGAGTATTGCCGAAATGATTGAGGGATTGGTCCCTATTCTGGCTGTGATCAGGGGTATCTCGATAACGAAGAAAATACCATAAACAGCCCAGGTAATGAAAAGCATCAGGCCCATTGAATCCAGAGAGCGAAATAATCCTGGGGTTTGTAAAACATTCGTTTCAGTTGCCGGTTTGTCATGTGGCGTTTGTGTGCGGTAGGTAATTGCTAGGGTTAGCAAGAGTAAAGTGCAACTTGAGCTGAAGACACCCATAATTCCAAAGTGGTTCGAAATCAGAGGGCTTAATAAAATAGCACTTGCGTTACCAAGTGTAGCCGCGAGTTGGGCATTTTTTGAAGCCGATGCAATTTCAGTGTCAGGAGTAATCAGTGGTATGAGGGTTGCAAATTTTGCGTATGCTATTTGCCCCATAGCGCTTCGTAGGAATATTAAGAGCCCGCCTAGCAAACTTGTAGGTGAAAAAAATAAGATACTTGCTGATAAAATAATGGTGATTGCTAAGAGTCTTTGATGTGTTGTGCGGAAGATTTCAAAAGAATTGATAGCAAGCGCGAGAATATAACCCGAAGCCGCCCAGAGTGCTACCCAGGCCGTTTGTTTGAGAGGGTCGTTGGTCTGGGTTGCAGCCCAAACGATGAGGCCCATATTCAGGAGTTCGTTGCTCAGGTTAAAGATGAAGAGGCATAAGTAAAGTAAGCGCTTAGTCATATGCTAGTATCCAAGTTCTTCCCAATTTTGAGACTGTCGAAAAATCGAATACTGAGAGACTCCTAAAATTAACTCTGAATAAAGTCTGATATTCTTTGGGTGACCAAGGGGTACCGCTAGGTAGTTCTCGGCAAGAAAGTCAAAAACTCGATTAATGTAGGCGTTCTTCTCGGCTCGACTTACCGACTGATTGATCTGGGTGAACAATTTGGTGAGCTCAGGTATGGGTTTGGCTAAAAGGTACTCTGGAGTGCCTGGTTCAAAATATTGAAGGACCGTCATCGGGTCGTCGTTTTTGAAGGTCAAGTCCTCGACGAATGGGCCAAGTTTTGCAGCCTTAAATAGAGAAAACAGTTCATTGATCTCAGCGGTCTTATAGGTAGCTAGACCATCGGTAATTGGGGAATTCGCTGATGTGCATCTTGCCCAAATGTCGTCAGTCAGGAAAATCTCAATTTCTGTCTTGATTGATTCATTAGCAGTGCTGGTCTTTTTTTGGTGTTCTGTTGGGTCCACTACGGTGAGAAATCCCGGCGGTAAGAATGGAGTTTCGCTATCAGAGTGAGAAGTGCACTTTTGAATAAATTCCGATTTTTTTATGAAATTTGTAATTTTTTTTCGCGTCATCAATACTTGCAAATCTCTCACGTTTTGAGGAAAAATTAGTGCGGTTGTAGTGACTTGGGGTAGTACCTCAACGACGACGTCTTTTCTTGTTACTCTACTCACATCAGGTATCGAGTAGAAGATGAGAACGTCGAGTTCTTTTTTGTTGAATTTCAGCAGTGCTTCATCGTAGCTCATTTTAGAAATGACCATTGATGGGGCACGAGATTTTTCGAGAAAGTATTTTGGGTTTCTTATTAATTCGAGCTTGTTTGGGAGGTAATTTTTCACAGCGAATGGGCCAGTCCCCACTGGGTGTTTGTAATACTGTTCTTCTGTTTGGCCACCAAAGTTCGACCTCACGATGACAAATCTGGGCAGGGCCAACATCGATGGAAGATCGACATTTGAATTGATGACCCGAATAGTGAGAGAAAATTCGCCCGTACGCGAAACACCTGCGATCTTGGGTGTTGTACCATTTTGGTAAGCCCTAATGCCTTCGATTTCTTGTAGTAAATGAGAGTCTAGTGCCCTGGGTTTAGCCCATTGGTGAATTGAAAATATGACATCATCAGAAGTCAAGTTTGACCCATCGTGAAACAGAACACCTTTTTTCAAATTCAGAAAGTAAATTTTGTCTATTGGATTAAAACTCCAGGTGTCGACAAGCTTAGGTGTCGTTTTGGTTCCTCGAATTTCGAAAAGACCACTGAAAACTGTTGACAGAATAGTTTTCGATTCCAATGAGAGTACCTGAGCAGGATTTAGTTTTTCAATATCCATTGAGATAGGGAGTAGTACTGTTTTTTCTGAAAGGCAGGCTGGTTGGACTAGAAGTGAAATGATAATCAATATGTTGCGAAGGACACTTTCTTTTCGCGGAATACTTTTCATGTGGTCTCCAGAAAGGGAGGGATAGGTTCTAGCGTAAATACATACTCAAGACACCTAGCATCGAGCTTCGTTGAGAGTAGTACTGCGCTTTCGATTAACGCAAGGCCGACTCCCTTAGGGGCTGTCGGAGCTACTGTTAGTGAAACTCCGACAAGGTTAAAATGGGCATTGTCTTGGGGGTTTCTCTCCGCGTAAGAAATGAGAGCTTTTTCGGCCGTTTCACGCCAGACTAGCGGCTGTGACAACTCGGTCGGCGCGACTTTAATAGCCGAGAAAAAACCAACTAGCAATTTCGATTTGAGGTCGTAACAGACGATGATTGCCTCAGGATTGGTAATCAATCGCTGGCGAATGGTGTCGGCGCTGGCCGCTTGCTCAGGGTGCCAAGTTGCGGCCTCTGTTGCTATCATTTTTTCTATGTCAGCGGGGCGAGCCATGAAAGTGCCAATCATGGTCTCTCCCACTTGTTTCGCTAGGAGTGGGTACTCTACTGAAACTTCTGCTGGGTGAATGAGTTCTGGGTAAAGTGACGAAGTGGGGCCGAGGATTGCGCCTAGCCGATTTCCAAATGCTTCGTCTTGTTTATAAAGAATGTCATCAGCGGCCGAGAATGGAAGTACTTCAATACCTTCGCTGTCTTGATTGTTGGCTGATAGTGGCGTGCGTATCCTGCAGTGCCTTTGTTCGGTCGCAAAGCGAACAGACCAAGAGCTTTTTGGAGTTGAAAGATTGACCGGTAGCATTGAGTTGCTCATTGCCGCATGGGCAATCAGAGCGCCGGTGCTCAATCCAGTTGCTTTTTCGAGTACCCAATAGATGTAGTCGCCGCAGAGCCGAGCGTTAATTTCCATTAGTCTGGGCACTCGCTTGTTTGCCGCAGTCTCTTGCATTCGAAATTCTGTGTGGGTTAGCGTATTTTGAAATTGAAGAGCCTTGTGGCTTCTCTCTACAAAATTTTGAATCGATTCAAGTTCATTCGGGGTCAGGTCTACAGCCGGAAACGTGTGCCCAAGTTCATCCCAGTAGGTGCCCGATGTCGTGAATTTTTTGGTAACGCCCAGAATTTGGGACTCTCCTTTTAGCGTTAAAGTCTCGACGCTGTATTCATCGCCCTCAATGAATTCTTCACAAATCACGGCTCTTTCAATTGTTCCGAATGACTCTCTTAAGTTTTCGCCTTCGAAGTCTGCGGCCAATACCTTCGGAAACCAAGCCCTTAACTCGGACTCTGAAGTAACTTTTATGACGGCAAGGCTTGCCATCATTTCGGTGGGTTTAATGATGATCGGAAACGGGACTGGTTCGGTCTTGAGTAGGTTCTCAAGGTCAGTAATACTTTCTAATTTTCTAAACCAGAAAGTTTCATCGACTCGATGTTCATTGAGTGATTTTCGCACAGCGTACTTATTTTTGAACGAGTTACCTCGAAGTTCAGAGATGACCGGCAAACCGAGAGCGTGCGCTGCTTCGTTTGTCGTTTGTACTGACATGTCTAACCAGCTTGCGATACCATCGAAATGTATCTGATTAGCGGCTTCGAATTCGCGAACTTTTTCAGGTAGGTTGTTCTTTCTATATGAGAAATCAAAGGTTCCTCTCACATAAGGTTTGATCCACTCGGGGCCATAAAAATCGAGACCCCAAGCAGCATACCAATTGATTGACACATTTTTGGGCAGGTTTTTAAGAACCAACTCTCGGGTTGATTGAAACCCTGGCTCAATGATGAGTAGATTGTGCACTTTACGATTATTCAATGACGCCCCCGGAATAAATCACTATTTCCCCGGCGGTTCGGATACCCTGATTTTCTTAATTACACAAATTTAAGGAAATAAATTGATTAATTGCATCGCGTGCAACAGACAGCAAAGTTTGAAGCTGTTGTCAGAGAGACCAACGGCAAGTGCCCATGGGCGCTTCGGGCGCAAAGTCGTTGCAGGCGGTGGCTGAGGGGATTATCCGATAATTTCGCCGTTATAAAGCGCATCTAAAAACTTTTGCCATGGATAGATTTCGCAGGTTCCTATTTTTCTTCTTCGAGAATCTTGCGAAATGACGATTCGTTTTCTCAGTCGATGAATTTCATCAAAGCGAAGTAATCCCTTGAGGTGCTTTTCTCTGGATATAATCGTTATTTGTCATCGTAAATACATTTCCGCATCATCTATGCCATAATGTCGATCTAGTCGGCAGATGTGGTGCGAGAATGGAGAAGTGTTGATAACTAACCTCAACGCGGCAATACCAGGGGTAGTTTTATAGAGTCACTCACCCTCAAATGACCCCGTACTTCGTGTACTCGCGCCCGGGAACGGCGCATCCAGCGCCCGCGCGAGGGTCATTGTGAGCTTGAGTGACTCTAT
>CAITVN010000083.1 GCA_903895855.1 Oligoflexia bacterium | reverse complement strand
TGAAATTACGTTTTTTGGCTCACATATTTTCAGGGAATCGGTTATAGCTGAGGCAACTCTTAGCGGAGTTTTGGCTCATGCTGGCCCTTCTATTTCAAGTAGAGGGGATTCCCGGTGTGGGCCTTTTTTATTTCTAAACCAGATAGCGGTCTCTCAACCTCTCACTGGAATAGAAAGGCGATTAGTTACCAATTCCACCACCGCCGCCACCAGAAACAGACTTTCCGTTGGTACCACCATCGCGTGCAAGCGAGTTGGTTCCGGCTCCGTCTACGGCAGCTCGGTTTCCTTCGTTACCACGGACAAACTCTACGCGGCCGATTCCGCCACCGTTTGCACCACGTTGGACTTTGAAATTCGTGCCGGCCCCACTGTTCTTGCCACCAGCGTCATCGTCACGGTTTCCACCATTACCACCAGCCACTGCCACCACCGAAATAAGAAGTGATACTACAATTACGAAGCTTGATTTCATTCTGTCTCCTCCATTAAAAACGATTTCTACATTTAAACGCGCCGCAAAAACCGCTACTACAGGGGCTCACACGCCATGTTTTATATTTTCTATAGACAACAAAACAATTCACAATAAAACTGTTTTGTGCAATACAGCTTCAGTTTACGAAACAGCACTTCGCAGGGGGCGTATATAGATGAATTTTCAGAGTTTTTTAGGCGAGGTCCGAACGAAAGGCCGGTTCGCATCTTCAAAAGATTTTTTTGACTCGCTCAATCTAACCGGTGAACTCAAAATGTCGCTCAGAAATTTTCAACTTCTTGAGCGAGGTGACCAAGCTCCAACATTTAAGGCCTTTAGCTCGATTTTTAAGCGCCTAGAACGATCCCAATACAAAGAAGCGGTCATCGCATTTTTAAAGTCGAATCTAGATCCTATCGAGGATGCTGAACTTTTAAATTACGTCTCAACCCACTTACCTGAAGCGATAGAAGAATCAGAACAAAGCATCTGGGAAACCCCACGCCCATCACTCTTTTATTCAAATGAACAAATGACAGCATTAACGGCCGATGACGAACTGATGAGATTGCACCACACGCTTTTACTTTATGAAGCAATTCCACTTCAAAAGCTCCAGCAATTCAAAGCCCAAGTTGAAGAATTGGTACGATTTGAATTGGCCTTCATCGAAGACGAACAAGTCAAAACCATACGCACACTGGTACGAGTGCCAAACCATCACAATTCTGCCCCGAATGCCGTTAGAAAAGCATCGAAAATGCTAATCAAACATTTGAATATTTATGCGAACTTAGAAGGCCACCAGAACCAAGTCATTTCGTACGCAATTCAACACATTCCCATAACTCGCCTAAAAGAAGCACTCGAGAAGATGGAGAGCTTTAAACGCTGGATTCACACACTGGCTTCGCCAAAAACCGACGATTCGGTAATTCCGTTTATTTATCTAGCGTGGGGTAAGGGACTTTCTCACAAGGAGCTTTCATATGATCGTGAACACAAATGATGTGAAGCCTCAAAAAAACCTAGAAACTAAGGAAGCTCACGACAATCGAATCTTGGCTCGAATCACCTTGATCACCAGCCTCGGAGATTTTCTCTCGCTGTTTGCAATGATTAAACTTCTCATGGATTCAGGGCTATCGGTGTTCGTCGCTGGCTACGCCGTAGTGATCAAAACCGCTGCGGTTGGAATTTCTGGAGTGATACTGCCTAGGGTTGTTTCGAAGTACAATACTCGAACACTGATTCGAGCTTCTCAATGGCTATCATTTTTTTCGGTTGTGACTGTCGTCGGCGCTTACTGGGCTCATCACTTAAATGTAACTCTAGTATTTTCGGCACTCTTTATTCAGACGTTGTTAAAGCAAATCTTCGATTCAACCAGAGAGTACCATTCAAAAGTAGTTGGAGAAAATCAGTGCCCGGTAACTTTCCAATCGCAACTGCTCTCATCATTTTATTCTGCCCAAGTGATTGGCCCGTTGGTGAGCATGGCGCTTATACTTGCGTTTCGAATTGAAATTCCGCTACTTCTCGATGCGGGTTCATTCTTAATCGCTGGGGCTATGGCCAGCAGGCTTCGCACTACCGTTCAGCCATTAGTGTCTTTGAATGTTTTGAGACCACTTTCATATCTGATAAAGTACCCACAGCTACTTCGACTCACGCTACTTCGCTCGATCGGATTTTGGTTTTCGATTAGTTTGTTCAACTACCTCTTGTTTTCAGTAGTGACTCAAAAGTTTCACCTAGAAGTTGAACGCTCTGCCTGGTTCTACTCGGTTTTAGGCCTTGGCGCTACACTTTCTATTTCATGCATTCGAAATCCACTCACCGGCATTTTAACCCGCGTGGGCAAATTGAACGAAGGCTACTTAGCCTTTGTAGGGCAATTAGCTTTTGGTTTGGCTCTACTCGGTTTTGTCGCATTCAATTCATTCGTCTCGGTGATTGTAGTGCTGTTTTTTGCTGGCCTCGGAATGGGCATGAATGCCGTTGGCACTCAGGCTCTTCGCCGAAAACTGACCACGCCCGAACAGTTTCCAGAAATTGTGGCGCTTGAAACGTTAATCGCCAGATCTACTGACGTAGCGATCGCGACGGCCGCAGGGTTTACAATTGCCAGTGGCGCGATGACGTCTAACACTTGGATCGTTTTGGCTGCCCTAAATTTCTTCGTTTGCGGAGCGGCTCACTTGTCTTTTTTACCAAAGAAGACCCGGCTAACGAGTGCAGTTTCGACTTAAGCAATGAAGAAGTTAAAGCAGTCTTCTTTTTTGCTGCCCAACTCTCAAACCGACACCCCTTAAGACTGAAACCCGCCTCTAAGAGCACTCGCTCCGCTCGTTTTTTGCCAAAATCCGTCATCACGACCAATCAGTGTGCTAATTTCGATTACGGTAAGGTTGGCGGTTCGCGTGTCGGTGATCAGCACGATGCGGCTTGTATCACTCAGACTTTTCCGGCTCCGGCTTATTCCGGAGGCTCGAAAGCAGCGCCTCTTCGCGGGCGAGTTGCCATGAGTGTGGTGGGAGGCGTGAACGTTTACAATCCGCTCGACGGCGGTTTTTCGACTGGGCAGGCCTGCGAGAA
The DNA here is from genome assembly GCA_903895855.1 of Oligoflexia bacterium. Classification (GTDB taxonomy): domain Bacteria; phylum Bdellovibrionota; class UBA1018; order UBA1018; family UBA1018; genus CAITVN01. The sequence continues at coordinate 4,644 of CAITVN010000083.1, read as the reverse complement.
TTCTCTCGGCGACTGCGAGCCTGGCGTCGATGTGCAGTTGTGTAAGCTGAAGTTGCAAAAGCAATGTGGCACAGAGAATGTGAGAAACGGCAAGTTGCTCGACGATTGCTCGGGTCACGGAAATCCTTATCACATTCAAGGTGACCTTGCGTGTGAGTACACCCCTGGAGCAGGTCACTCGACTTTAGTGGCCATAGCTTTAGATGGGCGCGGCGTTTATGGTCGTTATGAAACCACCAACACACCTCCTAGTGATCTAGACGCGTGTGGTGGGCACTACGGAAATGTTCCGAGTTATGCCGGGGTTTATTCAGCTGCCGCGAATGTGTACCACTACCACACTCGAACTACGCCGCCGTACACATTAGGTTGCTTCGGGCCGGTGGCGAGCAAGGCTGCTTGCATGGCACTTTACCCGAATACGTGTGGCAAGGGTTTTGTGACGGTCTGTACCCGTCAAGGCGAGATGGCCGATTACGACACCGACTGCCCGTGCTACAATCAGGGGGCTCAAACTTTTACATCGACTGCCGCTTGCCCAGCGTTGTGAGAAATTTATTTTTCAAGCTGAATTTCTTGAATTCCGGATTTCGACAAGTACCTGACGACAGAAGGCTTAACGTCATGACTTTTGAGCCACGCTTTGAGTGAACCTTTGGCATCGGCTGAAACGCTATTCCAGTTTTCTTCAGACGGTGAAAAAACGAGAAGCTGTGGAGTCGAAGTCGGCCGCCCGTTAAAAACATAACTCACGATGGCTGCCACTCCGCCACTGGTCATTTCGGCTGTATCTAACCAAAGCCATGCTTTTTCTAAACAGCTTTGAGCGCGACACCCAGACACTGTGAACTGCTCTTCTTTCAGGTTGAGCACTGGATCTGGAGTACCCGACAGCGCTTCAGCTAAGGCCTCTGATAGTGTCGACTTTTGATTTTTCTTTTTAAAACCGAAATCGGCCGAGTAATCCCACCCCAGTCTTGCCAGAAGATCATTCGAAGACACATCACTCATCACTTCGCTTGCACTGGCCTTCTTGTATTTTTGTACCCACTTGCAGTCGTCATAGTCGTCGTTGAGATGGGCGATGCGACTTTGAAGTGCTGACTTGGCGCAGGCAGCGTTATCGCATGAGCTAAACTGCCGTGCATGCCAAAGTTTTTGAGAACTTTTTACGATAGCGGCACTCTCTTTGTTGATGCGCTTGATGAGAGCCGAATAATCGAGATTGAGTTTCGCATCGAGATTTTTCAGCTCAGGTGTGCTGCATATCAGCTTTTCAAGTTTTGTTTGCGCTTTGCTGCAATTCATCGCTTCGGCCGAAGGCAATGATGTCAACGTGATAAATGAGATCAATAAAAGTGGTAAAAGAGTCGCTGTTCTAATGAAGTTCATTCAGTCATTATGCACGACTTCTTTTTAAAGCAAAGTCTTGAGTGAACGGTCGGCCTGCCGTCAAAACTCTGAACGGGTCTCATGATGTGCAATTATTCATTGCTCGGTGAAAATTTTCGATAAGTTTTCTCGCTCGTCTTTCAATCAAAATGGCCATCTGTTAGGTAGTGCACTATTCACAACTGAGGTCAGCAACTATGAATCAAATTAAAATTTTCTCTTTTTTGCCTCTATTTGCATTGGCACTAATACCCAACTTTCAGAGTCAAGCTCAGGCAGACGAGCCTCCAGCGATTCGTTGTAAACTCGATCCTGCCAGCTATTTCAAAGCCGGTTTTGATGATGGTCACGGCCTACCTTTACGAGAAGAAGAGCTCACTCAAGAACAAAGGGCGCGATTTGAATTGGTGTTATTGATAAAATATTCATCGAACCCCGAAGTTAGTGCCGATGCGCAATTGGTTGTGAGAGGGCTAAGGCGCGAACAAAAAAGCTCTACGGGCTCGGTCGAATTTAAAGAAAAAATCACTCGCTACAAGCGAGTTCAATTTTCAGGTACGCCAGACGTTAGAGGTTCACTCTATTTGATGTATCAACCTTACAGTAGCGGTCACACTAAGACCGGTGCCTTTCAGGTCGAGGTTGCCGGAGACGGAAAAGCGACCATACACGTTTACGGGCACCCAGAAGACGATCACCATGAACGAATTGCACTAGGATGGTGTGGAGTCGATTACGATCAATTTCTCATGCCTGAAGCTGAGCCAGAAGAGTGGAGTAGTCTCGGAAATTTGCGGGTGATGCCGCAAATGATTCACTTACCCTTTTCGCCAACAGATTCATCGACAAAAGAGTGGTTCGCGAAAATAGGCACGAAGAAAATGATGAAAGATGTTCAAGACCTCGAAAACTTACTCTATTCAAAATCGGGAATCGGTCAGTTTTCGAATACTTTCATTAATGAAGCTAAACCTGTCGATTCTCAAGGTAACAGTTCGCGCTACCTTCGGCAGCATTTTGCGCCAATGGTAGACCCTAAGAAGTACTGTGGTACGTCTCTTAAAAATTTGTTTGAGCAAAGTCTTGTGGCGAAAGCGGGCGACCAATGGACAGTCGTCTACGCTCCAAATGGCGATCCTGCCGGAATCGTATTGAGCCTCACTTGCGATAAGGTGATCGAGTCAGTCTTGAACGTGAAAAAAGATGACGGTTCATGGGTGAGCCAATCGACCCTGCTACCGGTTAGACTTCCGATGTTAGGGTGGTCGTTGAAGTCTGGCCAGCTGTTACCAAAACTTCTCGGCGACAGAGTTCCGGTCTTCAATTAGGTAAACCTCATTGGTTAACAAGCTGAGTTTCGCTAAGGAAATAACCTATACTGAAATCCTTTGGGCGAACAAGAAACGGGAATGTCGGTCAGTATCGATCGTTTCGAAGAAACCACGCATCCCAGAGTGTCTCGTAAATCGGCGTTTCGAAGAATGTTTCGATTGACTCGCACTGACCAGTCTTGATGCGAGTCGTTCCACGGTGGTATTCGACTCTTAGAGGCCGTCTTCGGTTGAGTGACACTAGTGGGTTCGGGCGGCTTAGGAGTCAATTTCGAAGTGACATAGGCTAAGTATTTCGATGGTGGCACCCTTTCGTGGGCTTGAACTCCTTCGCACCACTGTGCAACGCTTTCTGCGAAGATCTTTCGCCGCTCGGGCTCTGGCATCGAGCGAAGGTAAGTGGCCAATGCGCTAGCGCCCCAAAAATCAGATTCTGATTCGCTCCATTGAGAGGGGTAAGCCTTCTGCTTTTCGCCAGTACACCTTGCAGCGTCGAACCCCGAATCATTTTGAATCGGTGATCCGTCGTCTTCTAGGCCTTCGTGCGGATGAGAAAGTTCTTCAAGGCACTCAGTGCGTTTCTTAAGCACCTCGTAGGTGTGTTGCAATACCTTATTGGTGACCGGAATCTTAGGAAGAGTGACATTTTTTTCGAACCAGTTAAAATAATTTTCGCCAGTCAACACCATATTTCGAATCGAGCAAGTGTTCATCAAATGGGCAAATTCGTGAAACAACGTCTGATAACAACTCGCCGAGCCTTCGGCACAGTCATTCCAAGCTCGCCCATAGAGAATGACACTGCAAGCGGTAGAGCTCGCCGGGTCTATCACGAGCTGCTTGTTTTCTTTCGGTTCATCGTAGTTAAGTTTCCAACCGGCGCCAGGCATGAAGGCATTGAGTTGGGTTGCAGAGTCAAACTGGGTGCCTTCGACGTTGTCGATCAATCTCAGTACAGGATTAGCGCTACAGGCCTCGATGTAATGAATGAGGGTGTCGGTAATGTGAGTCGGTAACTTGCTTTCGCGAAGCATTTGCGAATAAATGGCAGCGGCTTTTTTCACATGGTCTTTTACTTCGGCTTCGTTGTCTGCGATCACTGCAGTGTTGATTCGGCGATCGAGTTCGGTATTCCAGTTTTTTAGAAATTGTTGATCATTCAGATGATCGCCTGGTCGGCCCAGTTCGGTTTCTAGCTGGGCTTTTACGCTCTCGAATACTTTATCGAATTTGGTGATCAATGATTTTGATTTCTCGAAGTTTTGTTTCCAGTGTTCTTTAATTTTTCCTGCATTTATCGCACAGAGAGTGTTGAAGGGGTCAGGTAGGCAAGCCGGATGCAGTGGTTGGGAAATAGCTTCATTGACGGTGTGACATTCGTTGGTTTTTGGGTCGATGGCTGAGCTTGATCCGCCCACGTAGATGTACTCATTACCGGTCAAATCGAAAATGATTTCTTGCGCCCTCTCTTCGGCTGCAATTCGCGAGCTCGTTGTGACCATCGCAAGAACCAAGAGCGGTAGGGTGTGTCGACCAAAGAGCATCATGAATTTATCGGTCATTGTAACGATTGAAATGAGGTGAATCGAAATGAATCGAATTGAGTTGGGGCGCAATTGACCTAGGTCAGAGCCGACACAAAATGAAGAATCTGTTTTTAAACTTGTTTTGTTAATTAAATATAATACGATTGTAGAGGTGTTCCGAGAAGAGCCTGTGATTCGGCTGAAATCGCCTCAACTCAAAATCTCGGTACGTATGCTGAGAGCTGAGGCAAATCAACTAACCTCAACGCGGCAATACCAGGGGTAGTTTTATAGAGTCACTCACCCTCAAATGACCCCGTACTTCGTGTACTCGCGCCCGGGAACGGCGCATCCAGCGCCCGCGCGAGGGTCATTGTGAGCTTGAGTGACTCTAT
>CAITVN010000082.1 GCA_903895855.1 Oligoflexia bacterium | reverse complement strand
GGAATACTAGACAGACCCGCAACGGCCATATTGAGCGCGGTCAAGGGCGATCGAATATCATGGCTGACTTGGGCAGCCATATTAACCATTGCCTCGTGAACTTTTACCTGAGTCTGCAAATTTTGCCCCTCAAGCATCTTAACTCGAAACGTCTCGAACTCAGCTATTGCCAGAGACTCAACTTGAAACACCCCCGCTTGCAAAGGGGTCATAATTTCAGAAAAAAATCGCTCCTGCATTCTTCTTAAAGTAAAAATACAAAATAGGATGAATATCGAGCCAAGACCAAACACGAACCAGAGATTTGTCGCGGCCCAAACTGACGACCTTTCGATGACGAGATAGTAGTCTTCAAAGCCTGGCACGCCTATTTTTTCGACGGTAGAACCCTTGCAGTCGCCAAAATTACCGTTAACTTCGGCAATGACCACTTCTCCTCGACAAACGAGCGCAAGCTTTCCGCCAACCTGAATCAGAGCTGAATCGAGAACATTTTCTATGAGCACTCTGTTGTTCTGGCGAACAGCTAGCGACAGAGTTCTCACTACGTTTCCAAGCACTTCGTCACGATGTCGACTAGAACTTCTCACATACTCAAATGAGGCAAAAGACCAAACGCTCAACAAGACCAGGCTTGCGAGCCAAATCGGCCTCCGAGTATATCTTGAAAACCAATCATTAAGTGAAATCATTTTATCTCTTTAAAAACATCAAAGTGCCCTTGGTTTCTGCGAAGCTCATTGGCATTTAGCACCACTCGATCAGAGCGAAGCAAAGAGACTGCCTTCGCAAATCCAAGATGAACAAATGGGACTTCCCTCAACATTGCTCTAGATACCTTTTCGTAGTGGGCATGAACTTGACTAAAATCAATAATTTTTCGCCCCGATTCTAACAAATCCTCAACCAATTGACTGCGACTCATAGGCGCTACGATTGCGCCATTTCTTCCTAGGCGGTGGTAGATTCCATCTGGATCGCCATTCGCGATGCTAAAGGCCGACACCATGAGGTCAGAATCATTAATCTTATACATCTGATCAAAGAAAGTCTTCACATCCACCGGAAGATAAGACTTATCTACAGTTAAACCCATCTCTTCAAGAAATGACCAATACTTGCCAGTGAGATCAGTGGTGAGCACCTTTAAGGGTCGCTTCTTTGTTTGCGCGATGAGTTCCTGTTGATTGGGCTGGCCCAATTCAACTAAGCCCTTCTCCTCTGCCGGCAAGAGGCGACCCATTTGTGCTTCAAGGTAGGGTTGGGCATCAGATCGAAAAAACCTAGCATCCCAAAGCAAGTATCCAGAATTCATTTTAGTATACACTAAACTTTGCAGAGCTTGTCTGAACTTCTGTTCACGAAATAAAGATTTCGATTGAGTATTGAGAGCCATCGTCAAATGAAGCGCATCTTGTCCAGATACAATCTGAATATTTTTTTCCCTCAATACTCCGAGATCCATTTGCGAGCCACTTCCGTAGGGCATGACATCTAAATCACCGGATGACAACTTCTTCTCAATCTCAGACTGACTCATGAAGCTTAACTCAATTGGCAAAAGTTCCTGAGCATACTGAGACTGAGGGGTCATTTTCAGTCGGTCTGTGCCTTCTTCGGTAATCACATACTTACCGGTACCAATGAATTTTCCGTTTACTTCTTTATAAGCTGAAAAGCGGTTACCCTGTAGGTGATCCAAAGCCATTCGAAATGGAGTCGAAAAATGAATCACAAGGGTCTCATCCCCAACCACCTCTAAACCAGAAAGAGTGCCAACTTTTGAAAACTCTGAAAAACCATCAACTTTGTAAAGAATATCAAGCAACGAGCTATTCGCTGATTTAGGGTCAAGTTTCAGCGCTTTTTCCCATGATTCCTTAAAATCCCTTGCGCATAGTTTGCTGCCATCAGAGTACTTTCGACTGGTGTCGACTGAAAATTCAAACTTCTTTGAATTTGAGTCAACTTTCCACGCTTTTGCGGCCAAGGGCACAATCATGCCATGATCATCCATACCAACTAAAGACTCAAACTGATTACTCAGAACCAGGTCACCAGCTAGCGAATGCTGCAAACCCGGATGTAATGTTCGCCAGTGAGAACTTATCGCCATCTTAACTACGTTCATTCGGCCTCCACTACTCCACTTTTTGCCATACACAACGGCCGCAACTAATCCCAGAATACATAGCGAAATGATTCCACTTTTAGTACGTGTGACCATACAATATCAGCCGCCCCCCCAAGGACTAGGCGACTTCGAAATGATCTTATTCTCATTCACCTCGATTAGACCATTTTCAAGCAAAACTTGCACATGTCGAGCAATTTCCTCATCGATTTGTTTGACCTCATCAAGGCCAGTGAAATCAGAAACTCTCGTTCGCACAACTTCTAGGGTAGTAGACATTTCTTGCTTTTCAAATAGCATTGAGCGAGCCAGTTCAATTTCCTCGCGAAGCCTCGAGGTCTGCTCCTCTCCCTTTAAATCTAGCAGTTTTGCTTCAGCTGGAACTGCAATAATCCCAACCGGCAAAGACGCCAGCGCCATTAACATCAATTCTCTCAATTTATTTGCCTTCATCGTATTTCTTCCTTTTCTTTTCTTACAATTTTTAGACCGCACTCTTTAAGTTAGCCCAACAACCGGGATCTGCCCCAAGAAAACTTCCCGTTGCCGCAAATGCAGCGTTGCGGTCGCCACCACAAATGCTGATGCTTCGACATGCACTACACTTGTCAATTTTTCCTTTACGAAGGTCCTTCAATAGCTTGCTATTGTGATATTCAATTTCAAGCCCACCGTTTAAGGCAGACCCAATGATTATTCTAGACCGACTACTCGCCAGCATGTTGCCCTGATGATCTACTACGAGACCTTCAAAAAAACGTCCGGAACGACCTAAACCGGGATGCACCAAGTGCATCAATGGTTCTGATGTGATGCTTCGAATTCCATAAATTGAAGCGGCTCGGATAATACCCCTGAATGCATCCCGCAATTCGATTGGCTCAAGCCCACGGTCGTGGCCAGCTGCAAGCAGGCTAGACCCAAATCCCTGTGAAATAAATCGGGTAAAACCAACTCCTTGGGCCCCCACTTCCTTTGCTAGCACAAAGAAGTCATCGATTAAGGCAGATGTTCGCTTCGAGAGAATAGTGATGATTGAAACCTTGAGTCCGAGCTGTCTCAGAATTTTGATGCCTTCCATTGATTTCTTAAATGACCCCAGACCTCGGGCAATGTCATGGGTGGCCTCACTTGGTCCGTCGACACTGATCTGAAAAGACAGATTTGGAAAATGTCTAATTTTTTCTAAAATATTTCTGCCATACCCCGTCGCAATCAAGGTGCCATTAGTAATCACAATAATTCTAAAAATAGATTCGCGTGCTCGTACATTCTCTAGAAGACGGTACAAAAAAGGACTTGTAAATGGTTCGCCACCACAAATAATAACCAACGGGCGATAACCCATTTTCTTAATCATAGCCTCATATTGGTCCAAAACGCCGATCCACTCATTTAGACTAAGCGCACCGGCATTCAGGTGATCTTTATGGTAACAATGAACACAACTCAAATTGCATGCATTTGTGATATCAATTTGAATCGGAAATTCACGATTAACTTGAATCCATTTTACTAGCCGACGTTGGATCCAATGCAGAAGGTGTCTCAACATGTGCAACCTGGTAACGCAGCGCTAGATCATCGTCAATATTCGGTTAAACAATTGCAAACCATGCAATATTGAGAACTTTCTAGCTGCAATGACGTGAGGTTAAGAATTTTGATAGGCGTCGCTCGTGCAAAACCGTTCTCTTAATCTTTGCCCTATCGTGAGTGGGCTGACTTACCTGGTTCAGCCATGGAACAAGCAAAACCTTCGCCACCTGAAAATCCCTTTCAATCTCAGGCTGACTAGGGTCTGCACTCTTTCTTTGGGCCTCACGTAAGCGGAGGCGTTCGCGCCAAAAGCGCGATACGGGTGAGCCATGGATGGCGAGCCCAAAGAAAGAGTGCAGGCCCTAGTCAGCCTGAGATTGAAAAAACACCACAAGGTTGCTTCGGACATAGCTCCAGCAATGTTTAAACTAAGTAATCAACTACTCCAGCGGAGTTCCCTTGTAGTCATTCAAAGCCAGTTCAGCAAAAACCCACTGTGACCGAATGGCCGGTTTTGCCTTACTCTTTGTACCCGTTCGCTTTTTCCAAGTGCCTGTTGGAGTCAACTCTCTGGCCTTCACGGTATCATTCAAAAAGGCACCGATGATATTCTCGACAATAAATCGATATAATAACGGATCGAGCACCGGAAAAGCCAACTCTAGGCGAGAAAAGAAATTTCTCGGCATCCAATCAGCGCTCGATAAGTACAATTCATGAGACGACTGAAAAAAGTAAATTCGACTGTGCTCTAAAAAGCGATCAACGACACTGATGACCCGAATTTTTTCACTTAACCCGGGTACCCCTGGCACCAAAGAACAAGCGCCGCGCACAATCAAATCAACTTGTACGCCTGCTTGCGACGCCAAATAAAGTTTTTCGATAACCGCTGGGTCAACCAATGCATTCACCTTGGCTGCAATTCTAGCTTTTTTCCCTTGTCTGGCTGATTCAGTCTCAGCTTCAATTAGGCTCAGTAGTTTTCGATGAAGCCTGGCAGGAGCAGACAAAAGCTTTCGAAACGAAACCGGAACTTCTGCGCTCCAAACTTTATCAAAAAAATACCGAGCGTCTCTGCCAATTTCTGAATTACCAGTCAAAATAGCGAGATCGGTATACTGCCTGGCAGTAGCCGCATTGTAGTTACCCGTTGAAAGGTGGGTATACAAGCGAGTTTCTTTGCCTTCTTTTCTCGTGATTAGCGCTATTTTCGCATGCAGTTTTAGACGCCCAAAACCGAACGCGACCTCGACCCCGGCTCGTCTCAGTTCGTCGGCCAATTTCAAGTTATTGAGTTCATCAAACCGAGCGCGAAGCTCAATGACAACCCGAACCACCTTTTTTTGAGCCGCTTTTTTCAAAATTTTGATGACAGGTGAGACCGCATCCATTCGATAGACTGTTTGCTCGATCATGATCACATCGGGATCGTCTGCAGCAGCCTGAATCCAAGAAACAAACGCATCAAAAGAATCGTAGGGGTGATGCAACAAAATATCTTCTTTGGTAATTCGTTCAAAAAGATTGTTCGTTTTGCGAAAGGGCTTGGGCATCTTATTAGCCAAAACGGGGTAAAACAGATGAGAAAACTGAACCGACAATTGCCCCAAAACTGACCAAAGCGCCGACAGCAGCACGGTTCCAGAAGCCGGAAACACTTGAAATGGGCGTAAACGAAGCATTCTTGAGATTTTTTCGAGAAATTTTGGGCTAGCAGGGCCGTAATACTGCAATCGCACCGGTCGACCTTTATCTCGTCTGCGAATGCCGGTTGCGACGACATCAGGAACCGACTCAGAGTCTTCTTCTTCGAGATCGACACTAAAATCACCGTCTCTCGTTACCCGAACCACACAAGGATTCGGCAAAATCGACTTGAGATTCTGCAACAACAATTCATCGAGCAGAAAAAATGAGTGGCTTGCCAAATTCTGCATTCCGTATTCAGAGATGGCCCCAGAGACCGTTTTGGGAATACGCAAAAATTTGCCAGTTTCTTGACTAATCACTGCTAACTGAAAATTTTCTAGGCGGCTTAAATTCTCAGCATTGACTACCTCAATCGGTGGCAATTTCGGTGCCACCTGGGCTTCGAAAATCGCTCGACTCGATTCTTCTGAGTTCTTAAAGAAAATGCCCTGCCCCTCAAGCTCTGACAAAAGAACATCGAAGGTTTCTGACTGCTTGATGTTGAACTTCGCAACCGCCTCAAGCACTTCGTCGTATATTTTTTGTAATCGCGCTACCTTTTCGGGCTCAGCGTTCTTGGCTTTTACCAAGGTTTTTCGCAGTGAAGAAAATCGAATCATGAAGAATTCATCTAAATTCGAGCCAGTTATGGCCAAAAATTTCAGTCGTTCTAGAATAGGAATCGACGAACTTCGAGCTTCAGCAAGCACTCTTTCGTTGAATTGAATCCAACTCAAGTCTCGATGAATCAACGGCACATCGGGCGACACCAGCAACGACTGCAATGTGGGTAAAAAAGGAACTTGAAGCATACTCTTAGGTGCCAGTTTCGCCCTCAGGCCCTTCAATCACAAGCGAAAACCATCTTCGCATCGTTTTCTCAACAACTCTTCAATCGAAGCCAATTCACCCGAAGCCCGTGAAACCGAACCGACCTTACGTTCTTTTTTTTGCATCATCACTTGGCTTTTTCTTCTTTTGGTATTCACACAGGCAATTCGATTGAGCTCTTCATACTCTGAATATAGAGACAGCGGATAACTGGCTCCGCCCGTGCTCGAAATCAGTTCAGACGGTTGTTTTGTCAAATGCGTGAGCTCACTCACCCTTGGACCCAACAGTCGCCCTAGTCTCCCAAACTCACTACCCACTTGATAAAATTCATTCACCACTCGCTGTTTGATGGCACTCAAATCGCCACCTTCCGAGATCGAAGCTGAGACCGATGCAATCATTCTTCGGGGTCTCGAGTCAGCGAGCCCGTAGCGCGTGCACCTTGTTTTGCTGACACCGTCTAGAATTTTCAATTCAGCCCCTACCTGACACTCAGTCATCAGAGCATCGGCTTCGCCACCTAGCCCTTCGATTCCGTTTTTGACATAAGTAATGACATCGAGGTCTGGATCATAGGGGTCCCAACTCGGAGAAAACGTTGCATGAGTCAATTCATGCGCTAAATCAAGCACGGTGTCTTCAAAGCGGTCGTGATGCCGAAGGTAAATGACAACCTCTCGGGTTCGCACCTCTTCGCCCGTCTGCTGGTCAAACTGTCGAGTTAAAACGGCATCGGTTTTCGACACTCGAGACCAGACAAAGAGCCGATCTAGATCACTTGCTTCAGGTAGCGCAAACTTTACTTTCGCCTGTTCGATCAACCAAGCTCCTGTAGGAGAACTACCGACCAGTTTTAAGATTTTTTGAAACTCGTGGGCGCCTGACTGAGGTGCGGTGGTTACCTCATTACCCATCACAGGGGGTATTGTCGCTAGCACCCATGCAGTCAATAAAAGGCCCCAGCGAGACAGGGTCTTTCTGGACGCCTTGAAGCCCTTCAATTCTATTCGATAGCGGTGCATTCTCTGCTCAGACACAATTGCCTATCGGCAAACACTGATGCTCACTTGACACACAGGTGTAAATATTCTGGACACACCGGTGTTTTCATAATGATCAAACCAAAAACTAAGCCTTTGTATTTATTACATATTTTTTATTTCATTATTCATCAGTCAAACGCCTGACACAGGCATCGGTCTTGCTCATACACTGACTTGAGGCACGCGACTTATGATTCGAAAGCTCACTACCGCCATGGCAATCACCGCATTCAGCGCTCTTAGCTTAAATGCGTTTGGCTACACCCCGCTCAGTTTTAGAATCTCACCCATTCAGAATCAGGCAGCTAGCCTTCAATCGGCAGCCCCTTTGGCACAAAAGGCCGAAGCATTTAAAAACTGGGGGCTTTGGAACAGTTCAAAAGACGGCAAAGCGTTGGTTCCTTCACACATTCACGCACCAGAAGCCTGGAAACTTGAAGAAGGCAATAGAACAGTCGTAGTCGCAGTCATCGATACCGGCATCGACGCAGGCCACCCAGACTTGAAAGAAAACCTCTGGAGTGACCCAAAAGAAAAATCAGTCTACGGTTGGAATTTTATCACCAATTCAGCCAATCCAGGCGATGAACACGGCCACGGTACCCATGTCGCTGGTATCATCGGAGCAGTCACTAACCCTATCGCCGGAATTAGCGGCGTCGCTAAGCACGTCTCAATCATGCCAGTTAAGTATTACTCAGACGCAGCCCCCCCTTCGCTCAACGTGAAGAACTCAGCTTTAGCCATCGAGTGGGCAGTGAACCACGGGGCTCAGATCATTAACTACAGCGGCGGCGGCCCCGAGTTTTCAGAAGAAGAGTACCTCGCCATTAAGAAAGCCGAAGCAGCTGGAGTACTGATTGTCGCAGCCGCCGGAAATGAAAGACAAGACATCGACATGGTGTCTAACTACTACTATCCCGCTTCTTACGGGCTTTCAAATATCATCTCGGTGGCTGGCATCGACATCGATAATAACCTATTTAAGAGTTCAAACTGGGGAAAAAGAAAAGTTGACGTCGCCGCCCCAGGAGAAAAAATCTACAGCACCTTTCCAATTAATAAAGGAAAATACGGCTACATGACAGGCACCTCTCAAGCAACCCCCTTTGTAGCGGGCCTAGCTGCACTACTCTTGTCAAAAAACCCAAAATTGACCCCCGCCCAGATCAAAACAATCATTCGCTCAACGGTTGATCAAATCCCTAATCTCAACTCAAAAATCGGCAGCGGGGGCAAAATCAATGCCTATACCGCACTATTGGCTCTCATTAACGGCAGTTCACCGGTTTTCGCAAAAGGACCAGACCTTGTTCTCAATCAAAAATCGTTTAACCTAAGCGATACCCTTTCACTTGCTCAATAGCTGATTCGAATCTAGAATCAGAAGTCCAGGGTGACTAACTTAATTAGGCGTTTTCCAATATTCAGTTTCAAGACTTTAGCTTCGGCGATTTTGATCGTTCTAGCGTTTCCCCCTTTCGACTTTGATTTTCTCATTTGGTTCAGTCTCGTTCCGTGGCTTGACACGGTTTTTGAAGCACCCACAAAAAAAGCCGCCGCCCTGCAGGGACTTTGGCTTTCGATTCTCATGTCGGTCATGGGATTTTACTTCGTCGCCTATGTCTTGGTAGAGTACGGCAACCTGCCATTTTGGGTCGGAATTCTAGGGCTACTTTTGTACTCGTTCATCGGACAGCCACAATTCACCCTTTTTGCTCCGGTTTTGCGTTCACTCTTGCATGAAACCACTTCAAAGCACTTCACTTCAAAAAACATTTTAGTGAGCATGGCAATCACCGCTCTTGCCTACTCAAGCCTCGACTGGCTCTTACCTAAACTCTTTGTTGATACCCTTGGGCATAGCTTGTACCAACGAATTTGGCTTCGTCAGATCGCCGACATTGGTGGCCCAGCTCTCATCACGTTTGTGATCGTTTTTAACAACTTAATCGTTTGGAAACTTTACCGACTCATTCGGTATCGAAACGAACCTAGCGTATTGCCAGCGCTTTCACTTTGTAGCAAAGGGCTACTAACCGCCGCCCTACTGCTCATCAGCTCAAGCCTCTACGGGCGATACCGGTACAATCAAATTCAGGCCATCATCGCTTCGCCTGATACCCAGACCGTTCGCCTAGCGATGATTCAAGCGAATATTGGTGATCTTGAAAAAATTGCAGCTGAAAAAGGCCTAAAACAAGCGGCAAGAGAAGTCATGAAATCGTACTATGATTTGTCAGAGCAAGCGTCAAATCAAACACCAAAACCTGACGGTATTATTTGGCCAGAGACCGCTTACCCTTCTACATTTAGAACCCCGCGAACCACCGAAGAATTTGCCAGAGACTCTGAGGTTGATTCTTTTGTGAAAAGAACTCAAGCGACACTCCTGTTTGGTGGCTACGATAGGCTTAATGCCAAAGACCACAACGCATTTTTTCTCTTAGACCCTGAACTCAACCTACAAATTTACCGAAAGAACCTACTGTTACTCTTTGGCGAATACATCCCTGGAGCTGAGTTATTTCCGGCGATTAAGAACCTATTTCCGCAGGTCGGAAATTTTGGGCGAGGCGTTGGCCCCAGCGTTCTAGAACTCAAAACCCCGAATAAGCCGGCAATCGGGTCAGTGAAATTTTCTCCGATCATCTGCTATGAAGCGTTGTTTCCAAACTATGTTCTTGAAGGCATTAGACTGGGGTCTGAGTTTATTCTTAACGTCACCAACGACTCGTGGTTCGGCCCGACTCCTGAAGCAAAACTTCACCTCTCTCTGACTACCTTCAGAAGTATCGAAACCCGCAAGGCACAAGTCAGAGCCACGAATACTGGAATTTCATCGATGATTTCACCCGACGGATCTATTCTCTCTCCTACCCCCTTGGGTGCGGCTGTAATCGTGCCGCTTGACGTGCCGCTCATGCCACCGCTATTCACTCTCATGCTTGCCTGGGGCGACTGGTTTGCGCCAACCGGTTTTGCTATCTGTCTAGTCTACCTGACCTTCACCCACCGAAGCCAAAGGTCTAGGCAGGTGTCTAATCACTAGACAGAGACTGTCTGAGAGCTTTACAGTTAGTACACTATAAATGTTTATTATACCTAGGGTTTTCAAAACCGATCGAGCCTAATGGTCGTGACTTTGGGTTGGCAGTTTTTTTGCATTTCTACTCATTGACCCAATTGGGCTTGAGGACAAAACCTATGAAAAAACCCTATGCTTTAGCTGTAACCTTACTGAGTTTAACCTTGTTTGCTTGCGGCCAGGCGTCTACGACAGCAGACAAAAGCTCATCGACCCAAGCACCTGCCCCCGCAGCTCCTCAAACGCCGCCTCCTCCAAAAACTTCAACTGAAACCCCGAGCCCTACGGCACAAGAAAAACCAAACCTCCTCGATATTTTTGCCGGAAACTACGTCGGCACGCTGGTGGGCATCAATGCTGATGGCGACACGGTTGAGCAGCCAGTCAGCATCACCCTGGGTAAAACTTCAGGCTCTTACATGGGGCAGACTGTTTATTCTCCGACCATTAAGCTGGTAAGCACCGGAAAATTAGGTAGCTTCACTTTCAGTCAAAAAATGGGAATTAATCCAGTCGACTCGAGTGGCGGTTATAGCTTGTACACTAACTCACTAGACTACACCGCACTCATCGATGATATCGTTATTTTCAATTTCATCATGAACGTCACCGCCGAAAACAAACTGAGCGAGCTTGATATTGTTGCATGGGTCTGGTCTTTCGACGGCGCCTCACAGTACCTTTGGTTTAAAGACAACGCCATTACCCGGGCAAAGTAGGCATTCACTCGAACTCTAAACCGAACCGAGATTTTCAAATAATCCCCTATGCGACAAGACAAAAAAGCCTTAAGCTCAAACTGTGACCAAGGAATTAATTCATTTTACTGGGTGGCACACTCCCCCAAAACGGCGCTCTCGGTTTGAACCTAAAATCGAAACAACTGATGGGTTTTGTGTTCGCGAAAACACGTGGTGGCAACGGCGAGGTTTTTACACTGACCATCAAGAGCTGGCTAACCTGAGAATGCTACTGTCGCTTTATCGATCGTGGTTGACCGACCGCGATGAAAAAACAAGATTAACGTTTTCAGGTGATGCCCACACTACCCTCCGCGCACTCGAAAAGGCGATAGAAAACCATGTGAGTCAAACATCAGCTCTTTCGGCTGCCGAAGAGATTGCTCTGATAAACGCCGAAATTAGGGCTAGTCTTTTAAAATTCTTAACCGACTCGTTCGCCAAAATTGCCGCTGAGACACCTGAGTACGAGCTACTCACTTCGATTTTCGAGCAAAGTAGCTGGCGAAGTGGGCATCGAGCCTTTAGAGAAATCTGGGGTAACCACACCAGCACTTTCGCAGGCCTCGACGAAACTGAATTTTTTCTGCGAGCCCAACCCCTTTATCGGCCGCTCTCGAAACACTCGTCTCCTTGGATCATCAAGCGAGTGACCGCAACTGAAATCTCACTTTTACTGAATTCATGTCCACACCGACAACCCCCGGTATCCCAATTCAGTAAACCCGAATGTGATCAACTCTGTTATTTCTATTCTTTTTGGATCAGAGGCTTTCTCTACGGGTTGAAGCCGACTGCCTACTTTGATTATCAGCCAATGAAACAATTACCCAAACACTTTAACCCAGACAAAAGGTGCCAACTGACATGGTCGATCAAGGCCATCGAACCCCAACTCACCGCCTAAGGCAACTTCAACGGTCAATCTACCGTTCATTAGAGGCCAAAGCGAATTCGCTATTGGGTAAAACCCCCAAGGCGATTGCCCAATACGAAAAAGAATTTCTCAAAGATTTTCGACAACTCAAGTTGTCGCCCTCTCGATTTGTACAAAAACACCAACTTATCACCGAGATTCGTGAAAGCGCAATCACCTTGGTTGGTGATTTTCACACTTTCTATCAAGCACAGCGAACGGCGCTTCGCTTTATCAGAGAAGTTATTAAACCCGGTGAGAACTGGATGATCGGAATTGAGTTTTTACCCAGCTCTAGCCAACACGATCTCGATGCGTTTCAGGAAGGAAAAATCGACCTCCCTGAATTTCATGCACGAGTTCGATACGCAGAAGACTGGGGATTTCCCTGGGCAAACTACGAGCCCATTTTCGACTGGGCCCGAGCAAAAGGAGTGAGGTTACTAGCCCTAAATCGCCCAAAAGAACTGGCACAAGGTGACACGAGAGCTCGTGAAAACTCGCAGCTGATACTGAACCGCGTGCAAACCACAACTGACCTGTTTGAACGCGACCGCTGGGCTGCTGGAATTTTGCTCGATCAGTTTGAAAATGCCTCGCCGCGAATACTTGTCTTATTTGGCGAGCTACACTTAAGCCGCAGCCACTTACCCCATCAAATTGAACAGATCGCGCAAGAATCGCTAGGAATAAAAATCAAGTGTCTGAGTATTCACCAGACAGTCGATACGTTATACTGGAATCTTCCTGCTTCACTTCCCTCACGGCAAACCCCCATTCTCAAAATCAGCGCGAGCCAGTATTGCGTTTTTTCGAGCACTCCGTGGGCAAAACTTCAGTCTCTAGTGAGCTGGATTGAAGGCGAAAACCTGAAAGCACTGAAAGAGGTGTCACCTTCTCATTCTCAGTCATCAAAAGACGAAGAAGACGATGACGATGAATCTGAAACTGACTACCTAAACGCAGTGCAAACTTTTGGCGAGACGATTTCACAGTTTCTTGACCTGCCGAAATTGAATTATGAAAACCTCACTCTTCTCACTGCAGACCAGGCAGACCTGGCCACTCAGCTAGAAAAAGAAGACATCTTCACTCCAGAAGAACTCAAAGCCCTTCATTTTCACATTCGCCACAATCTTCGACTATTTATTCCAAGAATTAATGTGGGATACTTTGGCATACCCTCACAAAATGGAGCAGCTGAAATCGCAGCGGTTCACTTGCTTCGCTCTCGAACTTTGGCCGCCGGAATTTTACCACACACTCCTGAAGAGTGGTTCAGATCGATCATTGAGTCAACTTTCGGATTTTACGGTAGCCTACTACTCAACCCCAGAAGAAAATGTTACCTCATCGATGACCATCGAAAACGAGTGAAACAGATAAAGAAGAATTCACCGGTATTTTTTCCTCAAGAACTCGAAAGCCGAGAGCTGACTTTAAAATTCTTAACGAGAAAGCAACTCTGGATACCGCCACTCAACACTCAAAAATCACGTTTAATTGCCCTACTTGCCACTCGCCACCTCGGCCAAGTCTTAGGCACTCAGTTGCACTTTGCCCTGCTACAGGGCTTGCTCACACCCGAGCGATTGCGTTACTTGTGCCTTGCAAGAATGGACGGCAGTGGCCGCCCTTACCGTGAGCGTATCGAAGAGCTTCTGGGTTGCATTCAGCAAGCTGAGCTTCCTGAGTCAAAAGAAGATTGGATTTAGGTGGTTTGTACTTTTTTTGAGTATCATTGACTAAAAGGCTAGTGGCAAAATAGACTTTATAACATGATCAGCCAGCCGACCCCGTACGCATCGAACCCGCAACCAAAGCACAAGGGTTGGTTGCAACCATAAGGTTCACGGTTGCACTTTACGGCGTGGTTCTCTTGGGTGCGGCTTTGGGGTACTATGTTCTCACGATGAGTTTACTCAAGAAGCATGCGACGAACTCAATCATTCATAAAGCAATTGGAAATAAATTTAAAGAGCATGTCTCACTGAGTGCTTATGTCATTGGTGTGGGAATTTCTTTTTGGTTTCCTAAACTCGCTTTTGGTTTGTTCTCTTTAGTTGCTCTGATGTGGCTTTATCCCGACAAACGTATCGAAAGTCAGTTTTTCGAATGATGACGAATATTGGACAACCGATCTTAACATCTCGAATAACCTAGGCGAACTAGGAATGTCTTCTGGGTCCATCCCAGATGGAAAAATTAAAAAGAACGACGCCTTCTGGGCGGTCGGAAACGCCAAAGGCAACGAAAGCGAAGGCAATACGCTCATTAAAATTGAAATTTCGAATCTCGGACAAAACTGGCAGGGGCTTCTTTTATCCACGACATCCGTTGCAGAGGGCAACTTCGATAGCCAATTAGTAGTTACCGCTCGTAATCCGCTAGTTACCTGAGCACACCTCACTCATGAAAGTGCGCAGATCCCGCCCACCTGTGCCTGGACCTATTTTTTTGAACGCATGTGGAGTTCCAACCAGCCAGCGATTGTTTCCAATTCCACTTTACCTTGAATCACTTTTTGAATTATAAAACTTTCAGCCGTGCCTGGCTCGACCACTAATCGAAAACCGTTCACACTTAAGAATACAGCCGCAGCCGCAAATGCTACGCGCTTGTTCCCATCAATAAAAGCATGATTGAGTGCAAAACTATGTAAAATGGCAGCGGCCTGAAAGGACAGTGTCTCATAATAGCCGCTCAGTGGACGTGATACTGCACTTTCGACGAGCCCCAGATCACGAACTCCGTGACTTCCTCCAAATTGCTCAATAAGCATTTTATGTAATTCTAATGTTTCCTCCAAAGAGAGGTAATATGCAGCTTTAATCATTTGGCGAGCCGACGAAGTAACTCCGCATGCTCACTCAGCACTTCCTGCGCTGCTTTTCTAAACGCAGGTCGAAGTCTTACGCGCGTAAGATATTCTTGGACTGCATCTGTCAATACTGATGAAATACTTCGATCGGTCTCTTTGACAAAAGATTTGAGTTCCTTGAGCGTATTCTCATCTATTTGGGAGGCAAATTTTACGGCTTTACTCATTTCCTGATTATTCTTGATAATTCATGAATTGTCAAGAATAAAATACGGATTACCAATTTACGCCTGTCCGATCTACGGGGCGAATACCGCGGCGAACATAAGTGAAAGAACTCCCGAAAATCTCCCGCAGTTCTATTGTGAGTATTGCTTTCAGCACACCTCGCTTAGTGGACGCGAGCGCTTGAGCAATTAACTCGTTGATACACTCTATTCTCTTATTTGCGACCTTCTATTGATCTTTAAAGCTGTGCCATATATGTAAGCGCTATAAAAAACTGAAAGCGGGTTTACACATGCGTTCGAATCATCGGGGCAGCAGTTCAATCTTGAGTTTGATAACGGCTTTTGTGTGGTTTTTGTCACTAATTTCGTGCCTAAATTCGGCCTTTGCTCAAGTCGTTTGCATCCCCAAACAACCCGACCCAGAGGCGCCCTTTTCTCTTGATCGCAAATACGTCAGGTTAAGCGAGACGATCGAACCCTCAGAACTCATTTTCAAGAGCTCCCACTGTGCCCCCACTTTTGAAATGAGAAATGTCTTAGTCAGTTGTTCAGATGACAATGAACTGGCTCCTAGATCGTGGGAAGAATACCAAGAAAGACCCAAACTCTCAGAATGGGTGCATGATTTTGACATTGATGGTCGAGTCATGCTGTTTGCTAGCGATCCGTTTGCAGGCGAGTCACTTTCGACTGGCCTAGCTTCGCTCACCCCTTTTTCGACGGGTGTGCTGAGTTCAAATGAACTCACCTATTTTCTCGAGCTCACCTTTAATGGCCAAGACGAGAGCGTGAGCTCCCGGCTAGTTGATCAAACAGCTTCGCCAGTGAATACAAAAAATCTATTGGTTTTTGAAAAAATCGATACTCGCAGTTCTGAATTTGACAGAGCTAAGAGACTGGGTGGAGAAATCGAACTAAAAGTCGTCGACCTCGATTGGTTGAAAGCTTTTCAGCGGGTCGGAGTTTCTCAACTGCAATTTGAAAATAATCAACTCTACTTGTCAGCTGCGACTGGGTTGCCACGAACTCTAACCACTGTGAATCTCGAAGTGTATCAGGGCAGCAGACCGGCATCGCTGAATAACTCTAACAATCACCTTTACTATCATGGCCCCGTGCCCGCCCAGAATGTGACCATTGAGCAAAAATCTGACCGAACTCAATTAAGACTCGATCTTTCGTTTTTAGTCGGCCACCTCTTACCGAGCGAGCTGTACCATTTCGAAGTCAGTGTTTCGCCATTGGGTAAATTAACAGAAGACGGGTTCAAGCCGGTGACAGGAAGTGGTGAGGCAGTTCAGCTTGAGATTGTGTCTTCGGGAATCAGAAAATTGAACGGGCCCTTGGTACCGATTCAATCACCCAGTCGGCCACCAGTCAAATTGAGTAGCAGAGACATTCGCATCGATAGTAAAGCGCAAAATGCTTGCCAGAGCCCCACTGACCTCTCGTGTGACGGCAAAGACATCGCCATGAAAATTTGCAAATTCAGAGGCTATCACTACGGGGTCGGTGAATTCACATTGACCACTGTACCTGAAGGCGAACGCACTCAGTGTTTTGGCCCAGAAAATAAAGATGTGTTTTGCTATTCAGGTTCGATGGGTCTGTGCCGAACGTTTGCTTCAATCGCCTGCAACGCCAATCCTGAACTCAAAACATTTAAAGATACGTTGAGTAGCGCGCTCTATCACCCCCTGTTTTCTGGCTTTCGTTTTTGTGATGAGGCCCCTTCAGTCGATCAAGCCAGCATTTTCTGTCAACTTAAGGGATTTTCTAAAGCCGTTGCTTGGCATAGTGGCCCGACTGCTGCTTGTATTAACAATACTGGCAGAACCTGCAAAGGAATGGCACAATGCAATGGATTCGACTCGATTACCTGCAGCGACATCACACCCGAACAAGAAGCCTATGAATTCTAGCTGAAGACGCCCCGGCGGCTGAACGCAGTCAAAGCAAGACTGGGTGAAAAGTAATCAAAAAATGAGATAATTGTCAAAATGCACTTTATTTATTGCTCATCTTGGGTGGTCAGCGCTTCGCGAGGTTTGCGCCCAGCCAGACAGCCATCATACGTAGCCGTGACCGCTATTACGCAGCTATTCGCCAAAGTCAGGCTCGCGCTTCGTTACATCCAATTCTTGAAGTTCTGGCCGAATGTTTTGCACTGTCCGCTGAAGAAGTCGCCGAAGAGGGGCGCAAGCTTTTGCGCGAGGGCGCCGGGAAGACCCCAGAGCCTAGCCAGCGAAAAACTTTAGCACATGCCCCACGCAATATTTCGCTGGACTCCTTTGCCTCAAATTTGCAGAAATAGAAAGAGAGGGAGCTACCGATGACGCGTTTTCTCACAACCCTTTTTGTTTCAACTTTTCTGTATACGGGGGCAGCAATGGCAGTTGAAGAATCCAAATACACGATGGAGACCAAAGCGGAGCACTATGAAATCCGAAAGTACGACGCAACGCTGGTAGCCGAAGCCAAAGTTGAGGCGGGTTTCGAAGAGGCCGGCAGTCAGGCCTTCAGGATTTTGGCCGACTATATTTTTGGCAACAATAAAGCCAAAACGAAACTCGCAATGACCGCACCCGTCACGCAGCAGCCGCCCTCTGAGAAGATTGCGATGACCGCGCCGGTAAGCCAAGTCTCAACCCCCGGAGGTTTTTGGGTGCAGTTTACAATGCCCGCAGGCTTCACGCTTGAAAACATCCCCGAGCCCAGCGATCCACGGGTCCACCTGCGCATGATCCCACCCAGACGCATGGCAGTTTACCGCTATTCGGGCACCTGGTCCGAATCACGCTACACTGAAAAGCTCGCCGAATTCCGCAAGGAACTTGAAAAAAATGGAGTGAAGACAACGGGCGAGCCCACCTTTGCGCGCTTTAATCCCCCTTTCTTCCCCTGGTTTCTCAGACGCAATGAGATCTGGTTGGAGCTCGCGAAGGAATGACACTCGTGCCGAACCTCAAAGTTCTGGAATTTTGGACGACCCAGACCCCCTGCAACCACACAGAACAGATTACACTAAATGTGAGGCCTAATTGTTGACGCATGAGTTTCAGCGTGAAATTATTAAAGGGTACGCACGATAACCTAACACGGGAGATTACCCTTGATGCGCTTTTACATCTTAGTTATTTTTGGGTTTTGTCTTTTTCTGCATTCAATGCGCATTCACGCCGAACTTCCGCCAGCGAAGGAGAAACCTCTTGAGTGCTACTTCTCAGGCCAATATGTAATTCAGAGATTCGATGCCGACCGAGCTGAATCAAATGTTATAGTGGATCGCTAAAACTGGACAGCTTTTTTTGATTTTTTCGATCAACTATCGTAGTAGAAGAAAGGGATGGATAGTCGATTGAAGAGAGGCAGAATTAGTTCAGAGGTGAAGTCAAAGGTGGTTCTTGAGGCATTGC
>CAITVN010000081.1 GCA_903895855.1 Oligoflexia bacterium | reverse complement strand
TCGATAAACGTGAATCATTGAAAAATGAAGGTTAATGGGCACTTCACCCAAATCAACGAGGCGATCATAAACCCGCGCAATTTCTGGGTTTCGAAAATCTTGCTCTGCCATGGTTGCGGTCATGACGGCAATTCGGCGTATGAAGCTGGCTCGATTGGCTTGCAAGTCGATATTGCTCGGATACAGCATTAGGGCCTCTTCATAAGCCATGAGTGCCTCGCAGGGGTGCTGGCTACTAAGCAAGCTTGAAGCCCGACTCTTCAGGGCCCAGGCGTGGTCGTTCAAAAGTCCTAGTGCCTGGGTGAGATTCGCCAATTCATTGAGGTACGTAATCGGGATCTCATCAAATGAAGCGAACGATAAAATTTGGTCCATCAGTAGCGAAAGCGTTCTTCGATCATTCGTATTTTTCATACTCCCAGTATGCGCGCCGTGAGTGACAGCTGGGGGCAGTGGGAGAGTTTCCGGGAAACTATCGGCGATACGGGCGCATTTGTGGCCGATTTTGGCTTGTATAATGAGTGTTGTTGCTCTGACCCAACCTGTCCCTGGCAGTTCTTACTCTTGATTAACGAGAGTGAGATTTATGCCAAACAGACCTTCAAAATTGCCGCCAAAATTACTGCGTGAATTTGTGAGCTTAGTGGGTGAATGTGGCAACTACTCTTATCTCGAAATTGAACCCAAGTTTCAGTGCCTCAAATTGCCACTCCTTCGCCTAGTGCGCCCCGTATCTGAGCGCCACTTCTGCCGCATTCTTGAAGACCTCGGCCACGCTGGGGTGCCTGTGAATGAGATACTTAGACTTTTCAGAAGCACCTCGAAAGAGATTCCATCTAGAAATGAGGTAATGGTGAGTATTGGCCTGATACTGTCGCACTGGCCGAGTTATCTTGAGTTGGTTGAAGTCGAGACCAATGACCTGATCAAGTTAAGCAAGCTTTTAGACGGGCTCTTTGAATGGCGTAACACGCTTGATGTCAATTCAGCGCTAAAACAGGCGCTATTTCAGCCAAATCGAGTAGGTGAACTCACCGATGAAGTATTGGTCGCCAAAACGGGCCCAGGTCTCGTAGCCCTGTGTGGGGTATTGCTCGATCTTTTCAAAAGTGAGGGGTCACTCGCGGTTCTTGAAACTTGTGAGGGTAAAATTGAGAATCGACTATTAAGCCAGTATCTCAGGTTGGTCGTTGAGAACGTGATAGAAAAAGTGGTGCCGTTACTCGCACTCGAGCGTCAGCACGATCTGCTGCTTTTTGAGAGGCTTGCCATAACCGAGCAAGAGTATGTTGATCGGCAAGTGATTTACCTTTTTTCTGAGTGTCTGGCTTCAGGTTTGGGGGCAGCTGAGTATTCGAGTCTCGTTCAGGTAATTGCAGCGGGTGAATCTAAAGGTTTAGGAAATTAGAGGAGAATGCCGTTATGAAACTTGATCATGTGTTTACGCCGAGAGATCGACTGGCGAGATTTATTCATGAATTTCTCAAAGCGAATGAAATCTCCGCGAAGACATTCCTCGACGACCTTGGTTACTCAAACCGAGGTAAGGCCTCAGATAAGCTCCTTCTGGCATATGATTCGGGCCAATTCGATAATGATTTACTTAAGAGGCTAGTGAATTATTTTGATAAACAAGGTCTCAATATTCGACCCGTGATCATTGCGAAAACCATTGACGACGAAGAACAAAACAAAAAATTAATAGAAGAGCAAGAAGTGCGAGACCGGGCCGAGTTTCGACCGTTCGTGCACATTTATCACGAGCGTTCGCAGCCGAGTCCGATTTTTATCTTTGCAATGACAGGTGGAACCCAGCGTTGGCAGCGACTCGAACTGCCATCGACTTTGAGTACGGGGGTTGTGAGCCAAGAAAAGTACCAAGAAAAATACACCGCCACAGTCAATGAAGTGTGCGCCCTCGTTAAACGGCACTTTGAGGCCCATGGCAAAGACTACAACCCTTTGGGTAATGTCACCGAATACCGCTTTCAGTGTGGCTATGACGAATACGTCTCGATCAGTGTTGAAGGCCTGGTGCTGGCAAGGGGTCATGGCACGATGCCCCGGTATAGGTATGGTCTCACCATCAAAGACAGAAGAATCCCTGAATCGTTGTTTTTAAAAGCCGAAGTACCGTGAGCCGTGACCTTAGCTGTCAGACCTGGGCCTCATAATAGATTCATAGGTGAGGTGTGCAGTGATGAAGTATTCAATCGACCAGTATTA
>CAITVN010000080.1 GCA_903895855.1 Oligoflexia bacterium | reverse complement strand
TAAGATGCTTGAGGGGCAAAATTTGCAGACTCAGGTAAAAGTTCACGAGGCAATGGTTAATATGGCTGCCCAAGTCAGCCATGATATTCGATCGCCCTTGACCGCGCTCAATATGGCCGTTGCGGGTCTGTCTAGTATTCCTGAAAGCGAGCGATTGATCATCAGAACTTCGGCGCAAAGAATTCAAGATATTGCCAATCAGCTCTTGAAGCAGAGCAAGGTTGCGTCGCTGGCTACGGTTAAAGCACCTGAAACCTCAGCTATACAGCGCGGTTCAATCATGTTGGCAGCACTGGTTGATAGCATCGTAACAGAGAAAAGGCTGCAGTACAGGGAGAGCTTGGCCATTCATATTCGAGGTGATTGGGATCAGGGCTACGGTTTGTTCTCGCGTGTCGACGGGTCAGCCCTCGCGAGGGTGGTATCAAACTTGATAAACAACTCGATCGAGGCTCTGTCACATTCGGGTGAGATCAGGGTGAAGCTTTTTCGAGGCAGTGAGAGTGCAGTGATTTCCGTAGTGGATAATGGGCCAGGAATGTCACCCGAAGTTTTGAGTCGCATAGGCGTACGAGGAGTCTCATTCGGAAAAGAAGGAACCCAAAGTGGCTCGGGACTGGGAATCTACTATGCAAAGAGTGTTGTTGATGAGGCTGGTGGGCAGTTTGAAATTTTCTCTACCGTGGGTAAGGGGACTGAGGTGCGGCTAAGTCTTCCGCTCGAGCGCGCGCCCTGGTGGTTCGTAGAAAAAATTTCTCTAGAACCGAGAATGACGATTGTTTCATTAGACGACGATCAGTCAATTCATCAAGTCTGGGCCACCAGATTTGAACAGCTACAAGTGTCCACCAAGGGTATTAAACACTTTTCTTATGTTTCAATCGAAAAATTTGAACAATGGTTCTCGACAGAAAAGTCCAAACTGTGTCTGTTTTTGGTAGATTTTGAATTTTTGGGTCAAAAGTCAGATGGTCTTGATGTAATCGAAAAATTGGGTATCAGCTCTGTCAGTATTCTAATCACCTCTCGATATGATGATGAAAAAATTCGTATTCGAGCGAATAGACTAGGGGTAAAGATGGTGCCAAAAGGTTTGGCCCCTTTCGTTCCGTTTGAATTCATTTCCCAGTCGGTGGGTCTTGATGGTCTCACTGATGCGGTGATTTCGAGTGATAAGAGAGAAGTTGTTCAATCTTCTACGCGGATTCGGTACGATTTGTGTTTAATTGATGATGATACATCGTTAATTCACCCCGTATGGGCTTCTGTAGCGAAATCCAGAGGCCTTAGTATTCGGTTGTTCTCCTGTCCTCAGGAGTTTTTATCGGCGGCCTCGGTAATAGATCAGTCGACACCCGTCTATATTGATGTCTCTCTTGGACCTAACATTAGTGGTGTTGATTTTGCTCATGAAGTGTTCAAGTTAGGATTCACAGAAATTAGTCTCGCGACAGGGTATGAGCCCGAATCGATCGATGCGCCTTCTTTTATTCGTCGTATTATTGGAAAGGATTTTCCAGATCTAGCAAAGTAACCTATCGCTGGCAGGTCATGATTCCTCATGAAACTTGGTAAGGTGGACTGTCTCAACTCAGTAGAAACTCACTGACCTCAATCGATAGTATCCCGATCCATCTTGATCTTGAAAGACTACGGTCGTTTCACCGCTGTCTAGGATGGCGCCTTGTGGGCGTCTCGTGCAGTAGGCGACATGATCAGCATCAGCGGGCTGGCAGCCGTTTCCAAACGTCTGTGAGGGCAGCCAGCCTTCTAGTACCTGATACCGCGCAACCAAGACTTTACGAACGTCTTTATAGCGATCGGTCTCGCTTTCGGTGGCAATCATCGAGACGGCGATAGCTGCGTCGCCCCTGCCATTGCCGAAGAGTGAAAAACTCTCAAACGGTTGTCGATTGATGTACGCAGTGTCGGCCGTGAGCGTTTTTGGAGTGCTCCACGTTTCATCGACTGGATTGAAAATCGAATACATCAATCTGGCCGTACAAGGAGTTGAAAGTTCGTTAGTCTCAGCCCAAACGGTTAGGTACTTATTGTCTCCCAGGTACACGATCTGGGGAGCCGCTGCTGGAATCGCCGCGACGACTCGGCCTGCCTGAAAGCCCACTTCGGTGATAGAACTGATGAGTGAGAGGGTGTCAGACCAAACTCCATCGGTCAGGGTGCGTGACACCAGAGGCGCGCCTGAAATGTTTGGTAGGCTTTGAAAGAAGACAGCCTTCACAACCCCGTCGTTATTGGTTGCCGCGTCCATGCCGTTTGAATTGTAACCTGAAACCGAAAGCATAGGGGTTGTGTCAGTGACAGAGAGGGCCGGTGTGATTGATAGGGTTCCGCCGGTGGTGTTGGCAATATCTAAACAATTGCTATTGAGCCGCCTAATTACATCATCATACGGGTCAGCCGCTTCTGATAAAAAACACAGATACCGCTTGCCATCAAAAATCGACTTTGCTGCATGAATGGCAGTGCCGTTAGAAGAGGTGCCACTCAGCACCGGAGAACTACCGCCGGTAAAGCTAGTGATCATTCCAGAAACTTGCTCCCACGCTTCGATTTCATGGCCAAGTCCATAACCTAAGTTACTGGCGCCTCGCCAATCATTTGAGCCAATAAAAAATGCTCTTCCGTAAGAGTCAAAGCTTCCTGAAATGCGATTGCCAAAGTACGAGTACAGTTGTGAGTCAAATCTAAATGGCACATCGAGTGTCGCTAACTGGGCGGTTTGCCAGGCCCCATTATAAAAAGACGTGTAGACCTTTGCAGTAGTGCTTTCGGCAAACAGCGCGAGCATCATCGAGCCTGATTGTGAACCCGATGCCGTTTGTGTTGCTGATACCGGAGTTTGGGCAATGACTGCCACTTCACCCATGCTTAAGGTGCCAGAAAGTGCGACACGTTGAAATCCAGCCCCCATGGGAGCCCACCCATTGGTGTCAAATTTTCGAATGTAACCCGAATAGTATCTTCTCGCTTCATCGTAGAAACTCGCCCCCAATGTGATTTGTTTTCCGTTTGAGGCGATATCAAAACCTCGAGTAGTCGCTTTGTCTGTGTACGCACCGATGTTACTGCTGTCGGGCTGAGGCTCTAGGTAAACCGGAGCATGCCAAGACATGTCTTGCAGTGAGACGGCGAGTGTAGAAGACGATTTAAAATTGAGCGAATCTGAGCAAGAAATTAAGCCAGTCACACAGAACGCCTTCAGTAGCCAGGTTAGGCTTAGGTTTTGAAAGTGAACAGTGCTGATGGGCCGCTTCTTGTCGTTCATGATTTCTGTTTAAAATAACGGAGTATTCAGCTGAAGCCCCATTTTCGGGGCTATTGATTTAAATTTTGCCTGGTCGACGTTGATAACTGCCGCTGATGCGCCTGCATTGAGTGAAACGGCTTTGACTTGTGAAATGAGTCCTGCGCCATCAAAGCTGGTGACGAGTGCGACGTTGCCAAGCCCAGGGGGTAATCCTAATGCTTGATGCTGATCGAGTGGCGCTTCAATCACCAAGGGGGGGCGCGCATTGAGTGCGGGTGCCACGACACCTTTGACTTCAAACGAAAGCCCAGACGCTGGCGTGACTTTTAGGCCGGTGTTGAGAACGCCAGTTGCACTGGTTCCGCCAGCCACTAATAATGAATTTTCAATTTGTGTGTGACCGAAACCTTTCAAGTCGATGTTGTGAGCTAGAACTGAAGGATTCGTGTCAGAAACAAAAACTCGCGTTTTTAGAAGACCTGTTTTTGAATCAATGAGGTTAGCTAGCGTCGAGGTACGAATAAAAATTTTGGGGTCAATCACACCAGCTGCGATCTTGAAATCAATTCTCAGGTTTCCAGCTCTGGGGTCTCGTTTGATCAAGTCTTGTAATTTTTGAGAAAAGCCCCCAATGGGAATGGTGCCCAGTGCGCCGGGTTTCAGGCACACAATGGTTTTACAGAGTGTCCCGATCACCTTTGTGTCGACTTGAGTGTTGACGCCGTCGGTGGGTACATGAATCACCTGCGTAGTCCCTGCCGTTTCGCCAGTTTGCCCTTGCTCGGCGGCAGGTTCGCCGCCAGGGTTACCAGAGTCGTCAGGGGCCGTAATTTCGAAGGCTGGTTTTTCTGCTGTCTTGATATCGATTGTGGGCGACTCATTTTTTTTATCTGCCGTTGGTTGCACTTTCGTGCTGCAGCCAACGAGCAGTTGGGTGGCGACGGCTAGAATGATTAATAGATTAAAAAAACGGAAGATAGTGATTGAACGTCTCATATTCTCTGACCCCTTAACATTCATTAAACTCAACTCTTAAAATGAAGTCAAAATGTGTCACAGTTGACACTCTATCTTTTCGAGTTGGGGTGGCGTTTATACTAGAGTTAGGTATGAAAAGCCCAGATTTCGCAGTGCCGAGATTCAGTCTCAGAAAACTATTGGGTGGTTGCATAATTCTCTTTGCCTTGTGGTTTGGAGTCATGAGGTATTTTTCGCAAGGCGAGGTTGCCCTATCGATTGAGAGTGAACAGACGGCTACTCAAGCAGATAGCCGTAAGAGTGGTGAGGTTGCAATTGCAAAGTCGCCTGCCGAGTCATTGAATCGGCAAAATTTGGCTGAAGTTGCGCAACACTACGGCGCTCTGTCTTCTGCTTCATCTGTCGCTGTCTTGGTCGATGAGAATCGAATGAGAGAGATCAGGTTGATTGATGAACAGTTAACCCAAAAATTGTCGAGAACTGAAGGCCTGAAGGTTTTAAAACATTTCTTAATGCAAAGCCGTTTTGGAGATTCTTATCGACCTGAAGGTGCTAAGGCAAAGCTTGTCATTGAGACTCTGTACGAAGGAAGCGAGTCAGTCGAACAAGCTCATACCTTAGTCGGTCAAGTCGGTGTGGCTCTACACAGCGTATCGCCAACTGAAAATCCTCATGAATGGCTCAATATGATTGGTTTATTAGATCAATTGGCCGAAAGACACGATTTCGACCCAAGAATTACTCGGGTAATTGAGGCGAATTTAAATTTTGTGAACTCAGAAGTTGCAGTCACGTCGGGACACGATGACGTGTGGGCTAACAATCTGAAGAGTCAAGCAGCTGAGCTATTGTCAAAAATAAGTAGTAGAAAACCAGCGACAGTCGTCGCTGAATAGTCAATTGCAGCCTCGGTTAGTGATTTAGGCCACTCTGATGGGGTGGGACATACTCAGGAGGGTTGCCTTCAAGCTCAACTTTGATGACCTGCTGGGTAAATTGGCGCGTGTGAATTCTCACCAGCCATCCCGGCCAGAAGAAGTTGGCCTGCTCTTTGGGTATGAGAAATGGCCGATGGTTAACCATCAATACGGCGAAGCGGCGTTGGTGTCGGTCAGTTTGATAGCGAATGTCTTGAATTTTTCCAATATTCACTTGGGGGCTAAAAAAATAAGAGTAGAGAACTCTGATGCCTGAGTAAAACCCAATCGCTGCTGCGACGATTGCTAAGAAGGTTCGCAAAAATGGCATCGATTGCCAATACTGGGTGTCAGCCAATCGCGCCGGATCAAGCGCCTTTGAACCCCACTCAATTGCCAATGACAGGCACGCACCCGAAACACTCAGTGATGAAATGATAAACGCCACTAAATTTCGTTTTTCGTGTGACTTCGCTTGATGAAGGTAGGCGAGTTGCCAACCTTCACGATTGGCTAGGTCGATGAGCAGTGACTCTCTCGCTTGGCGGTCGAATGATTGCTCTCTGAGTAAATTAACGTCTGAAATGATTTCAAATTGGGGATTCATCACCTCTTAAGAGAGTAGCTGAAAGGAACTACTTTTCATAAGAGGCAAGATTTGCCGAACGACTTGCTAATTTGATACCTGAATTTTCAAGCTTTTCGGCTAATAGGAGCAAAACCGACTGATGCAAGTTTAGCTGGTCAATGGCAACGCTACTCGTGACCACATAGGAGGTTTCGAAGTTGGCGCCTAGGTCGGTAAGGCTTGATAAATGAGAGCGCTCAAAAGACACCGAGAAATGGGTAAATGTTGGCAGACCTGCTGCCCCGAGTACTGAGCGCTTGATCAGTTCGGGAACCTCACTGAGCTTTTGGCTCGGCGTGTGAGTGGCGAGGAGTGTTTGAAAGACGACTCTTTTTTCACGTAATCGGCTCGTGTTTCGAATTCGGCTATGGAGCAAGTCGCCGTTTGAAAAAATGATTTGTTCGCCGCTTCCGGCTCTTAATCGAGTCGTTTTCAGACCGATTTTTTCAATGGTTCCGGTGATATCACCCACAGAAATGCTGTCGCCCACTTCAAACGGTTTGTCTAACACGATAGTCAGTGACGCAAACAAATCACCTAAGATGTTTTGAACAGCTAGCGCGATGGCGATACCGCCAACGCCCAGACCGGCGATGAGCGCAGTGATGTTGAATCCCAGGTTGTGTAAACCCACGAGCGAGATGAGTGCATAAACAGAAACTCTGATGGCTAAGGCGATAAATCCAAGCGTCGTGTGTTTAGCGGGACTCGCATGCGATTCATGGCTCAACCGCAATTTCACCCAAAAATCGAGAGAGTGGTTCGCCCAAACAATAATTTGAGCTAAGAAAAATAGCACAATTGTCTTTTCAGATAACGTGTCAATTTTTGGTTCGAGGTGAATGATTTGAAGAGCCAGAAATGAAGAGGTCGCAAACAAAAACCATGATCGGGTTTTTTCGATCAGTAAGACAACCCAGTCGTCCATTTGAGTGACTGTTCTTGAGGCATTCTTAGCAACGGTTTTTCGGGCTATTGAACGCACGATTTTTAGAGCTAGGTATGAAAACAAAAAAAGAGCACTTCCAGTTAGCCACCGGTGAACGGGATTGCCAAAAAATGACAGGCGTAAGAACTGGGTGATTGTTTCAGCGTTGTTATTGAATAGGTTCAGCATAAATTGAGTAATTGAGTGAGCGTGTTTTTTAAAGTGTCGAGGCGTTTGCGATGAGCTTCGTGGGCCTTGAGAATTTCTTCAATGGTAATTTTCCACCAGTCGAGGTTTCTCGGTAGCCTCAGGTGGCTACTTAACTCGCTCCAGGTAGGGTGCTGCAGCCCTTCTAGTTGATTGGTGATCAGGTCGAGAAGCAGCGTCGATTCGAAGCCGAGGTGTAAATGAAACCCTCCATCGGTGAGAAAAATGATGCCCGGTAGTGGTTGTTTGACTCGTTCCCATTTCGAGATAGGTAAATGAGAGGGAAGTGAACCCGAATTTCTGACCTGCGGATGCAAGGTGGGTGAAATGAATTCATTTTGTGGCAAGAGGTTGATGAGTTTCGCCCAATTGAGTTTACCGGGTGACGACATGAGTTCAATAATCGGGCGATGGGTTTGGGTGTACCGGTTGAGTTCTTTTGACGTTTCAAGAAAGAAGGTCCACTTGTACGAACGCTTTTCTTCGGTGCTCATTTGTGTCGTGAAATTTCTCATCGCCATTTCGGGCGAGAACGAGAGCTCTGAAATGATTTCTTCAAGTTGGCTTGGTAGGTGTTGACTGAGCTGATTCGCAGAGCTGAGCGCAACGACGAGGTCTCGAGGTATCGGAAGGGTTCGAAGTAGTGCTTCGTCAAAGACCCATCGTTCTTGTTTTCGGTCACAACGAATTTCAAGGTAGCGGTGAACTTGCTTTGATTCAAGGTAGTGGCGCAGAGGAGCTAGCCAGGAAGTTTCAGAACAAAGAATCGAAAAAACTAGGTTCTTTTTTTGCGCTTTTTTCAGCTCTTCGCTGTCAGCATCGAAGGCTGCGATTTTTAGTAGGCGGTCACTCTTGTCGCAAAGGTCAGGCCAAATGAAAAAACCCTGACCTTGCCTCATGGCTCCTTGTCTAATGGTCGTGAGTTGCCCGAGTGGAATTCCGACAAGCTTCATGCTTTCGGCTTCAGCAATCAAGGTTTCATCAGAAACTTGAGGCCATTTATCAAGCCAATCTTTTTGTGAAGAGGGGCTTTTGTGTAGAAAAATTTTCCAGTTTGTTTTTTGAACCGACGACTGGTCTTGGTCGTGGTTTTTACTGAGACTGGTGATGCAGTCGTCAAGTAAAGAGGTGAGCTCAATGTAGCTTCTTAAACTGCCTTGAACCGTAATTCTCATGGGGTGATTTGACCAACGAGATAGAGCAATGGGATCTCGCTTGAATAGGTACAAATACTTCGGAAAAGGAAGTTTGGTTCCTTGCAGTGAATGTTGTAGTTGAGAGAAATTCCACTCGGCGATGAGGGTACCCTTTTCAAACAAATAAGAAAGTACCGAGTGGCCTTCTGAAGCGGTGAGGGGTTCTTCTCGAGCCCACCAGAGAAGTCCGCCGGGTCTGAGTTTTGAGAGTGCGATTGCTGTTTGAAGAGTTCCTAAACTCGTTTGTTGTGAAATTAATGGGTGCTTAGATTCGCCTTGTTTTTCGAGAGATTTCTGAATTTCGGCCCTGGCAAGGCTGGCTTCGATCGATTTGGCGTTAATGCGAGTCGGTGATTCTTCGGTGACTATCGAAAGGTCGCAAGCGCCAATTTCACCGATTTGATCGTGAAGGCTTTTTTTGGCCGGTGACCAGTCCATGTGGAGTTGATCTCTTGTTTGAATTTCAGTTCCGAAATTAGGAATCCAAAGTGGCGGATTGCAAGGGCCCCACCAAAGTTGAACGAGTTCGGCAATGAGTAGTAAGAAAGGGTTTGATTCGCAGCCTAACCAATGCAGACCTCGTGGGCTTAATTGAACCAGTGAGCCTTCTCGCAGTGTCGGAGTGTAGGCGAACTTGATTCGATTGAGTACTCCTGATTGTGTCTGTTGGGGGCTCGAAGCCAAGGTTAAACCAAACGCAGAAGATTCGCGGTACAAAACTTCAAAGAGTCTCGGGTCGTAAAGAGACACTCCAATTTCAGAAAGTTGCTGAGAAACCAGGGTTTGAAGTAACGGAAATCCATCATCTGATAGGTTCCAACGATCGAGGGTTTCCCAAAGACGTTTTTGAAAACCAGGCGAAGGCGTGTACCAAGAGTACAGATTGGGACGTGTGATCTGCCATGGCTCACGATTGTGGGCGATGTGAGGTTTGAGTGCTGATGAGAGCGTCCAGTTGATTTGTTTGAGTTCGTCTTCTTTCCAAATTCGAATCTTTCGGTCTGACCAGCTTTTCAGTAAAATGATTTGTGCCAGTGTGTACCAAGCGACTTCGCCGAAGTAGCTTCGAAGTGCAGCGTGGTGTTGCGACGACTTTGGCTGACTTAACCATTCTCGAAGTTCTTCTTCAGAATCTCGAGTGGCTGAGGTTGTTTTCTTGGTGATACAACCAGATTTTTTTTCGAGTAACGACTCTAAATGAGCGACGAGCGCTTCTCTTCTTGTTCGGTTTAGCTTGAGTAGTTTTTCAGTACTGAGTGCTAACTCAGATTGTAGAGTGAGGCTAAAGTCTTCGACAAAAGGCAAATAGCTTTGGTTAGTGATCGATGCGTTTAAAAGATAATTTTTTTGGATTGGCGTAGCGATGTCTTCAGCTTGCTCACCCAACAGTGAGCGTAACACCTGATTAACCGATGCGCTCGACTGAGAATGATCAAATGAGAGTTCAGATTGATTCAGCAGTCCGGAGTGTGGTGAATTTTGGGCGGTGCTTGAAGAAAGCTGCTTCGGAGCCTGTCGTGAGTTGGTCGAATCTTGAGACATCAGTAGCTCAGACATGAGATCGCTTTGACTGGGATCGAGCCTTTGGATTGGCAAGTTAGCACTTTCGAGCAACTGATTGATTATTTGGCTACCTTCTGACGGTTCCAGAGCGTTCTCCCCCAAACTTTTGTTAGTACCTGAGACCGCTAATAAGCAAAACTAAAATTTTGGCTGGATCTGCCGAAAAGTACTTTGTGAGTTGTCAGCACAATAGGGAGCAAAAATAATGGATCCACAAAGCGAAATTGATAAAATAATGAGTGAAATCGAGAACTTGCAGGCTCAGATGTCTGGTGAACAAGCTCCTTCAACACCACCACCTCCGGCTCCTGCTGTGAGTCAGGCTGCTAAGCCGGCCGCGCCGGTCGCGGCTAAACCTGTGACTGCGCCAGTTGCGCAGGTGGCTGCTGTACCCAGTCAAGCGGCGCCACCGCCAGTGACGGTTGCAGCTGCACCCCCAGTCTCTAAACCAGCCGTCGAAAAACCACAGTTAAAGGTGATTGATCCAGCTGAAGAAATCTTTGCTGCCACCGAGGCTGCGATGGCAGAGTTTCGGGCTGAAAGCGGACCAGCGGGAGCTAGCTCTGCCCCTGCGTTAGAAGATACTCTGGGCGACCTGGGCGTTGAGGAGTCTGCGGCCTCTTTAACTTCTGAAGCTGATCGATTAATAGAACAAGCCGTCGCTGAAGCCGATTCTGAAGAGTTTACAGAAGCTGAGCTCGATGCCGCAGTTCAGGCTATGGAAGCGACAGCTCATGAAGAGGCAGATGTGCCGACCAATAATGTGAATAAGGTTCAAGGAACGGCCGATCAAATTATGAATCTTCAGTCAAAGCCTGAAGTTTCGGGAGGTGCCATGAATAGTTCTATTCAAACGAGTGCTAAGCCGATTCAGCAAGCCGCTCAAAACGTCACTCAGCTTCGTCCAACACCGACGGAAGCCTGGGGAGAACCCTCAAAATCTGAGGGATGTCTGAGCATGACCCTCAGCGGGCAAATGACCCTAAAGCTCAAATATGAGTTTGAGGGACAAGAAGTGACCATTGGATTTGTGGATCAGTGTCTAAAAGTAGAATTAAGTGATGGAACTGAATTTAAGATTCCGGTTAAAAGAAAAGCTGCGTAAACTAGGTCCATGATCTGCATGACTGCAGGGACATGGAAAGGCCGAGCCCTAAAAACTCCTGACTCACACCTCACGCGACCCACGCAGGCACGGTTGCGCCAAGCGCTATTCAATTCGATTCAATTTGAAGTTCAAGGCGCCAAAATTCTCGATTTATTTTCGGGTGCTGGTACTTTGGGTTTTGAAGCTCTGTCTCGAGGGGCTGGTGAAGTGGTTTTCGTTGAATCAGCGTTGCCCGCATTGAAATGTCTCGAGCGCAACATTGAAGAGTTTGAAGTTCAAGAATTGACCCAGGTACTCAAGGCAACCGTTTTGAGTGTTCGCGATTACCTATACTCAGTGGGGCCATTTGATATTATTTTAGCCGATCCGCCTTATCAAGGTGGATTTGAAATGAAATTACTTGAAGATTTTAACTGGGATAAGCTTTTGACCCCTTCAGGTTTGTTTATTTTAGAGTGGGGAAAGCTCAAATCGAAAGTAGGGGTGTTGCCCGACTCGATCAATGGCCTCACAAAAAAAAGAGAAAAAATTTACGGTGATAGTGTGCTCACTCATTACCGTCGGGCAGAAGAAAATAGAGAAGAAGAAGGGGTCATTGTATGACTTTGGGTATGACTTTGGCTACGACTACGGCTACGAACAAAAACGGCCTAAGGGCGATCTATCCGGGTTCGTTTGATCCGATCACCAATGGGCATCTCGACATCCTTGATCGTGCGTGCTCACTCTTTTCTGAAGTCATTGTGGTGGTTGCAGGCTCTGGGCATAAAAATCCGTTATTTACCCCCGAAGAAAGAATTGAGCTCATTCGCGAAGTGGTGAGTGAGAGAAAGCAAGTTAAGGTCGATCTTTGGCCGGGGCTCATCATGGATTACTGTCACGAAAAACAAATCAATGCAGTGGTGAGAGGGTTGAGAGCCGCCAGTGATTTTGAGTATGAATTCATGATGGCCAGTATGAACAAGCAAATCAGGCCAGAAGTTGAAACTGTTTTTATGATGACCGGGCAGAATTTGTATTTTATTTCTTCGTCGATGGTAAAAGAATTGTTTCATTATGGGGGCGATATCAAGTCTTATGTGCCGGCCAAAGTTCTAGAATGGTTAAAAACCAAGCAACCGAAAAAATCTCAAAAAAAATAAATTCAAAAATTAAAGGAGTCTAGTTTATGAATCAACAATTCAAACTGGCCGAACGGTTGGACGGTGTTTCAGAAAGTGCCACCTTAAAACTCAATGCCAGAGTTCAAGAAATGAAAGCAAAAGGCGAGGATGTGGTTAACCTGACAGCGGGCGAGCCCGATTTTGCGGTAAACCCTAAGATCAAAGAAGCGATGGTTGAGGCCATCAACGCCAATAAGAGCAAGTACACTCCCGTTGCTGGAATTCCTGAACTTCGAGAAGCGATTGTGCAAAAGACAAATCGCCAGCAAGAAAATTTAGGCCGGCACGGAAAAACGTGGGCGGCGTCTGAAGTGGTAGTTTCAAATGGCGGAAAACAAGCCATTTTTAATACCATTTTGGCTTTGATCAATCCTGGTGACGAAGTGTTGATTCCGACTCCTTACTGGCTGAGTTACCCCGAGATGGTAAAGCTAGCCGGCGGAGTTCCACGCCTAATTGAAACGACGTTTGACGATTCGTTCAAATTAACCAAGAAGACTTTTAGTGCCGCCCTTGATCTGTTTCCTCGCGCAAAGCTGCTCATTCTCAATTCACCGTCAAACCCGACCGGAGCTGTGTATTCGCAAGGCGAGTTTGAGGTCTTGGGGCAGGTGATCGAATCAAAGGGCCGAAATCAGCCGATTGATCCGCTCTACGTGCTCAGTGACGAGATCTACGATCGCATTTTGTTCACTGATCAGAAGTTTTGTTCGTTTCTTGAGGCTAATCCGAAACTGTTTACTCAAACCGTTACCGTCAACGGATTGTCGAAAAGCGCCGCAATGACGGGTTGGCGAGTGGGGTGGAGTGTTGCTGTTGCGCCGATTACCCAAGCGCTCATTACCCTGCAAGGGCAAAGCACCTCAGGGATTTGTGCTCCAGCGCAGTGGGCTGCGGTGAAGGGTTTGCAGTTACCCGAGTCAGAGTTTTCGAATGAAGTGTCAACTTTTAGACGTAGGCGAGATCTGGCCTTTGAATCTTTGAAAAAAGCAGGCAAACTAAGGGTGTATCGGTGTGAAGGAGCTTTCTATTTGTTTATGGAAGTCGATCAGTGCATGAGACCACAAGAAGACATCATGGCGTTTGCTGAGAGAATCTTGGTCGAGGCGAAAGTAGCCGTAGTGCCAGGGTCGCCCTTTGGACATGACCGCTCGATTCGTCTCAGTTTTGCGACTGATGAAGTGTCTCTAAAAAAAGGTATGGATCGCTTGGTTGAGTTTGTGAACCGTTAGACTTTAGCTCTGTCTTAACTTCGTAACTTTACCCATGGAAGGGAGAGTGAGTGTCGAAAATTCTTAGTAGATTTTTTGCAGGTGCCGCTGTTTTTGGGGTTTTATTTTTTAACTCCGGGTGTGGCGCACCAGCATACGACATTACGACAATTGAGGGTAAAGCCGCTATTCTCGATCGGGTGCACCTGCTTTTGACCAGCGCCGATTGTTATGATGCGGTATCGACTGTTGAAGGGCTGTATAACTCAAAATACACTGACAATAATGTGCGAGAAGCGAGGGCCGCTTCTCATGCGTGTTCGGCGGGCGTGACTGATTTATTGACTTTGCTCAATCAGATAATTGAAAACTCAAGTGGGTTAGCGGGCCCTGGATTATGGAAAACTTTGACCGAGTTGTTCTTTGTTGCTGATACCGATGCAGTTGCCTACACTGATGAGCAGCGCAATTCA
Source organism: Oligoflexia bacterium (assembly GCA_903895855.1). Lineage (GTDB taxonomy): Bacteria > Bdellovibrionota > UBA1018 > UBA1018 > UBA1018 > CAITVN01. The sequence continues at coordinate 103,944 of CAITVN010000080.1, read as the reverse complement.
AAACACGAATCACGAATGATCTCGGGGTGGAATTCAAGCGACTCGTTACTATCGATCATTAATCCAGGGGTCAGTATTTCACCTTTAAACATTACCTTTCCTGAGTCTGATAATCCGGGCAGCATTATGGTGTCTGATCGCCTAGTGAATTCTAATCTTTTTCATATTTTCGTTGCGATGTCGATTATCGGAAATACTCAGGCTCGCTATGGGGCGCCAGATCCGACAACTTTCGCAAGAGGACAGATACTAGGGCAAACGACGGGTAATGCGCTTGGCTGGACACTAGAAGAGTATGTTGACGAAGCGGCCTGTGGTTACGCTGGCTCAATTGTGACCATGCTTGATTCGATGAATGATGTGGCAGACAATCTCACGAGTAGTGCCAAAACTACCATGGCAACTATTGCTTCAGCCTTTGGAAGTGTGATTGATCAAGCGTGTGATGCTGGTTGTCAGGGGCTTTTTCCGACGGGAGCAAACTGTACCTTCGCAGCCGGAGTGTGTGCCAATAGCGCAAAACAGCCGTGCTTGCCGGCCCTTCGAAATCGAAAAACTTGTGCGACAAAAGATTTGATTTCTGATCAAGACGATAAAGCTCGTTGCGCTGCTGCTGGCATTGCGAGTTTTATTAGTCTGAGTCCATTAGGGTGGGCTAATTAAGAATGAAGCGAGTTTTTTTCAAGCATCGCAAATTAGTCAGTGAGAAGCGCAGTCTTCTTGATTGCGCATTCATTGCGATAGTGTTTTGCGGTGTATCGCCTTTTTTGTGGGCGACTGAACTGCCTGAATACTTTCGATCATCGCGTTCGATGGGAATGGGTGGCACAAGCACGGCTTTTGTCGAGGGGACTGACTCTTTGTTTCTCAATCCAGCTGGGTTGGCGACCACCGAAAGTGCGATATTCAAGTTTGCTCAGTCAGACACGTCATTGTCTGACGATATTCTCTTTGATATTCGCCAAAACGTTTCGACCTATGCGAGCCTCGGAATATCTGGCGTCGGCAAGCTGATGGGAAAAAACATTGCCACTCAAGAACAGATTGTTACTGCATGGGCGATGCCTGGATTAGCGGTAGGGTTGTTGGTCGACGCTCAAATCGCTTTGAGAATGAAAGACAAGGTCTATCCGAAGTTAGAACTAGGTTACCAGACAACTCAAGGGGTTCAAGTAGGTACCGGTGTCTCTTTGATGCGTGGTCGGCACGGGCGAAGCGATCTTCGTGCGGGGGCTTCTGTGAAAGTCATGTTTCGCCGAGGTGGGTTTAAGAATCTACCTTTGATCGATTTATTCAATATCAATGTTACCCGCCTTCAGGCGATGGCCGGTAATTTCGGATTGGGTATTGGGGTTGATACTGGGCTTCAGTATGAAAAAAAGCTCGACTCGGTCACTTCGATTTTAACAGGCATTGCAATGACCAATATTGGCGACACTACCTTTGCATCGCCGCAGGCTGATGCGATGAGGTCTAATCTAAGTTTTGGTCTAGCTTATAAATGGAAGCCAAGGCTTGCTGAATATATTTTTGCCTACGACTATCGAAACGTCGGCGCAGTCAGTGATTGGCGCAAAAAGAATCACTTTGGCCTTCAAATGAAGTGGCCAATCCTTTCTCTGTATGGCGGAGTCAATCAGATCTATTTCAGCTACGGCATCGGCATTGATGTTTGGGTGATGAACATCATGGCTTACAGCTATGCCGAAGAACTTGGCACATTTGTGCGGCAGAACATCGAAAGACGATGGGTCCTTCAAATGACTTTCCAACTCTAAGAGTTTCATCTAGAGTGGCTAAATAAGGGGGACTTAACCGTGCGCCAAGCATTCATACTCGATACCAACGTGATTCTCTTTGATCCCAATGCGATTAACAAGTTTGGAAATAATGACCTGATTATTCCGATTGTAGTTATCGAAGAAATTGATCGATTCAAACGTGATATGGGCGAGAATGGTCGCCACGCGCGCCAATTTTCGCGTCTGATCGATGACATGAGAAAGGGCGGCGGAGAGCTCGCCAAAGGCGTTCGATTGCCAAGTGGCGGCCTACTTACGGTTGAACTGGGCGACATGGGGCCTTTGCCCTTTGAACTTCAGATGGACAAAGCCGATAATCGAATTTTAGCGATGGCGATGGGGTTGAAAAAAGAACAACCCAAACGGCCAGTGGTTTTGGTAACCAAAGACACCAATTTAAGAATTAAAGCTGACGCCCTCGGAATTTTGGCTCAAGACTACGAACCGTCGAATGTCGAACCCGATCAGTTGTACTCAGGAACAACGATGATTTCGGTCGATTCGCACTTAGTAGATGAGTTCTATTCGCAAAAAAAATTGGTCGTTAAAGATCAGAATCTAAAACCCAATCAATATGTGATTATAAAAGATTCGGCGAATCCAAACCACACGGCGATGGGTCGCTATTCTCGAGAGTTAGATTGCTTGGTGCCGTTGTTTAAGCCGGCTGAGGGGTTATGGGGAATTTTTCCAAAAAATGCCGAACAGGCGTTTGCAATCGATGCTTTATTGAATGACGAGATCAAGCTCGTGAGCTTAGTGGGTAAAGCCGGAACCGGCAAAACGTTGCTCGCCATTGCTGCTGGCTTAGTTAAAACAGTCGACGAAGGTATTTATCACCGGTTACTCGTGTCGCGTCCTGTGTTTCCACTCGGTAAAGACATTGGGTTCTTGCCAGGAAGCATTGAAGACAAGTTAAATCCTTGGATGCAGCCTATTTACGATAATATTGACTTCTTATTTGGATCAACGGGTTCAAAGGGCCGGCGCGGGGCAGGTAAGGGTTGTCAAGAGCTGATGAATCAGGGGTTGCTGCAAATTGAGCCGCTCACTTATATTCGTGGGCGTTCAATTCCGGCGCAGTACTTGATTGTCGACGAGTCGCAGAATTTGACTCCTCATGAAATCAAGACCATTGTTACTCGTGCGGGTGATGATACAAAGATTGTTTTAACCGGCGATAGTTTTCAGATTGATAATCCGTATGTCGATTCGGCAAATAACGGTCTTGTTTACTTGGTTGATCGATTTAAAGATGAGTCGATTTCAGCACACATCACGCTATCTAAGGGTGAACGTTCGAAACTTTCTGAACTCGCGAGCAATTTGTTGTAGTGAAATATGTTGAGTCAAATTGATACCCGTACTTTAGGCAATGGCCTAAGGTTGATCTGTGCTCCGTACATTAATGATACGATCAGCAAGTTTGCAGTGCTGCAAGTGTTTGTGAAGTCCGGGCCACGATTTGAAAATTCAAAATTTTCGGGTATTGGTCACTTCGTTGAGCATTTGTTATTTCGGGGGTGTGCCGAGTATCCCTCTAGCACTGAGCTCAACGCACATTTCGAAACTCTGGGCGATGGCCTTCAAGGTGCGACGACTAGAGAGTACAGTAATTATTCAATTGAAGTGCCACGTGAAAACCTCGAGGCAGCTATTCGAGCGCTAGGGCTCTTGTTTTCAGGTCCACTTTTGAAAGAAATCGAAACTGAAAAAGGAATTGTGTTTGAAGAGATTCAAGAAGAGCTCGACGAACAAGGAAGTGAAAACCTCTTAGAAAATGTCAGTCGCTCGATGATTTACGGCTCTGAGCCAGTGGCGAAGCCGATTTTAGGGCGAAAACCTTCGGTAGGGGCCTTGACTTCCGAAGATGTTCGGCATTTTTTCAATCATTTCTATGCCCCCTCTCAAATGATCGTCGTGTGTGCAGGGGCGGTGAATGAGTCTGATTTTTTTTACTGGGGTGAAAAGTACCTCTCATTTGCCTCGAAGTTTCCCACGGGTGATTTTTCTGGTTTAGAGGGTAGTTACCCTGTGCATGGAACGTTTGTCGGGCCACGGCTTTATTATCTTGAAGAGTCGAGCTCACAAATTGAGACTCTAATAAGCTTTCGCGGGTTTTCAGAAAGTGAGCCTGAATTTTTTTCTCAGCTCTTTCTTGAACGCCTACTCGACGACGGGTTGTCGTCGCGTTTACAGCGTAGTTTGTGTGAAAATCGTGGGCTTCTCTACGATATCAACGCATCGACCGACACGCTCAGTATTTGTGGGCTATTCGAAGTTTCGTTTCGGGTGAGTGATCGAAATCTAAGTGAAGTGATCGACTTGATTCTAGAAGAGTTTGAAAAACTTCAAAGCGAATTGATACCAGAAGCCGAGTTTGAAAAAGTGCAAGCGAGGTTATCACGTGAAGCAGATCAGCTCTTTGAAAGAGCGGGAATTTGGGGTATTCGGCTTGGCGAGATTGAGTTGTTTGATTTGCCGTTGCCTAAGAATTTGGCTGATTGGAAAGCGAGATTTCGTGCGGTTAGCCGCGAAGACATTCAAGACTTGGCACGAAGACTCTTTAACCCTGCTAATCGCGTGATCGGTTTACAGGGTAAGCTTCGTAAAGGCCGATTTTTAAAACTCGAAAAGCAGTTAACTTAATCGTCACCGAGAATTTTCAAGGGCTCTTCTTTTTGGTTTTTAGAAGACATTCCGCAGCCGTAGTCACTGTGTTGTGTATTTTTTAAGAGTTGCGCGTAGGTGCTCATCTGTTCTTGCTCCACAAACATCCTGTTTTCTTGCTCTCGGCATCGTGCCTCGCAAGAGGAGCAAGAATAGATGAGCACCTACGCGCAACTCTTAAAAAACGTACGTCGATCCAAAGGCGAGGACGTCTTCAAAAAACCAAAAAGAAGAGCCCTTGAAAATTCTCGGTGGGGGTTAGTTTCTGGCCGAAACCGCAACGGTTAACCGGCTGATGCAAACGAGTGCGCCAGAAGATTCGTCGTGTAGTCGAATTTCCCAGACATGCAGAGTTCTTCCGATTTTGATTGCGCTGACTCGTCCGAGTACGGCGCCCGCTTTAACGCTTTTTAAGTGATTGGCGTTGACTTCGACTCCGACGCAAGTCTTGCCCTCGCCCCAAGTCACTAGGGTTGAAGCCACGCTTCCGAGAGATTCGGCGAGTACCACTGAAGCTCCGCCGTGAAGCAGTCCGAACGGTTGATGGGTGCGTCGGTCAACCGGCATGCGGGCTTCAATGAAATCATTTTCTATTTGAGTGAACTCAATTCCGAGAGACTCGTGAATCGTGTTTTTCGATAGTTGATTGAGTTCGGCAATGGTCGGGGTATTTTTCCAAAGACTGTGGGGTGAGTGATTCATCGTGTTTCTGAAGTTATCACAAGGTGACGATCACTTCCACTGTGCATGAGCTCTGAGTTCATGACTCAGGTGCCGGCGATACGCTTTGGTGAGTGATTTGAGTTCTGCGGTCTCGGCACTCTTCTCGAGTTGGGTGAAAAGGTACTGGCCACGCACCATCATCTCGACGGTGAGGGCGCCTTTTTCGGTGCGCTCTTCTTGAAAACGAACCATCTCTTCTAATAATTCAACTTTGCTCATTGATAAAATTTTTGCCTGGTAGTCGAGGTCTTGTGACTTTGTTTCTTTAATCTCTCTGGCTCGTTTAATTGAAATGACGTTGCTCATGGGTAATCTTCTTTCTCGCCTGACGTTTGATTCGTGGTGATGTTTTTGGGGGTTGCATCAGGCACAGATACACTAGAGCAAGGTTGATGCCGTGCGTCTTTTTTCGATGTGAAGTGGTGAAATCGTCGCTAAAATAGTCAAAGTGGCTTCGCGGGTCAGTGGGGTCTCGCAGGTGGGGTGGTCTTGCTATATTAGAACTTTCACATTTAAATTCAGCAGGTTGAGAGCTACTTTGTTTTTTAGGGTAATACTTGACTAGTGTTGAGTGTTATTTTCTTAGTCATTACGCGGCCTTCGACGAGCGAGGTGGGCTCGGGTGACTGCTCGCTGCCCATGAGTTGATCAAGGCTCTGAGAAATCGGGGAAAAACTTCATAACTAGATAAAAACAATCAAGTATTAACCGCGCGAGTTCTGGTTATTTTTTCAAGTTATTTCGCTCGATTCCGATGGGTAGCATGAAGGAGAGCTCTCTATGGAAAGGATTGCTCAGTGTTTGGCATCGAGAAAAAATGGCAGTTACCTAGGTCAAATCAGACGCTTGGGTGAATATCTCACTCAGTTGAGTGTGAATCACGGCATGTGGATTGTACCGTTAGTTACCTTGAGTTTACTGATTTTGTTTGGTGAGGTCGCCCGGGCAGGCACCCAGTTCATCGCGCCACCTACGGCAAAACAAATTTCACGAGACAAAGAAGCGTTCCCCGAAAGTCGATTTGGGTATGCCCCGGCCGATGCGGTCAGTGGCAAGCTCAAGATTGAGGCAGCTGAAGAGTCAGATGAGTGGGATAAAACGAATCTAGCAGGTAAGAAGCCAACAGGGCGTTCGCCCGCTGGAGTTGGCAATCGCCAGTTTTCAGCAATTGAAAATGGCGGAGACCTCGCCGAAAAAAATGCGATTTCTGGACCGGATTTTATCGAAAAAGCTCAGGCGGGTAGTCAAAGAACAGCCGGAATATTCGAAACAGAAAAATTGGGAGAATCAAAAGCCAGCGCCCGAGGAGTGCAAGAAGTTGCAATTATTGCCGGTGATCTCGGCTATTTTCCAAAAACAGTTTTTGTGACCAAAGGCATTCCTGTGAAGTTATTCGCCACTGGAACCTCGAAGCAAACGCTCTGCGTGATGATTGATAGCTTTCAGGTTCGCAAGCAACTGAGTTCATTCAAAGTCGAAGAAGTGCTGTTCACTCCAACGGTAGCCGGGACTTACCGATTCTATTGTCCAGTGAATGGAATGGAAGGGTCGCTAGTCGTGAAAGAAGATTCTAAAATTCAGTCAAGCGCTGATCGTGCGGTAGCAGGAGTGCAATAAAAGTGGGTGTATTTGAAGATAGCGTTGCAGGCTTCTTACTTCCGATTAAAGAGTATCTTGATGATGACTCGGTGTCTGAAGTGCTTGTGAACGGCCCCAACGAAATCTTTGTTGAAAGGCGCGGATTACTCGAACAAGTCAACGCAAAATTTCGCGATGAACAAGCACTTCAGGCGGCGGTTCGAAATATCGCTCAATTTGTACAAAAACGCATAGATGAAGAAAATCCGATTCTCGATGCTAGACTTCCTGATGGATCACGGGTGGCTGCGGTGCTGCCACCGTGTTCACGAAAGGGTACGACACTATCGATTCGAAAATTTTCAAAAGGTAGCCCCACGTTTGTAGATTTGATCAACCGCGGCAGTATTTCGAAAGATGCTGCCAGATTCTTAGACGTTTGCGTTTACCTGGCAAAGAATACCATCATCTCTGGTGGTACTGGCTCAGGTAAAACGACATTTTTGAACGTTTTGGGTTCGCGAATTCCGGGCACCCAAAGATTGCTAATCATCGAAGATTCGTCAGAACTGAAAATCAAAACTGACCACGTGGTGTATTTTGAAACAAAACAAGGCGGCGAATCGGGTAAAGGCAAAGTTGAGATTCGAGATCTGATTCGGGCCGCTTTGAGGCTTAGACCCGATCGCATTGTGGTCGGTGAGGTGAGAGGCGGTGAGGCTCTTGATCTCATCACTGCGATGAATACGGGTCATGGTGGTTCGATGGGTACGGCTCATGCCAATACGCCGTATGATGCGCTGGTTCGCCTTGAAACCTTGGCAATGATGGGCGATACTCAGGTGCCGATTGCTGCGGTAAAAAGACAAATTGCGGCAGCGATTCATTTAGTGGTTCAAATTAAGCGCATGGATGACGGATCGAGAAAAGTGACTTATATTTCAGAAGTCATTCCTGAGATCGATGAGCAAGGCAGGTATACGATTCGAGATATCTACCGTTTCGTTCAGCGCGGAAAAACCCCTGAAGGAAAAATTGTCGGCGAGATCGTGCCGATTGGTAATTTGCCAACATTCATGGAAGAAATTGAGGTCAACCGGCTTCCGTTTCCACGGGATAAATTTACCCCCCCTGACTGGTATACCCAGCTCATACGCAGAAATAAAAACGCAGCCTAAATCACCTTGATTCAGGTTCATCTGTGTGAAATATTAGAACGCATATGAAATTAACTATCAATAAAGTCTTAGCGAGAGAAGTGTTAGATTCACGTGGGTTTCCAACCGTTGAAGTTGAAGTGTTTGCTTCGACTTCAAGTGGTAAAACGCCAGATTCGAGTGCAGATTCGATTCACGAATTTAGAGGCCAGGCAATCGTGCCGTCAGGGGCTTCAACGGGTGAAGGCGAGGCGCTTGAGCTGCGCGATCAAGATAAGGCTAGGTATTTGGGAAAGGGCGTTTTGAAAGCAGTTGAGAATGTGCGCACAAAAATTGCGCCGTCAATTGTTGGTCGTTCTTTTAATTCGTTCGCCGCATTAGATGAAGTGCTACTCGACCTTGATGGCACTGAAAATAAAACAGAACTCGGAGCTAACGCCATTTTGCCTGTCAGTATGGCTTTTGCGCGCGCTTTGGCTAACTCGCAAGCAAAACCGCTTTATCAACTCATTGCCGAAACTTTTGGGTCTCAGGGGCAAACACTGCCAGTGCCTTTGATGAATATTCTCAATGGCGGCAAGCACGCCGATAATGGGTTAGCGATTCAAGAGTTCATGATTGTGCCTGTTGGATTCAAGAAGTTTTCTGAAAGCCTGAGAGCGGGCGCTGAAGTGTTTCATCATTTGAAAAAAGTTCTCAACGAAAGAGGGCTAGCGACTGGGGTGGGCGACGAGGGGGGCTTTGCCCCGCATTTTAGCGGCGAAAAACCCCATGAGCAGGCGATGCAGTCTATATTGACTGCTATTAAACTGGCCGGGTATCAAGCAGGTCGCGACATTTATTTGGCGCTCGACTGTGCCGCAAGTGAATTTTATCAAGGTGAGGCGTATCAATTTGAGGGTAAACGGTTAAATTCGTCAGAAATGGTACAACTGTATAGCCAATGGGTAGAGACTTATCCTATTATTTCTATAGAAGATGGCTTGGCCGAGCACGATTGGAAAGGCTGGGCTCAGGCTACCACAGCGCTTGGTGGTAAATGTCAGTTAGTGGGTGATGATTTGTTTGTGACGAATCCAAAGTTTCTAAAAAAAGGAATCGAGCAAAAAACGGCAAATTCAATTTTGATCAAGCTGAACCAGATTGGTACCTTAAGCGAAACCTTGAGCACGATGAAGTTAGCAAAACAAAATAATTATGCTTCGATCGCCTCACATCGTAGCGGTGAAAGCGAAGACACGTTTATCGCTGAACTCGCTGTCGGCACCGACTGTGGTCAGATCAAGACTGGGTCGGCTTCAAGAACCGATCGAATCGCGAAGTACAATCAGTTGATTAGAATTCAAGAGGCGTTGGGTGAAAACGCTCGTTTTGCAGGAATGGCCGCATTCAAGCGCGAGCAAAGGAGTGTCGTCTGAGGGTAGCCGATACCATTTGGGGATGCATTTTGATCTCTTGGTTGGTGTTTTTGTCTGGTATCGCCAACCATTGGGTGGGGTCACCTGGGGTTTGGCAGGCGCTGCAGTTGAGGTTACTTCTTGATCAAAGAAATGCGACCCGTACCAAATTAGAAAAAGAGATGACGGCGGTTGAAGACGAGGTTTCGCGGCTTGAAAAAAATGCATTTGTGCAAGAAAGGCAGATTAGGCGAGTCCTAGGGTATACTGGAGCCGATGAAATTGTTTTTGATTTTGCATCGAGCCCAACGAATGCACCGAGGCTGGCTGGGCAGACGATAAAATCAAAGAGGTAGAAATCGGTTGATAATATTTCAAAAGGGGCGTGAGTGATGGCCGTTGGTAGAGTGAAATGGTTCAACGAAAAAAAAGGATTTGGGTTCATTGAGCGTTTTGACGGCAATGAAATTTTTGTGCACTACTCAGCGATCAGTGAAGTGGCATCAAAGGGATTTCGAACCCTGATTGAAGGCGAAGAAGTTGAGTTTGACCTCTACGATTCGCCCAAAGGTTTTCTCGCCAAGAACGTTCGCAGGCCTTAACGAAAATCGGTAAAAAATCGATATTTGAGATTATAATTTTTTAGAAGCCGCAAAGCGGGCTAATTCCTTGGGGGCGTTCAAATTTTTTGGTTTCAAAATTATAGATAAAAGAACTTGCCCAGGTGGTGCAGTAGAGGGGTACTGATTTGATTTCACCGACCGCTTGAGCGCTGCTTAAGTGGTTGGGTACTTCCGAGTTTTTATAAACACAGGTTTGAAATTCGAGTGAAATGTTTTTTGCATCTTCGCCTGCGTCACCCACGAAAACCGTGCCGGGACGATCGACCACGTAGATCCAAGGGCTTACTGGTGCCGAGACTCCGAAATATTTTTCACCTTGGCTTTTTTCAAAACCACCGATTTTAGGTTGCGATCGGTAGGCAAAGTGCCTAGCGAGACCTTCGTCATCTGAGCTATTGTAGACGGGGTCTTTATCAACCGAATCAACAATCCAATCTGCATGTTTGAAGGGTTCAATGGCGCTCCATGAATAGTGGCTCACATCGAAAACCGCTTCAGTCGTTTTGGTCTCAAGGTGGTAACGGCTCGTGAAGCTACAGCCCCTTAAAAACTGAACGACCACATAGTCAGTTAAGTGAGAAACGGTGTCGGTCTCAAAGCCAATGTCCATGCGTTTGCCGAGACTTAGCGAATCGCCAATTTTGACACTGTAATCTGAAGTTCGAGAGATCACTCGTTTTAACGTTGAGTTGGGGTCAGGATTTTTCCATTCAGTGGTCACTTGATTGCTGAACACCGGGAGCGAGGGGGCCGCTGCCTGAGATAAGCTGGGTAAAAGTGATTGAGTCGCATAAGTGGCCGATATGCCGGCGGCAATCAAAGTAAAGGTTACCCAGTGTGCTCGGCGGGCTTGGGGGGCTTGGGGGGCGTTTGAGTTGATCTGAGGGTGGTTTGCCTTAGAAAACTGATAAACAGAATGTTTTATTAAATAAAATTGATTTAACACTGAATACCCCCAGTTGAGGCATACCCTGATTCAAAGGTGTGCGTCAAATAATCGCATCGGGTTCTCAGTAGATGAAAAAACAGTTAGGTATGGCGTTCGATGTCGACGTAGGGCATTCTTGAGTACGTAAGTCGAATAACGATCTCAATAGAAAAGAGTCAATCATCATGGGCGACAAGTCTCCAAAAAATACAAAGAAAAATGCAAATCAGAAGCAAGCAAAAAATGACAAGGCTAATAGCCAAAAAAATCAGGCGACTGCAGCAAAGCAAACAGCAGGCGCTAAAAAGAAATAGTCAGACTACCTAGCTCAGGAAAGTGCTAGAGATCATGAAAAAAGATAGGGTTTCGTCGCACCATCCTCGAAATCGGCATCAAGGTCATTATGACTTTGATCGGTTGATTGAGGTTTGTCCAAAGTTAGCACCTTTTGTTGTGATTAATCAGTATCACAATCAGTCGATCGATTTTGCCGATCCCGAAGCCGTTAGGGCCTTGAATCTGGCACTGTTGGCGCACTTTTATGGTTTAAAGACTTGGGAAATTCCGGCGCGGTATCTTTGCCCGCCGGTGCCTGGCCGCGCCGATTACGTGCATTTAGTTGCTGATCTTTTGGGTGAGGGCGCCAAAATTCCGCGTGGCAAGCAAATACGAGTCTTAGATGTTGGCGTGGGCGCAAATTGCATTTACCCCATCATCGGGCACTGTGAGTATGGCTGGAGCTTCGTCGGCTCAGACGTCGATGTTGTGGCGATCGATTCTGCTAAAAAGATCGTGCGAGCGAACCCTGATGTACTCAAACACATCGAGTTTCGAGTGCAGGCGAATGCCGCGAAGGTGCTCGAGGGCATTGTTGATGTGGGTTTACCCAGTGAGCAAGGCCAGTTTGATTTGGTCGTGTGTAATCCGCCATTTCACTCTTCGATGGCAGATGCCAAGGCCGGAAGCGAAAGAAAAACAAAAAATCTAGGTAAGGCAAAAGGTCTTAATTTTGGCGGACAACCCACTGAACTTTGTTACTCAGGTGGCGAAGTCGCGTTTGTGTGCCAACTGATTAATGAAAGTCAAAGTGTGGCGAACCAAGTGTTTTGGTTTACGACCCTGATTTCGAAAGAAACGAATTTGCCGAGCATTTATCGGGCCCTAGATAAAGCCGAAACCTTCGAGTACCGAACGTTAGAAATGGCGCAAGGTCAGAAAAAAAGCCGAATTGTGGCCTGGACCTTCTTAGGTGAAACGCTTCAAGCGCAGTGGCGAACTCGTCGCTGGGCCTGAGAGTTATTAGCTCACCGGGTTTGAATTCACCAGATGAATACAACCGTGCCGGTAAGCGGCATTTTACCGAAGCTCTGGCCTCCGGACGCAGCGAACGACATGACGAAAAAGTTGGCCCTCTGAAAATACAGTGGTGAGCACGGTCTGGCAAAACGAGTGGTTTCGAAATGGCTCGAACAAATTACTTCGCAGCCCGACAGTTTAGCACTGACACAGTTTGCGGAGATAAGTCTTGGATGTCTTCGAGAACCGCACCAAAGCTTGCACCTGGCACAAAAAGTCTCGTCAAAAAAAGCATCCTTAAATTAGGATTATGGTCCGAGTGCTTAAGGTCGTAGACAGTTTCGACATTATCAAGGGTCACGTGATTGAATTCGAAATCTGCTAGTGCCAGCGAGGCGAATTCTTCATCGCGTGTGATACCTACAGCGCTTGGTGCATCGCAGTGCCCCGTGGCTTCGTAGAGCCCTTGCTCGCTGAGATTCTTTGCGCCTAATTGAATACTCCAGAAGTAAGTTGGCTTGATGACCTCAAGTCGCCAATGGAGGTCTGACTCAGACTCGCCAACATAAAACGAGAATTTCAATTTAAGTGATTCCATAGGGCTAGCAGTCTCACAAACCAGTAGGGGTTCTTTATCTTGCGAATTGGCCTTAAAAAGTGCCTCGGCATCTTGCGAATGGTCGACGATTCGATCGGCAAGTCGCGATGGGGTGCCATCAGGGTAGGGATAACCAGAACCGAAATCAAAAAGTCGACCTTTGCTTGCTTGCGGTTGTTCCATGTACTGCGTTTGATAAATGGATTCTCCATTTTCGTCGACTTCGTCAAACTTTAGGCTGGTCTTTCGCCAAAATGATTCAACGGTCAGTCCGCGGGTGTGATCAATAATCCAATAGCGGAGTGTATCTCCGGTGAGTTCTCGTTTGTGTTTTCGTTTGATACCTAGGCGATCGGTCACTTGCGGTTCGACGTATTCGGTGAGTTGCTCCGAAAGATTGTAGTCAGAGTTGGGTCCGATGTTTTTTTCGATCCCGATGAGCCCGGCATATTCGTGATGAATCATTCGATACTGATCACTTGAGCTGGCATCCATAAATGGCTTTTCGATGCACAAAATGTGAGGAAGTCCGTCTCGCGCCCACAAGCTCCCCCGGCAATCTTTGGGTTCGTTTTGTACGCGAACTTTGAGATCGGGATCGTTAGTTTTGGATTCTTCTTCAGCCGAAATCGACCCAATTTGCACACTTAAATTAGATAAAATATCTTTCATTTTTAGGCGGTATTCAGCTTCGGTAAGTCCGTGGGCCTTTCTAAAGTCAAGCGATGATGGTCCAGGGCTTTTGACCCAAGTGAGTAATTCGTCGCGAATCGATTTCATTTTGATTTCGGCAAAACCGCCACCGCCACCGCTGATTCCGCCTTCGTTCGATTCGGCGTTGACAGTGGAGCTCAGGCCAATGAGCGCGATGAGAGCGGCCAGGCAGGTGAGAGCTCTTGGCGTGTTACCAGTAGGCATTAACTTTAGGCGGTGATCAGTTTTTGCTTTTAATTTCATGCGCATAACTATTTCCTTTGTCTATTCGAGCTGAGCCGTGCCTACCGGTGTGGCAAGCGCTTATAACTTTATTAACTCGATGAGTCAATGTATAGTTGATGTATTTAGTATAGAATAGGATTTTGTAATTAATAAACTGATGGTTATTTAATTTTTATTTAAGTATCGATGTAATCCGATACGATAGAAGCAGCATGAATAAAACCCTTTATGAATACACAAACTATAAAGAATATCTCTTAGATTGGGCAAAAGCGAGCCCTCGGGGATTTCGGTTATCGCTTGCTGAGGCGACCCACTGTCATACGGCGTATGTTTCGCAAGTGCTAGGGGGTCCGAAACATTTCAATATGGAACAGTCTGAGGCCGCCGGACGGTTTTTGAATTTGAATCGTGACGAGATTCGGTATTTCTTAGTACTGGTTGAATTTGCGAGAGCAGGAACCGAATCGCTACGCAGTCTTTTGAGTGAGCAGCTCAACGATCTACGAAAACGAGCACTGGTATTAAAAAAACAAGTAAAAATTCACGATACCTTATCAAGAGAAAATCAAACGATTTATTATAGTTCGTGGCATTATGCAGCCGTACACATGGCAGTGACCATTCCGTCGCTTCAAGAAAAAAAGAAATTAGAAAAAGCCCTTCGCCTATCGGCTCGTAAACTCGGTGAAGTGGTTTCGTTTTTAAAGCAAGTCGGTCTGGTGAAAGTGACCGCAGACAAGATTGAGCCAGGAACAGTACTTCTTCATTTAGAGAATGACTCGCCCCTGATCTTTCAACATCACACCAATTGGCGATTACGCTCGCTCGATTCGCTGGGTGAGCGCCATGTTGGTGAGACAGTTCATTACTCATCGGTGGTAACCCTTTCGGCCGAAGATGCCGTTCGGCTAAAGGCGAAAATGACTCATGATCTCACCGAATGGCTCAAAACGGTACAGCAGTCAAAAGAAGAACAACTTTTTGGGCTCACCCTTGATTTTTTTCGAGTCGATTCTACGTAGTCAACCTCGGTAAACTAACCCCTTATTTTCGCATGATCTATTGCCATTTGATATCAAATAAGAGTCCAGTATAAACGGTGTCGGTCGCGGTATCTGAGGTGAAATCACCGATCGAATGCCAGGGCATACTCCAATGGGCGTATTCGCTGGTGGCCGCGATTGTCGCAAACGCGCTTGGGCCCATCATGAAGTTGTAACCTGCCGAGGCTTTAGCTTCGATTGCATAGTCGGCCATATTGCCAACGTTGGGGCGATAATTGAATTGTCCACGCAGTTCCCAGTGATTGTCTCTTGAGCGAATCATGCCGATCATTCCGGCGTTGAGTCGGGTCACTGTGGTGTTGCCCGGAAAAATCGTGTCAATGCTTGCGCCCCCTAGAAAATTGAGCCGCTTATGCTGGTAACTGTCATCGTTTCCGTTCTGTAGTGCATTGATCACCCCGGTGAGTTCGGCCCAACGAACAGCCCAGCGCGATGTGTTTGTGTCGACTTGTACGTCGAGGACTTTGCCGCCGACAGCAAAGGTGCTGGGTTTGCAATCAGACATAAATTTAAGAAAACTGAGGCTCGTGCCGTTCGAGGTGGTGCAAAAAAAGAGAACTTGAGAATCTTCAAGTCCAAAGTGTACTCGGTAGCCCTTTTGATCGGCGAGGTATGTCCATTGAAGGTAAAGTGTCTTTGCGTCTCCAAACGTGTTGTCAAACGATGCGAGAGACGTTTGAATTCTAACGTCGGTTCCGCTGCCGTCTTGAGTTTTTACAAATCCACTGTCGATTTGTACCTCGCCAACGTGAAGGCGGCGTTGATGAATTTCTAAACTGTGATCACCCAATTCGTCGGCATGGATGTCTGCGATTGCCAGCGCAGAGATGAAACTGAGCGCTAATGGCGTAAGTGGTTTAAGAGAGCGAATAAAAGTGGGGGTTGACATGCTGCAAATTCCTTTCATAGCTTCTCAAGTTGCCTTGAGAAATAGGGGGGGCGTGTGGTGACCGCAAACCTCATCGATGGTGAGGGTGTTGTTGCTTCGAAAGGTGAAGTACTTGTTAATTATTAAATCTACTAGGTTTATTTAATTAATTTATTCGATATAATTTAATTTAAAATTAAACATTAGACTGGGTGTTATTTGTGCGGTTGCAGTTTACTCTAAATGATTGGGGTAGCGCGAATTCGCCAGTGCGAACGGTTTCGATTTCGACCTTAGATCAGCATTTTTGGAGAATTGTTTATCCCGCTGATTCAACTCAAGTCTCTGAGGTTACGGCGCAGACAAAGTTGATTCAGAAGGGTACCTCATTCTTGATGCGGCAGTTTTTGCGACCAAACTACATTCAACTCATGAAGTTGGGGCGAAGTCTTTTTATTTACTGAGAAAATCTTACTTAATTCGGTCTTCTCGCTTCACGCTGCGAAGGTTACCCGAGAGTACTTTTTTGCGAATGCGAATCGATTTCGGAGTGACTTCGATCCATTCGTCTTCGTCGATCCACTCAAGTGTTTGCTCAAGTGACATGTCTCGAATTCCAGACAAAGTGACTAAGAACTTTGCGTTTTTTTTTGAGGGCGTCGTTTATTCGGTTTCTTGGCAGTGAGTTAATTGACCCGATCTTGTGTGACAATAAGATAAGGCCAGGTTTTATTGACTTAACTAATATGGTCAGGTATTGGTGGTGGAGTTTGAAGACAGAATAACTATACCCAATAGGTAGCCAATCAATAGCCAATGAAAAGAAAGACGTTTATGAAAAATAAAATGCTGAATCTGACAAAGAGTGCTCTCGCTGTTTTAATCGTTTTCGCTGCGAGTCTGTCGATCTCAACACTGGCAAGCGCCGGCCCAAGAGCTTATCGTGCCTACAATAATCTTTATCTCAGTGTTCAAGATTCATCATCAACCGGATTGAAAACTGTCGTAGCTGATTCTCAACGAATCGGTCCTTCTCAGAGTTTTGAAAACCCAATAATAGGAGGTGATCAAGCGCAGTTGAAAACAAGCGATGGCTTTTACCTTAGTGTCATAGACTTTAACTCAGGACTTATGGGTGCAATTCAAACTTCGACGCCGGGACCCAATGAGACTTTCAGATTGGTTTCGCTCGATCCGTTTTACACCACTTGGGCGTTTGCGGCCGCGAATGGTAAGTATCTGAGAATTACAGCACAGCCAGATGGCAAATGGGTTCTGGAGGCCACTGCTACCTCAACTTCTATTAAACAAGCTCAGTTTAAAAGAATTTGGTTAAATGGTGAGCCGGTAGCAATTCGTCATCAATACCCTGAAAAGTATCTGCGGGCATACGATGATGGAACATTAAAGTTCGACTCTAATCGAATTGGTGCAGACGAAACATTCTACAGAGTGAATCTTCTTGACGGTACGTTTGCCTATCGCTCAAAAAAGAACGGTTTGTATTTCAGTGCCGAAGACGGGCTGGGTTTGGTCACCGCGTCGAAAGATCACATTGACGACTGGGAGCTTTTTGACCATTTTCAAACGACAGCGAAGAACGATTACCTTCATACCTACTATGGCATGCTCTTGGGTACCGCATCGAAAACGTCTGACCTTTTGAGTGGAGTTGGAAAAACCAAAGACCTCACAACCATGCTTAAGGTGGTCGAGCTCAATGGCCGACGGGTTGCGCTCAAGACCCAGTCCGGCAATTATGTGACTCTAGACGCAGAGGCGCAACAGCCGCTTAAGGCCGAGACTATTCAAATACCTTCAGAGGCAGTGATGAACCTCGTTGATTTAGGTTATCTCGATTCTTTGGCAGCCAATGCAGTTGCAATCAAACTTTCTAATGGCAAATACCTCACTGCTTTAAATGGCGGTGGTACTAGCGTCGGTACGACTGCAACCGCCGTCGACTCGTGGGAAATCTTTAAGGTCGTATCGAAACCGAACGGAGTGCTGTCATTTCGAACTTCTGACAAAAAGCACTACCTTCAAGCGGCTTCGGGTGGAGGCAGTAGTGTGAATGTGACGGGAACGCAATCGGGCCAGTGGGAGTCGTTCGAAGTGGTCGACCTAGAAGGAAAAAAGGTGATTCTTCAAAACTCGAATACCTTGAAAGACAACCGGTGTGTGCGCACGATAGGTCTTGCTGATGAAGCCAGCTTGGCTATGAATCCTGAAGTTGGAGGCAATCAAGCAGGAATTTGGTGTTCATTTGATTACATTGAAATTCCGTACATTCAGCCTGACGGCTCTAAGGTGGTCAAAGGCGTTTTTCGCAATACCGAGGGAAATTACCTAACGGCCAGTAACGGTGGTGGCGAAGCGTTTGAGATTAATAGCGACCACATTAATGTGTGGGAATTGTTTACTCTAAATGATTGGGGTAGCGCGAATTCGCCTGTGCGAACGGTTTCGATTTCGACCTTAGATCAGCACTTTTGGAGAATTGTTTATCCCGCTGATTCAACTCAAGTCTCTGAGGTTACTGCGCAGACAAAGTTGATTCAGAATGGTACCTCATTCTTGATGCGTCAGTTTTTGCGACCAAACTACATTCAATTGATGAAGCCGTGAGGCTAAAATTATTGATTTTTCGATGGCGTCTTTTTTGCTGAAGCTTTTACGGTGCGAGTCACTTCACTCAATAGTTCTTGGGTTCCGACGTCAGCCTTTGAGTTGGAACTGAACAGCTTGACCTGATCTTGCTTCAATTCGTCAGTCGAAGCACAGTGTAGTTGGGCAAGACCCGAAAAGTCGCGGGCGGCGTCATTCACTGCGACTGTGGCACTGCAAGACCTAACGGTAGGATAGCTGAATGTTTGGCAACCAGCGAAGTCGCCTTGATCATTTTGAATGGCACCAAATACATACTGACCAGGCCAATTGCTGACTGGGCCAGATTGTGTAAACGACACGACAACTTTCGGGTGTGAAACACCCGGAAATTCTTCTCTTAAAGAATGAAGGGGGATTATCTCTTCGGCCCGATTGGTTAAATTAGTTAACAGATTGGTGGCAGCAATTCTAAATCGATACGTTTCTTCAATTATATTGTTTGATGAAATACCTGGTGAACCGCCAAGTGAACTCGCTACTTTGCGTCGAAAGACGATTGGGGCTGAATCTGAGTTTAATAATGTGGGTTTAGAAGTGTTCGGAGCAAACTGCACTAAGCTTGCGATGCAAAGGTAATCAATCTGAGCGGGCTCGATTGTAACATGAGATGAATCATGAGGTGAATCATCAGCCGGATCACCGGCAAGTGCGGGTGCGATACTGGGCGAAAAATTGGCAATGGCGAAAAAGGTAGTCAGAAGCGAGGTGAAACTCATGATCTTCATAGGTCTCCGTTCGAAGGGGTGAGGGATTGACCGCCAAACGAGTTGTTGCCATAACAAGCTACCCCTGTTTGTGTCTGGATGCAGATGTGTTGACCAGACTGTGAAACGACATCTTGTACTTCAGATAGGTGCTCAGGAATGGGCGAGCTGATGAGGCTTTCTAATTTCTTCTCGCTCACACAGTGCAACTCTTCTGACACAGTTAAAAAGCAGACATGGCTCCAGCCGCCAACAATCTTGCGCACTCCTACTAGTTTGAGCGAAGCTGGCATTAATTTTTCTAGATTAAAGCATTTCACTTCGCTTTCGAACGCTGCACAGATCGATTCGAGTGTGGCTCCGATCGCCTTTACATTTTTCAATTCATTCTCAGGTAAATTAGGACTGTCTGGGCCTGAGCAATGAACTGACCCTTCTAAGTCAATGTAGCAAGTAAAATGAAGGCCTAATGCCATTGACCTGACCCCCGCGACAAAGTGAGGAGGGTCTAGCTCTCCCCAGCAGCGCATCTCGTGATCGGAATTGAGTGCACAGACATGAGTGTTGCCCGAGGCAATTTCGGTGACAAAACCTAAATCTTCAGGCACCGGAAAAATCGGAAAAAGTGGAGGTCCTGTTAGATTTTCTGGATCTTGTGCTCCCCAGCACTCGACTTTTCGTTTACCCGTTTCTGGTTCAGTGAGAGCGCAAGTGTGCATGGCACCGCCTGTAAACCGAATGACATTTTTTACCCGAGAAGGAATTTTTGCCGGGCCATAGAGCGTGAAACCGCCCCAGCATTTAGGAGTGTCATTGACATTAGCGCAGGTATGCCAGGCGCCAACACCAATTTGAGTGACGCGCACATCTTGATCGCTCACGTTTTTGGCTATGTTTTCTGGCGCCGCAGGTGTCGGTTTTGCTGGGCTGAGAGATTGCGGGACATCGAGTTGCCCGTACGAATTGTCACCAAAACATTCTAGCGCGCCATTTCTCTTTAGACAAAGGTGTAAGCCCACGCCTGACGAAAAGACGTCGTCTACAGCTTCTACCTGGCGACCAATTTTCTTATTCCAGGGCAGCGATCCAAAATCGTTGCCCCAGCAAATGAGCGTGCGACTTTCGTCGAGTGCGCAGCCAAATCGAAGTCCTCCGACGATTTTTCTGATTTGTCTGTTGATCGAAGGAGTCTTGAGTGATCCCGGAATGTTAGCCCCAAGCGACGTTTCACAGTGTAAGCCGGTTGAGTCTGCCCAGCAAATCTGGCCCGCGTTGCCGCCCAGTACTTGAGCGGGAATTTTTTGAGAGGCAGGATCAACTTCTCCCGAGCAAGCGATTGCACCATCGGGTAAAAGTCCACACGCCCAGCCGACTCCAAATGCCAGGCTGTCGGGTAGCGAATGGCGTCGTGGTATCGAGTATGGCGACCCCCAGCACTTGAGGGTGCTAGAGTCTTGATACACTCCACAAAAGCCTTCTACTCCGCCTTTGATTGCAGTCATGCCTTCGACATCTGATGGGCGAGGGTATTCTTTCTCTTCGTTGTTACCTTCACCCCAACAGTGAAGCGATTTTTTTGAGTCTTTCAGCGCGAGCACGCAGGTTCGAGTGGTTCCTGCTGCAACTGAAAGCGGTATGCCAAGATCAGCTGGCACTTCGGTTTGGCCGAGTTGATTGTTTCCCCAACAGGTCAGGGTGTCGCCCGAGATAGCACAGGTGTGAAACCCTCCGACGGCTACTTGATCGACAGAAGCGTGGGTTTGGGTTTCGACGAATAAAAATAACGTAATCAGAGTTGTCAGCATTTCGGCGATTGCTATCATTCAGCGCTAACTGCGGCAACTCATTAGGTAAACGTAATGCCAAGAATATAAGTGCCCGGCTATATTGACTTGATCGTTTTAGTCTAGTATTGACTCAACAAACTTGAAAGGATCAATTTGTGAAACTGATTATCTCAAATCTAATGTATCGCCTAGTTGCCGCCCTGAGTGTTTCGGGCTTCGTCGCCGGGGTCGCTGGTTGTGTGTCTGATAATCCCGTCGATTTTAGGCCAAACCTTTTGCCGAGCGAAGTGCCTGAATTTGTCACCAGTGCCATGAATACTGATGCCTGGACCGACGGAGTCATTGTGTGCCCATCGTTTCTTGCTGGAAATATTCTTCGAGATCCCCATTCTCGAGAAGACCAAAAGAGCACTAACGAGATCTATGGATGGTCTTACTCGCCTGAATACTACTATCACACCGATGGCACTCTGGCCGATGGCACTGAAGCCGCGACTACACCTCGAGTCTTTAAGATTGCTTTGGTGAATACTCGCGCAGATTGGCCATTGAACTCTCAAAAAAAGATATCGTTAAAAAACCGATGGGTATTGAAGCCAGTTTTTGTGGTTGTCTCGACAACTGATAAAAATTCTATACAGCAAATCAAGGTTGGCGGAAGTGTTCTCGGCGAATTTCAGAGTGGGGGATTGAAGTCGGTCGAGAGTGAAAGTTTTAAAGCCTTGGGTAAACGAACCTCTTCGGCTTTTGCCGTCACTGGGTTGTACGATTCTGAATTGCTTCCGAATTCTCTGGCGGTGTTTGATATTGAAGTGACTCCGAAAAACCAGTGTGGCCTGGTCATTACCCTTCATGTCGACGGAGGCGGAATGTCTGGTTCTCAACCCTCAACTGAAGCCCAACTTCGCGATTGTTCAAACGGAGCTTGCCCCGTTTGGGTGACTTCAAAACCCGAAGACGGAACCACAATCGTGGTGACGACTCCGGCGTGTGAATAAAATAATTAACGTGTGCAAAAAGGAATAAAGCCTATGAAAAAAATGATGACATCGATGCTACTTGTAATCGCTACTTTAACGACTTCTGGTGCAAATGCGGGAAGTAGGGCCTATCGTGCCTATAACGGTCTGTATCTCAGTATTCAAGAATCTGACCCGTCAGAACTGAAAACCATTGCCGCCGAGTCTCAAAAAATTGGTCCGGCCCAGTCATTTGACAACACTGGGTTTGACAATCAGGCTCAACTTAAGACGAATGGCGGATTGTATTTCAGTTTGATCAATTCAGATTCGGGTCTCATTCGCGCGATGAAGGTGTCGAATCCTGGGATGAACGAGACTTTTAGGATGGTTTCTTTAGACCTATTTTCGAATACTTGGGCATTTGTGGCAGCAAACGGCAAGTTTTTGAGAATTACTGAAAAAACCGATGGCCAGTGGATTCTTGAAGCGACCGCCGTGACTTCAAATATTAAACAAGCTCAATTTAAAGGAATTTGGTTAAATGGCGAACCCGTTGCGATTCGCCACCAGTACCTTGAGAAATACTTACGTGCTTATGACGATGGCACCGTAAAGTTTGATTCACGCTGGATTGGCACCGATGAAACGTTTTACCGGGTAGACCTTCTTGATGGAACCTTTGCCTATCGCTCAAAAAAGAATGGCTTGTACTTGAGTGCCGACAACGGATTAGGCGCAATTACGGCTTCGAAAGACCACATCGACGACTGGGAGTTGTTTGATCACTTCAGATCGGTTTCGAAGACTGATTATTTGCACACCTATTATGGTATGCTGCTGGGGACTTCAAATTTAACTTCGACTCTTCTCACTGGTCTAGGAAAACTCAAAGACCTCACCACCACTCTCAAAGTGGTTGAGTTAAATGGCCGTCGAGTTGCACTGAAGACTCAAACTGGCACTTATGTGGGAGTGAACTTGCAGAATCAAAGTAACTTAAATGCCGAGGCTACTTACATCATACCTGAGACGACGCTTAGATTGATTGACCTCGGTTATTTGAACTCGCAGTCTTCGAATAGCATTGCCTTCAAATTGCCCAACGGTAATTACATTTCGGCAAAAAATGGGGGTGGTGGCAAAACAGACACCTCTGCAACTCAATTAGATTCTTGGGAGATTTTTAAGTCAGTGTCTAAACCAAACGGAACAGTTGGGTTTAGGTCTTCAGACAAAAATCATTTTCTTCAAGCAAAGCTCGGCGGAGGTGGCGAGGTGAATGTTGCTGGTGTGCAGCCTTCAGTTTGGGAGTCGTTTGACCTGGTTGATTTAGAAGGAGTTAAAGTGATTCTTCAGAATTCTAATACGTTGAAAGATAATCGCTGCCTGCGAAGGTCAGATTTTTCTGAAGAGGCCTCACTCGTCATGTTTAGTGAAGTGGGGGGTAATCAGGCAGGACAGTGGTGTGGGTTTGATTACCTAGAAATACCGTATACCCAAAATGATGGAACCAAGGTTTATAAAGGTGCCTTTCGAGACTCTGAAGGAGTGTATTTGACTGCCGAAAATGGTGGCGGCGAAGGCTTTAATATCAACTCGAATCACATCAATGTGTGGGAACTTTTCACTCTAGAAGACTGGGGCAACGCGATGTCACCTGTTCGAACGGTTTCGCTTTCAACCCTCGATCATCACTACTGGCGCATCATTACGAGTGCTGCTGGGGCTGGGGCTCAATACTCAGAAATCAAGACTCAAGCCACTTTGATTCAAAACGCCAGCTCTTTCTTGATGAGGCAGGTCTTGCGACCCACCTACATTCAACTCATGAAGTAGGGGCGAAGTCTTATAATAAATGAAAAGGGGGCCTAGTTGATCGAAGATCACCTAGGCCCCCTTTTTTTTCTTACCTGAGAAAATCTTACTTAATTCGGTCTTCTCGCTTCACGCTTCGAAGATTGCCCGAGAGCACTTTCTTGCGAATGCGAATCGACTTCGGAGTGACTTCAATCCACTCGTCTTCGTCGATCCACTCGAGGGTTTGCTCAAGTGACATGTCTCGAATGCCAGACAAAGTGACCAGGAGTTCGGCGTGAGCCGCACGAATGTTCGTGAGCTTCTTGGCTTTGCAAGGGTTGACGTTCATGTCGTTTTCTTTGGCGTTCTCACCGATGATCATGCCTTCGTACACCGGCACGCCTTGGCGCAAGAATAAGACGCCGCGTTCTTCGAGTGTGAGAAGGGCGTATTCAACGGTATCGCCGGCGCGGTCAGAAATCAGCGCACCACTGTTTCGGTGAGGTAGCTCGCCTTTGTGCGGCGCAAAGCCGTTTAAGAAGGTATTGAGCAGACCTTCGCCACGAGTGATGGTCATGAATTTCGAGCGCATACCGAGTAAGCCGCGGGTAGGCAGTTCAAACTCGAGGCGTACGCGGTCACCGCCGTGAGATGATCCGCCTTCGTACTTGAGTAATAAGCCTTTTCGTTCTTGAAACAGTCGGGTTGCGTCTGAAGCGTACTTTTCAGGTACATCGGCGATGACTCGCTCCATCGGCTCTAAGCGGCCGCCATCTTCGGCAATTTTGTAAAGCACGGTCGGTTTGCCGATCATGAACTCGAAACCTTCTCGTCTCATTTGTTCAATCAAGATCGCAAACTGAAGTTCACCCCGACCTAAGACTCTAAATTGGTCGGTGGTCGGTGTTTCTTCAAGTCGTAAGGCCACATTTTGCCTCACTTCACGAAGCAAGCGGTCTCTTAATTTTCGAGACTGAATGGCTTCGCCTTCTTTGCCTGAAAGCGGTGAGGTGTTCACAGAGAACAGCATCGCGAGGGTCGGTTTTTCGACCACGATTCGTACCATGGGTTGGGTCAACTCAGAGTCAGCGATGGTGTCGCCGATTTCAGTTTCTTCGCAACCAGCGATGACGCCGATTTCTCCGGCTTCGAGTTCTTGAACTTCAGTTTGCTTGAGTCCTTCGAACACATAGAGTTGGGTGGCAACAAAGCTCTGGGGTTTGCCTTCGTTCAATCTCCAAATGCGTTGATTCTTTTTGATGGTGCCTGCGGTAACTCGGCCAATCGAAAGGCGACCGACATAATCAGAATACGAAAGGTTTGAAATCATCATGGCGAAGGGTTCAAGTTTTTGAACTTTTGGCGGTGGTACGGTGTTTAAGATCAGGTCGAAAAGGGGCTTCAAATTTCCTTTTTTCTCACCGCTGAGTAGTAATTCCATTTCAGCGCGATCGGTGGTGCACCACCCTTGTCGTGCGCAGGCGTAAACGATCGGAAAATGCGCTTGCTCGTCAGTGGCGCCAAGGTCAATGAATAGGTCAAACGCGGCGTTAACGATTTCGTCAGTTCTCGCGTCAGGGCGATCAACTTTGTTGATAACCAAGATCACCTTCAGACCTTGTGTGAGGGCTTTTCTCAGCACGAATCGAGTTTGAGGTAGTGGGCCTTCGGCCGCGTCGACAAGCAACAAAGCTCCGTCAACCATGCCGATGATGCGTTCAACTTCGCCGCCAAAGTCAGCGTGGCCCGGGGTGTCGACGATGTTGATCTTTGCGTCACCCACTCGAACCGAAGTGTTCTTAGCTAAAATCGTGATGCCGCGCTCTCGCTCAAGGTCCATTGAGTCCATGACTCGTTCTTCAACACGTTGGTGTGATTGAAAGGTGCCTGATTGTCGAAGCAGGTGATCAACTAAGGTAGTTTTACCATGGTCGACGTGGGCGATGATGCAGGCGTTACGAATTTGAGTATATGACATAAGATCCTTGATCGGTTGACCGACAGAAAGCTTTAGTTGGCTTCTTGGCAGCTATGGGTTTGAGTGGTTATAAGGTTTTTGTTAAATAGTTACAATGTAAAATAATGGGTTTGGGTTAGTTTTGACGAACATGCTCAGCTCTGATGATAGTCTTAATGTTTCCTCTGACGTTAAAATCACCAACAACTTCAATTCGATGAGGGTCTAAGAGCTTGAGTAGATCATCTAAAATGAGGTTTACCACATCTTCGTGAAAGATGCCCTTATCGCGAAATTGATTGATGTAAAGCTTGAGACTTTTGAGTTCAACGCACCAGTCGCGTGGTACGTATTTAATGTGAATGACTGCAAAATCAGGAAACCCTGAAGCCGGGCAAACACAGGTAAATTCAGGGCAGCTAAATTCTACGGTATATTGTCGATGCTTCGTTCGGTTCTTGAACCGTTCAAGCTTAGCCTCAGTGATCATTCGCGCGCCATCGGGTCGGGTGTTAGTCATGGGGCCAGACGCTGGCCCAGTGGTTGCTCCTGCAGTTGACCCGGCTGTGGGTTGAGCGGTAGCGCTAGTCTTAGCTGTCTTTTTCTGCGGCATTCGGCTTTCCTTAATGTAGGTCGACTGGTAACTGACTGACTTATTCGTCTCGATTTGTTTCTTTGGCGTCATCGGTCAGATCGGTTGATTCATCACCATTTTTTCTCGGTGTCAAGTCGAGTGGTTTTGCCAAGATTCTTCTCGATATGCCAGCAATTTCTTTGCAAGTTCCGCGTTTTACAGCTTTTAGGGTCGCTTGTATCGATGGAGGGCGTCTTTCGATTAAGGTCTCTTCGATCAAATCACCGACAGGTTCGGCGATAAAGACGCTGGGTTGGCTCTTGTGTTTGCGGTCTACCTTTTCTTTTTGGAAGCTCACGTAGACAGCAGGGCGATTGCTCAAGCACGATCCAAAAAAGGCCCTCGCCTCGTAGACCCTCTCGCCGGTTTTTGGGTCTGTGATTGTGCCCGGGTAGACGAATTGTTGAGCTTGGGGGGAACTCAGTTTTGATCGGTTGGTTTGCGTGTGAACGGTGAGTAAAAAAAGCGAAGGTTCGGAGTTGCTTAAGCCCATTGGGCGCCCCTTGATGAGAAGGTGCGGTGCTGCCGACTTGATCGAGTTTTGAAGTAGGCCGAATGCGGCGACTTCGCGAAGTCCGGTATCAATTGAAAGTGACCAACTCGGTTTTGCAGTCGATTTGAGGCGAATTCCTTCAGTGGCGGCGGTATCGATTTGAACTGTGTTCCAGTCAACTTCACCTGGGCCGGGTGCTGGTTGAATATTCGAGACAATCGGCGATTCAGCCCAGACTAATTTTGAAACCATCACAAACTGTAGACAGACGGCGAAAAGCAAAACGACTGAGTGTGACAGGGACGATGGTGCGGATGGCTTCATTTTTCTATTTCATCATTAAAAGGCAGACACTAGCAAGTGGCAAACCTCTGTGTTATGGATCTGACCATGACTAATTCAAATAGTGATGTTTATGTTTCGCTCGAGTTCACTCCGAATCCAAATACCTTAAAATATTCGGTTAATCGCCAAATTCTAGAAAGAGGCGCGATGAACTTTCTGAAAAAAGAAGAAGCGGTTCGTCTGTCACCCTTAGCGGCAAAATTTTTTGATGTGGCTGGCGTCGCGGCGGTGATGTTGGGTCGTGATTTCGTGACCGTGACGAAAACTGAAGAAGGCGATTGGGACCTCGTTCACAAGTCATGCTCGACAGCGCTCGAGTCTCATCTGCAGGCGGGCTTAATGATTCTGACAGCTGAGGCCATTGAAAATGATGGACACAAGGGTGGAAATTCAGATCTTGAAAGTCGCATCAAAGAAATCTTAGATGCCGAAATTCGCCCAGCGGTAGCGATGGACGGCGGCGACATTACGTTTGATCGTTTTGAGGCAGGCGTGGTTTACCTTTATATGCAAGGATCTTGTGCTGGATGCCCAAGCTCGACGGCGACCTTGAAGATGGGTATTGAAACCCGCTTGAGACAAGCGATTCCAGAAGTTCTAGAAGTAGTGGCCGTTTAAATTTCCTACTGATGAATTGCAGGGCGTGATAAATTTTTCAAGTTAAATTGACGCTATGTGTTAATTGAGTTACTCGAATTGGCACTCTGGGAAGGAGTGCTCATTGAAAACCATTACCAAGCGAGTTGCGTTGTTGTTCACGTGTGCGGTGTTGTCGGTGTTGGCCCCGAAGACCGTGATGGCTGACGCAAATTTTACGTATTTTTTAAATGACGGTTATTCAGATTTGAACCTTGAGTTGCGGAACATTCCGTCTTTGTTGGCTCCGCAGGTGACTGACTCTTACGTACAGGTGTATGAAGGTTTGAAAAAGTGCTCTGCTTTTGATCGCCATGAGCGTATCCGCACTGAAATTCTCACGCGCATGCGTGAAAATCGAGTGATCATCGCTGGTGACGAAAAGGCCTTTGCGTGGACCTGTGAGCGGTACGACCTGCTTCAGTCTAAGCCGATTACTTGGAAAATGACGGTACCCGTTGGAAATGAAAGTCTGTGCTTCGCGATGATGGATGACATGATGAAAGACCGTGGAGGCGCTGCCAGGATCAGTTGGGTTGATTTCGTTGATGTGGCGAAAAAAAGACCTGACTTAGTGCTCACTCCGCTTAGTTTTCAAGAACCCGGCACAGTAAAAGTGAGTGTGCTTGAATTTTTGCTAGATCGGTTCACCGACATGGCTCAGAGTGATACTGAAAACTTAGCTCATCGTTGCCTAAGGGTGAAACGCTCTCATTAAGGAATAGCCTTGATGGGGCTGTGTTTTCTGAATTGATCTTCGAGAGCGGTCCAGACGGGAATGCCCGTGTTTGTCGGGTTTTTCAAGATGGTCTTGAGAATTTGGGCGATGTCATGAGCCCCACGGCCCACCCCTTCTGGCACGGCTAAAGTATAATTGTGTAATAATTTTAATTTTGAGCCGTTGATTTTAAAATTGCTGAGCTTTCCTTTACTGCTGGTGGTGTAGGTGATGCCTGAAAAAGTGAAACCACCGTCGATTTTTGCCAAGAGTTTGATAGCCGATTTTAAAACCCACCCTCTGATTTTTACGGTCCAAATGTTCCAGCCATATTTCTGGTTAAAATCAAATGAACGTGGATACAGCTTGATCAGTGATTCTCGGGTGATTGGGCCGGCCGGCTGAGAAAATCCCTCAAAAACTCCCATGTCAAATGCCACGTCGGCTTTCGAACTTTCTCGCATGCCATCGGCTACGAGATTAGAAAATGTGGTCGGACCTGATCCGCCTTGGGTGTCTAAGTTCACTTCTGAGTAACCGATGATTTCAGAAAGCCAGCTCGGACCGAAGTGATCTCGGTACGCAGCTTTTGCTTTTTCTACGGTGTCAGTCAGTTGAGAGATTTTAGCTTCAGCGCTGTAGATTGGCACCAGTTGATACGACAAAACCTGCACGGGTTCACCCTTGGTGAGGTCAACCAGAAGTCGGCCCACGTACCGACCAGCCGAGCCAGTTTGCACGATAGGAATGGGGCGATGGGTTTTCTCATTTTTTGTTAAGTCAACTTGATCGAGTCGGGTGTGGCTGTGGCCGCCGACGATCAGGTCAATTCCTTCGACTTTTTTCGCTAGCGCGATATCTGATTGGTAACCAATGTGGGTCAGTGCGATGAGAAAATCGTTTCGCGATCGAAGCTTGGGTACTTGATCCCATGCCGCCGGTATTGCGGGGCCTATAGCTCCATCACGGGCGCGCCAACTGTAAGTCAGGTCGCTGGTCGTGAGGCCTAAGATGGCTATTTTTTGCTGTCCAACCGAGAGTTCAATTGAGGGCTTGATGAATTTACCGAGCACGGGAAATTTGGCCTTATCGAAATCAAAATTTGCGGCGAGAACCGAAAAGCCGGGCTGAGTAGCGTCGATGACTCGCGATAGGTCGGTTAAACCTTGAAGCCAGTCGTGATTACCTAGAGTGACAGCGTCATAGCCCATTTGGCTCATGGCTTGCCAGCCCCAGAGGCCTTTGTCGGCGTAGTTGAATTCGCTGCCTTCGGTGAAGTCACCGGCGTCTAAAACCAAAACGGGAATGCCTTGGCTTTCGGCTTCGAGCTTGAGTTCATCGATTTTAGTTTTCACAGCGGCGTAGCCACCGATTTCTGGCGTGTCTGCGTGGTCGAGGTGTGAGTGCAGATCGTTGGTGTGAATGATCAACACCGGTTCGGCAAATACGTTTGCTAGGGGTGTAAAATTATTAAATACAAAGTAGATAAATACGGTCAAAGCTCCCAAACAAAGAAAAGAGCGGGGTCGATTGATCTCATGCGTCGGTATTAGTTTGGTCAATTTAGACATGACAACTTTTCGACGCTTACTAGATAAATCTTTACAATTTTCTTTGAGCCACCCAGTCATGAATTTTGCAATTGAGGGTTGAAAATGGTGGAGGCTTTGCTAGAACTGGTAGTCATGGCAATGAGCATATCTCTGAAATCAAAAGGTCTTTTCGGCGTAATCACTTTGATGGCGAAGGTGGGTGTGGTTATCATCATAATGAGTGGTTGCGCCACCTCACCGTTGGGGCGTTCGCAAATCAGTCTCGTGCCTGACGCGCAGATGAATTCAATGGGGTCGGCTGCTTACAGTGAGATGAAAACCAAAGTTCATACCGAGGTCGATACGCCGATGGCTAAATACATTCAGTGTATCGCGAGGCCCATCGCAGCCGCTTCAAATAGTGGCATTCCGGGTGACCAGTGGGAAATTCGCCTATTTCAAGACGATACCGCCAATGCGTTCGCTTTACCGGGTGGTAAGATTGGGGTTCACACCGGTTTGTTGAAAGTAGCTAAGACCGACTCGCAGTTGGCGGCGGTGCTAGGGCATGAAGTGGGGCATGTGATCGCAAAGCACGGCAAAGAGAGGGTTTCTCAAGGAATGCTGACCCAGGGGGGGCTGGTGGTGGCTTCTGCGGCATTGGGTGAGCAAGGCGGTGCGAAAAATAACGCACTCATGGCAGCTTTAGGATTAGGCGCTCAATACGGCATTTTGTTGCCGTTTGGTCGCACTCAAGAAAGTGAAGCTGATTTGATTGGTTTAGATTTGATGGCCCGGGTTGGGTTTGATCCGAGAGAAAGCGTTCAGCTTTGGAAAAACATGATCGGCGACCATGGCGGAAAAGCTCCGCCCGAGTGGATGTCGACTCATCCGGCGAGTGAAAACCGCATAGCGAACTTGCAGGCACACTTTAGAGAAGCCATGCCGAAGTATGAGGCGGCAAAAGCTGCCGGGACCAGCCCGGTTTGTCAGAGGCCTTAGAGGCCCTTCGCCCAGATTGGAGCGTCTCCTCATTTGAATTATCGTTCAACACGGGTTAGCGGCGCTCAAGCTCGGGCCACCCAAGAATGGGACCGCATCCTTGCGTTAACCTGCCCTTACGCACTTAAGGATTTGGCAGATTTGGTTTGAGTTATTTTTGGACTCGGGCGTCGCACGGATGCGACAAAAGCCCGCGAAAACAGGAGGTTTGTTCCAAAAATAACTCAAACCAAATCTGCCAAATCCTTAAATGAGATTAAAAGTGAATTGGCGCTAGTTCTTGGGCTGACAGGTGCCAACACTGGGCAAGTAAGGCGTATCAAGGGTTTTTGTTCGATTGACGATAGGTCAGTTGAGGAAATACCGATCTTGATCACTCAAAATGAAATCGCAAATCTGGGGCAATTGAATCGTTTTCATGACTGGCGGGTGCAGGTTTCTGGAGAGCTGAGTTTCGAGCTTTTTGAAGAGATTCACGACACCCTTGATCGCTTAGCGCTTTCGCCTGATTCGCAGCATTTGATCGTTGAAGTGGTGCAGACTGGTAAAAAGGGTGTCATCAATTGTCGGCGCCACGTTGGGTTGAACGCGGGCGGTGGATTTTATCAACAAATTAGGTTGAATCATGATTTTTTAAGTTGCCCCGCTTATGAGGTCACCCTTGAAGGCGGACGTGAGGCGTTGGTGCCGGTTCACTTAATCGATTCGATTCAGGCAAATCAGATTCACATTCGTAAATGGAACGGCGAACTCATTTCAATGGCCTTTGATTCACTGAGTGACGAGTGGGTCGATGCCCTGGGTGGTGCGGCTGGTTTTGATTGGGCTGCGGTGTTGGGCGCTGATGATCGCTACTTAGTGTTTCGAGTCTGTGGTCGAAAGATTGCGCTCGAAATGAAAAAGCTCGTAGGGTTTGGTCGCATCGCTGCTGAGGCTCGCATGACCCAGAAAGTGGTCATTGACGGAAAAGCCCATCAGCTTCTTGACCTCAAGGGGGCTCTGAATTGGCAAGGTGAAATGGGAGATCAATGGATCTGCATTGCAACCCACAGTGGTCTTAAAGTCTACGCCGTTGATGGCGTCGATAGCCAAATCGTCTCAGCGCCAGAAAACGTTAAGGGCCTATTTTCGCTTTCGCCTTGGGCCTCGGGAGTGGTTCGCACTCCGTCTGGGTTGGCTCAGGTGATGAAACTCAGCTGATCGTGGTGTGTGGTGTGGCTTCGCCGAATTTGCGCCACCGTGTTGAGGTAGAATTCGTCTTTTAATCCGACATAGGTCCGTTGGAAGGACACGCGCCCCTTCGAATCGAAGTGAGGCAAATAGATGGAGTTCGGTACTAATTCGTGTCGGCATTTATCGACCTCGCCGAGTATTTCTTCACTTTCTTGAACCTCTAAGTTCACCGGTTGTTACTGGGGTAAATGCGATCGTTTAAGGCCACTTTACAGCCTTTCTGAGGAAAAAAAGCGCACCTGTAAAATTTAATAAAATCACTGTCTAGCGAAAAAAGCACGACATAATCGCTTTTTTCCTGCCGGTGATGCAGGTGGAAGCGCGACGACTTAGGACTGTTCGTCAAAAAGGTGTTCGAGGCAAATCAATGTGACGCCTTTTTCTTCTGCCTTAGCTTTCAGTTGAGGGGGCGTGTCTTTTGAGAGGCACAGGTATCGCTTGATTGAGTAGGTGGGGTGTGGAATGTATTTTTTGTTGATCAGTTCTTCAAGGTATTTTGATCCTTCATTGTTATCAGGGCTTATCCATTTGCATTCAATGATGCGAGCAATGCGGTCTTTTTGGTGTTCTACCAGGATATCGATTTCTGTTTGCTGGTCCCAGTACGAAAGTACGTCATACTCATGGTCACGCAGGTGAAGTCGTTGGTGTAGTGCGGGGTCGGGTGTTGTTTTTCTTTCAAGAATGTAACGCACTAAGAGTTCAAAAGATTTTCCTGTGAAGTTCTGGATAAAATAATGTCTATTGTTGTTGGCGAAAACTTGCGGAAATAATAAACCCTTGTTTCTATTCGATTCAATTTTCGACTTGTATGCGAGAAGAACTTGAAAATAAAAATTGAGATAGAAATCTTTCATGAAGTAGAGTGCGCCCGCTTCGTTCTGTTTTTTTCTATGCGCGGGAATTTTCTGAAAAACGAGTCCATAATTTGAAAGACTTTCGAGTGAATGGACGACTGTGGTGAGTGCAAGACCAGTTATTTTTTGAATCTCGGCTTGGGAAGTTCCGGATTGCCCTAGACAACTCAATATTGTCTTTGCGGTTTTTAGGCCGTGCTCTTTAAATTCGAGGCGGAGTACTTCGTCGATTTCTTCTAAAAAAATGGCATCTTGTGTAAAAATGGCGTCGTTAAGGCATTGAATGAATCCGCGGCTGGGGTTGTTGATTCGGTTGAGGTAGTAGGGAACTCCACCCAGCATCATATAGGTGAGAGCGACTTCTTCGTTTTTCCACTTCGGGAAGTAGAATTTTTTGACTTGGCCAAGAGAAAAGGGATGTATCCAGATATCAGACCTGGTTTTCAATCCGCGAAGAATGGCTTCTTCGCTTCCGGTTTTTTGCAAAAAAAACTTATTAGATGATCCGCAGATGATGACTTTTACTTCTAGGCGCTCCCAGTCTAGCCAGGCTTCTTTAAGAGCGCCGGTACAGCCAGATTTGGTTTTTGCAATCCATTGGATTTCATCGAATATGAGAACTAAACCGATTTTGCATTGGCCAACGTGACTCGATATTTCAGAAAAGATACGGTTCCAGGTGAGTGTCTTAAGTTCTGTGAGCCGTGTTTTGCCTGTGAATCTGTCCCATTGTTCTGCAAACGAGTTGAGAAGGCCTTTCGTGGTTGAATCATCGGCTCCAAAAAAATAGAAGACATGAGGAATGGTGCGTTGGAGTTCTTTGAGAAGTGTTGATTTTCCTACTCGGCGTCGCCCTCTGACATACGTGAACCCCGCTTTTTTTGCAGTTGCGAACTCTGATAGTTCTTTTAGTTCGGCCGATCTGCCAAGTAGTGTTTGTGGGTTCGTCATGAGCTAAAACTACCTGTTTATGGGTTTAGAGTAAAGCGGTAGTTTTTTTATATAATAATATCAATAAGTTAGTTATGTTGGTATTCATTTTCTTAGTAAAATCCAATAAAATCAGTGTGATAAAAACTACCTGTTGATCGCATATCTGGTAAAATGGTAGTTTTTGAAGAAAGCTTGGCTTCGGCTATTGGGGGCTCAAGTGATGAAATTCGGTTAAGTGTGATGTGGGGTAGCACTCCTGTTGAGTGTTGGGGAGCCAATCTCATTAGCTGACTATTTTAGTCAATAATTCAAACCGAAGGGTATACTCGCTTTTATGGGCTTCGCCGACTCAGATGATATCCATTTGATATTAAATGGCATTTTTAAAATAGTGGGCGTCACCTTGAGGAGTTTAACGCGGGCGCTGCGATTTTTCTTGCTAGTCAAATCGAAATGCTTTAGTCTAAAAGTTAAGAAAGGTTAATTTTATTAACAAAACATAACTTATGAAAACCCAAATCCAACTCTTGAGTCGTAGGTTTAAGTCGAGACAAGTGCTCGTATTAATTAGCCTTTCATCACTAACTGCCTTTGGTGCTGGCTGCCAATCTGAACCAGGCGTTCCAGTCGCAGCTGACTCGGCTGCGGGTTCAGCTCAAACCACCCAAATTCAGAGTGACCAGTCAGTCGATAAGCACATGTCATTCACTGACAGAATTATGGAACTCTTGAGTCGCGCTAGGGCGAAAGATAAAGAACGCCAAGATAGAGAAAAAGATAGAGAAAACGAAAGGGAGCACGAAAAACAAAAGGGCAATCATGACAAAGACGATGACGACAAAGATCACCACCACTCAGCCGGATGTGGCCACAATGTTTCGCCTTCACCGACTCCTTCTGTCGTGCCTTCGCCAGTAGCGGTGGCTGACTGTTCAATCGATCAGTTTCAGCAGCCCGCAGTGACCATTACACAATCATTAGATATTTTATTTGTGACTGATACTTCAGGATCAATGGTTCAAGAGAAGTCTCAAATCGCTGACGGCATTGATGCCTTTGTTCGTGAGCTCCCAAAAGATGTCGATTACCAAATCGCCGTGATGCCTGCTCACGGCAGTCGGTCGCCTTACATGGGGCGCCTCTGGCAGTATGCTTCGGTTGGCCCGGTATTGAGTTCTAAGAAACAATCGATCACCCAGATTCGGTCAAACCTCAAATTTCTCATGACCCATCAGCCCGTAGATCGTTTTAGTGACGGTGGTGAAGAGGGGTTGTATTCTCTGACGAATGCGCTAGACACGGGGCACTTGACTGAAGCTAGAGCAAAAGGATTTTTTAGAAAAACTGCAGCTCTCGCGGTGATCTTTGTGGCTGATGAAAATGATATCTGTGCGGTGTATCCGGCCGGCATTAAACCAGTAGCAGACCCCGATGGTTACGAAGTGCCTGCGAAGAAAAGAGACTGTGCAGCGATCAGCCCTACCAGTCTATTGTCGAAATTAAGAGTCCTTCAAGGAACCCAACCTCTTGTCGTGGGCGGCATTCTCTATAACAATTTGAAAACCATTCCGCATTCGGGTGAAAACGAACTCGGTTACGGTTACTTAGATGTGATCAACTACGCAAAAGGTCCAGTGGTTGATCTAGCTTCAACCAATTACGTTCCTGGTTTGGCCCAAATTGGCGCTATCACTAGCCAGAAACTCACACTCAATCACGAGTTCGTGTTGACGAAAATTTTGAAAGACATTGACGTCGCTTCGATTAAAATCAAAGTTGACGGGCAATTAGTGAGTGGCGAATACAGCGCGACTAAAAATCTCGTTCGAGTAGAAAACGCTGGCGCCGCTGGTTCAAAAGTTGAAGTGCAGTACTGCGAGAAAATCCCTGCCGTAACTCCGAGCCCAGTACCAAGCCCGACAGCGACTCCAACGCCAACACCGAGTCCTGTACCGACTGTAACACCGAGCCCAACTGTGACGGTGACTCCAGACCCAACTCCAACACCGAGCCCAACTGTGACGGTGACTCCAGATCCGACTCCAACTCCGAGCCCAACTGTGACAGTGACTCCAGATCCGACTCCAACTCCGAGCCCGACTGTGACGGTGACTCCAGATCCGACTCCAACACCGACTGTCACGCCAGAGCCAACCCCTGATCCGACACCGAGTCCGACGCCTACTCCGACTGAGACTCCAGTGCCGATTGACCAAGTGCCAATCTGTACTGGCCCGATCTGCGAAGGCAGTGGCGGTGCAATCGGAATCTAACTGCGAAGCCACCGCAGGAATTCAGCTTCTGACGAACGGTTAATGTAAAAGTCAAAACAACAAAACCCTGAGTGGTCTGGAGAAGACTACTTGGGGTTTTGAGTTTATGGACCCTTTGGAGTGGCAGAAGTTGGGTGTAAATTGCCCGTTTTTTCGGTATCGTTCGCAAAAACTTGGCGCAAAGACCTGGCTGAATACCAAAAAAAGCTTTCCTTGCAATAAGGATGGATTTTATGTATTCTTTCCTTATGGGAAGGAGAGAATCGGAACATTCTGAAATGATAAGGTTTTCCTGGGTCGGTTTGACTGAGCGCCTAAGGAGTGAACGCATTTTACGAAATGTCTCGCTTCAATGTCAGTCGAAGAAAGCGTTAGCTCTCATAGGTCTGCGGCGTGTAGGTAAGAGCACTTTGTTACTCAATCATATTGAAGCACTCATTAAGCAAGGATTAGAGAATAACATACTGTACTTAAATCTTGAAGATGAACGCCTTTTACCGATGGACAATAAAGTATTGGGTAAGCTCATTGACGAATTTTTCAAAATGAGCCCACAAAGACATTCCCAAAAAAATTACCTATTTTTTGATGAAATTCAACACGTCGATGGCTGGGCTTTGCCGTTACGAAGAATTATTGAGACGCGTGATTGTGAAATGATCGTGACCGGTTCTTCGGCTAAAATGCTGAGTCGTGAAATTGCTGGTTCATTGCGCGGCCGAGGGCTAGGGCGAGAAATTTTTCCATTCTCATTTCGCGAATGGCGTGAGTTGAAAGGGTATGTTCTTGACGAGGATTTGCGTAACACCGATCAACGCGTTGCTGATCAGATTCAACAGTGGTTTTTCGAGTACTTAAATGAAGGTGGTTTGCCTGAGATTGCGATGACTGCCAAATCTTTGAAGCTTGACCTGATGAGAAACTACCTTGACGTGATGCTCTTGCGTGATCTGATCGAACGTCACAGTATCAAAAATGAGTCAGCATTGAAGGGCCTTGTGTTACAGTTATTAAGAAATCCAGGTCAGTTGATTTCGGCTAATAAGCTATACCTTTCTCTAAAAAGCCAAGGGCACTCAGTGAGTAAAGATAGTGTTTATGATTGGCTGGCCTTTATCGAAGACGCTTACCTCAGTTTTCAGTGCCCGTTGTATTCAGAGTCTAGGCGCAAGCAAGACTCAAATCCCAAAAAGAACTACATCATTGATGCTCAATTTCACCATGTAGTGAGTTTCGCTGGCGCTGAAAATACTGGCCACTTATTCGAAAATTTAGTGTATCTTGATTTGCGTCGAGCTGGTTGTGAAGTCTTTTACTACCTCACTCAAGAAGGGGGTGAAGTCGACTTTATTGCGGTTAACCTAAGGTCGAAATCTCGGCGCGCGTTTCAAGTGAGTCTCGATTCGGCAGCTCAAGAAGAAAGGGTTGAACAAAATACTGCGCGAGCACTCAAGCGTGAGTTGGGGCTGACGCTTGAGCCTGTGTCGCCAGGAAATTATTTGGATTTTGTTGAGTCGCTGGAGTTGTAGCACCTTTGTTTTCGATAAGTTGCGAGTTTACATTGGAGACATTCAGGCTATCCTTGATCTCAGAAATAGGCTGTGGTTTAAGACTAGAATAGTTGCGATTCAGTAGATTGGTCGGATAGTACTCCAGACCTTTTCGAAAGGTATTCCCGAAGGTATTCAAAGAGGGCCAATAAAATGTCGCTCAGTAAACGATTAAAAACTAAAACTGAACACGCGGGAGCAAAAAATGGCGGAGGCCTTCGGGGTACGCGTTCAGAAGCGAAACAGTCTTCAAAAAAGCATCGAAGAACCAATAGCAAAAAGATTATTCACGAAGAACAAGTAGAAATCCATTTAGAGGGTAAGCTCTCTAACGAAAAGATTCATCCTTGGCGTGTTTGTCCTTATGGCCAACATTGGGTAAAAACCCATTCATTGCATGTACCACCGAGCAAGAAAGATCCTGCAGGTTCAGCTACAACAAGGCATGAGCATTGTGCGCATAATCCTTCAGGAAGAGATCAACTCTATCCTGAAGAAATGAGTGAGATTGCAACGCAAAACTTTTTTGGCCTGAAAGATAAGCCATGCCCTTTGCCTTTAAGGTTTAAGAATGGCAGTAAATATGACGACTTGATTGCGGGGTGGGTACAGTATTGGAATGAGGTCATGAAACCTCCTATTCCGCTCGAACCCAATTGTGTCAAAGCGCTCATTGCGAGCGAGTCGGGATTTGATCCTAACAAGCTTGCTAATAAGAAGAATTCCAACAGCGCGCGTGGGCTCATGCAAATTACAAATGAAACTCGTAAAATTCTTGGAAATGAAAAACGTGAGCTAAAAGATCACTATATAGATGTGACTAAGTCAGATCTGAATGACCCCAATAACAATATTTGCGCTGGTGTGAGATGGCTCATTTATAAGCGAGAAAGGGCTTCACAAAAGCTTGGCCATTCGGCTAGTTGGGAAGAAGCGATCAAGGAATACAAAGGCCTCTCTAATAAAGGCCCAAGGCAGGTTGAGAAGAATATGAAGGCGTTCTTGATGAACGATGAGGCACTAAAAAAATGCGGAAAATAACTTTGAGTAAATACATTAATAAAAACGCTTTTCTCATTTTGCCAATTTCATTGCTATTTGTTTCAAGCCCCTTGCTGAGCTTGGACCAAAATTCGTTATTGGCTTCTGATGAGGTTGGTTTTGAATTCACTGATGAGCAAAGTCGCCAAACGACAAGTGGCGCTGGTGAATCTCATAATGGCTGGGAAACCTACAGTCGAGAGATGTGTTTTCGGGTTGACCAAGTCAAGATCGAAAAAGCTCAAATAAAATTAACCGACGCGTGGACAGATTGGCCTCAGGTTACTATTGAGAGAGCTGATGAGTATTTCGCATTTTCACCCGAAACCGATCTTCAGTTAGACACTGAAAAAACCCTTCTTCGTTGGAAATCACTTTTAGAAGGTTCAAGCGAAGTTTGCCTTTATGGCACATTTTTGCAGTATCTGGATGATGCCATAGGCGACGCCTCTGGAAGTTTGTTTGTTTTGCATTCTCTTAAAACTGAAAAAGGTTATTGGGACACCCATGATCAGCTATCGCAAAACGCAGTGGAAGACGAAGTCGATTCGGTCGAACTCGAATCGGTGAGTGAGCACGTTGATGAGTAGATTTTCTTAAAGACCACATCGAATTCACCACTCGCATGATGTCTGATAGGAGCTCTTCGTCGGCGAGTCTTCTTTAATGTCGTTTTCTGGTGGTCGTCACACTTAACTATCTGTTATTTAAGTTTTTTTATTGCGTAACGGCGCTGTCGTCAATTTTACTAGAAATATGACGACAGCGCCGTCATGTGCGAGGCAAGGTGATATTCTGGGTTCTTGAGGTGATCCTTTGAGTACCAAAAACTTAGGCCCCAATATTAAACGACTGCTCTCGGTGATGATCTACTCTCTCAGAAGTCGCAGCTTCTTTTGGGGCCAAGACAAACGGGTAAAACGAGGCTCATTGCGCAGCAGTTCAGTGGCATTAAAACCTATTCATTGTTAGAGAATGAAGCCTTTCGTAAGCTAATCACACATCCAAGAAGGGGAGCCAAACGTCGCGATTGAGGTGAAGGGTAAATCACGCCTCACTGAGAACGAATTTTCGGGATTGCGTGTTTTGATGAAAGAGGCCCCGTTGAAGGCGCGATATGTCGTTTGCCTGGAGACTGAAATTCGAAAGACCGACGACGGCATCATTGTTTTGCCATTTAAGAAGTTTATTGAATTGCTCTGGAATGGCGAATTGATGCCTTGAGGTCTTCGAACAGCACGCATAGGAATTAGCGCGCCTAAAGCGAAAAAAAATCGACAATCAGTGTTCGAACTGTTTCTTCTTTCGAGGTAGAGATTTCGCGATTAAACGATACAATCGTCTTGATGAAAAGTTCGCGAAGTTGAGGTGCATCTTCGCGCGAAAACCTCGCGACGGCCGAATAATGAAGTTCATTATTTATTCAGCGACCAAGACAAAACCTTCTTCGTCAAACTCGAGAATCCGGTAGCCGTTAGCAAGAAATTTGCGAACGGGTATTCCAGCGGCCTCCCAAAGGTTTTTTAAAACGTATTCAGCGACTGCTATGAAGTCTTTCCCGAAACGCACGATGCGCGTGAAGACGAGGTGATCCCAGAAACCGCGCTTAGCGCTCTCGCAAACCTCTTTTGACTTTGAGCGGGCTAGGCCATGACTTTTCTTAGCACCCGTTACAATCATCGCAATGCCACCAGAAAACTCGCGAATAAACCCCTGCCAGTCTGCGAGAGATTTTGCCCGTATGAGAAGGTGTAAGTGGTTTCCTACGTTTGCGTAGCGATAAACAGCGATTTGCCAGCGGGTTTTTAGTCGAGTCATGA
The DNA here is from genome assembly GCA_903895855.1 of Oligoflexia bacterium. Lineage (GTDB taxonomy): Bacteria > Bdellovibrionota > UBA1018 > UBA1018 > UBA1018 > CAITVN01. The sequence continues at coordinate 63,354 of CAITVN010000080.1, read as the reverse complement.
GCTTGCGGATGTGATTGCAGTGTTGCGGGTGTAGCATGGAGTACTGCCCCTTCGCTTTGCTTGATTTTAAAACGACATGCAGGGCCTGTTTGGGATCAAAGGGGCGCTTAGTCTTGCGTTTTCCGTAGGTATGGTCTCCGCCGTGGGCACCTTTGGCAGTCGTTCGGTTAAAGCCCGGAAAAATGGGTTGGTATGGGCGACGTTTGTTTTTCATAAAATTTAACAATTTGATGGGGCAATGGTTATTTGATACTTATGTCATGGCATAAAGATATCGACAAGAAGAAAAAATCTCGAGATTTTAGTCAAGATTTCAAATGAGACTTCACACGCGATTTGAAACCGCGAATTCGCGGCGAGATTTCGTGGCGAGTCGGGGCGCCAATTGCAGCAATTCAGTGATCGGGCTAAGTGCCGGCCCGAACGATCAGACCGAGCGCTGCCGTTCTACATGGCCGAGGAATGGTGAAAGATTGCCTGAAAGAAAGCCGAAAAACGCGAGGGTGAAAATCCCTGAATTTTTTGGCAACGCGCTGAAAATGTGTCTGTCAACCAATTGAAATCACACACTTTAATTATTGACTGTTTCAATCAGGTTAGTTGTGATATGACGCGACTCATCTATGTGGATTGCCTCATTGATTAACCGTGGTCTCGTTTCTGTCGTCGTGCTCATCACGACGCTCTTCTTGCTATTGGCAATCACTCAAGCGCGAGCCGACCTGCCGGGTGCCATTCGTTCGGGTACAGGTGTGGGGTTCACTGCTCCTAGTTTAAAGCATGAGTTTCGTGGGATCGAAGATTTTAAACATCGCCTATTGATTTTGCTCTCAGGCCGCCCTTGGTTGGTCAACGATGCGATGATTGACGAAATGGTCGGTGATCCGTGGATGCTTGAACGCTCAACCCAGGCGAAGCTCCTCACGTTGCCGCCACGACTGAGAATGGAACTGTTCACTTTCTTGGCTGAACACCTTCAGCATCTTGAAATTGCGAGCCCCCCGCCAGGTGGCGAGTCGTTAGGCGAGAACCCGATACCGGTTGTCTTGAACGACAAAGCGAGTGAAGAGATGGTTTCTAATCTCGCTTCAGCGTTTGGCAATCATTTCTCGACCTCAGAGGTGGTCGATCTGGGTGTCTTTATTTTGTCGAGGCTTTCGTTTTTTCCAGAAAAAAACGACCTAAAAGCGTGGAATAGATGGAAGCGCAATATCGTGCGCTACGATATTTGGCTGGGTCTTGCAGTGGCCGCACTCTACGCGGCTAACGATAATCTCACTCTTCGAATGAGCGGAAAAATCGTAAACGTGGGCGACGGCAAATTTGCGCTGGGCTGGTACGGTGGGGTCGAAGACCTCGGATTTAAATGGACTCCAACTTTTGATTACGGTTTGCGCTTGTCTAGTCGTTACGTTTCGCTAGGCATTGGCGGAATTGAACATTTGAATGCTGAAAAAGATTCAAAAGAAGACGCCGAAGTGCGGTCGTTTCAGGCGATGGTGACGAGTCAATGGCTCGAACACCTGGGTTCGGTTGCCGGCTGGGAGGTTGAACTCACCGCCGGGGCAAAATACATTCAATCGCACGGCGATCCGACAAAAGAGGGTGATTTCTATGGGCTCATTGACGCCTACGTGCGCAAAGGCAGTATTGGCGGTAATCGACTTTATTCGATGATGCTGAAAACGAGCTACGAAACTAATTTTGATGATCACCACGCCGCTAAACTGGCCTTAGGATTCGAAGATGAGGGCCGCGGGTACCAACTTTCGGTTCAAGGGTCTTTCACTAAAGAGTCGAGTGAGGCCGAAGCCGAGGGTATGATTGGGGCCTATTTGGGAGGAACTTTTGGACCTTCACAAGCCGAGCGCTTGTCGTCTTTGCTGGGGGCTTTGGGCGAACGTTTGCTTCGGATTGAAGCTCTTGCGATCAAGAATCAGCAAACCCAGCAACAACTGGTTAACGAGATCAGTCTCGCGCATTTTGGGCTGCCTGGGGCGATAGATACTCCAAAGGGCGCAGGTGGTTCTGAAATCGCTGAAAAACTACGAGTGGCGATTGCGTGGGAGGTGACGCTTCAGAAACAAGGCGCAGATCTGGTCAATCAGTACCAGGAAGCTCAGGCTGGTTACTTTGAGTGCTGTCGCGTGAGTGATGGCGATCAGCCAGACCTCATGGGGCCGCTGGACGAGGCGGCGATCTCTCGGGTTTTGAAGGTGCTGGCCCACTTGCCCTAGGTACAGCCCTAGGTTTAGCCCTGTCGTAATCCCTTCAGTGCTAAACTGCCGATTCGAGAAGTTTGCCGTGTTCTTCGCACAGTGATCGCAGGCGGTCGAAGTTTAGCATTCCGCTTGAATGGTTGTCGTTCCACGCGACCGAAATGGCGTAGCGGCCTATCAGTTCGACTCCCTTGGGTTTGATGTCTTTTCGGATGGCTTCGCGCTTTAGGGTGCGTTTACCGGTGTGCTCGTCAACGCAGCCGGCGCAAGGGCACTGAAAGCGCATTTCTTCGTAAGAAAGGGCGTAAGAGTCGCCTGCGTTCCAGGCAATTTTCATTTCGTGATCGTTGTGGGGTTCGATGTGTGTCGGTATCAAATTTACGGTTGAGCTCATATGCCAAACAAAAAAGCTCAGAGTACTCGAAATTGCAAACAAATTAGTTTACCCTCTCATTCATGACGAAAGATCGAAAAACTGACAAACCGAGTTCGAGTGGTGAAATCGACCTGGCCACAGAGTCAGTTGAGGCTTTGGGTGAGTCGACTCACTCTTTTTTTGCAATGGCACAGGGGTGGACGCTTGGTTTTGGAGACTACACCCTATTCGTTGCTCAAACGCTGAAAGCGCTTCGTCGGTTCTTTTACCGCTGGGACTCATTTTTACATCAGTGTGAGTTTGTGGGCGTAAGCTCAATGCCCGTGGTGATTATCGCTTCTCTTTTTATGGGGTCAGTTCTTGGGTATCAATTGTACATTTCTTTTCAGATTTTCGGCGCCCAGGCGATGTTGGGTGGTGCTGTGGGTGTGAGTTTATTTCGCGAAATGGCGCCAGTAATGGCTTCTATTATGGTGAGTGGGCGAGCGGGAGCCGCGATGGCCGCCGAGTTGTCTTCTATGAAAGTGAGCGAGCAGATTGATGCCCTGGAAGTGATGGCGATTGACCCGATCGAATTTTTAGTGATGCCGAGGGTGGTGGCGAGTACGCTGATGATGCCGCTTCTGGCCGTTTTTTTTGCAGGAGTCGGCTCACTAGCTGCTGAGTTCATTGGCTGCGGAGTGATGGGGCTTGATCATGCGATTTTTTGGGATGTGTATGCAAAGTGGGTTGATTCGATTGACCTTTGGCACATAACCATTAAGAGTATTTGTTTTGGCTTTGTGTTCAGTACGATTGCCTGTTTTCATGGGTTAAAAGCTGAAGGCGGAGCGTCTGCCGTTGGTTATGCTACCCGGTCGACGGTAGTCACGGCTTTACTGTGGATTTTGGCCACTGATTATCTTTTGACTTCGATTTTGCCTTATCGAAAAGCGTTGATGGCGATTCCAGATCTTTTGGGGCGCTGAGGTTGGGGTATTTTCAGCCATAGGCTGCGGTGATGTTCAACCGTAGACGGTGGTGATGTTTGGGTAAGAGTTTGGGTGTTTAATTGAGAGGAATTTTGAGATGAGTTCACATTCAGCCAGCATTGAAACCCGTTTTCGGGTCGGAGTGTTCACATTACTTGGTATCGCTTTGATTGGTGCGGTCACCGTTTTTGTTAACGATCGCCCGTTTTGGTGGCGTCCTTGTCAGCTGGTTCAAATCAGTGTTGAAGATGCGACCGGACTAAAGCTGAAAAGCCCGATTCGCTCTCTTGGGTTAGAGATCGGTTACCTTCAAGCCGTTGAACTCTCAGAAACTCACGTAAAACTCGGAATTTGCATTACGGCTCCGGTTGAAATTCTGGCTCAGACCACGGCTTACATTCGGGCTGACGGAATCTTGGGTGATAAATTTGTTGAGTTAAGGCCCGTGAAATACACAGGGGCAAAACGGGTAGAAGGTAATTTGAAAGAAAATGATAAACCTGAGAAGCCCGAGAAGGCCGGTGAACCCAAATCCTCGCCAATTCGAGATCACTTGAAGGATCGTTCGGGAGAACGTTCGAAACAGCTCAAAGGGATAGTGCTCGAAAAATTATCAAATGAAGACCCCAAATCGGGTAAAGGAGAACAATCGGTGAATCGACCAGTACAAATAAGAAGTCGTCTAGATCGGCTTTTTAGCAAGCAAGTTTTATTGGGTTCATTGGTGGTTTCGATGCTCTCACATTCAAGCTTTGCTGCGCGAGAAATTCCCGTTGGGCAGCGAGACAAAGACATGGATCACGTGGTTAACCAGGTCGATAGTCTTGTCGAAGAAATGCACACGTTGACCGGTAACTTGAAAGAAGCCATTGATCCGGTTGAGCTCAAGCAAACCATGACTAAACTCAACCAGACTTTAGAAAATGCTTCGAAAACACTTTCGCCTGAGGGCGGGTTGAATACGACTGCGCAAAGAACTTTGGCAAAACTCGAAGACGGCATTGAACAGTTAAGAGACATGCTCACTCGCGTTAATCGAGGCGAAGGGTCACTCGGAATGCTGCTCAATGATCCCAAGTACGCCAATCAGGTTTCTGAGGCTGCTGAATCATTGAATAAACTTTTGGGTAAAGTGAAGAAAGTTCAATTCATCATCGATTTTGGCTCAGAGTATCATCCCGCACACACCAGTGGTAGAGGTTGGTTGCGATTAGGGGTCTGGCCAGAGCACAATCGCTATTACCTCTTGGGCATTAGTTTTGATCCGCGCGGCCTCAACAATCAAACTCAGACCACCAAGCAGACGACCACGACTGCGGCTGATGGCACTGTTTCGACGGTGACTAAGGTCATAAACGAGACAAAAGTTGAACAGTCAGTTGCCGTTCTGACGTTCATGTTGGGTAAAGTGCTTTGGGATCGTCTGGATGTTTCAGCGGGAGCGCTTCACGGCGATGGCTGTGTTTCTGCTGCTATGGGATTTGGGCCTGATCACCGAGAGTGGCTGTATCAGTTTAGAACCGATATTTATGCGCCAGGTATCGGAAATCCGATCAACGCTCGGTTAAATTTTCAGACTCAGCCTTGGATTGGAAAACCGTCGTTGCTAGCGGCTGCCTATGTGAAGGCCGGGTTTGAATCTCTTCGTCAGGTGAATGGTAAGACTGCATGGACGGTCGGAGCAGGCTTAACATTTGATGACGAAGACATTAGATTGCTCTTTACACTTCGCTAAGACCGGTTCACATTGGGTTTCCTAAGAAAGGGGCAAGATGACTCATCAATTACCACCACTACCATACGAGAAAAATGCATTGGCGCCCGTGATTAGCGCAGAAACCTTAGAATTTCATTACGGCAAGCACCATCAGACTTACGTTGATAACCTCAACAAGCTGATTGTCGGAACTGAGTTCGAAAATTTGACTCTCGAAGAAATTGTCAAAAAATCGTCGGGAGGAATTTTTAATAATTCAGCCCAAATTTGGAACCATACTTTTTACTGGAATTCGCTATCACCAAAAGGCGGCGGCGAGCCAACAGGGGCTTTAGCTCAGGCAATTAACCAAAGTTTTGGATCGTTCAAGTCGTTTCAAGAAAAATTCAATCAAGTCACTGTCGGAACTTTTGGGTCTGGTTGGGGCTGGTTGGTGAAGAAGGCTGACGGCACTTTAGAAGTGGTGAGTACGAGTAACGCAGGGTGCCCACTCACTGAACAAAAAAAACCACTTCTCACTTGTGATGTTTGGGAACATGCGTATTATATTGACTATCGGAACGCACGAGCAAAGTACGTTGAAAGTTTTTGGAAGCTTGTTAACTGGGAGTTTGCTGCGAAGAACTTTGCTTCATAGATTAACGTCATTGGTTGTTTTTCGCACTCTAAGAGGCGGCCCCTTCAACAGGGCCGCCTCTTTGTTTTTGTTGCTGACGTTTTCTGGATCGTTTGTTTTATCTTCTCACGCCAGTTCTCAACCGAGTTCTCAAGGCCGTTCGCATGTTGATGCTCGTGACCGTAACGAAACTCATGACGCCAAACCCATCGACGACAGGCAGTTTTTTCAAGCGCTGAGTTCAGCGGGGCCCGGCTATTTTAGCCAGGCTTTTTCTGGAGGCGGAAGGCTGAGAAAGCCCTCGAGTGATTTGACTAATATTTGGCTCACGAAAGCAGAAAAAGAAGAGCTAGAAAGCTACCCAGAAGAACCTTCAGAATTAAGTTGGCTCTTGGGTTATCAGATGACTTATTCGAGTTCGTTTTCACTACTGAACTCATTTTCAACCGGCCTTGGGTATGAGCCCAACGACCAAATTCAATTTAAATCTCAGATAAAATTTGAAAGTGCCTTTCAATTAGATCCGTATCGACGCGGTAGTGTTGATTTTGAGCTGGGATACACTCTGCCGCTCAGTACTCGAAAACTGAAGGTGAAACATCACATCGACGACCGCGAAACTGGGGCGGTTGATGACGACGACGAAGATTCTGAAACTGAAGTTGGCGCCAACGAAGTCGGAATCAACAAAAAATACCGTAGTATTGATGATGTGCCGGTGATTCAGTTAGAGCTCATTCCTACTCTCGATTTTCATCTTTTAGTAGGCTACACGCACCAAACTCGTTTTGAAGAGTTGGGCCGTGAGGGAGTTGGGTTGCGCGTGGGGTATTCAGATCCTCGCGGATTTAGTTTGCGAGGCGCTCACACCTCTTATTTTTATAGTAAAGATGCCACTTCTTTTTTGAGTCTCATTCCGGTTTTCTCTGGTGAAGACGGCGGCGCGCCTTCAGGTTCTTTTCGTTTGAGTAGTTTGAAACGCTTGGTCGAATCGTTTCCTGATTATGCATTTGAACTCGGCGGCAGTTACGTGCTCAATGACGATTGGACTACTGATTTGAGCTTAAGCTTGGCAAAATACAAAGTAACGCTCGTTGATTTGGGGTACGGCGTTTCGCCGACTGTTTTTTATTACCTCGAGCGAGATTTGCGCTTGGGCGTGGGGGTAGATTTTTTCTTCGCGTCGTCTGCCTATTCGATCACGGGCATTGGTCAGGTGAGTTACCGGTTCTAATGGTGATTAGTCACTTAGGCTTCGCTGGCAACCCAAATGGATAAAGCTCAATGCCATCAAAGGATTCCTGCGAGCGGATGCGTCTTCACGTAATTCCAAATAAAATAGCTTCACCTTATTTTGAAGCAAACCTCCTGTTTTCGCGGGCTATTGTCGCCTCCATGCGACGCCCGAGTTCAAAATAAGGCGAAGCTATTTTATTTGGAATTACGTGAAGTGCAGGCAAGGCAGGAGCCGTTCCGAATGATGGCATTGAGCTTTATCCATTTGGGTTGCCACCGAAGCCTAAGTGTAGAATCAGACTTCTAATGGTGCTTCAGTTTAGCGAGTGTCTCTCTTTGGTGTAGCAAGTCTTCATCGCGGTAATGGTCAATCGGGTCGGGGTCATTGATTGAGTACCTGAAACGAGTGTTGAAAGAAAAGAAAGGTCTCTCTGTCTTGTCATACGGATTTTCGATCGATAGGGCATCTATCCAGTCTTGAATGGGGGTGGGGCGATCAAACAGGCCTGGATCAAAAACCCAAGCCCTCAAGGCAGCTTTCGGCTGCTTGTCGTGTGGGCGATTCTCATTCAAGACTAAGACAACCGGCGCGACATGATACCGCCAATAAGCATATCCCGTGGGTTCTGTGACGCTTCGTGCTTTGAGGTCTCCGGTGACAAAAACTTTAGCTGAGACCACTTGTTTTGAGTCTAGAATTTGCGCCATCTCGTGCGCGCGTGCGTAGCAGCCGTCGCGAATCACATTGAAGTCAAGCGTTTGCAGATGTGACAGTTCATCGAAAAGCGCAAAGGCTTGGGTCTCAGTGAGAATGCTCACTTCGAGTGGCTTGCCGTCTGCGCCTGGAAGGGTTCCGTCGGGGAGTGAACCAAAGTCGAGCACTTGCGAAGCAGAATTGAGTAAGCGAATCCAACCAGTAAGCTGTTTTTCTGAAGAAAATTCAACATTGGGTAGTCGTCGGTGTTTGGTTGGGTAGAGTGGTTCAGCTCGGGCGGGCAAACTTGCCATGATTAACGCTGAAGTCGCAGCGATTAGGCCAGTGAGCGCGATGAGGGTTTTTAAGTGGTTCAGCTCAATTTTCGGTTTTGGTTTCATCAAGGTGAACTAGCATCGCAATTAGAGTGCCACATTGTGGCTCATCGTAAAGGCCGACCGTAGACGCCGGCCTGGGCCAAGATTGATGGCCGGGGTGTTTACGGGTTAGGCAGGTGGCTAGACAAGTGAGGCAAACTTGCGGGTGATAGCCGAGCCAAACTTGCGGGTGACACGTGAAGCAAACTTGCGGGTGACAAACTCAAAAACGGGGGCTAGTCTTTTGGCATATGACAGACATCAATCAAGCTCGTAGAAAAGTTTTTGTGGTGGGCGTCGGAATGACGAAGTTCGAAAAACCAGGGGCACGCGAGGTCGATTACACCGACTTGGCCCGTGAGGCAGGTACGAAAGCCTTGCAAGACGCCGGTGTCAGTTACGATAAGATCGAGCAAGCCTGTGTGGGTTATGTTTACGGCGAATCGACTTCAGGCGAGGCAGCGGTTTATGAACTGGGGTTGACTGGAATTCCTATTTATAATGTGAATAATAATTGTTCAACCGGGTCGACTGCGCTTTTCATGGCTAAACAGTTCATCGAAGGTGGCTTGGCTGAGTGTGTGCTCGCGCTCGGGTTTGAAAAAATGCAAAAAGGTTCGCTCAACTTAGGCGGTAGCGATCGGCGCAATCCGTTGCAGCGTCACATCGATACGATGAATCGCGTGAGAGGCGAAGCCGAGGGGCCAATGGCAGTGCAGATGTTTGGGGGGGCCGCAAGAGAGCACATCGAGCGCTACGGTTCGACCAAATTACAATTTGCAAAAGTCGCCGAAAAAAATCATCGCCATTCGGCGAATAATCCTTATGCCCAGTTTCAAACCGTTTACACGCTTGATGAAGTGATGGCTTCGACCACGATTTTTGACCCACTAACGAAGCTTCAGTGTTGCCCGACTTCAAACGGTGCGGGCGCGGCAGTCTTGTGTAGTGAAGCGTTTGTTAAGGCGAACCACCTTCAAGACCAAGCGGTCGAGATTGCAGGCATGGCAATGGCGACTGATTTTGCGTCGTCGTTTGAAAAAAGCTGCATTAAAATGATCGGTTCTGAAATGAGTGCCGTAGCGGCTCAAAAAGCCTTAAAACAGGCGCGTTTGACGGTGAATGACATTCAAGTCATTGAGCTTCACGATTGTTTCTCGGCCAACGAGCTGATCACTTATGAAGCGCTGGGGCTTTGTGGTGAAGGCGAGGGCGGAAAGCTCATTGATTCGGGCGCTCTGACCTACGGTGGGCAGTGGGTGGTGAATCCTTCAGGGGGATTGATTTCAAAGGGGCATCCTCTAGGGGCCACCGGACTTGCACAGTGCGCTGAGCTTTGTTGGCAGCTTCGCGGCAAGGCCGAAAAACGCCAAGTGCCCAATGTTCGCGCGGCCCTTCAGCATAACTTAGGTCTAGGTGGGGCTGCTGTCGTAACGGTTTACCGTAAGTAGTTGGCCTTAAAAAAATTGGCTCCGAAAATCTCGAGTTGATCAACTGATAAAAAAACTCGATCAGCAAATCAACCGACTAAAAGGTTGCGCTTATGTCGCCGAAAGTGCGGTTTGGCTCTGAGTCGATGAGTACTGGCCCTTGTCTGAACGCCGTTGACGATCAAGACAAGGGCCGTTGTGTTAATGAGACGATTTTTTAACTACTTCTTGGCTGGCTGGGCTTCAGTAGGAGCAGCAGGGTCTTCGGCTTTCTTGGTGTCGCCCTCGTGGTCACCAGAATCTTTGCCCGCGCCGTTTGGTGTTTCGATTGGCTCAACGGCCGCTTTCATTTGTTTGTGGTTCTTGTATTTAGCGTTACCGTGCATTTTGCCATTCGCATTTTTCATGTGGCCTTTGTGATGGGCTTTGCAAGTATCGCCATCATGGTGTTCGCATTTAGTCGCATCTGTGCAGCTACACTTGCTGTCGCTTTCGGTGCCAGTTTTGTCGCCTGCTTGGTCACAGGCACAAGCTAATGCGTTGGTAGAGGTAAAAGAAAATGCAGTAAGCAGGAATAGGCTAGACGCCAGTGAGACGGTCAGGGTCAATTTGAATTTCATAAAAAGTTGTCCTTTTGAGTTGGTCAAAAACGGTTAAACTTCAAACAAGTGCTAAACTCTCTCTTGGTTAGGTTAAACTGTAAATAGAAAATGACCGGTCACCTGGTGGTGATTACCCGAAGTAGAGTCGAATCTAAGCAAGATCAGTCAAATCGCGGCCTGAAATTCCCAAGAGATAAAGAATAGATTTGAGATTTTTTTGATTGATCGAAAAATCAGCTTTTTCTCTCACCAGCGGCTTGGCGTTGAAAGCAATGCCGAGTCCGGCGCGTTCTAGCATGAGCAAATCATTGGCGCCGTCGCCAATGGCGATGACTTGGTCTAAGTGAATGCGTTCGTTTTGCGCGATCACATCAAGCAAGTCGGCTTTTCGTTCGGCATTTACAATCGGCGGTATCACGCGACCAGTGGCGATGCCTTTTTCCATTTCAAGTTGGTTGGCATAAGCATAGTCGATACCTAAACGTTCGCGAAATCGCTCAGCGATGACTGAGAACCCGCCGCTAATGATGGCCGTTTTGTAACCGAGCTTCTTGAGCACACGTATGAGTTCTTCGGCCCCTGGGGTTAGTTCGATGCGTTTGTAGACCGCATCGATTTCGGCAGTGGTCAGGCCAACGAGCTTTGAGACTCGCTTTTTTAAACTTTCATCGAAAGGCAGATTGCCACGCATGGCGCTTTCGGTGATCTCAGCAACTTCTTTGTAAACTCCGCGTTCACGCGCGAATTCATCAATCACCTCTGATTGAATGAGGGTTGAATCCATATCGAGTACGACCATGCGTTTGGCGCGGCGATAAAGGCCCTCGGCTTGAAGGGCAACGTCGACGCCCGTTTCTCTGGCGATGGTGAGCAGTTCTTTCTTTAATTCACTGCGCTCGAGCGCCTGCTCTTTTGAGACAATCATTTCAACACAGCTAAATTCAGCATCAGAAAGGCGCTCGATCGTATCGATGTTGAGGCCGAATTTTGCCACTACGCCGGTCACTGCGTGTAGGGCCTTGGCTGTGACTTTGTCAGAAATTAAAGTGAGGGCGTAGCGGTAGCCCTTTGATCTGAGACGCTCTTTTTGTGATTCAGATTTCGAATCGAAGACCCGAAAATCAAGTTTTAATCCCATTTCAGTGGCTTTGAAGAGCAAGTCTTTGATGACGGCCTTGTCGTCAGCCCCGTGGCCCAGTTCAAATAAGATCGATAGTGAAAGCAGGTCATGGATCACTGCTTGGCCAATGTCGTGAATCACGACGTTACCGGTAGCGAGAATTTCAGTCATTGCTGAAGTAATTCCAGGCGAGTCGACGCCGGTGACTGTGACTAAGACCATCGGGCGGTCAGAGTTTAATTTTGGGGTTACAGACATAGTGAAATCCTTTTTTTGTTAGAATGGCTTTGTCTTCTGATGTTGCTGAAACAAAAGTGATGGCCCGCTTTTGTTTCGTCGCATTTAAATTGATTCGATCGACTGCTCGTCTGATCATTTCTCGGCACTCGTCCATCGGATGCGTGCACACAATCGAAAGCGGTTTTGTTGGCGTGGCGAGAGGGGCTGTGGCCGGTAGGTTTTTCAATTTCTTCGTGAATTGCTCTAGCTGCCTGAGTGTCGTGTGGCCCGGAATGATTTCAGCCAAGGTAAAGACTTCTTGAAACCAAATATCGGCTTTTGAAAAAACATCCACAGCTTCGGCTGTTAACGCTCCATCACCGCTGACGGCGAGTGAGAAGTGAGGTTGAGTGTCGTGAAAGGCTCGAAAGCCCAAGTTCAGCACTTTGTGATCGGTCTTTACGAATTCAAAATTCCAACCCAGGCTTTTTAGGGGTAAGTAGGGTTGAGATTCAATCCACTGAATTTGAAACTGCATTCGCGAAATGCCCGGCGGGTAGCTGAGTTTAAAAAAAGTTTCGATGACTTTTCGGGTTCCGCGCGGGGCGATGATGATGAGAGGTTTAGTTCGTTTTTCTTGCCAATACTTCATCAAAAGCGGAACCACACCAAAGGCGTGGTCAGCGTGCGAGTGCGTGAGTACGATTTGGTCGATTGAAAAGGCCGGGGCTCTTTTGGTTCGGCTGATTTTTCTAAATATTCTGGGATCAGAAAAAAGCCGCGCCGGAGTTTGGTATCCGCAGTCAACTAAGGTAGCTCTCAAACGTTCGCGGGTAGCGCTGAGCTTTTTGTGAGCACCACCTAGGCGTTGATTGCCCGGGGCAAGCAGTAAGAATGACGTATTGCCGTCTTGTCCACTGAAAGCTTCGCCAGAACCCAATACTTCGATAGAAATTGGTGACCGAGCTTCTCGAGTAATCGCAGCCTGAAATCTTGAACTCATTTTTTCTTGGGTTTGTCGTGAGCTTTTTGTGGTTGGTGAGTGGAGTCTTGAGCGAGTCGAAACTGCTTTGAAGCATCGATTCGAGGTTTTAATTTGAACTCGGCCCTCAGGTGCCTAAGGGCAGTGATGTCAAGATCGGCCCAGATCACTCCATCGCCGCTAGGTCGCTCGGCAATGACACGGCCCCATGGGTCTATGATTCGGGTGTGACCATGCAAGGTGAGTTCACTATCAACATCGCCCCAAAGGTTTGGCGCAATCACATAGGCTTGATTTTCAACTGCGCGAGCGCGCGTGAGAATGTCCCAGTGTGCTCTGCCTGTTTTTTGAGTGAAGGCTGAAGGTAGTGCGAATATTTCAACATTTTGATGATAATAATAACGAAACAGTTCAGGAAACCGAAGGTCGTAGCAAGTCGCAAATCCGAGCTTTGTTTTGTCTTCTTCAGACTCGAGCTCAGCGATCGCAGGTTTTGACCCCGGTTGAAAGTAATCAGACTCGGGGTGTTTGCCCTGATCAAAGAGGTGAATCTTTTGATACTGAGCTCCTACCTCGCCGTCAGGGGTGATGAAGAACGTTTCGTTGTAGGGCTTTGCTGAATGAGGTTTCTCTACTGATTTTGATGTGGGCTTTGAACTTGATTTCGACTTGGGTGATTTGGCCGCCGACTTTGGGTTATCTTCGTCTGAGGTTTCTTCGCCAAGTGGTGAATCAAACGTGGGGATCGTGCCACCGATAATGCCCACTTGGTATTCAGTGGCCCACTCAATGAGGGTCTCTTTGAGCATTTCTGATTCTTCTTTGGCTTGCTTAATAAAAGAAGTTTTGTCTTTTGGAAATAAGAAAAAATGTTCAGGAAAAGCGATGATTTCAGCTCCCGAATCGAGTGCCGTTTCGAACAGCTCTCTAATGACAGTCAAAGAAACTGTGAGTTGTGGTCTTATTTGAACGGCGGCGACGCGTATTTTCATTAAATTTTCCAATCGGTTTTTCGAAGCGATTATTCTCAGTCTATGAGAATTAGCGCGGTTCAATAAAGATTGAAACTGAAAAAATTGACGCATAAAGTCGGGTCGTGGTAGTCGAGGGGGTAATCTCAATGTTTCAAGTGCCCATAGGAGCTCTAATTTCATGAAAAAACTGAACACTCGATTTGCTCATTTATTCTCGAATTCAGGAATGCTTGGTATCTTGGCTGCGCTTCTACCGGCCGCCGCACATGCGGGTGTGACTTTCGATATGATGCACACGGTTCAAGACTGTAAACACGAGGGCATGCCTAAAACTTGGTGTGAGGGCAAAGAAGACATGATTGCGATGGACGAGTTATCAGGTATGAGTGCGAAAATTGCGGCTCAGCTCGATCGTGCACTTGCCAATCCAAAAACAGCGAAGGTCTCGATTGCCTATTTTAGTTTTTCAAATAAAAAAATTCAGAAAAAACTTTGTGAGGTTGGTATGGCCGGTATTCCGGTTGAAGCCTACATCGATGCGGGATCGGTATCGCCAGAGCTTCAGGCTTTAAAGACTGATTGTCAAAAAGACAAAGCGAAACCGAACTTGAAGCTCGTCATTCTCGGCGGGATGACTTCGACACCGTGGAGACTTCATCACAATAAAACGATGATGGTTGACCCGGGAAATGGTGAGTACATCAACATCAATTTTTCATCAGGAAACCTTTCGGCCTTTGGCACGAGTATTCACTTAGACCATTGGGGTGTGCTCACCGCTACGCCAGACACCAACTTAGTGAAGGCTCAACGTTGTGTGTTCGAAGGCTTGACTGCGGCTGATGCCAAGGCAACTGAAGTCAAAATGTATGAAGGCGGAGTGAAAAGCCAGTTTGACGGTGTGGTGGCCCAAGCGTACATCGACGCTCGTGAGAGCTGTTACGTGAACAATGCCGTGATCCCGATGTATCAGGCTGAAAAAGCGATTGCAAAAGATGGAGTGGCTCCGATGTATTCGCCTAATAACAACAATGAAGTCGTGAAAACTTTCACTGCAGAAATTGCAAAGGTGGCTGCCGATGGTAAAAATGGTTACCTGTATATTGCCGTTCAGCACTTTTTACACGGTGGCATTGCCGCGGCACTCATGCAAGCGGCTCAAGCTGGCGTTGACGTGAGAATTATTTTTGATGACGACTTGCTGACTGGTGAAGGCGAAGTTGAAGGTGTGCAAGAATTTTTGGCGTCATCACTTCAGCACCCAAACATTAAAATCAGATACATCAAAACTAACCACAATGCCGGTGGTAACGGTCAAATGATGCACAATAAATTTTGTATTTTGAGTGGCAAACGAACCTTTTCTGGTGCCGGTCAGTACACCGGTGCAGCGATGAGAAATAACTGGGAAAATTTCTACTTGGCCCAATCACCTGAGTTGACTAAGAAATATGGTCTGTACTTCAAAGACCTTTGGGATGCGTCTTGGTCTGACAACGACATCAAAACTAAAGCACCGGTGGCTTCAAAGCCTGAAGCGTACCATGCGAAGTTCTTGGGTTTGATTAAGTAAATTTTTAAAAAAATACGAGGAATGATGATGAAAACTCAATTTTATACTTTTGTTCTGTTTTTGATGGTGAGTTCGTTTGCTCACGCTGCCTCACCGACAGATGTTGAAGACTCTGCCGAGAAAAAGTTCGATTTTGCTCCGGCCTGGGGTCGCGTTGTCAAAGCAAAAGAAGGCGAAGCGTGCGCTTTGAGTACTGGATTTCGCCTAAAACCAGGCAAAGCCGTTGACGCGAGTGGAAAAAACGTTTTCTTAAGTAAATCAGTTTGTGTCGATTTGATTTCAACTGATGTGACGTATTATGCGTACACCCCTCGAGCCGATCAGCTTATTTTACCTCAGACTTGTTTGCGTGGAAAATTTAAGAAAAACACTCATACCAAAACACAGATTCTCTCGAGACTTTCGAAGTTTCCGGCGATCCGCATTTGGCCTGTTGAAAAGTCAGCCGGTGAGATGGAAGCTAAGGGTTTGATCACGATCAAAAAAGTGAGAAGTCCGTTCACTCCGGTTGAAGTTTGCGGCGACGACCTTTAAGATTTCGATGGAGACAGTTTTGAAAACCTTTTTTTCGCTTACCGTCAATCAAGTTAGGCAATTTGGCCAGGTTGTCCGGCTAGAAAGTCTAATCAGTCAACTTCATCACCTAAGAGAAAAGAGTAAGTATTTATGAAGAATTTTAGTAAACAACGGTTATTGGCTAAATTGGGGGGCGCGGCGATAGCGCTCACTGCGGTTTCACTTATTGGATTACTTGGGCACGGTTTTGTGCTCGCGAGTGCTCCGGGTCATTTACCTGCAAACTACGAATCTCTGAAAGCAAGTGACAAACTGCAAATACTCTGGGCACTGGTTTCTAATAAGCCAGTGACTGAAGAAAAGCTTGAACTCGAGTCGATGAGTTTTGGCGACATTTTGAGTGGTCTCAGTGCGAGTTTTGCCGCTGAGGCATTTTTGAATAATGGCGATGAAATGGCTGCAGGTAGAGATAAAGTGATTCATGCAAACGGAGCAGTGGCGAGTGTTGAGTTCACTCCTGAGTCCGCTAGTCCTTTTACTGGCGTTTTTCACAGCGGCGCGGTTGGCATGATACGACTTTCAATTGCGGCGCCTAATCTCGATAATTTTACTCCTGGCCTTGCTTTGAAGTTTTTTATTGATGGCAAATCGTCGAGTAACTTGGTTGCGATGTATTCGCTCAATGGCCAGGGAAGCGACCTTAATTTTTTTCGGTTTCCTTTCGGCACGACGATAGCTGACCCTGAGGGTATCGTACTGAAACTGGGTGCGAAGGCTTTTGATGCTGCGAGAGAAGTGGTGCGAGATGAAATCGGTTCGGCTCCATCGTCTTCTACGGTGATACCGATGAACGATTTGGCTTCAGTTGAAAAGAGTGGCCAGTTGGTGCCGAAAGCCGAACTCAGAGTTCCGACTCAATTGAAATTTGTGCCCACCGCGAAGGCGACTCACTTTTTCGAAGAACAAGGTGTTTCGGGTGCTAGAGATTTTCGTGCCACGTTAGCGAGGTTTCCGGTTGGTGCCGGTTTGTACCGCGTTTACGCCTACGATCACAGTAAGCTCATCTTGATCGGAAAGATCACGACTACATCAACGTTTGTCGCCTCGAAGTTCGGCGACAAGCACCTTTATTTCAAGCATCCCGTGCCACGAGCTCGTAAAGAGTGAGATGGGGTTTGCTACGGCCTCCAAAAATAGTACGGCCTCCAAAAATAGTACGGCCTCCTAATTTAGGACGGCCTCTCGCAGAAGTTATCTCTTGTAAAATCAAACAGATGCCCATGGAAGGGTTGGGTTAGGTCTCTAATCTTGACTTTATTGGTCAGGTAGTGTAGATTCCTGTCGGTCTGTGAGGATTTAACCATGATTGAGAGAAAACTAAGCATGAATAAAATAAATTGTGTGGGCCTATTTTTGTTAACTGCAGCTGCGACACAAGCGGCTTTTGCCAGCTTTGCGTTGCCGCCGGGGTTTGAAAATCCAGATGGCGCAGTGGTTTCGATTTCAGGTAAAGCCTATTCGACTTCAGACGCATCAATGGTCGATGCCAACACGGTTTCGCTTCATGAATTGAATTCAAATGGAACAGTGAGCGCAGAACTTAAGCAAGTGCCAGTTGCTGATCTCGCGACTAAGGCCAGTGTTCCGTGTTATCCGCAATACAAACAAGTTGATCAACCTGGTGTTTGCCGAGGGTATGAGGTTAATGTCTCGATTTCTGGTTCTTCGGCAGTTGCCGGCCAAGTCACTCAAGTGTTCACCAATGGTTGGGTTTTCGTCGTTTTGAAAGACTCGGCGGGTGAATTTCGGCCCGGTGATTTTGTAGTGGTTAGAGCACTAGAATTAAAAACAGTTGGGGCTGCGCCTGGGCCCTCAGCACCGGCCCCGGAATCGGGTAGCGGTGGAGTGGTCGTTGGCCCGAGTCCAGATGGTGAAGTGCCCGCTGCTCCGACTGTGGTCTCGGGTTCGCCTCGTTCAGGCAATACCGCAACCGTTGAAATCGCTGATGATGGCACTGCGACCGTAGTGACTGGCGGCGCAACCGCTGATTGTCCGCCGGTTAGGCATGAAGTGGTTTATATCGGTAATGGCAGCGCCTCTCGAGTGCGAGATTCTTCTGGCCAAGAAATCATCATCGTAGGCGATGCGACTTCGAGTGGCGGCGGCGCGACTGGTGGATACAAAACGGTGCAAGAACGTTTAGAAGAAGCGGCCGGACTGACGCCAGAAAATCCACGCGAAGAATTTAATCGAGAACGAATAAGAATCAATGAACGAATCGATCGCCGCACTGAACGTCGTGAAGCAAGAGAAGATCGACGTGAAGAGCTTCGTCAGAAATACCGAGAACAAGCGTTTGCCGATGCGATTAGGTACAATCGCTGGGCGAGTGGTCGATGTGAAGAAGGCATGCCTTACGCTTATCCGCCTGCAGGTTTTTATTACTGGGTCACCAATGCCTGGGGCCAGACCGTTTATTACCCGATTTCTTGTTGGGGAAATTGAAGGGTAGCGGTGGGCCAAGAGCTATGAGCTACGAGCTATGAACTCTCACTTCCCATCTGTCAGGCGAAGAGACTCAAAAAAATCGCGAAAATTTTTGTAGATTGCGTTTGGCTTTAAGTGTGACTTGCCAGGGATCGGTGAGTTTAACTGATCAAAACTAAAATTAGTTTCGAGGCCGATGCAAGGCACTCCTCCTAAAAGTGCCGATTCTAGCCCGGTCGGAGAATCTTCAATGGCATAACATTCGCTTGGGTTTACCTGCAAAACAGCAGCGCCAGTCAGATAAGCCATGGGGTCAGGTTTGGGTTTGGCGAGTTCTTCTCGAGACAAAATTTCATCAAAGAAATGGTCTATTTTGAGTGATTCAAGCGCAGCTCGAAGTTCTCGACGTCTGGCGTTTGAAACCACGCAGAGTTTGATCGAATTTGTTTTTGCCCAATCAAGGCATTCATTTACCCCATCGTAGATTTTGAGCTGAGTGGGCATCAAATCTAAGTAAAAGCCATTTTTCTTTGTGGCCAGGGCCAGCAGTTCTTCGTCTGTGTGGGGTAACTCAGGTTTTTGTTTTTTAAACATCGACCTCAAGATATCGGGGGCCGGCTTTCCGACCATCGCTCTCAAATGAGGCTCGTCGTAAAAAAGCCCGATCGAACGAAAAAGCTCAGCCCAAGCTTGCCAATGCAGGGGTTCGCTTGCTACGAGTACTCCGTCGTGATCAAAGAGTAAGGCCTTTGGTCGAAACAGCGGTTTGGCAGGAGAAATGTTTAATGAGTGATCGAGAGAGTTTGTCATCTGTGTGGTCGGGATCTCAAATTTCAGAGCTTGCCGTCAAGAGACTTCATGAAAAAGCGATTCTTCCGACGCGTACGCATGCAGACGATGCCGGAATGGACCTGTATTGCCTTGAAAATTTTGAAATCAAGCCAGGTAATGGCCTTGTGGCGCGCACCGGAATCGCGATGGCCTTGCCTGCGGGGTTCGTCGGTATGGTGGTTGATCGTTCATCTATGGCAAAACGAGGTCTGAAAACGGCTGGCGGCATCATCGATGCGGGTTATCGCGGCGAGATTCATATTATTTTGAGAAACCTCTCGAATGAGTCGCAATACATCGATGCGGGATCGCGCATCGCACAGTTGATGGTTGTACCCATTGTTACTCCGGTGATTAAAGAAGTGAGCGAGCTTGACGAAACCGCGCGGGGATCAAAAGGGTTTGGAAGTTCGGGCAAGTGAGCTTGGTGGGCTTGGTGGGTCATCAAGTCAAAAGGACTTGATGCTTGCTGGTTCGTCTTTTGGAAAGTAGCGGTACGCCGTTTCAACGTGCTCGGTTTCTTCGGCTGCGATTAACTTAAAAATCAGTGCAGTTTTTAGGTCTTTTTGACTGAGTTGTTCAGCAAATCTGATAGCGGCTTTTCTGCCGCGTTCTTCGGCTTCGGCGATGGCCCATGCAAAATTACGGGCAGAGGGGCAAGCCGTCAGTGTAGCCCAAAGGCTTGGGTAAACGGCCTTTTGTTTAGCGTCAATCTTTAGCTCGCTTAAACGCTGCAATAATAAATCTAAATGTTTTTGTTCGCTGACAGCGAACCGCCGCCAGATTTCTCGAAGTGTTGCGGGGGCATCGGTGTGGGTTTCAGCAGCCCATAAGAAAGCGTCGCGTGCTTGAATTTCTGCGAAGGCCGCGGCGAGAATTCTGTCGGCGATTCCAGCTGGCGTATGAATAGACGCCGGCGCTTGTTTCGGTAGCTCTTGCTGGCTGACGTTGAATTCTGGCCAGACTGGCGATGGTACGGGCTGTTTCTGTGGTGCCGTCACTGCGTGCATGAGCTAGGGCTTATTCAAAATTATGAAAATTGTGAAGCGATTTTTTTGTGTGGCGGTGAACTATCAGTGTGGCGGTGAACTATCAGTGTGGCGGTGAACTATCAGTGTGGCGGTGAACTATCAGTGTGGCGGTGAACTATCAGTGTGGCGGTGAACTATCAGTGTGGCGGTGAAACGAATGTTTTTCTTGGTTCAGACTGAAACTTTGACTGGTGAGACGTTTCTGCTTTCTCGGTGGCAGTTTAACTCGCGAGGCTGCTCGTCGAACTTTAGTTTGTCTATTTAGTGGGACTACTTTTTTTGCGTTAAGATCGAGAGTGAGTGGCTTCAGTTGATTCTATATAAAGTTTTAGAAAAGAAAAAAATGGCTTGAAATAAGTCATTTTTGTGCTATTTATATAAAAATAAAATTCCTGACAAGTTGAGAATTAAGAAGAGAAATGAGTTTTTTTATGGAGTCTCAAGGTGCAATAAATTCAAACTATAGAATGAATAGTGGCAGAAATTCAAATCCATTGAATCGAGCAGACTCTGTGTCGCTCCTCAAAAAGTTGACCTCAAATGAATTGCTTTTGCGGGCCAAGGGGCTTGCTGGCGAAGAACGGGCAGTAACTGTTTTGTTGATTTCCCATCTTGCCGAAATTCAAAGTAGAAGGCTTTTTGCAGAAATTGGTTTTAGCTCGATGTGGGAGTTCTGCACGAAGTATCTACTTCTTAGTGAAGGCGCGGCGCAAAGAAGAATTCAGACCATGAGATTGATTGAACAACTGCCTCAAGAAAAAAAAGAAAGCACGAAGGCCGCCATTGCGCGAGGTCAATTGTCTCTTGTCAATGCGGCAGCTATTCAGTCATTTTTGCAGGCGAAGAAAAAGGTTGGCTCGAAAAAAAATCTTTCGAAAATAGAATCAGGGACAGATTTAAAGACAGAATCAAAAACAGATTTAAGTAAAGATTCAGGTCTGCTCGAGCCAGAGTGTCTTACGGCTAGTGACTTGATTGATCAAGCAAAAGGAATGTCGCAGCGAGATCTGCAGGCGAAGCTTTTTGAAATTTCGCCTGAGCTCACTCCATCCGAAAAGGTGAAGATTGTTTCTGCTTCAAAAGAACATCAGTTAACATTTGTCGTGAGCGACGAAGTTTTTCAGAAGCTTCAGCAAATCAAAGGGCACATCGCTCACAAAATACCCAATGCAACTTTCGCTGAATTGACAGACTATCTTGCAACAGAAGTGCTCTTGCGGCTTGAACAGAAGAAGGGAAGCAGAATTAGGATTGGCGAGGAACCGGTTAGTAAAAATGCGACTAGCAAAATCGTGACTAGCAAAATCGTGAGTAGCAAAATCGTGAGTAGCAAAATCGTGAGTAGCAAAATCGTGAGTAGCAAGGATGTGGCTGGTGAATGTGGGCTTACTCAGAAACAGGCTGGTAAAAATTCGGCGGTGCAGCTAGGTTTAGTGGGTGAGGCCAGTCAACAGATTGCCCATTCAAGACCACTTGAAAGAGTTGAGACATTTTTAGTGACGGAATCGCAAAGTCGATATTCGCAACCTGTCATCGAACCCTCAAAAGCGTGTCTCTACCCGTCTATTTCAGTTCTACCTAGCGCCGCCACAGTGGCGGTAGCAACTTGTGAACCGCAACCTATTGTTTGTGACTCGGGTAGTGCGCTATTTCGTGAGCCAACTCGTTCGCCAACCTCGAGTTGCTTTGAAAACCGCGGCAAACGAGTTTACCTCTCGAAGCACCTTCGGCGAAAGGTGTTTGCCAGAGCAGGGGGGCAGTGTGAGTATCAGTATCAAGGATTACGGTGCCGCTCTCAGTACTCCCTTGAAATCGATCACCGAGTACCGCTGGCGCTTAACGGATCTAATGAGCATGAAAATTTGAGAACTCTTTGCCGCCAGCACAATTTGCAGCAGCAAGTTGAAAAAATCGGAATCCGGCGGGCACGATCCTGAGAAGTAAGGTCTTCTCGCGAAGCTCACTAAATCGCTAAGCGTACCAGTTCATCAAATTCTAGCCGTGTGATGGGCATGACAGACAAGCGAGATTGTTTGATGAGTAATAGCTGGCTCAGTTTTTTGTTTGCTTTGATTTCTTTCAAACTCACTTTGTTTGCAAAAGTTTCGCAATACTGAAGCTCGACTTGCAGCCAGCCCGTCTTATCTTTGGGTGCGTCTTTGACCGCGTCAACCACGGGCTCGGGATGCGCTGTTTTTGCGACTTTTGCCAAACCGACCACCGATTTGTCTTTTCCTGAGTGGTAAACAATCACGGTATCACCCTGTCGCATTTCAGCCAGGTAGTTGCGAGCTTGAAAGTTGCGAACCCCGTTCCAAAAGGTTTTCTTATCTTTTGCTAACGATTCGATGCTGTAGGTTTCAGGTTCGCTCTTCACGAGCCAAGTGCCTGCGGGTGCATTCTCTTTGAGTTTCATTTGTCATCGTTATGAGACTGCTTGGGTTTCGGTGTCAAATGTTTTGACAGCTGTTATGCGAACTCATGAATTTGGTTAAAACTCAGCATTTAGAATTGTCGAAAATCTTTCACATTTACAGGCACTTACTTGTTTTTGTCGGCGAGGCACCATCATTGCAAACTGTATCAACTATAGTCACTAGTTTTTGAGTCAGAGTTGCTTGGGGGTGAAACGTGAATTTTTCAAGAAAAATGATTGTCGCTTTTGTCATCATGACTTCACTAACCGCTGGCTGCGCCAAACCGGCGAAAAAGCACGAGTACGGCGAGTTTGCTGCTTATGTTGATCAATTCAAAAACGAGGCTAAGACCCAAGGTCTGAGTATTGAAGATCAAGATTTGGTGATTCGTTACGGGAATGAAGAAGAAGTGAAGACCAAGAGTAAAGTCAATCGAGCGCTTGCCATTTGTACCCAAGAACAGGGCGTTCCTACGGTCGTGGTAGATGAGAAATGGTGGAAAGACAAACTACCGACATTAGATCACCATGAAGATTTGGCTGAGCTTGTTTTGTTTCATGAACTTGGGCACTGCATACTCGGGCGCCACCATAAAGATGACATAGATGCGCAAAACAGAATTCCGGCTTCGATCATGAATTCGAAAGCCATTCCAGGCGCCGTGTACCTTGAACACCGACCGTATTATACGAGTGAGCTTTTCGGTAAAACGGGCTAGTTGCGTAGCCGAGCCGCGCGACCGAGCTTTAGCTAAAATCGTCAAAAATACCGAAAAACCTGATTTGAGGCTTTTATTCGAGGTCAGCACTTGCAGTTGCGGGCTGTCGCGATGCTTCGATACTGATTTTTGCTTCTAGGTGATTTGGAGTTGGATTCCCGATCCAAGTGATTTCGCCATGGTCAACATCGTTCATTCCACCAAGCAGCTGAAAGCCGACGGCAATGAGTAGACCCGTGCCCACCGCGATCGTCCAAAGAATCTGAGAGGTGTCTGGTGAAAGGGCTCGACTCTTTTTTGGTGAATGGTCTTTCATGGTACTAATCATTCCTTCGGCTGTTTTAAGCGACTTGTTGACCTAAATTTGGCGATTCTAGAAAATTCGCCCTCTTTGATAACTGTATCGAAAACTTTGGTATTGAAAAAGATGTGTCGAAAAAGACAGAATAGATTCATGGATGACCGAATTTCAGAAGTGCGCGGACTTAAATTAGCGTTGTTGATAACTTTGGTTTTTGCGGTCGTTGAGGTCGTCGGCAGCGCGATTTCGAACAGTTTGGCGCTTTGGTCAGATGCCGCTCACATGTTTACCGACTCGGCATCTTTGGGTCTCAGTTTAGCCTTATTTTGGATGGGATCGCGTCCGGCGTCAAAACGAATGACGTTCGGTTATAGCCGGGTTGAAATCTTGGGTGCGTTAGTGAGCGGACTCAGTATTTGGGCAATCGCAGGGTACTTGGTTTACGAGGCATTTGAACGCTTGAAATCACCCCCTGAGGTGAAGGGCCCTTGGGTGTTGGTGATTGCTTTTGTTGGTTTACTGGCAAACTTGGCCGCCATGAAAGTGCTTTCAGGAGGTCTGAAATCGACTCGGATTGACAAGACAAAAGCTCAAACTGAGCATGAGGGGGATTCTCAAGCAAAGTCTGACTCTTTTGACTCGTCGGCTCACCCCCAGGTCAAGTTTCGCCCTGCGACCCATGGCCACAGTCATTCTGGCCATTCAAATAGTCGTAGTAGGGCTGGTGTTCACGGTACTAAACCAGGCATGAGTCAGCCCCTTGGTCATAGTAATAGCCAGGGGCATGGTCATAGTCATATAGGACACGCCCATGGTGCGTCGTTGAATTATCGTGCGGCCTACCTGCACATCATCACTGATCTGATGGGCAGTGTAGGGGCCATGATTGCGGGCACAGCCCTCAGTTTTACCGGTTGGAATGTCATTGATCCGATTGTGACCCTGGTTTTTTCAGTCTTCATGGTGGTCGGGTCATGGGAACTCATTAAAGAAGCACTCGAAGTGTTACTTGAATCAGCCCCCAGACACTTACAGCCTGAGGTCGTATTCAAAGAGCTGGCCGAAGTCGACGGAGTCAATGCGGTGCACGACCTGCACATCTGGACCGCTGGCAGAACCAAAGTCGCACTCAGCGTGCACATCATTGCGAAAGACACTGAGGGCGCTCTCGTGAAGTGCCAAGACCTTCTCGAATCTCATTTTGGCGTCAAACACACCACAATACAAGTTGAGCACCCCGATCGCTTTGATCAATCGAGGTGTTTAGATTGTGGTAGTTACTCGTTGCCGACGACCTGACCGCTGGTGTCTAAATTGTGTAAATAGAGAATCGAATCGAGTTCGGTTTCGATGGCGGTTCCCATGCGGTCCCAGGCGTGCTCAGATTTGGCTAGGTTGACCGTACCGAGACTGGTTTCGTCAAACCACTGAAGGTCAAAATTAATCGGCTTACCTTTGAATACCGATGCCGAGTTGACCCAGCGATTTTTCTTAATTCTGAAAATGAACATCCAGTGCTTTCGTCCGTCACTCGGCGATGAAACAGTCACACCGGGTGCGGTGAAGCCGTTTGATTTTGACATTTCATAACTTGAAGCCACGAACGGTGAGTAGGCTTGTGTTCGTTGCGAGATTTTGGGAACTCCGAGCCCGTCATCGTACGCAGAAGCGTACCAATCGGTGTGGCGATTCACGCCATCGCGTAGACGTTTGTAGACAAGGCTAAAGTCGTACTCAGGCGTTTTTAGTTTCGATACTGAATTTAAACCAATATCAGGTTGAGTCAGATAAAGAGCGATACTGTTCTTGAACTCATCCAGTAAGTCAGATTTCGCATCGGCCTTTTCTAGTGTGTAATTGAGCGGGCCCACCGGGCTGCCCAGCAACGGCTTCATGGTGAGCATTGACCTTGTGTCAGAAAAATACTGATCGTGGTCTTTCGTGTGCATGAGCCAAGTGGTGAGGCCGTTGCGAGCGGCTAACCAACGCGACCAAAATGGGTACTGATAATAAAACTGACAGTCAGCATCGGTAATCTTGCCGTCTGATTTAGAGCGATCAGTGCAATGAGCCCCAATCGAAGAGGCATGCCAAATCATGGCATTGCTTTCAGGCGAATTCGGTTTGAAATTCGAATCGCCTCTAAAATCGTAGTAATCGTAGAGGTCGGCGGCCGAACATTTTTTGGCGAACTCTTTGTACGCGGTTAGGTAGTTAGGCAAGTTGCCATCAAATGCGATCTTTTTCGCAACGTACTCAGAAATGACGAATTGGGTTTCGCAAACAGTCTGGCCATCAACGGGGGCATCAATACTGATTCCGTCAACGGTGCCGGCTGGCTTTGCTCTCGCAATTTGAGCTTTCGCTGACCAAAGCGAACCCGAAAATCGAATGTAATCGTTGTAAGATTTGGCGCTAAACTGTGACCAGACGTTTAGGGTGAGGTCGATAGGTTTTTGATCTTCGTTCGGTAAAGTGAAGAGATTGCCGACCCAACCCAATTTAGCATCGATCATGGTCGCGCGGTCTCGAAATTCGCCACAAAGTTGAACCAAGAACGCGTGGGCCTGGGGCGTGGTGCCATTGGGTGCTTCAGCCGGAATACTGACTGTGAGGTCTTTGTTTGAACCGAGGTTGTAGGCCTTGAGCGTTTGACTATAAAAATAGAAACTCAAGGGCGCTATTTTAGACAGTTTCTGAGCGGCTTTCGAAACTTTTTCGTTTTTATAATTCACCCCAGGAATTTCGGTTGATTTCGCGGTGCCGGTACAAAACTCGGCAAATACTTTTTGATTATCAAACTGGCCGACAAAACCCAGTGGGGTGCGCGGGCCAACGTACTGTTTCGTGGCGGCTTCGGCCTGAGCGACTGTGGTGAGGGCGATTAGTATCGCAATTTTGGCTGGTTTCATGACGGGTTCTCCTTCAGTTTTTGACTAAAATGACGTTAAAATAACTTTAAATGATTTATCAATTGACCGGATCTCCCGTTAAAACTGGAATCACCTGCGCTGCTATTTTCTTGGTTACGGGCAGTGACGCTGGCCACATTTTCTGGTCAAACATCTGATTAAATTCTTCAATCGGCTTAATCGTTTGATTGAGGTTGCGAATAGTCAACATGTTCTCGTCGTTTTGGTCGTTGCCACCTGATGACCAATTTTGAGAACCGACAATCAATTGGTAGGCGATTTTCGAGCCGTTAGATTGAACTCGGGTAAAACTTGCTGTCTTGTGGTGAACGTACCCGCGCCATTTCTCAGTGTGAATTTCGATAGAACCTTGAGAATTCGGAAACGCAGACAGATACGGATTTTCATCTAAGATGTTAGCAACTGAATTTCTTGCCCAAGAGCCTGCTACCATTCCCGTGTTTCCATCGACTAAAATCTTTATTTTTGCGCCCCTGGCTGCTGCAATTTGAAATGCCCTGACGATTTCAACGCCGGTGCCACCAAACATGGCCACTCGAATTTCATCGCCTGCTTTAGCTGAAAGCAGTGCTGGTACGATGGCGCGGTGCTCACCGTCGTCGGTGGGTGAAAAGTGAACCCGTGCTTCGGTGCCATCGTTAAACGTAAAGTAACGGTGAGTGTTCGGCCGTTTGTTTAGGTGAAATCTGCCAACTGGAAAGTGATTCGTGTCGGCGAGCTTGACCTCTTTAGGCGTCACGCTTGAATCGAATTCGTACATTTCATTGAACTCGTCGCGGTAGGTGCTGGCGATGGCATTGTTTTCGATGAAAACTCCCATATTGGCGTTTTGTTCTAAGCCCATGCAGGTGCGTGAAAGGTTGGTCGTACCGGTCCAGACCGATGACTCGTGTTGAGAATCAGTCATGACCACGAATTTGTTGTGCATGATTCCTTCATGAGGAATTTCAATGCGGGCTCGCGCTTGCGAGTCTTTGACAATTCCTGAGTTGATCGACTGAAGAACTTTATTGCTTCCTTGGTAGAAAAAAGGCAACCGAACAGCCCCTTGTGACTTGTCGATGCCTTCGGCCTTAGAGGTGGATTCAAACAAAAAAACATCTTTCAAATAGCGTTCGCCGGGCTTTTGTGAGCCGTCAACGGGCAGAGCGCCGGCTTTTTTGAGTTCATCCATCCAAGCCGGTCGGCCGAAGATCCAATAGTCAGAAGTATTTGAAACCAACGGTGACCCATCTAGGCCGGAAGGCGGCACGTAAGTATAGATTAGGGGGTCTTTGAGCGGAACCACCCGAACTTGCGTATTTTCGATTTCAACATCGTAGTCTCGTACAAAACTTTCTGAGCGACTGCCTGAGTTGATATCAAAAACTGCTTTCAAATCGGTTTTTTGATTATTCATCAATTGATTGAGCGCATTGACCACAGGCTTCATACTGTGATCGAGATCGTCGATGCCGTAGATGGCAAGTTTAGTTTCAGCGGTGCCGTGATTTTTAAGAATATTACCCAGCGTTTCGGCCATAACTGGCCTAATTTTGCTGGTTTCTGGATCAGTAGAATTGAATCGCTCGGTGAAGTAGACCGAGAGTTTCAGGTGATCTCCGGCGTTGATGGGTGACCCCAGGTTTGGTGAGGTTGCTATTCGAGATTTGATGTTGGGTGTCAATTGAGCATCAGCTTCTAGGCATTTCCAGTCTTCGAGGTTGTCGCAAACGGCTAACTGAAGTGATGAGCTGAGTAGGCGATTGACTACGCCCGTGTACGCGGCGCTCGTCGGCCCTTCAGGAGCAAGCCCCAGAAAGGCCAAGTATTTAGAAATACTTGAAGCGTAGTATTGTTTTTGTCCGTCGGTCAATTCTTTGTGGCGTTTGAGTTTTTCTAAGACAGAATCGTAGATCAGCTTGCCACTCGTTTGAGTTAAAACCGGAAGCTCGCCCACGGCGCCCAGTTTGGGAGCCAAGGGTTGCGAGATCGGCGTCTGGCCGTCATGAGTCAGTGTGTTGGTTAGTGAGTTAGGTGGAGTCGCCAAATTGTCTGAATAGGCATAGGCCGAAAAGCACGAAAAAACGGCAAAACCACTCGCTACAGTTGCCGTAATTCTTGATGCAAATAGGTATCTCCTTCTAAACATGACGGGAGGGATAGCATGCCAGTAAAAATAACGCAATGCGGCGCGTTACGTGAGAATGTTTTGCTTTTTTTGGGGTAATCTAACGTATCTAGCTTAAATCATTGGTTAAACTAGGCTGGAAGCTTTTTTAGTGCCTTCTTTTTGAAGACCATGACTAGGGTGTATAACAGCGCAAAACCCAAAACTGCGGCGACAAACCAATGAAGTTGATCTTTCATGACCGTGACCATCGCCTCGGGTGAATCGAGCAGTTCGGGCCGTGAGCCAATCACTTTTTGGCCCCACCAGGCCAAGATATAACACCAAATACCGGCGCCAACGGTCGTGACTGCTGTGAATCGCCCGACTGGCATTTTGAAGATTCCAGCTGGCATTGAGATCAGGTGGCGCACCACAGGCAATAGTCTCGCGACAAAAATTCCGACGACCCCGAATTCTGCTACCCACTTTTCTGCAAGTTCGAGCTTGTCTTGCGGCAAGAAAAAGTACTTACCAAATTTTTTGAGAAACGGTAGGCCCAGTAATTGAGCGGCGTAGTAGCTGACGAGCGAGCCGAACGTGCTACCGAGGGTGCCGGCAGCGACAACTCCCCAAAATTCCATTTTTCCTTGGGCCGCCCAAAATGCAGCAGGTGGCATCACGACTTCTGACGGCACTGGAAAAATCGAACTTTCCATCGCCATTAAAATAAAAATACCCGCGTATCCCCATTGATCAACCCAGTGAAACCAAGTTTTTAGTAGTTCATGTAGCATGGGGTGAACATAATAGCAGCCCACTGGTTTTTACCAGGGAACATTCTTGAATTGTCTTGGATTTTTTTGGATTTTTTTGGGATTGGAATTTTTTTGGAGCGGGCTAAGGGGTTCGAACCCTCGACCTCCACGTTGGCAACGTGGCGCTCTAGCCAACTGAGCTAAGCCCGCATCCTGTTCAATGAAGTCTTAGTTAACCTCATGTATCTTTCTGGTCAAGTCTGAAAAAAGGTGATTGATTAATATAACCTATGAAAATCTACACCAAGCGGGGCGACCAAGGGCAAACGAGTCTATATGGGGGCGAATCGGTCGATAAAGACCACCTCCGGCTGCAGGTGTATGGCACGATTGACGAGTTGAATTCTCATCTGGGCTTCGCAATGGCCGTTGGACTTCGTGAAGTCTTGCCAAAACTTCAGGGCGAAAAACAGATGCTTTTAGGTGGGCTTCTGATGGAATTTCGCGAGATTCAGGCTGAACTTTTTCAATTGGGTGCTGAATTGGCAACCCCAGCTGATAAAAAGATTTCGATGAGTTTGGTGGACGACGAGGCGATTGAAAGGCTTGAAAAAGAAATTGACCGAGTTGAGGCCTTCTTGTCGCCTTTGAAGTCGTTTGTCTTGCCAGGGGGATCTGAGTTTTCAGCCTCTTTGCATTGCGTAAGAACGGTCGTGAGAAGAACTGAGCGTGAGGCGGTGACTTTGTCAAAAAGCGTTACCTTGCGACCTGAGGTGATTTGCTACTTGAATCGCTTGAGTGATGCGTGTTTTGTTTGGGCAAGGTTTGCCAATTACCTGAATTCAGTAGAAGATGTGCCTTGGGTTGCTCCCAAAAACTAAGAAATGATAGGAATAACGTAGCATGCTGTTTTCTATGGTCGACGGAAATGAAAATAAACCAGACGAGACTGAAGTGTCTGATGCGCACGCTTCAGAGGGGCACGTTTCAGACAGTCACGGTGACGAGGCTCATGAAGGGCCAGAGCCTCACGATGAACTCAAGTTCGGAACCACTCCGAATATATTGACCATGATTCGTATTGGGTTTGTTCCGATTGTTATCGGGCTGATGATGAAGCGCGAGCATTCTTGGGATATTGCTGCCGCATTGGTTTTCGGAGTCGCCAGTATCACCGACTATTTTGATGGGTATCTCGCTCGAACCCAGAAGGTAGTCACCATTTATGGTAAGCTACTCGACCCCCTTGCCGACAAGTTTTTGGTCGTTTCATCGCTGGTCATGCTTCAGGAGTTGGGGCGAATTCATCCGATTGTGGTCATGTTGCTCATTTGTCGCGAGATTGCGATCACAGGGTTACGAGCGTTAGCAAGTGCTGAGGGAATGATCATTTCGGCTTCAGACGGTGGCAAATATAAAACAGTGGCTCAGATGTTTGCCATCGGGTTCATGATTTCTAAGCCCGGGGTGTTTGGGATTCCACTTTATGATATCGGTCTCGTGCTTTTGTACATTTCGTTAGGTCTGAGTCTTTGGTCAGCAAAAGATTATGCAGTCGCCTTTTTTGTGCGCGTGAAAGAAGTGAGAAAAGAGCGGGCCGAAAGACGAAAGGCTCTCCGATTAGCTAAGCGTATTTCTAAAGAAGTCAAAAAAGCAGCAAAAGAAGGTAGAGAACCGCCAGTGTGAGTAAGAACAGGGCAGTATTATTGAAAACCGCCTTATTGTTCTCTTTGTCGCTCTTGGGGGGCGTGATCGCTTGGGCAGTTGAGCTTGGGCCGGTTGTTTCGTCTGTCTCTTCGCCTGTCTCATTGTCTACTTCTTTGGCTACCTCGAAACGATTGGTCGCACTCATTTCTGACCGCGAAGTTAAGGCCGTCGCAAGCCTCAATGAATTGCCGGTGACACCGCCTAGGCCATTACTCACTCAATATGCTTTTGAAACGTCAATGTTCGTTAAAGCGTCTATTGAGCGAACAAAGGCCGGTATGACTAATTACCGTATTTATGTTGAAAAGGTGCCATTTGTCGAGAAGGCT
This sequence comes from Oligoflexia bacterium, assembly GCA_903895855.1. GTDB lineage: Bacteria > Bdellovibrionota > UBA1018 > UBA1018 > UBA1018 > CAITVN01. The sequence goes on along the minus strand of CAITVN010000080.1, from coordinate 32,131 downwards.
GATTTCAATCGACAAAAAAATCAGCTTTGGATTGAAGGCGGCGTTTGGAAATATTACCTACGTTCGTTAGTTCAGTTTACAGAAGTCTCGCCTACGGTGATCAAGTACGAAATTATTTTGGGACATTTTCAAGGTCTAAAGGGCGAGATGGTGTTTACCCAAATTTCTGAAGGCCTGACCCTGGGGCCAGGCAAAGGGCAAGTGAAAGAACCGGGTACGTTAGTTTCTTTTTCTGGAGGGTTGACCTCATCAGGTCAGTGGCCTCCAAAACTGATTGTCACTAAGGGCGCTGAAATCGTATTTGAGTTTACAGGGCGACGTATGAGAGAATTTCTCGAAGACACCAAAAAAGAGGTTAATCCATGACGAGTCACACTCCTAATCAACCGGTCAATTCAATGCAAAAAACACAAAGTGAGCGCAGACGATTTTCGAGAGTACCCTTAGCGCGCGAGCAGTTTCGTCATGCCGGAAACGGAAAAATTTTCTTAATCAGCGATCTGACTGAACAGGGTATGGGTATCAAAATCATTGACCCCGAAGATTTGATTCTATTCACCGCGGGTTCACGTTTTGAGGGAATAGTCAATTTAGATGGTGAGAAATGCTCGGTCAGTGTTTTTGTTAGGCATGTCAACCGTCACTGGGTTGGGTGTGAGTTTATTGAGCTCAATCCAGAGGTGAAGCAATCGATTCGCTCTTACCTCGACCCTGAACGGCTTGGCAAGTCGATGAGTTTGAGGCCCTCGCTCGATGGTTCTTTGTGGTACCATGGTGCGGCAGGGGCTGAATTCTGGATTTGGCAGCACGGCGAAGGTGAATTCAGAAGCTTGGCACTCGTGATGCACGGCTTGTGTGTTTTTTTTGAAGATCAAGAACTCAAGACCGGAAAATTGATTAGCAACGGTAAACAATCCGAGAGCCGAGGTATTTTCAGTCTTGATAGTTCAGATTTTGAGCTAGATTTGGCACCTAGTTCTGAAAAATTGGGAATTGCAAAACGGCTCATTTTAAGTTCTAACTTAAGCGTAGAATTGAAAAAGAAATGTATTTCTGTACTCACAATCGAGGGGCATCATGGATCGTAACTTTGCTTTAGAATTTGTTCGTGTCACTGAAATGGCTGCGCTTGATAGCGCTCGCTACATGGGCCGAGGTGATGAGAAAATCGCCGATCATGCTGCCGTTGAGGCCATGCGAAAAATGTTAAACTCGATTTCGTTCGAAGGTACTGTGGTGATCGGCGAAGGCGAGCGCGATGAGGCGCCGATGCTTTACATTGGTGAAAAGGTTGGAAAAGGCTCAGGCGGGCCGCGGCTAGACTTAGCGCTTGACCCGCTTGAGGGTACGACGATTTGCGCGAGTGGTGGCAGCAATTCAATCTCAGTCATTGCGATTGCCGAAGAAGGCAATTTCTTGCACGCACCCGATACGTACATGAAAAAAATTGCCGTAGGTCCAGAGGCTAAAGGTGCAGTTGACCTCAACGAAACCGCGACTAAGAATTTAAAAGAAGTGGCGAAAATCAAGGGTTGTGAGGTCGAAGACTTGACCGTTGTGATCTTAGATCGCCCCAGACACGCTGAACTGATCGCTGAGGTAAGGCAAGCGGGAGCTCGAATTTGGCTCATTGGCGACGGTGACGTTTCGGCGGCTATTGCGACCTGCAAAAAAGGTAGCGGCGTCGATATGTTGATTGGCACGGGTGGCGCACCAGAAGGAGTCATCTCAGCAGCCGCTCTTCGCTGTATGGGCGGCGATTTTCAAGGTCAACTGACGTTTCGTAACGAACAAGAAAAAGCTCGCGCATTGAAAATGGGAATTCGCGATCTCAATAAGGTTTATTTGATCGATGAGTTGGCAAAGGGCAATGTCATGTTTTGCGCAACTGGCGTCACGCACGGCACTTTTCTTGATGGCGTCATCTTTTCACGCGGAGGGGCTACGACCCACTCGGTGGTGATGCGTTCTGAGAGCGGAACCGTTCGTTTTATTCACGCCGAACACCATTTTGCAAGAAAACCGAAATACTAGAGACCAACGAGAGTTCACGAAAGGAAGAATCCCGCCAATGGCACAAGCTGAAGTCAAGGAAGTCTTAAGCGTCAGTAAAGATCAGTTGTTAAAGACAATTACCGATTACGAAAATTACCCTAAGTTTGTCGAAAACGTAACGAAAATACGAATCGACAAGCGTGAGGGCAATACGGCGAGGGTGACGTATTTCGTGTCATTAATGAAAGACGTTTCGTACACTCTAGACTTGGTGGCTGACCCCGAAAAAGGCACCGTGAAGTGGAAGCTCGTTGAAAGTGATTTTTTCAAAAAAAATGACGGCGGTTGGGAAATTAAAGACGCTGGGGCATCGAAGTGTGAAGCGCGGTATTACCTTGACGTTGAATTCAAGATTCCGGTTCCCGGATTTATCTTGGGCAAGCTAGTGAAGGGCAACCTTCCTGGTATGGTTAAAGGCTTCGAAAAACAGGCTAAAAAAGCTAAATAAAGGCGGGTGACTCCAATGGCAGCTGATGACCTCCAATCGAAAGCATCTGATTTAGTAAAAAAAGTATTGACCGTCGGCGTGGGCGCAATTTTTCTCACTGAAGAAAGTTTGCGCGGTTTGGTCTCTGAAATTAAGCTACCTAAAGAGCTCATGGGTGGAATTTTAGAGTCTGCCGGCAAGACTAAGAATGAATTTCTGTCGAAGCTCTCAACTGAAATCATTGATCGAGCCACTGAGAAACTTGACCCAGCGGCTTTGGTCGAAGAGTTCTTAAGTCGAAACGATGTCGAATTGAATATTCGCATGAGCTTCAAAGCGAAAAAAAAAGACTGAGTCGGCTGCTTCCGGATAGATTCTTAATTTAGGTTTCAGGCTACGGCTCTCGCTCTTTTCGATCATTCAAATTCATCTACCTAGGCTGGGATAATAAAGGGGCTGCGTCCTGCATTGCCTGCACTTACGAGTAGGGCATTTTAGGCACCGTCTTTTTTCGGACTCCCGCGGCGCATGATGCGCCATAGCGGGCGACGACACGATGTCGGTTCCGAAAAAAAACGGTGCCTAAAATGCCCTACTCGTAAGACGCATAACGCTTGCAGGAACCCTTTTTTACCCCAGCCTAGGTAGATGAATTTGAATGATCGAACCATAAGAAGCGCTATTCGAGTTTAATGCCGTGGCTGCTGACCCCTTCAATCGCATTCAAGAATTTTGTGCGAAACTCAGGGTTCTTTTGCCAGAAACCGCTGGTGTGGGTTCCGCCGCTTACTTTCCAGAAGGCTTTATTGTTGGTGGGTAGGCGATTGAAAAGATCTTCGCCCAATGAATAATCGATCGTTCGATCGTGATCTCCATGCATCACGACGTAGGTAGCAGCCTGAGGCAATTCGTTGAGCAGGCCTTTGGCGCTAAATTTATCTGAAATGACGATTTCACCTAGCCACTGAAAAGGCCAAGTCAGCCAATGTTGACTGAGCACCGAGCGGGTCGCATCGGTGTACTCGATGAAGGTCGAATCCAGAAGAACCAGTCGAACTTGCTGCTTGGCTTCAACTGACAATTCGGTCAACCCTCTGAGGGCGACTGCGCCTCCTAAACTTTGAGCCAAGATGACTAGGGGTGTTTTCGATTCCCAATGGTTCTTTCTCAAATAGTCTTGAGCCCACGAAATGGCGCCGGCTCCGTCGTCGACGGTTTTTCTCTGACTGGGAGTTCCTGGTGAAATGCCATAACCTTGATAATCAAAAATAAAATAATCGACTTGATGTTCTAGTATCCAAGCTAAACTTAGGTAGTGTGACGTCATGTTTTCGCCGTTGCCGTGAAAAAAGATGACTAACGCTTTGGGGGGCTTTTCTTCTGCCGTTGGCTCACGCTGGCGATTTTTTTCAGAAGAAAAATACCAACCCGCGAGTTCGGCGCCGTCGCGAGAAAAAAAGGCTACTTCTTCTGGGCTTTGGTGAATTTTTTTTTCGGGCGGGTAAAGCATCTCATGCGAGGGGTAGTACAGCATCGAGCTGCAACCGAACCCCCAAGCGAGCAGACACGCAATTGAAAACTTTGCAACCAGCTTTTGCAGACAAAGACGTAGTTGATGACGATGATGAAGAACCATGAAGTACTTTGAACTTTCTTCACCAAATTTTTCAATAAAATCTTGACTGAAATTCACTCTTACCTAAAAATCTTTAAAACTCTTAAGAAAGGAGTCATTCATGAGACAATTATGTTTCAGTAGTAAAGCGTTACTTCAATTGGCAATGATTGCAGTGGGGGTGTTTTCACAATCTTCTGCTCGTGCCGACGATTATAAATATGGTATGGCAGGTTGCGGAGTGGGTTCAATCGTATTCGGTAGCGGAGGTTCGCAGGTTTCTGCAGCCACCACTAACGGTACCTTTGGTTCACCGTTTGCGATCACCAGCGGCACTTCAAACTGTACGCCAACCAATGAAACTTGGGTAGCTCAAGAAAACTTCGTGACTTCAAATCTTGCGACTCTTTCAAAAGATGTGGCTCAAGGTTCGGGTGACACGCTAGTGGTACTTCAAAAACTGATGGACTGTCAGCCAAACGCTGATCAAAATTTTCGAGCAACGCTACAAGGCGCTTACTCAAAGATTTTCTCTGAACCAGGTGCCTTAGCTGTTTTAGATGCGATTAAAGGCGAAATCAACGCGAAGCCAGACCTCAAGGCTCAGTGTAACGCAATCTAACGAACAGAAAGAAAACAAAATAATGAAAAAAATCATTGGATTCTTAACACTTAGTTTTTTCTTAATTCAAACGGGTTTAGTTTCGTCAGTTTCTGCCGCTGAAGGGGCAAAGTCTGGCAAATATAAGCGCAAATATGGCATGGCCGGTTGCGGACTGGGTACCTACGTCATTCAAAAAGATGACATGGGCGGACAACTCGGAGTCGCACTCGTTCATTACGTCATTGGACAATACATTTCGTTTGCTAGTCCAACCTGGGCCATGAGTTCGGGTACGTCAAACTGCGTACCTGATGGTCAACAAACCGCGATGGAACAAGAAGTCTATCTCGATGCTAATTATGCAAGCCTAAGTAAAGAAGCCGCTGCTGGACAAGGCACGCACCTTGATGGTTTGGCTGAAGTTTTGGGATGCCAAGACAAAGCTGAATTCGCTAAGCACAGTCAAAATCAGTATGGCGAAATCTTTAAAGATACGAACTCGAAAGAAGTTCTCAATCGTTACAGAGAGTCGATTCAGAAAAATGAAAACCTAAAAGCACACTGTGACCTTCTAGGCTAATTTAGAAGCGAAATTTAAAAAATTGGAGCCGATGTTTCCACTTAAATGGGAGCATCGGCTTTTTTTTGCTTTTCTATTTACCCTAAGTCTCTTATTTGATGATGATGCGTTTTGACGTCAAAAAGATTAGCTTCGGCTCAGTTTTCATCGTTTACTGCATGGGCCTTCTGAGCCTCACGGGGGGTAAAACTGCGTTCGCAGATGCTCCTGCTGGTCTCTTGAAAAAAATTGATGAACAACAATTGTGGTTGATGCCGCATTGGCGAAAAATTCTTTTCTATCAGAATCGCCTGATCAAGAAAGATTCGGGTTTAATTCGTGATTCGCGGTTTTACCTGGCCCCGACTGGTCGAACCGATTTGAAAGCCGAACTCATTGCCAATGTGAATCGTTTTTTCGACTCTGAAGATTTAGCGAAACCCGATGAACACGCACAGTGTCGTTTTCCGGCTCGGTTGGCCTTTTTAGACAATCAGTTGAAGCTCTTTTCTGAATACGGTTTGAAACGTGTGAATTGCAAGGCGCTCGATGATTGGAGAAAAGGCATCGACGTTGTCGGTGCTTCGTTGGTTTTTTCTTCTTACTACCCGCAAAGCGCGGCTTCGATGTTTGGGCACACGCTGATTAAGCTGCACCTACGTGAAAACTCGACGTCGCAACTAGAGCTACTCGACGTGGGCTTGAGTTACGCCGCAAGCATCGATACCCAAAACACGTTGCTGTACATGATTAAGGGATTATCGGGCGGGTTTAAGGGCGAATTGAGTCTCACTCCTTATTATGTCAAACTACAAGAATACAATAATTCAGAATCGAGAGACCTTTGGGAGTACCCGCTCAATCTCTCGGGCGACGAGCTCACGGCTATTGTGAACAGTGCTTGGGAGTTCGGTAAGCATTTTCAAGAGTACTACTATTTTGATGAGAACTGTTCGTGGTTGCCGATGTTATTAATCGAAGCGGCTAAACCAGAAGTTGAGCTCACTCCGAAATTTCGAACCTGGGTGATTCCGTCAGACACGGTTCGCGAAATTGCAAATTACCCAGGCCTTGTGGGCGAAAGTCATTTTCAGGCGTCTAATTGGCGGCAGTTCTTGGCGCGCTATGAGTTACTCAACTCAGCTGAGCAAGTGATCTTAAAAAAGATCATTAGAAAGCCGGGCAGTGTGAGTGCTGACGAGCTCAAGCTCATCGACTCTGAGTTGGCGACAGTTTCGGTTGATGGGCAAACTCGGGTGATTGATGCTTGGGTAGAGTTTCTTGATTTTTCTCAAAAACTGGCTGGTACTGGCCACCCAGAACAGTTTGAAGGAGTGAGAAAAGAGTTACTCATTCGGCGTTCAAAACTCAAGGTTCATTCGCAGGCGCTACAGATTGAAAAACCGAAATATTCTGATCCGAAAGACACTCACGGGCCGATCACTTTCGGTCTTGGCTACGGCGCCGAAAACACCTTAGGGTCATTTGCGAGTTTCATTATTCGCCCGGCTAATAACGAGATCATTCAAGCGGGTAAGGCCAGTCCGTCAGAGCTTGAAGTGCGATTTTTAGAGTTCGAGGGCCGCTACTTTTCTCAATCGAAAGATTGGGTTCTTGAAAATTTTCATTTCATCAAGGTTTTAACCTTGAGTCACTTTCACCCGATTACAAAAGCTTTGTCTTGGGGGTTTGACATCGGCCGTGATCACCCGCAGTTTTGCGATCGTAATGAGTGCACGCGTTGGTCTTTTGTGGGTGAGGGAGGCGTTACCTTTAGATGTGAAAACGTCGTACTCTCGCCGCTGCTAAAAATGCAGGCAGGGTACATCAGTTCGAATTCAAGCCCGCATCGGGGTGTTTACGCTTCACTCGGGTTACATCCCATGTATTTTTATCGCCTGTCTGATTCGTGGAAGGTAGGCTTGGGTGGCTACCTTGATTACGCCTATACCGCTTCAGTAGTTGCCTTTCAGCCCGAGGCGGTGTTTCAGGTTTCGCATTGGGCAGGTGAGTGGCTTGGCCCTAATTGGGAATGGCGCGCGCAAGCCCAGACTAATGGGTCTGCTCATACCGCTGAGTTGGGGTTGCGAAGAAATTTTTAGGCTGAGTTGTATTGCGTAGCTTGAGAACAGGCTAGGATTTTTGCGCCCCGTTTGACTTTTGACGCACTACCGCAATATTGAACCACCTGGGTGCAAAAATCAGAGGTGGGTAAACCAATGAATGAAGCAATGAATGAAAAGAAGTCTCGTTTTGAGCTTTCGCTAAGCTCGGTCGCGTTTGTTTGGTCGTTTGTTCTCTTTATCGCTCTTTCAGCGGGGCTGCTAGTCGGTGTTAAGAGTTGGGCAGATGAAGCCACTGCGGGTGCTGCTGATACAGCAGCTGCAGGTTCACTAGAAGCAAGCCCTACCCCGGCCGTAACGCCGGTGAGCGGCCGCGTGGCCTATTTGCCGAAAAACTCAGACGCGTGGTTTGCTCGCTATCAATTACTGAAGTCGGCCAAACGGTCGATCATTACCACTTATTTCATTATCGAAAAAGACGTCTTCGGTGAGGCTTTTCTTGGCTTGCTCATGAACAAAGCCAGAGAAGGCCTTGAAGTGAAGCTCATGCTAGATGCGCGCGGGTCGTTCAAACTTGCCCACGGTCTACTCGGAAAAGACATTTTACAAGACTTGGTTGAGGCCGGGGTTGAAGTCAGAATTTTTAATCCGTTTGTGGCTAACCGACTTCAGAAAGCGGTGATCGTTTCAAATCACGATAAAATATTATTAGTTGATGACGAGTATTTGGTAGTCGGGGGCCGAAATATCGCTGATCGGTATTTCTTAGACCCCTCTGACGATCCTGAGGTTTACTTCGATGCCGACATCGCAGTTGACTCTGTGGGGGTTGCGAATGCCGTGCGAAGAGCTTTCGACGACGAGTTTGATCTTTCGAGATCAAACCGCGTGCGGTTCGAAAGATTCGGTAACTGGTACACTCACACCTGGTTCTTGAATCGAGCTTGGCAAGCCATCACCGAACGCATGACAAATGAAAGTTTGAGTGCTGACACTACACGAGTCTTTCCTGCACTTGAAGACATGAATTCAATTAAAGGCGGAATCAGTTATGAAATTCGGTGGAGCCCAGAACAAGCGAATGTGAGCATTCTCGACAATTTGGCATATTATGGCTGGCGAAAAGAAATCACCGAAGAGCTGCACCGCGAACTGGATGCCGCCCAATCAGAAATTTTGATGATGAACCCGTATGTGATTTTAACTCCCCAGACAAAAGAAAAGCTCGTGCAAGCGGGTGCCAGAGGAGTCAAAATCAAGATCGTCACGAATAGTCCGATCAGCTCAGATAGCTACATGACCCAGGCCGCGTTTTTGATTGATTGGAAAAAAATCTTAAAAGAGGTGCCAGGGGTTGAGATATTCGTCGATCGGGGGCCTTCAAAACTTCACGCAAAAGTATTCGCATTTGATCGAAAAAGAGCGATTGTTGGGTCGTTTAACTTAGATTACATGAGTGATCGCATCAATTCAGAGATTGCCGTTGAGGTCGAAAGTGATCGGTTTGCGGGCGAGGTGGCTGACGCGATTGAGTCAAGGGCCGTGAATCAATGCCAAAAGTTATCGATAGATAAGAACCATTTCGTTGGCCCGGATTCGCTAACCGGATACGAAAAAGTCGCTAAGAAAATGCGTAAAAACCGCATTTTGAGTCGTTGGTTTCGAAAGTACCTTTGAATGTGGCAGATCGTGGTGGCGGGTGAGTTCACCCGATTAAAATAGATGTATCTTTGAGGTTCGTGCGTCACTTCACGGGGTGGTCATATTTTATGACTAGACAGATAATATGACTATGCTGTACTCTGAATTGAGAGCGTTAAGAGGGCTTTGTCATGAAAAAATTGGGTGCTGCCGCTTTTAAAGAGAAATGCCTTTCGATTATTGACAACCTTGATTCAGAAGGGTTGATCATCACTAAACATGGTAAGGAAGTTGCAAAGATTATTCCTATTCGTTCAGATTCAGGGTCATTGATTGGCTGCCTGAAAGGTGAGGGTCGTATTATCAAAGAAGGTGATGACCTACTTTCGACAGGAATTAAATGGAAAGCCAAACTGTGATCAATTTAGATACGCACGTTTTAGTCTTTGCGCTTTTTGATCAATTGCATCCGAAGGAGCGAAAAATACTACAAGCCCATTCGTGGGGAATTTCTGCCATCGTGCTTTGGGAGCTGGCCAAACTCATTCAATTGAAGCGAATTGAACTTGATCTCGAAAGCAGTCATTTTCAAGAGGTTCTGCGCTCGCTGACCGTTTGGCCCGTCGATGCAAAGGTTTCTTTGAGTACGAGGTTTCTTGATTTTAAGAGTGACCCGGCTGATGAACTCATTTCGGCAACAAGTATCGTGTATAAGGTTCCACTCGTCACTCGCGATCGGGTGATCTTAAAAAGTAAGACAGTGCCGCTTGTGAGTAGCACTTCTTAATCAGATCTTAAAATATTTGTCATTGTCAGGTAGGCAAAATGCCCCTATCCTAAAAGAAGAAACGTATTTGGTGAATTTTTCTGGAGGGGAAAACCGCCTAATGAATATCAAGTCACAAAGAGTCTTTACGACTCTCGTAGTGGTGTGTAGTTTTTCCTTTTTAATAACAACTGTTCAATTCGCTCATGCAAGGGCTCCCGAGGTTGGAGTGCAGCCCCAGCCGCAGTTTCGACCCCGGTTTACACACCAATTTAGAATCGACCCAGACGATCAAGAAGATTACATGACAGGAGAAACTCCTGAGGGTGATCAAAAATACATAAAGCCTCAGCAAAACGGCGATGGTTATGAGTCTGATGGGTCTGAATTTTCAGATTTTGAGGCCTCTGAAGAGAGGTGGGAAAATAGCGTTACCCCAGAAGATGGATGCTTTGAAATTTTGCCTTACTGGACCTGGGTTGGCACTGTGAAGCCCGTGTTAAATTGGGGGTACCGTTCAGACGCCGGAGCTAATCCCTTGTGTGCGGTAGCCAACGGAGCGACAGCTGAGTTTACCATCGCAGGTGAAAAAAAGGTCGTGACTGCACACAAAGACCGCGACATCTGGCGAGCAGATTCACCACTCGATGGCTGCGAGACTCGAGATTTAGGAGCAGAACTCATTGAATACCAGATTACCGGAATGCCTGCTCCCGCTCGGGTGGTTATGCCTCCTTGTGCTAAATCTAAAGAAGTGCAGTTTACTTTCTTAGCTGATACCCAGAAGGCTCCGTGGATAGCCGAGGTCTTTTCGAATATTCTCGCAAAGCTGCCGTCACAATTTGTTCTGCACGGCGGCGATCACGTGCAAACCGGCGGTAATCGAGGCATGTGGCGGCAGTTCTTTCGGGCCATGAGGCCAATGTTAGGCAATCAAGCCATAGTTTCGGCAATCGGAAATCACGATTACCGCGATTCAGGTAAGCAAGCTCGAAACTATTCTGAATTTTTCGACGTTGAGCCCGATAAGGCTTTTTACGTGGTAGAGGCGGGGCCTGTCAGATTGTTTGTACTGAATTCAAATTTCTATCTAAAAAGAATCGATATTGAAGAACAAGTGAAATGGCTAGAGTCGGCATTAGCTGTGCCAGCTCAATGGAAAATTGTGGCGTTTCACCACCCACCGTTTAGTAATGGCATTGGGCATTTGCCCCTGCCGTTCTTATCTAAAGAGCATTTAAAAATAAGAACCTACTTGTTGCCCCTTTTTGAACAAATGGGGGTTGACCTGGTGCTCAATGGTCACACCCACTTATTTGAGCGAGCGAGAAACAATGGCATTGAGTTCATGACGACTGGGGCAGCCGGTGGGCGCATGGGGCCCTTTGGGCGGCGCAACTCTAAGGTTTTCTTTAGCGCTCAGAAGCGCACAGCTTTCTGGTTGTCTGCTGACGACCGCCACCTAGAGGTTCAAGTGCTGGGTCAGTCAGGCGAGGTCGTCGATACCTGGGTGAAGGCTAAGTCGATCTTTAGTCGCGATGTCTCACTTCCGTTCTCAATTGCTCCCGGCAGGTAGGCGAGTGAGAAGCAGTCAGCTGTCAGAAGAAAAGGGTCGACTCGGTTCTGCCTGACACGTGTCAAAAGATTAGACAGTGAATTGTCTAAAAAATGTGGGATTCATAAAATAAGTCTTATCATTACTAGGGTTTATCTTGCGGTATTTTTCTCTGACTAAGTCCATTTTCTGGCACCTTCGTTGCTCTATTGTCTGTTGTGTCGATGCTTAAAAAAACATCGGCAAACAGCAGGTGTGGTTCATGTTGAAGCGAAGGGAGTCTACCGCAATGTCAGCAACTCGTGATCGATCTCAAAAATTTGCATTTGTTTATTCGAATCTCTATCAGATTTATAAAAGTGATCGTAAAGGGTGGAGCAATGATGGCCCCGTCGTCATTCAGCACCAGTCAAAAGATTATGACAAACGTGGCTTGTCTTCAGGCGTGATCAAAGCCCAAGACGCAGCCCAGACTTTACGTGGGCCGGCAGGGCATCAATTGATGCAAAACATCGCTAACCGAGTGCAGCCGTCTATTCAGCCTTACGCGGCTCCAAAGTTCGAGGCTAATCGCATTCCAGAAGCGGCAAAGCTATTTACCCGGTCAGCGAAGCTATCGCAGTCGCCTGTGCTTCAAGTCGAATCTTTGAAAGCAAATCTGGCTGATCTTGAGAGTCTGCAATCAAGACTGAAATTCATGCTCAAAGAAATTGAAGAACTCACAAAAAAATCTTAGTACTCATTCACACGCTGAGTGGAGGGTCTTTCTTTTGCGCTTGCTGGTTCGAAGCGATTGAATTTTCAGCGTGGCTCTCATTGGGCCCTTGGCTGCCAGGCTCAATCGGTAGCCGTTTCGGAAAGTCGGGCCGTTCAATGGCAATGAGACCATTTACTTTTTGGGCGGTGAATTTGGGACGCTCGTAAGTCAGCTTTTTGGGTAGATAAATGTAAAGAGTGCCGCTGTCGTATTCTCTAGCGAGTTGCTTTGATTCAACGGGATAGGGAATGGGGAACGACTCAGAAAACGCCTGATAGCTAGAAGTCGTCTGTGTTTTTCCGGGTTCAGACTCAATTTTTTCATCATTTTGGCGCTGGCCCGCGAGAACGAGAGAATTGCCTCGTACGGTAATCGTTATTCGGTCGCGTTCATGTGGCGGTACTTTGGCCGCTAAAATATAGGCCTCGTCAGTTTCGCGAAAATCGGTGTCGAATTTCTTCATCTGGTAGAAGGGGTCTTGGTTGCGTTCACTGTAGGCGTCAAGCTTCGTGGCGTATTCGTCTCTAAGAGCGTGTAGCTTTTTAGTTGAACTTTCGTGCATTCGGGCAATTGAGACTTGTTGCTGATTTTGAAGAGAATCAAATTTTTGACGGTACTGTTTTTCGACCTTTTCATTAGCAGCCATCGAATTTTCTCGAATGTTATCAAGGTAGTTTTTTGACGATACCTGGGTTTTTTGAATGTCTTGTTCGATGCGTTCATTGAGCGTTTTAGACTGAATGAGGTGTTCATCTTTGACTTTCTTGATGTCAGCTTTGGTTTCTTCGACCTCTTTGGTTACGGCGAGATTGTGTTTACCCGACATCTCTTTGAGTTTGACATCACCGGTTGACTTCGTTGAGTCGATTTCATTTTTGTAGAACTCTTTAATGCGTTTGAGTTCTCGCTCGCCCTCTCGTTTTAACTTGGTGACTTCTTCATCAAGCTGGTGCTTGGTGGTATTTATCTGCTCGTTTCCCTTGTTTTTGATGTTATTAAGTGAAGCCTCTTTGCGGTTAATTTCGACTTCTTGCCTTGCGCTGAAGTCCGAACTGATTTTTTCTAGCCTGAGTTGGGTCTCATGTTCAGTTCGATTGACGTTTCTTTCGGATTCGGTAATGCGGCGCTGAGCCTCTTTTTCTGCATCTAAGGCACGAATATCAGGAGCGTCTAGGGCTTTGCCATTTTGACTGCGTTTGGTGACTTGAGTCACGCTCTGAATGGGGCTAGAAGGCGATACCGAAGAGATGGCCATCGTTAAACTTTCTCCTGTCTCAAGATAATGGTAGGTGAAATTTTCGTTATTTGACACGGTCATTTTTTTCCCTGACAATGTTTCATGTGGGGGGGGCTAATGGGAAAAAAGGCCGCCAAAAAACTGTCAACGAAACTGTCATCTAAAAAACAAACGTCGGAGCATGAAATGAAGAACAAGGAAGTTCGTCACGTCGATGTGAATAGCATAACGTCAGAATCAAAAAACTCAAAAACCACCGGTAAAAAGAAGAAACCGTTATCTCGAAGTCTCAGTGAACATTGTGTGAACTGTCAGACCAATCTTCTGCCTGGTTCACAAGCACTGTTTGTTGAAGAAGAAGTGGGTCGAGTCTTTTGTTCAGAAGAATGCATCACGAAATATTTTTCGACTGACATTGAAAGGCTTGAGCGAGATTACTTTGGGCGCAGGCCAGCGAACGACATCACCCCCGAACAGCGAGAAGAATACGCTCACTTGCGGTGGATCACCCTGCAAGAGCCAGACGAAATTTGGCAAGAAAAAACATTGGCTGGTGATTTTCGGTACACCTTGGTGTCTGAGTTTAAACCGGGTAACCAGACGGTCTGGTCAGTTTGTATTTGCCTATTCTTGAAATCAGAGCCGAGTTTTCTCTTTCTAGCGTTTGTGACAAAAAGTGAGTCTATGGTGCGTGAGTACCGTAAGGGTAGCCGCGTTGAATGGGTGAAGCCAGCGCCTGGTAGTAGTACGGCAGTCAGAGATCTTGAAGCCGAAGTGAGCCAACCAGGAGCCTCTGACGTCGCTTCAGATGGTCTAGCGCGAGATGGCTGGAGCACTGAAGAAACGTTTCGCGCACAAGCGATGCAGCTGCGAGGCGCGAATGATATTCCGAAGTCTCAGTTTGAAGACTATCGAAAGTGCCTTGAGCCAACACTTGAGGCCCCTGACGAGGTCTGGTCTCAAGAAGAAAAAGAAGGCCGAAAGCTTTATCATTTCATTAAGTACTTTGCTGAAAAAGGAAACGAACATTTCTATGTAGTCGTTGCGCGTGACACTGATTCAGAAGAAGAAATTGAGCTTCTTGAAGCGTTTCCTACAACTGACGAGAGTCTGGCTGATCATTATCGCCGAGGCGCTCAAGAGGTGGGAGAAGACGAAGAGGCAAGGCCCATCACGAACTCTCGGTTAGTTCATTAGCCTTGCGGAGTCTTGCTTAAAATCGTTCTAAACTGTCCTTCGGTGTGTTCGGGACAGAGCTGCTTATAGCCTGAGATGAGGCATTGGCTCATCGCTTGGGCGGTGCTGAGATGGGTGACATACAAGTAGTCAAAATAAGTGTCGGCGAAAGTGAGCTTAATGCCGTTAACGGCAGAAGAACCGGCCGGTAATTTGAAGCATTTTCTCATCGGTAAGCCTTGAGCATCGGGTTTGAATACAATTTTGTCTGAATAACCGTCAACAATCTCATTTGATTTAGCTCCAGTAGTGCCCGGAAAAACTTGAGCAGGAAAAAAACAAACACCATTTTGCGCAGGGGCGCCGGTGGCGATGTTGTCGTTTGGAATTTCAAGTTCTCCCCAGACTTCGACTGAATAGAAATCTTCTTTGTAGTCGCACGCGGTGAATGAGCTACTGCTTGTTGAGGTGTCTACGCCTAAGATGTTTCGCTTGCGGTTGTTGCAGTGGGTTTCGTCACCATTGAAATCAGCATTGGGGTCTAGTTGGTTTGATGCCGAAGCGGCTGATGAATTCGAAGACGTGCTGTTGCCGTTGGGATCATACTGTAAATCAGATGAAGAGCCGATTGAGTTAGCGCAGCCTGAAAGAAAAGTAATGATGAACACGGTGGGTACGGCAATCGTCTGGATTGATTTAATAAAAGTGGCCATAAAGCGGTTCCCCTTGACTGCTAAATAGAGCAAGGGGCGTGCCGAGGTACCCATTTTTTTTGAAGACTGCGATTTGAAAATCAGCAAAAAAACCTTACAAAATTAGGGGTTTCACTCTGCAGTCTGGGGCGACACAGTTACCAGCGTTAACACTCAGGTGTTGAATTTTTGGGCAGCTGTAGACCTTTCTCGAAATAAGTTTGGCCACGCGCTCGAATGGGCCCGCCGCCGAGGCACCTCTCGCCTAAGTATAAAACAAGGGCCTGACGCTCAGTGACTGCTCGTTGGGGTTGGGCAAAGCGCACGGTAAATTTACCAGGGGCGGTCAACTCAACCACACAGTCTTGGTCGTCTTGGCGGTAACGGGTTTTCGCTTTGCATTTGAGCGGAAACTGAAGCGCGTTTGCTTCTTCTGGGCTTGCAATCCAGTGCATTTCGTCGAGTTCAAGGTCGTCACAAAAAAGCGCGGGGTGATTCTCTCCGCGCTCAACATAGACCACATTACGCCCGACATCTTTTCTCACCACAAACCAACGCTCTCCTTGACCACCCAAGCCCAGGCCTCGGCGCTGACCATAGGTATAAAAAGGCACGCCTTGATGGGTGCCCACTGTCGTTTCGTCTAAGGTTTTGAACGGCCCTTTTTTGGGTTTGATGTAGTCTGCTAAGAATTTTGGAAATTTTCGTTCACCAATAAAACAAATACCCGTGCTATCTTTTTTGTTTTTGGTCGCGAGGCCGTAATGTTCGGCCAATGACCTCACTTCTGATTTCAATAAATGGCCGATTGGAAAAATCACATTTCTGAGGGTTTTTGCTTCGACTAGAGACAAGAAATAGCTTTGGTCTTTGCCGGGGTCAGCGCCCTTGAGAAGAAAAGCATCGTGGTCGTGGTATTCGAGTTGGCAGTAGTGCCCGGTGGCGAGGTACTGTCCGCCGAGTTCTTTGATTTTTTCAAAAAAAGATTTGAACTTGATTTCGCGGTTACACAGAACGTCGGGGTTTGGGGTGAATCCACTTTTGTAGTCGCGAAGAAATTCTTGAAAAACTTGGTCCCAGTATTCTTTCGTGAAGTTGACTCCGAAATACGGAATGCCGATTGTTTCGCAAACTCTCGCGACGTCGTCGTAGTCGGCGGCAGCTTCGCACTCTGATTGGGTTGGTTCTGAAGCGTTTTGACCCGCGCCCTCATTTTTCGCTAAGTCATCCCAGTTTTTCATAAACAGGCCAATGACACGAAACCCTCGCTCTTTCAAAAGAGCAGCGGTGACTGATGAATCGACGCCTCCCGACATACCGACGACTATCGTCGTTTGCTCGGGATTAGCCCGTTCAAGCTCACGAGGAACTGCGAAAGCTAATGCTTTCTTGAGGGTTGCTGAAATGTCACTCATGAGTGCGGCGTGGCAGGTAAAGGAAGCGTGATGGGTGCGTTTTCTTGTTTTTTCAATTGAATAGCAGTCGCAATAGCAAAGACGAAGCTAACGCCGACGCCGGCAACCGCTAACCAAAAAACAATCGTTAAGTTTTTCATGACCTACCCTATACAAAATAAACTGTTTTTTGGCAAATGGTGCCTTGAGGGGGGGCTCAAGCCCGTCGAGAGCTGAGTGCCGACCGGTCTCTTTAATTCTTCGCAATCGTTTCACTGTGTTCTGGGGCCTGATTAGGTAAACTCGTCGATAGAGGGGTTGTCACAATGAGAGGTTTTCGTCACTATTTTGAGCGATTGTTGGTATTGAGCCTGCTATTTTCTTTTTCAAGCGGGTTTACGATGTGCAAGAAAACGGGGTCAGTGGCTTCGGTTGAGGGTTCTCAGCCAGTAGTCGATTCGACCACGGGGTCTGGTGATTCGACCAGTACCACCGATTCATCAGGCACGAGCACGGGCAGTAGCGATTCTCATTCGAACGCAGTCGCTCCAAAAGTTTTGTCGTTCTCTCCTACAACAGAAAGCGTGTTGGGAGGGAGTGTACTCTCAATTGTCGGCAGCGATTTGAGTGGAACCCCGGCGGTGAGTGTCGGAGGGGTCACTTGTACCCAGCCTACTCTGGTTTCTTCAAGTTTGATTACCTGCACGTTGCCACAAGCGGTACCCGGCGAGGTTGACGTGAGCGTGAGCTTGGCATCGGTGAGCTACCCGCTCTCAACAAAGCTCACTTATCTCGGTGTAAACGAGGCGGTAAGCTATTCGAGTGCCTTCTCGCAAGTTGACCTTTTTGCAGGCAGTCGCATGCAGCTCGGTAATTACGATGGAGTGGGGGGCTTAGCTCGATTTAGTAATCCTTACGGTTTGGCCAGTGATGGCACTTACCTGTATGTGGGCGACGATTACAGTAGTCGCGTGCGAAAAGTGAATATCGCGACCCACGAAGTGACGACATTAGCCAATGTCACTTACCCAAGGAGTGTAGCGCTAGTGGGTAGTGATCTTTACATCACTAAGTATGGAGTGCCTGGGGTGTACAAATGGAATGGCACCAGTTTTAATCTCGTCGTGGGTTCGGCATCAACGCAAGGTTATGTCGATGGCAATGGCACCAGTGCAAGGTTCGGGACTCTCGATCGATTGACGTCAGATGGGTCTAATTATCTCTATGCAGCCGAATACTATTACACGAATTCTTCGAGCTACTACCGCATTCGAAGAATTGCCGTGAATGACGGAGGAACCTATGCCGTATCGACGATTGCCGGGTCGGTGAGCGGATCGGTTGATGGAGATGGAACCGGTGGTGGCACGTTAGCAAGGTTTTACGGTATTGGTGGTTTAGCGTTGTCGGGGTCAAATTTGTACGTGGCTGACCTGTACAACGCCTCAATTCGAAAAGTTGATCTGGGCGGGGCTAATTTTCCGGTCACCACGGTTGCGGGTTCGCTCGGTCAGTCAGGTACCACTGATGGGGTGGGGTCGGTGGCGAGGTTCAATCAACCGATGGCAATGGCAAGATTTGCAAACAATCTTTACGTGTACGATTCGGGATACTCGCAGAAAAAAATCAGGCTCATTGATCTGACTACTTACGCCGTAAGTACTTTGCCGGTGGGTGGCGCTTCGAGCTGGAGTGACGGCGACGGTGTGATTGCTTCGTTTCCTAATGTCACAGCAATGGTGGCTTCAGCTGATGGCTCGAAACTCTACGTGGTTGACAATTCGATGTCGAACATCAGGTCAATTGCGCTTGGTTCTAGCTTTACTGTAGCGACAATTGCCGGGCCCGTTTCTGGAACTGCCGGGGTTTCAGAAGTCACCAATGCGACGGGTGCGGCTGCAAAATTTGGAAACATCGAAGGAATGAGTAGCGATGGAACGGCACTGTACCTTTCAGATACGGGCGCTTACGGCATTCGAAAAGCGATACTCGCGACAGGTGAGGTTTCGACCATCGTAGGCGGAACTTACGTCTCAAATAGTGTCGATGGTAACGGCCTCGGCGCTGGCATCGAATGGCCCGGGGTTTCGACGGCCTCTCAGAATCGTCTGTATTTTGCTGATCGCAATCAAATCAGGCAAGTTGATCTGTCGAATAGCAGTTATGCCGTGACGACTCTTGCAGGCACTTCGGGTTACTCAGGGTACGGGTATGTCGACGGAATCGGTTCGGCCGCAAAATTTTACGCACCCGGAGGGCTTGCCAAAGTAGGTAACTACCTTTTTGTCGCAGACTCGGGCAATCACACGATTCGCCGAATTTTGTTAGGTGATCACTCGTCAGGTACGACGAGTGATTATTCGGTGGTGACGGTGGCAGGCACGTCGGGTACCGTGGGCAGTACAAACGGTACGGGGTTGAATTCTCTTTTTTATGGTCCAGCTGGGCTAATTGCCCACGGTCAGTATTTATACATAGCAGATATGTATAATTCAAAAATCAGAAAGCTCAACTTGAGTGATTCGTTGTTTACGGTTTCTGATGTGGCGACTCTGTCTAGTTATCCTAAAAGTATCAGCACTGATGGCACCTACCTGTATGTACCAGAAATCAACGGTTCGATTCAAAAAGTAAGGCTTTCAGATGCAGCGGTGTCTAGTTTTGCCGGCAGTTCGTCTTATTCTATGGACTCCGGTGACGCAGGGGCGCTTTCTTCAGCCTATTTCTATCTGACCGGATCGGCTTATTCAGTAGTCACCAGCTTTGGTCTATTTATCGGAAATAATTACGGAATTCGAGAAATTCACTAACCACCGTGAGCGAGCACAGGGGGGGCTTCAATGGCGATCAAAATTGCATTACAGGTTTTAGTGAGTTGGGTCGATGAGTGCATTGAGAGAATAAGTGCCAGTCACAAGTGCCATTCGGGGACTCATTCTTAACGGAGGCTAAAATTTAGTAAAATGTCAGACAACCCAGGGTCTCAAAAATCTTCTACTGTTGAGGTGCTTCTGATCGGAGTTTCAATCTCTGAAATAGACTTTGCAAAAGACCTCTTAGACCTGTGCCACACCAGTCGCCATGTGTTTAACCTCGAGCGCTTACTTGAACCGTTTGATCCGGCTCCCGGTATTATCATAGTGGGAACCCCAGGGGCTGATGTGCCCATAGCCGAGGTGGCTCAGGCCCTTAAAATGAATTATCAAGAGCCTCCGATTTACTGTCTTTGGACAAAGCGTGATGGCTACGAAAGAAAACACTTTGTTAAAAATGGTTTCACTGACGCTTTTTTGCTACCCATGGAAGCTTCGAGCTTCAAGAAAACTTTTCGAGAGGCGATATCGACCGCGAGCAAAGGTGCGATTAAAGCTTTTCGCAGTGTGAAGCTTCTCGATATTGAACCAGGCACCATACTTGATTTTGAAACGGCGATCTACATGCCCGTGAATAAAAAATACGTTACCTATTCGGGCGCAGGCGACCCGATTGACCCTGAAAGAGTTGAAAAACTCAAAAAGCACCACATGAATGCGATTCACGTGCCTCATGAGCAGATGCAAAAATTTTATAAATACACGGCTAAGAAACTCAGTGACATCGGCACTAGCGGAACCCTAAGTGAAACCGAAAAGAGAGAAAAAGCTCAAGAAGCTGTGAGAAATCTCATTGGTGGTATGTTTACCGAGAGTGCGAAAGAATTGTCGTTCGACCAAGGTAAACAGATGTTGAATGATTGCCAAGAAATCGTAAAGAGTTTCGTTTTGGCTTCAGGTGCGGGTGATTGGTTTGCCAAATTACAAGCGGCCACAGGCGAGGCTTCTGATAGCTACGCACACTCAACCAATGTCTCGACCTTTTCGTCGCTGTTTTCGATGGCGCTAGGAGTGGGAAAGCCAGAAGAGCTAGCGCTTGCTGGTTTATTGCATGATATCGGTTTGGCTGAACTGCCGCCCGCTTGTTCAACTAAAGCCGAATCTGAAATGAATCCCGAAGAATTAGAGCAGTTTAAACGGCATCCTGAATTGTCTGTCAATTTGATCAAAACGCGAAGAATTGTCGTCAGTGAAACCGTCACAAAGATTATTCAGCAACATCATGAACGGTATGGTGGAAAAGGGTTTCCGAAGGGGTTTGCTGGAACTCGCCTGATGAAAGAAGCTCAGATTCTCTCATTGGCTGATCGGTTTGACTACCTCACTTCGATGCGTGCAGGAAAGAAAACCATGACGCCGATGGAAGCTTTAGAGTATTTCAAAACTGAGGCCTCACAGTTGAAAGCCGAAGAACTCTATTTTGAGCCGGCATTACTGAATGACTTGATTAAGGTGTTTACCACGGGTGGCGTACAGCCAGGCGCTGCTTCACCCGCATCAGAAGTCAAAGCAGCCTAACTAGACGTTCGCGAGCCAGCAAGAAAAAGAATGTCTTGGTTAGTGAGTACTTGGTCTCGGCCTTCGAGTACATTCTCAGCTAAATCTGTTTTTCGATTCTGTAATTCGAGAATGCGCTCTTCGATGGTGCCCTTAGCAATCAGTCGATGCACAAATACCGTTTTGGTTTGGCCGATGCGGTGAGCACGGTCCATGGCCTGTTTTTCGACCGCGGGGTTCCACCAAGGGTCTAAAATGAAAACGTGGTCGGCGGCGGTGAGGTTTAAGCCAACTCCCCCGGCTTTTAGCGACAACAGTAGCACGGTTGCACTTGAGCCAGAGTAAGAGTTTGAAGGCGAGGGTGACGCGTGATCAAGTGGCTTTTGAAACTCGTCGATAATGGCTGCGCGGTTAACTGTTGAACCATCAATCCTTAAGAACTCAACCTTGCGTTGTTTTAGCTCTGGCTCCAACAGGTCTAATAAACTGGTCCATTGTGAAAAAACCAAAGCCTTGCTTCCGGTTTCTTTTAACTCGCGAAGTTCATCGCAAATAAAGTTCAGTTTAGTCGAGGCTTCAGGTCTGGTCGACGCTTCAAACGAGTCGGGGTCCTCATTGTCTTCAATGCTGTCACTGATAGCGGTGAGGGTAGATCCTGGCACTAAGCGTTGGTCGCACGCAGCTTGGCGCAAACGCAATAGCGCTTCAAGCGCTGAGAGTAAGGTGCGCGGGCTTGTTTTTGGATCTTCATCTTCAAGACCTTTTAATCGTATTTGAGTGGCGGCTTCAAGGGTTGAGTAAAAATGCTGTTCTTTTTCGCTCAAGGTGATGAGCACCGTGTTTTCAATTTTTGGTGGCAACTCATCTTCAATTTCTGTTTTGCGCCTTCGCAGTAAAAACGGGCTAATGAGAGTTTTGAGTTCGGCGAGCGACTGATCAGTTTTTTGAAGATATTGATTTCTAGTCGGTTCAAGCCATTTTCTATCAAAATCTGAGTAATCGCCTAAGAGTGTGGGGTTTAAGAATCGAAATTGACTCCAAAGATCACTCAGGTGGTTTTCTACTGGGGTGCCCGAGAGCGCGATTCGAAATCGGGCCTTCAGCATGAACAAGCTTTGTGCGGTTTTTGAACGGGGATTTTTGATCAAATGCGATTCATCAACAACGACGGTGTTCCACTGGGTTTGCGACAAAAGAGCCATGTCGCTGCGTAATAATCCGTAGGTAGTGAGATTCACCGAGGCTGAATGATTGATGCGCCTTTTCGGGCCATAGTACAAATTTACTGAAAGCTGCGATCGAAATTCCTTAATTTGGTTTTGCCAATTTGAAAGCACGCTAGTTGGACAAATAATGAGCGTGCCTTCGTTAGGTAAAGTGAGTAACGCTTGCAAGGTTTTGCCTAAGCCCATTTCATCAGCAAGAAGTCCGCCGAGTTCAAGGCGTTGGAGTAAGCGAAGCCAACTCACACCTTTTAACTGGTAAGGTCTAAGAGCGCCTTTGAAATCTTTGGGAAGGTTCTCTGGGACTTCGAATTCGGGGTCTTTGAGTTTGTGTAGAAGGGTACTCCAAACACCAGAATTTGACTCATTCGTCGCCTCGCCCCCATCGGGTAGTTGAGCGAGCTCGGCGAACTGCGTGATTCGTAAAGCGAGCAGAGCGTTCTCACTTTTGCTGGTTTTCGTTTGGCTGAGTTTGATTTGTTTGAGCAGTTCGATGGCTGCGTCACCGAAACGCTCAAACCACTGAGTGGGTAGTTCAATCCAACGCATTTCGCTCGCGGCTTGCGATTGTCCAAAACGCTCACCAGCAAGAAAAAATTTCTGGCCTGATTTGTAGGCTTCATAAAGGTCGGCAAAAGACGACTCTACGGTCACGGGTTTGTGATCAGGTGTGAAGGTTTGAAAGTAGATAGGGCGAGTGCCCAAAGTGTGATCGGGAGTGTTCTCAAGAACCGAAAACTTAGGGGTGACTGTGTGCGGGGCAAATGCTTCAACTTCGGCCAGTGATTCGGGCGTCATGATGAGCATTTCTTGAGTGCCGAGTTGACTGGTTTCAAGGTGCTGGTCGTAGTGGCTAATTTTTCTCGCTGCTTTGACAGCTTCTTCGTTTAAGAGTTTTAAACTGTGGCCCGGAATGACTCCCCATTCGGCGGCTGAGTAGCGGCGAAGACTTGCTTCTCTGGCTACGTCACGTCGAAAATAGGTTGAATTCACCGGTTCATTTGGGTTTTGTCTGAGTGAGACGACTGAATTGAGGTCTGCAGAATTCTTGGGTGTGTGAGACGTCGAGTTTGACACAATTTCAAATCGTGGTGGGTTTCCGTACAGCAGTTTAATCTGAAGGTTTAATGAGCGAGAATCGATTTTCTTAGCGTCTAAAATTAAATAGCAAGTGGTCGGGTCTTTTAAATCGCTTGATACGGTCGCCTTGGCTGAATCGGCTGTAAACTCTTCGGGCGCGATGAGTTTGTAACGAGAGTCAGATTTAAAGTGAGTTGAAATGAATTGCCTAGTTGAGTAGGTGTCTTCGATTCTTAGACCCGCTTGAGTGAACGCTTTCCATGCTGCCACTTCGAATTTTGGCAATTCAACACTGTACAATTGATTACCAACGGCGATGACTCCGTTGAGGTAAAAGGCAGTTTCTGTTTGGCTGGGTAATCTTGAAATGGTGGCTGAGTCTTTTTGAATGATGAAAGTGGGGGTGGGGTAATCGGGGTGTCCCAGTTCGCTCAAGGTGTGTAAGTCAGCACGTTCGTTTTGATAAGTGACAAAGCGCAAGTCTTTCAGTTTTTGAAAAACCGAATCGATTTGCCTAGATTCTGGAATCCAAAGCCACTGTTCTTCACCGGCATGAATGCCTCTGACGAGTCTGAGATCAGAAGCGCTGGTAAACCACTCATCGATTTTAAGATCTTCAACCGTAGCAGAGCAAGGGGGAGCAGTGATTCTTCCGGCTTTTTGTCCGCCAATCCAACTCACCAACGAATGAGTGAGCGGGGTTGTTTGAACTGAACTCCCCATTTTGTAAACGAGTTTACGTTCTAAGGCGAGAACTTGAAAGTCGAGGGGAGCTTCGTTGCTAACGTCAGGGTGAAGAATAGGGCCAAGATTGGCCCTCAATTCAGGAGATCTGAGTTTCGAAACGGGTACTGAAACCCATTGATAAGCGAGTAAACTCACCCCACTCATCAAGTTCGCATATCCACCGAGCGTTTTTTCTTCACTCGCATCATCGGGGCGCCGAGGGGCGCCCGCACTAGGCGAGTCTAACGTCACTCGGCCATACTGAATCGCGAGAATGAGGCCAATCACATGGGCGCAAACGTCGGCCTTATCGGCTGAATGACAATCACAAAACCAGTCGTCGTCTTCAGGCCAGAGTTGTATTTTATGCCCGACGGCTTGGTTAGAAAGGCTGAGGTGGGCGAGGACTTCACCGTCGCTCGACTTATGAAGCGTGTAAAGGCCGTTACGACCGAGTGCGACTCCTTTTGACCAGATGCCAGGCAACGAAGCGTCTCGAACAGTTTGAGTGTAGGCGGTTAGCCATTGGTGTGGTGACACGCAACCTCGTGGGTGTGCACGTTTGGTGTTGGCCCAGTGATAGTGATTAGCTCTGGTTGGGCAGATGAACACAGCGCGGTCGCACGCGGGCACCGAGGGGCGAATGAACAGCCCGGCAGTATCACAAACGGCGATGGAAGTTCGCCCAAAATGCTTGAGATCGTTGTTTGAGGCGCACCGTGAGGGTGTTCTTGAATGACAGCGCTTGATATATTTGCATCAGGGGTTTTTGGCTTTAAAATACCCAACTTTGGAGCTGATGCGAGTAGCGCTTGGGTGTAAGGGTGTGAAGGATTTTCAAAAAGAGTTTTGACTGGGGCTTTTTCGACGACTCGACCCAGGTACATGACAATGACCTCGTCTGCGATAAATCGCACCACACCTAAGTCATGAGAGATGAAGATGAGACTCAAATTTAAACTTTCTTGCAGTTCAATGAGTAAGTTTAATACTTGAGATTGAATCGATACATCGAGTGCCGAGACCGGTTCGTCGCAAATCAAAATCTGAGGATGAAGCCCTAAAGCTCGGGCAATGCCGATGCGTTGGCGTTGGCCACCGCTAAACATGTGTGGGTAGCGCTCTGCGAATTCAGATCGAAGCCCAACCTTGCCCATGAGTTCGATGGCGAGTTTCTTGATTTCTGGCTTCGTTAGATTCTTATCGTTATTGATGATGATGGGCTCGGCGATGATCTGCCAAGCTTTCTTTCTAGGATTCAACGAGCTATACGGATCTTGAAAGATCATTTGAATGTAACGCCGCTGGGCCGCTAGCCGATCTCTCGTGCTCAATTTGCCTTGGTTTTTTACTAAACTACCGAGGTCAAAACTTCCTGAAGTCGGGGTCTCAAGTGACATCAAGGCTTTAGCGAGAGTTGATTTTCCGCAGCCAGATTCGCCGACAATGGCGAGAGTTTTTCTTTTTTCTAAAACAAAGCTCACGCCTCGTAACGCTTGAACTTGTTTGATGCCACCTGAAAAGCGCGAACCCACTTGGTAGTGCTTAGTGAGGTTGGTCACCGTCAAAACAGGCTCATAGTTGAGTTGGTGCTCGCCAGTAGTTTCGCTCATAGTTTGCCTTCAGTCTTAAAACAGCGGGCCGCGTGGTCATTACTGATTGCCTTCAGCGCTGGATGCCCCGCCACACAGACGGTCGTTTTGTACAGACAGCGCGGATGAAACTGGCAGCCGCTCGGGCGGGCGGCGAGGTGAGGCACCACGCCGGGTATTGATTCTAAGCGCCGTTCATTGGTTTTCGTCATCTGCAGTGCGGGCAGTGAATTGAGCAACGCTTGAGTGTAGGGGTGACGCGGATTGTGCAAAACATCAGCGGCACTACCGCTCTCGACTATCTGGCCGGCGTACATGACGTTGACGAAATCGGCCATTTCGGCCACGACACCCAAATCGTGAGTAATCAAAATAAGGCCCATTTTGCGACTCGTTTGAAGATTTTTTAAAAGAGTCAGAATTTGAGCCTGAATCGTGACATCTAAGGCGGTAGTCGGCTCATCGGCGATGAGAATTTTCGGATCACCTGCGAGGGCGATGGCAATCATCACACGTTGTGACATTCCGCCAGAAAGTTGAAACGGATAGGCCTTCAATCGGTCAGCCGGAGCGGGAATTCCGACGGCATCAAGGGCGGCGATCGCTTTTTCACGAAGTTGAGTTTTTGATAGCTTGACGTTCGAGTGAGTTTGAATCGCCTCGCAGAGTTGAAACTCGACAGTGAACGCTGGATTTAAACTCGTCATGGGATCTTGAAAAATCATCGCGATTTCTCGCCCTCTGAGCTTACGAAGTTCTCGTTCAGGCAAACTCAAGAGTTCAACGCGCTTGTTGTCTTTGGTTTGAAACCACACTGTGCCGGTTGGTTTCAGGGCATTGGTAGGAGTGAGGCCCATGATGGCAAGCGAGGTGAGGCTTTTTCCACAGCCTGATTCTCCGACTATGCACACTGTTTGTGAGGCATTCACAACAAGGGCCACCTTTTGAAGAGCTTCTAAAACGACTCCTTTTTGAGAAGTTTCAAAACTGAGGCTGAGGTCTTCAATAGTCAATAAGGGTTGTTGAGGCGTCGTTGCGGCGGGTTTGGGGTTCACGTTGTTCACTCTATTGCCCCCTCTTGAGTCTTGGGTCTAGCGCATCTCGAAGGCCATCGCCGAAGAGGTTAAACGCAAGCACCACAAACAAGATACAGAGGCCTGGAAGCGTCACGAGCCACGGGTCACTCTCGATGAACGCCCTTGAATCAGCAAGCATCGTGCCCCATTCAGGAGTGGGTGGCTGAGCTCCGAGACCTAAGAAACCGAGCGCGGCGGCATCGAGAATGCCGTCACTGAATCCTAAGGTAGATTGCACTATGAGCGGTGCTGCACAGTTCGGTAGAATCGTGATGAACATTTGGCGAAAAGCCGAGGCGCCGAAGGTCTGAGAGGCTTGAACGTATTGCTTAGATTTTTCGGCTAATACTGACGCGCGAACGAGACGAATAAAACTAGGCATTGAAGCGGTACTCACCGCGATGATCGTGCTTGATAAACCCGGGCCTAGAATCGTCACGACCACAATGGCGAGTAGTACACTCGGTAAAGCCATTCGTATGTCGACGAGCCTCATGATGACGGCGTCAACCGTGCCGCCATAATACCCAGAAATCAGGCCAATCACGGTACCAAAACTGGCAGATAAAAGAACAACGAGAGTACCGATTCCGAGAGAGACCCGTGCGCCGTAGAGCAATCGGCTTAAGACATCGCGGCCGACATCGTCGGTGCCCAGTAGATGAGAAACGCCCAAATGAGGTGATTGTAGCGCTTCTTGATTTTGCCAGAAGGGTTTCAATCGAAGTGATTTTTCAAAAATTTCAGAAGGATCATACGGAGCAATGAGTCCAGCAAAAATGGCCAAGAACGCAAAAACAGTAATCAAGACGAGCCCGATGACTGCTCCACGATTCTGTTTTAAACCTTGCCAAAATGTTGTATTCACGGGGTATCGAGACCTCTTTCAAACAGTTTTAAGTTTTGATTCTCATTCTCGGATTAACCCAAGCATACGCCAAATCTACCAGCATATTGACGAAGATGATCATGACCGAAGTGATCAAGATGCCTGCTTGAATGACTGGGTAATCGCGAGAAGTCACGCTTTGAATGAGCCACTTACCAATGCCCGGCCAAGAAAATAACGTTTCAGTTAAGATTGCCCCGGTGACGATTGAACCAAGAATCAAGCCAATAATGGTGACCACAGGTACCAGGGCATTCTTGAGCGCATGTATCCAAACGATTCTGGGGCGCGAGAGGCCCTTTGCTTTGGCCGTTCGAATGTAGTCTTCGCCCAAAACTTCAAGCATACTCGAGCGAGTCATGCGGGCAATGGTGGCAAGCGGTATGGTACCAAGCGCGATGGTGGGTAAAGCCAAGTGACGAACGCTGCTGACAAACGCCTGCCATTTTTCGGCAAAAGCAGCACCCGGAATTAACCAAGTGTCGATCAGTAAGAATCCGGTGACTGACGGTATGTCGTACTCCATCGCGATGCGACCAGATACTGGGGTGATGCCCAAGTGAATTGAGAAAAAGAGAATCAAGATCAAGCCCCACCAAAAAATTGGCATCGAATACCCAATAAGTGAAGCACCCATCACTGAGTAATCGACCCAGGTGTTTCGTCGAATGGCCGCTAAAATTCCTACGGGAATTCCGATCAAGATCGCAAAAAACGACGAAAAAAGCCCCAACTCGAGTGTCGCCGGAAAACGCGACGTGAACTCTTCAATGACGGGGCGCCTTGAAATGATCGAAGTACCAAAATCGAGCTGAATGGCGTGAGAAACGAATTTGCCGTACTGTACGAGAATGGGTTTGTCTAACCCGAGGTTTGCCTTCATCTGTGCATAGGCTTCTGGACTAGCACCCCGCTCGCCGATCATCATCAGCACGGGGTCGCCCGGTACAAGTCGAATGAGGCCAAAAGCAATGACCGACACTCCAAAGAGTGTGGGCAAGATCATGAGCATGCGTTTGATGACAAAACTAAACATGATTCTTACGGGCTCAAGTCAACGTGATAGAATTCATCGCCGCCTAGCGGATCAAGGACATAGCCTTGAACCTTCTTAGACAGAGTTCGAAAAATCTTGCTGTGCGCGATGGTCAACCAAGGGGCTTCTTTTTTGAAAATTTCTTGAGCCTTCTCGTAAAGAGGGGTGCGACTCTTAACTGATTCAACCGTTCTCGCTTTTTGAACGAGGTCGTCAAAGGTTTTGTCACACCAGAACGATGTGTTGCTGTGAGCTTCGACGGCTTTACAGCTGAGCAAAATATTCAAAAAATTATCAGGATCACCGTTGTCGCCAGTCCAACCGAATTGAATCATTGAGAACTCGTCTGGCTGTTTAGCCTTGGTCAAGTAGGTTGGCCAATCAAAGGTGACTAGCTTAATTTTGACCCCGATTTTCGCGAGGTCAGATTGCATGAGCTCGCCCATCTTTTTGCCGTTAGGATTGTAAGGGCGAGACACAGGCATGGTCCAGAGTTGGTATTCTTTGCTAAAATCAAAGCCCGCCTTGGTTAAGAGTGTTTTAGCTTTTTCGGGGTTGTAGTCGTAGTCTTTGATCTTGTCGTTATAAGACCAAATAGTAGGCGGCATCGGGTTTTTGGCAATTTCAGCATTATTTAAGTAAATAGATTCAATGTATGATTGCTTGTTAAACGCATGGCTTAGCGCTTGTCTCACTTCTCGGTTATTGAAAGGCGCTTTTTTCGTGTTGAATGCCAGATAAGCCACATTCATTCCTGGGCGCTCGATGACGTTGAATTGGGGGTCTGCCTTCATGGCAGCCAAATCGGCGGGGGCAGGTTCAGTCACCAAGTGGCATTCGCCGGCTTTGAGTTTTTGATAACGAACACTGGCGTCGGGAGTGATTGCAAAAATCAGCTGGTCGATCTTTGCGCGACCGCGGTAATAACCTTCAAACGCCTTGTAACGAATTTGATTGTCTTTGACGTATTTCACGAGCTCAAACGGGCCAGTGCCGATAGGATCGGTGTCGATTTTCTCTGGGGTGCCGGCTTTTAGAAGCTGGTCGGCATACTCTTTTGAATAGATACTCGCGAAGTCCATCGCGATGTCTGATAGAAACGGCGCCTCGGGTCGTGAAAGTGTGATGACGACCGTGTAATCATCGAGCTTTTTCACGTCTTTAATGATCGTGCCGAGTTCCATCGAATCGAAGTATTCAAAGGTGCCTCCGCCGGTTTTGTGAAAAGGATGGTCAGTCAAACGCTGGCGATCGAGTGAGAAAATCACATCATCGGCATTGAAATTTCGTGTGGGTTTGAACAGTTGAGACGAATGCCATTTGACATTTTTTCGAAGTTTAAATGTGTATTGGGTGTGATCTTTTGAAACCGAATAGCTCTCAGCCAGACCTGGCACCACTTCGGTTTGACCTTGTTTGAAGTCGAGAAGTCGGTCGAAGATCTGCCTAGCCGATGCTGTGATTGAGGTACCGTCAGTCGCTAGAGCAGGGCTAAATGTTGAAGGGCTACCTTCTGAGCAAAAAATTAAGGTTTTTTGAGCCGCCTCGGCGAGGGGCGATAAACTTAACACAGCTAGTAATGCAAGGAATGACGAAGGGCATTTGATTTGAAATCGAGTATTCATAGTGGCGCGAGTCTAATTATGAATGACCCTCATAGTCAACTGAATACGATCGGTCTTATTGTCTTGTCACGCTACTTAACCGCAGGCTATTGCCACACACCGATGCGCTTGCCCTGGTTTCTGAGGTAAAATCCGATCATGAATATAGCGCACAGCAGGGTAGTTGGGGTAGTCTCTTTTTAAGAAGTGTGCCGCCAATTCTGAAAGCGTTGCGCTCGAGCTATTGCCGCGTGACTTAAAGGTTGAAGACTCGGCGCTTAGGATATCTTATTTCCATAAGGGCAAGAGTAAGACGGAGTTCGTGAGAAGCGAAAAATTATGGGACGCCACGGAGCAGACAAAACGGCATAAAACGCTTCAAACCCTAGTAGACAGATGGGTGCAGCTCGGGTTGAGCCGCTATCGTCTTACCTATAAAATCGGTTCTTCCGGCTATCGAGTGGGTAGCCGGATTTTCGAGCGCAAGTCACACTGCATTTGTCACTGGCCATCTGGAATGTATGGTCCAGACTATGATGAACAGCCACGAACTTTACCAGATGCTTTTAAACTTGACCCCACCTTGGAAAGTCGTCGACGTGTCGGCGCATCTGATCACAACAATTCGGGAGATTGTCGTTCGCGTGGAATACCCAAAAGGTGAGCTACTACATTGTCCAGAGTGTGAGGCGATCTGCCCTTGTTATGATCATAAGCATCGGCGGTTGCGGCATCTCAATACGATGCAGTACAAGACAACCATCGAGAGTGACATTCCGCGAATTGAATGCAAGGAGCATGGCGTTCGACTGATACGGGTACCGTGGGCTGAAGACAAGGGTCGTTACACAGCACTATTTTGAGCATTTGCGATTGATGTTTTGCAAGCAGTGAGGAGCAAGGTTCAGGCCGAGCAACTGACCGGCCTGTCTTGGGATCAGGTGGATTTGATTATGAACAAGGCTGTGGCTCGCGGCATGGAGCGCCGAGAAATCGAGGGACTGCGCTACGTCGGTATCGACGAAAAAAGCTTCGGAAAAGGACATGATTATGCCTCGATCTTGTACGACATAGAAAAGCCACGAGTTTTAGACGTTGTGCATACGCGCACGCGTGAAGCTGCCGATCAGCTCTGGGAGCGAATACCAGAGGCACAACGAAACAACATTGAAGCCGTGGCAATGGACATGTGGGAAAACTTCATGAAATCGACAAAAAGCCATTGCCCCAACGTCGATATCGTTCACGACAAATTTCACTGCGTAAAATACCTGGGCACGGCGGTCGACAGTGTTCGCAAAAAAGAGCATCGAGAACTCAAGGCTGAAAATCAGGGCGAAAGTGTTTTAAACAAGACAAAGTATTTTTGGCTGATGAATCCGAAAAACTGGGATGACATCAAGAAGGAACGTTTCAAAGAGATGAAGATAGACATTCTCCAAGTGGGCCGTGCATGGTCGATCGTGCAGGCGTTCAGTGATTTCTGGGAATACCGCTACCCAGGCTCAGCAGAAAAATTCTTCAATCAGTGGTATTTTTGGGTAACTCATTCGCGCTAAAAGCCAATCATCGACGCTGCAAAGATTCTCAAACGGCACCTGCAAGGTCTTCTTGCCTACTGCAAACATCGAATCACCAATGCAGTCGCTGAGGGAATGAATTCTAAAATTCAGATGATCAAATCGAATGCCCGTGGCTACCGGAATTTTGAAAAATACCGGACGGCAATACTTTTTCATTGCGGCCGGCTAGACCTCTACCCACTCAAATCCCGGTAGAGCCAAAATACGATGACGGCCGTAAGCGCCGATGAGGGCTACGTGCAATGTTAGCGCATACTGGTCACTGGCCAGGGGCCAGAGCCGATCGAAATTATACGATTATTCACTTGTAAACCCATTGCCCCGGTGCTATTTGACGAAATATGCGAATTAAAGCTCAGTCACTGTTGCCTGGATTCAATTCAAAGACTGTCGACATTTCTCATGGCGGCG
>CAITVN010000079.1 GCA_903895855.1 Oligoflexia bacterium | reverse complement strand
GTTGCTCATCGTGCCTCCTTCGGTAAAATTGTTAATTCTTAGTAAAATCAACACTTCACCGGCCTGGCTTATGAGTCAACGGGGATGATTGTCATATCCCTAGTCGTTATATTCACCGGCATTTAATATGAAGCAATTCGCACAAGTGGCGACCAAAAAATGACCTATTGACCTTATGTCTTAAATCGCGTTAAAATTGGACATATGATACCGAGACTTCTCAGCCTTTCTAAAGCGCGAAGTTTTTTTCTGTTCGGCGCGAGAGCAACAGGCAAGACTTCATTTTTGGGAACCCAGTTTGCTGGCGATACGCCAAGAATTGATCTTTTGAATCCTGAAATTTTTAGAGAACTTCAAAAACGGCCCGAAAACCTAATCACTTTACTGCCAAAAAAAAGAAAACCGGGACTATGGGTCATCATCGATGAGATTCAACGAGTACCCGAACTGCTCAATTTGGTACACGGGCTAATTGAAACTGAGAAACTAAAATTTGCGCTCACGGGTTCTAGCGCCCGAAAGCTGCGCCGATCTGGGGCCAACTTACTGGGGGGCAGAGCCGTCGTTTATCACCTCTTTCCATTTACAGAACAAGAGTTAGGTGAGCACTTTGATTTAGATGCGGCCTTGCAGTGGGGCACGCTACCTATTCTTCTCGAATGCGAAAACCCAGCAGAAAAAAGGCGAGTATTAGACGCGTATGTTGACACCTTCATTCGTGAAGAAATTCGTGAAGAACAGGTGGTTCGAAAGCTCGATCCCTTTTTGAGATTTCTCGAGGTGGCTGCACAAATGGACGGTAAAATTGTCAACGCCTCGAGCATTGCCAGCGATGCACAAACCGAAGCTAAAACCGTCTCGAGATACTATGAAATTCTAGAAGATACTTTAATCGGATTACACCTCGATTCGTATCACCGGTCAGTCCGCAAGGCTCAACGTCAGGCCCCTAAATTCTATTTTTTCGACAATGGCGTGAGTCGCGCTCTGGCCGGATTAAACGGAATCGAAGTTCGCCGATCGAGTAAAGAATACGGCGATCTCTTTGAGTCGTTTTTGATCAATGAGATTCATCGACTCAATCACTATTATGAAACGGGCTTTCGATTTTCGTATCTGCGTACAAAAGATGGTCTTGAGATCGACCTGATCGTTGAGAAGCAACGGCAGCCCCCGATTCTGATCGAAATCAAGTCATCAACTCACGTTGATGAAAAGAAATTTGAAAACCTCAGAGCACTCAAGAGCGACTTAGGGGCCAAAGAATTTTGGGTAGCCTGTCAAGAACCCCGACCGCGCTCGACAGACGTGGTAGAGATTTTACCCTGGAAAACGGTGCTCATGCGCCTGTTTGGTGAATCGAATCGCTGAGCAACTGGCTCACCCGCTACTGCACTCGAAAAAAATCGACATTAAAGCAAAACAACTCTTCTTCGGGCACTGACTCTCTTGCAATTCCTCTCGTCTCTTCGATCGATTTGATGATCTGCTCTTTCATTCTTAAGACGTCTTTTTTTGAAACACTGAGAAGCGTTGATAAGTGTACCGCACTGGTGGGCTCTTGATCGAGCGAATCGATCGCGCGCATTCGCCAATTGGTGTGATGCTTGGCAATCATCGGAGAATCACTGCCCAGAAAGATTCTGGCGACTCCGGATTTTACTTGCGGGCCGTCGATCTGTATTAAGCCAACCGAATCGAGAAATTCAATGATCTCGGCGATTCGCTTTTTTGAGACTTTGAA
The DNA here is from genome assembly GCA_903895855.1 of Oligoflexia bacterium. Classification (GTDB taxonomy): domain Bacteria; phylum Bdellovibrionota; class UBA1018; order UBA1018; family UBA1018; genus CAITVN01. Next base: position 36,099 of record CAITVN010000079.1, on the reverse strand, counting down.
ATACGCTGCTATGGCCTCTTTGGTTTGATACTGAGCAATCGTAATCAGAATGTGAACAGCAGCGTAGTGCCACGAACTGTAGTACGTTGCCTGCGAAATCGGATCGAGCGTCGTCTTGATATCAACCCGCTCTTTTAAATTGAGCCGTTTTTCTCTGATCGCAGTGATTTGCGAATTCAAGCGATTGCGCAAGACCTGGGTACCCGCGCGGCCAAACTGAACTAAGAGTAAGAAGAAATCACTCTCGTCACTAGAGTGATTCAAAAGCGAATTGATGCCTTCAGCTTGCTCTAAGCTAAAGTTGAGGTCGCCACCAAGCACTTGAGAAACAAACGCCACCCGACAACCGGCGGCTAGGGCGATTTTAGAACGATATCCGCGACCTTGCCCGGCCATTTGAGCGATGAGGTTAAGTAAGTACTTTTTGTAATCGTCGTAATCGAAAAGTGTTTTTTTATTCATCACTCTAGCTAGTTACCCTTAATCAGTAAGTAGCACTTAATTAAATGTGTCATATTTAATTAAATAGGTCTACCACTTTCGATGTGCTGGACCTATATAACGCATATCAGCAATTAGATGGCGCCCCGCCGAGATGAGGTAAAAACCCACTAAAGGGTGTCCGAAAATGACTGATACTTGATTGAACTACTCAATTATGGTAAACCCCGGGCACTTAGCCCAACTAGCTAACTAGCTAACTAGCTAACTAGCTAACTAGCTAACTAGCTAACTAGCTAACTAGCTAACTAGCTAACTAGCTAACTAGCTAGCAAGCCCTCTGAAAGAAGAAATATGAAGCGCACCCATTTGTTACCCTTGTTTAGTTTATTAATGTTTTCGCACCTTGCCGCGGCAGAAACTCCGGCTGCTTTTGGCACGCCTGCGGTCACTGGCACTGCTGGCGCAGCCATGATTCCGGGCGGCGAGAGTGGCGGTGGCGGCGACGTCTTCGTCAAAGAGTACAACCAAGTTCGAAAATACTGGATCAACCGCTTAGAGTGGGTTGTCAAACACCGCGCTGTTTTCGAAAGTGCAATGAAGGGTGGGTGTGGGTACGATGTCAACCCGGACGACCATGCCTACACTTACATTTATGGTGATATCGACCCTTTTTATTGCTACGGGGCTGCGAAACTTTTGGCGTTACTCAACCTACCCGCTGATCAATTCAAAGTTTCGTCGTCGCCGGCTTATATCGATGTGATGGTCAATGGCAAGAAAGAGCAGTATCCAGCCTACAGCACGAAATTAGATGACGGCCGCTATAGCACTGCTTTTAATTTTCAATACTGGGCGGCACTGAACTCCGAACAGAGAAAAGAACTCGTACTACATGAACAGCATGTCGTCTTGGGTGCCGAAACAACGAACGAGATGGATTTGACCGATAGAATCATCAAAGAATTGAAGGCCGATGTAGACGCTATTGTTCTGGGACAAGAGAGTGAGAATCATTACTACGCAGACCAAAAGAACGTAGACTCAGATACCACTACCGCATTCGAAGTAGAAGAACTCGTAGACGACATGATTGTCAGCGATATCGTTTGGGTTACTTGTGAAGCAAAACCTAAGCCGGCCCTACCTCCGTATTTTGTTAATGAACCGTTCTGCGAAACTCCCGGTCACCAAAATTGCCAGCAAGTGCAGCTACAACAAGTGCAACAGCAGCAGCAAGGGCAACGGCAACCGACGACAGCATTCATAAAGCTTGGAGAAGACATGAAGACAAAATCTACTACCTTTCATTGCAGTTCTTGGGAAAAATTATTTTGAAATCCTGGTTACCAAAAGTACCTCCGCAGCGGCGGTGAGTCGCCCGCACAGAAACTCGACTGGTTCGACAGGCACAGAATTAAAAAGGCCTCCCTCTCAATCAAGAGAAGGAGGCCCTTTTTTTTGGAAGAAACGAACGGCTTTCTAAGAGAACTCTTTAGTGCTTACTCACTCCGCCTGGAGGACGCTTTTTGGTGGTCACGACTGCAGCGACTTTTGATTTCACCACTGCTGGGTGTGGAATCATCATCTTTGAAGTCGAGCCCTTGGTCACCAGAAACTCTTCTGGCTTGTCAAGGTCAAGCGCCAGACGCAGAACCTGATCGACGTGTTCGACCGGAATGATTTCCATTCCTTCAAGCACATCTGCCGGAATTTTTTTCAAATCAGGCAAATTGTCTTTTGGAATGAGCACCGTTTTGATCATGCCGATCTTGGCAGCCAAAAGTTTTTCTTTCAACCCACCAATACCGAGCACACGACCTCGCAGCGTCACCTCACCTGTCATGGCGACATCACGCTTCACGGGCACTTTAATGAGAGCACTCGTGATCGCAGTTGTCATAGTGATGCCCGCAGACGGCCCATCTTTTGGTACCGCACCTTCAGGTACGTGTAAGTGAATGTCAATGTGCTGATAAAAGTCAGTTTCAAGACCGAGCGCCTCGGCACGACCGCGAACATACGACATCGCAGTTTGAGCAGACTCTTGCATCACATCCCCCAGTTTACCCGTGATCTTGACTTGGCCTTTACCCGGAACAACCGACACTTCAATCTGAAGCAAATCGCCGCCCACTTCGGTATAGGCTAGACCATTGGTCAAACCGATTTCATTATGTTCTTCGACCTTGCCATGCTGATAGCGTGGTGGCCCAAGCATTTCTTCAAGGTCTTCGACTGATACCTTGATGGTTCTGGCTTTAGCCGAGCCAACTTTTTTGCCGGCTTTTTCATCGGCAATCTGACGATCAACCAGGCGCTTCGCCACTTTTCGGCAAATCGTTGCAACCGTTCGTTCTAGGTTACGAACGCCCGACTCACGCGTGTAATGACGAATGAGCGCATCGACGGTCTCAGATGGAATTTCAACATCGCCAGGCTTGAGGCCGTTGGCCTCCATCTGTTTAGTAATGAGGTACTTTTTCACGATCGCTGCTTTTTCAATCTCAGTGTAACCAGAAATCGTGATCACTTCCATGCGATCAAGCAATGGCCTCGGAATCGAATGAAGCGAATTTGCCGTGAGCACGAACATCACTTTTGACAAATCGTAATCGACTTCGAGATAGTGGTCACCGAACGTTGAGTTCTGCTCAGGATCTAATACCTCGAGCAGAGCCGACGACGGATCACCTCTAAAATCGGTACTCATTTTATCGACTTCATCGAGCAAGAAAACCGGATTCGACGAACCCGCTTTTTTGAGAAGCTGAATAATCTTACCAGGCAACGCCCCCACATAAGTGCGCCTGTGACCGCGAATCTCGGCTTCATCGCGAACTCCGCCTAATGAGCCCCGTACGAATTTCTTATTAAGTGACTTGGCAATCGATTTCGCGAGCGAGGTCTTACCCACCCCCGGAGGACCGGCAAAACAGAGTATCTGACCTTTCGAACTTTGAGTCAGTGTGCGAACGGCTAAGTACTCAAGGATTCGTTCTTTGACTTCATCAAGCCCGTAGTGATCTTCTTCGAGCACATCTTTCGCAAGCTGAAGGTCATTGCGGTCTTGAGTGTATTCTGACCAAGGTATCGTGACTAACCAGTCGATGTAGTTTCTGACGACGGTCGCTTCGGCCGACATCGGTGACATCATTTTGAGTTTTTTCAACTCGCGCATCGCCTTGTCACGAGCCTCTTTACTCATGCTCTTCGCACGAATTTGTTTTTCAATAGCTGTAATCTCAGCTTTGAATTCGTCTTTCTCGCCGAGCTCTTTTTGAATCGCCTGCATTTGCTCGTTGAGGTAGTACTCTTTTTGAGAGCGCTCCATCTGTTTTTTTACTCGCGAACGAATGCGTCGTTCAACTTGAAGAATTTCGATCTCACCTTGCATGAGCTCAAGCAATTTTTCTAAGCGCTTGATCGGGTCAGGCACTTCGAGAATTTCTTGCTTGCCTTCAAGCTTAAGATTCAAGTGAGCGACAATGAGATCGCCAAGCCTGGCCGGATCTTCAATTGAATTCACACTCATGAGCATTTCTGGCGGAATGCGCTTATTGAGTTTCACATAATTTTCAAACGTACCCTTGAGTGAGCGCACAAGAGCCTCAAGTTCGACGGTGGGCTGATACTTGTCTTCAATCTCTTCAACCACCGCTTCAATCATTCGCTCGCCTTCATGGTACTCGAGAATGCGCGCGCGTTTCTTACCCTCAATCAAAACCTTTACGGTATTATCAGGAAGTCTCAAAATCTGAAGAATGGTACCGAGCGTACCGATTTCAAAAATATCGCCTTCACCGGGGCTAACCGTGGTGGCTTGTTTTTGAGCAACCAAGAAAAGATCCATCTTCTTGGCAACACACTCTTCAAGTGCGTTGATTGATTTTTCGCGTCCCACAAAAAGAGGCACAACCATGTGAGGGAAAATGATGACATCGCGAAGTGGCAGTAAAGGAACTCTGACAGGCTGAATGTCTTTCTTCTTGCTCATATTTCCCTCCTCCTCTGAAGGGCTCACCTCTACTACAGCATCAATTGAGAGTACTGAGAAGAGGGCAAATTTTTTTCTCTTTCTCTAAATAACTTGACCCTTCTCAGAACTCTGCTCTCGTCTGTTTTTCGGTCTCTGATCAGTCGGTGTTGAACGCATGTGGAACTTTTGAACAAGAAAGGTTTGCCCATCACTTCAACAGTTACCCGACAATAGCCTGACAATAAAATGACGCTCGATTTTTGCACAGAGCAACCTGTCCGATTTTCGGAAAACACACCCCTCAAATAGGAGAAAACTCACATGACCCCTAAAATGACCAAAACCAAATGCGCCTTAGTCTCGATTGCTTCCGCTGCGATTCAGATCGCCTTGACAGGATCGCAGTTACTCACCTTGACCGCACACGCTGACATCATCGGTGGTGAAGAAGTCGGCAATCAAACGGTGAGCGCACGCGCGAAGCACCCGTTTGACCCGATTCGCGAGTCAACGGCTGCGCTTTACAAACCCTCACCCGACGGCAGAGGTGGTGCCCTATGCACGGCGAGCCTCATCGGAAAAAACACCGCCATCACAGCGGCTCACTGTGTAGCACCCCTCACCCCTGGCCAACCTAAACCCGTGATGATCTTCGGCAATAATGTAAGAGCCGAATCATCAATTAAACGTGAAGTGAGCCAGGTCGCGGTGAATCCGAAATGGAATACCCATGCCGGACGAGGAATGGATCAAGGTGACATCGCGCTCGTGAAATTTAAAGGTGGCATTCCGAAAGGCTACCGACCGACCGAAACCCTGCAAACAGAGTCTGGCATCAGGCCAGGAAAAACAGTGACACTAGCGGGTTACGGAATCTCAAACGCGCGAGACAAGTCGGGCGCCGGAGTCTTGCGAAAAACGCGAGTCAAAGTTACCGACGCGAGAGCAGGCAAAAGCGAAATGATTTTTGATCAATCACACGGCCATGGAGCTTGCCATGGTGACTCAGGGGGTCCGGCATATGTGCGCTCTGGCGGAAAATCGGTCTTGGCCGGCATCACGAACCGAAGCTATCCGAACAATGCGCCAGACGACTGTGGGCACAAGGTCGTGTACACGAAAGTGAGTGCCTATCAGCCTTGGATTAAGAAAACAGAAAAGAAATTTGAGTCTGGCAATGAAGGCGACATGAAAGGTCAGCTCACAGCCAAAACAGTGGCCGAAAGCAAAGCAAATACAAAAACCAAGACAATAGGCAAGAAAATAGCCAAGACAGTACAAAAAAGACTCCACAAAACTGCTAAGATCTCAATGGCTAAACCGGCAGCCAGAAAAGCGGCCAAACACGAAGTCAAGACTCACAAAAAATCAGCACGAATTGCTGAGAATCAAAACCATCAGAGCCGTGTAAGAAAACACCAGAAACAGAAACCATCAGCATAAGACATCAAGCCAGGAACCAAAAGTACCTTCGACGCCGAAGGTACTTTTGGTAACCAGACTCAAAGCTAAGTCAAATTCGAGTACACAAGCTCTCAGACCTACTTCTTTAGCCAGTCGCGCATGAGACTCACAATTGTCGTTTGATAAGGCTGACCTTTAATGCGGGCCTTTTTTTTGAATAACTCTAATAGATTCTCAGGCACCCGAAGACTGATGAGTTTTCGCTTTCCTTCTTGACTGTGTAAGAGATCCTGAAAGTCTTCTATAAACTGAACAATGGCTTCGGAGCTGAGACCACTGTCTCGTGTGATTTGATCGCTTTTGAATAACTACCTAGGTCGCGTTCGACCAGCCAAATTAGCTTTTTTCATTTTTTTGAATCAACTTTAGCGCTGCTACGTCTTCAAGATCTTGCGGTCTGCCTGATCTAGTTTTCATTTGAATCAAGTCAGATAAAGCCAAAATTTTTACTTTAACCCCGTGCAGACCTGAGTCAATGCGAAAAGAGTAGTTGCATTCACTTAGGTTCGGCACCCCCCTGTTTAACGTCATTTTCAGAAGAATGAGGTGACTCGAGAGTCTCCCACCCGGTCCACATCGGCTTGAAATGTGCAAAAATGGTGTGACCCATAGTCGCTAAGTAAATGTGAACAAAGAGAAAAGCGAGAAAACTCGCACCCACTAAGAAGTGAATGCCAATGAGCAGTTTAATTCCTCCCACCAAGAACAACCACTGGCGAAGCTCTGGAATATTGAAAAGCAGCAAGCCAGACAAACAAATCACGGGAACCAACACGAACATCACAGCAAAGTAACCCAACTTCTGCAGTGGATTAAATCGCTGATCAAGAGTCGTTTCATAAGGATGGGGCTCGCCTTGAAAAAAGCCCCACACATAAAATCGACCCTGCGCGATTAATCCGGGCCAGAGATCTCGCTTCGTCGGCACATAAAATTTGACGAGAGTTCGAGCCGCCTCGCCGTAATAAATGACCCAAAACAAAAAACAAACACACGCCGTGATGCCGGCCGTGTTGTGAAGGGCAACAGCATTGCGGTAATCGCCAAATAAGGTCATGCCCTCAGGAAATCTGACCTGTAAGCCCGTCAAAATCAACGTGACGATACTCAAAGCGTTGATCCAATGCCATATTCGCACGAAGACTGAAGTGAAGAGAACTTTCTGCATCGGCTTTTGTATTGAATGATTCATGATTGAGACTCCCCTTCATGATTATTGTGGCTTTCATGCTTTTCAGGGCCCTTCTTGTGCGCATTTTCTGTTGTATGCAATTTCAAACGCCTTGATCGGGTTCTGACTCGAAAAAATAGGTGCAGACCAGCGGCACCACCGCCACCAGAAACAATGAGCAGTCCGATAGCTGACATCCATGGGCTTCTGGTCGCCGACGCACCGACCATGTAAAAATCTGGAGTTCCGTAGAGAACATCGAGAGCGGCGCCCTCTTCAACAGTCATGCGAGTCCACCGCTCACCCCGTGAATCGGGAAACAAGACAAACGCTGATTGTTTAGAGTCGGGAGCCGATCCGTGACATGAAATACAGTCAAAACGACTCTTGAAAACCTGAATTCGATGCGAAACCTTCTTCGGTAAGACCATCGACTGCAGCCGAATTCCACTCGGACGCGAATCAAAATTAAAGCGGCGCAACTCGGCAAGCGAGATTTTCTCGTCGCCATTATCGTCGACAATGCGAGATATCATTTGACCATCTCGAACCACCACGGCCATTTCTTTTTGAGTCATGGGCTCATAGTTGCCATTGGCCGCACGTTTTTCGACATACATCGCAATGACAAACTCTTTTGTGTCGCTATGGCAAGAAATGCAAGGCAACTTCTCAAGATGCGACACCGTCTGTGGAAGCCAGCTTGAGTGGCGCACATAAACTTTATCAGGCTTGTGACAGTTGGTGCATTGACCATTCATTTGCGTCGACGTCACCACCGCCAGACTCTTGGCATTGTGGGGGTTGTGGCAATTGGTGCAAGACGCGTGATCAAAGTGGGCACTCGCCAAATATTCTTTGACTGCACTTTCGTGACAACTGTCACACTTCACTCTTGAAACCCTTAGACCATCATCGGGATGCTTCTCGCTCGCTGTGTGACACGAAACACACCCTTTGATCGCATGAGTGGTTTCGGAAAATAGGGCAGGATCGATGTAGGTGTACCGGCCAAGTGAGCCCTTTATCTTGGGGTCTGCGTGGCACTTCATACAGTCTTGCGTTTTTTTCGCGTCTACTGGCGACACCAAAGACTCTGGCGCTGCCGCATTTGCGTCAGATATGAGACCTCGAATGAGTAAAAAAAGAAAAAATCCAATTAGGCGACTCATTTAGAATTTCTCCTTTCTATTATGACCTGAAAAAAAATAATCAGAGCGCAACAGAAAAGAAAACCATAACTAAAGAGGTAACTGAAGTCTTCGCCTGGCTGACGTGTCGTGGTTTCAGTCACCAAAACAGGGCCGAGTTCTGAGGCAAAAACCGAAGAGAGAAAGGTATTCATACGCCCTCCTTCTTTTCATGAGAAGACTCTCGAGCCTGTCGAGGCACTGATTGACCGTCAAGAGGCCCAAAAAGACGCTCGTACTCAGCCCCATGCTTACGCGCCAGCTCTTGCTTCGTCATGTAGCCGTGCACGATCGAGGCGTTGCCAGGAAATACTTCTGGCGAAAGCTGTGCCCCATAGAGGTGCCAAATGATGATCAATAAAAGAGCGAGCACCGCCTGACTCGAATGCATTTCGCGTGCAACTAGGATCACTTCACCTGACATCACCTGCATCAATTCAATAGGAAAAAAGAGTACAAGACCTGACACCGCCATGACTATCGAACACAACACAATCGCGAGGTATTCAAACTTCTGGCGGTAGTCAAATTTGGGGTAGATGGGCTGCTTCTCTCGATGCCCCAGGTAATACGAAATAGTTTGAACCATATCACTGAGATCTTTTCGTGTCGGAAATAAGGTCATTCGAATGTGATCTCGCATGACCTCAAGCACGATGTTGAGTAAGTGAATGACCAGGTGAGTGCAAAAAAAGAGACCAAAAAGTCGATGGGCACCTCGCAACTGATCAAGCCCACCAAACCACCTAAGCAACTCTGCGGCCCACTCGGTCGTGTAGTATTTTTGAGGCAGGCCCGTGGTTGCCAAAAATAGAAAAATGATCACCGCAAACCAATGTTCAAACCTACGGACCGAAGAGAACCGTTCAATCAAAGTGGTGCCATCTTCGAGCTCAATGATTTTTGGAATCTTTGAAGTTTTAGATAGATTTTTCATTTTTGTTTTCCCTTCGATCGATTTGATCTCAATTTCCAGAGATGCAAAAGTATGTGCAGAAGCAGTCCAGCCATAATTAGGGGAATGAGAAAACTGTAGAATTTTTTAACTCCCCATACCCAATGAGCAGTCTCGCGAGTTGGTTTTTGATGTGATAGCCAAGCATCAGCCAACCAGTCCTTGCCTGTTTTATGGCAAGAGACACAAGTTTTAATCACCTTTTTGCGAACCTGGCCGGCGGAGTCTTTATTTCGAAGCGACTGCACATCATGAGCGCCATGACAGTCGGTACAAGTAGCAAAATATTTCTTTGCCTGTGCACCGTCTTTACCTTGAGTTTGATAGAACTGATTAGACATGCCGTGAAAATCGTCAAGATAGGTAGACAAGACGTTGGGATTCAAATTGTATTTCTTCATTCGCTCAGCATCACCGTGACACTTGCCACAAACCAGATGCACCGAAACTCGAAAATTCATTTCATCGGACTTTTCAATTTTGTGGGCTCCGTGACAGTCAATACACAACGGATGATCTTGGTTGGCCTCGACCAATCCCTTGCCATGAATTGAATTTTCGTAGGTCTTCATCACCTCTTTGTGACAGGCTCCACACTTACGGTTCATCACTACGCGAGGATTTTTGGGATCTTTAACATCGTGAGCACCGTGACAATCAACACAAGTGGGGGCATCGGTTCGCCCTTGATTGAGAAGCTTGAAATGAATGCCATCAACTTGGCGGGTATAATGTGCAAAGTGACAGCGTTTGCAAGTCTCAGACTGTTTAATGCTAAAATCTCTGACACTTCTTGACTCGACACTCGGGTGGGTGTTCCCCCATTTTTCTTGGTGACAGTCACTGCAGCCGAGCCTGCCCCCGTGAATCGAATCGTTCAATTGAGTCTCATCTACTTGCAAGGTTTGGCTGCTTCCATCTGAAAAATGCAGTCGCGACTTGATCTGGGCGTGACAATTTTGACAATTTCTTGCCGGATCGGCCGCTTTCACCGAAATTCCTTCGGCAAAAGCGCTACCTGAAATCACCCCTAACAACCCCAAAATGTTCAACCACTTCATTGTTTGGTTCCTCTTTCGGTTGGCTCACTATTTTTTAGGGGTCAACTACTTAACTTGTTCATCTTTCATTTCATTGGCTTTCTTCTCACTGGGCTCACTCTCAGCTTTTGGCTTAGTCAGGTAGGCCATTGTGGGCTCCCAGCGGTTTCCGAGCAAGAAAGCCCTAGGCATCAAGAACGACCAAACAAGTTTACCAACAGAATAAGTCGCTAAAACCGCAAACGACCCAAGAATAATCGCAGGAAAGGCCAAAACGAAGAGCCCCCCAATCAAAGGCGAAATGAGAATGAGCAACGCATTCGGCAGGTGATAGTACGCTTTATCATTCTTGGCGGCAAAAGACTCCCCATCGGCACCAACGAAATGGGCATCTAATGCGCCAGGTGAGACATAAAATCCATATGGACAGGGCTGATTGGCTTTGTAATTCTTCATAGGCTTTGAGCCTCCTTCTGTTTTTTGGTTTCTCTTCACCTTTAGTTTTACGCCTATTTAGTTTTGTGCGAAATTCGGTAGAATACCTATAAACCTAAGAAAAAGTACCTAGCCGAGGCGAACTGACTAACTAGAATCAAACGATGCAAGATTTTACTTGGCTCACTCCATACCTGCTCTTGAATCTCTCTCACGGCCTGCTAGGGCTGATTTGGCTGGGAGGATTGCGGCGTTGGACAGGCTCGTTGCCGGCAATCCTTGAGGCTAGCCTACTTCGCTGGCTTCTCGCCCTACCTGCCATAGCCTTAATTCTGCGAAGCCTCGGTCTGACAACAGCGACCCCGGCCGGACCCGTACTCATTCGAATCGATGACTGGTCGAAAATCATCAATCAAAGTGAGCTTGCATTGGGTGCATTACTGAGTCTCAGTGCAGGTGCAGCGCTAGTAACCTTTATTCAAGAAATTTTGCCACTTTTGAAAAAAATGTACCCAAATATTTCAAAAAACCGCCAGCGGCTCGAAGTGACTCAGAACTCACGCCCTCATCTTGCTCTTGAAAACATCACACGAAGCTATTTCAAATCAAGCAGTACAGGGGCGATTACTGATCGTTCTATCACGCGCAGTTGGTCACCCCACGCATGGACCTGGAAAGTTCGCACACGAGCGCCCAAAGTCATTGTTTCAACAGATCTGTGGATTGCGACAGAAGGGCTTTTTTTTCCGCAGATCATCATCTCTACAGCAGTGTTATCGCTACTCAACGATGATGAATTAGAAGCTTCAATCGCTCATGAATGCGCCCACCTTGCCATCGGTAGCAATTTCGTGCTTGGCTGGATTTGGCTAATTCGTTTAGTGCAATTATTTAATCCTGCTGCGCTCGTCGCCTTTCGTGAACTAGTCGAGTGCAGAGAACTTGCCTGCGACTCCTGGGCCAGCTGGATTACTAGAAAACCAGAGGCGCTCGCATCTGCGATCAAGAAACTCACCGATGCCAACTATGTCACTCTCGCTCAGTCAAGCCGAGATACCCATGCCGCAAGAGCAGAGATTAGGACAACGGCACAGCGAATTCAGGCACTTCTTGAAACGGATGTGACTGCACCGGACTCGGCCATTTTTCTAATCTTCTCAACCGCACTTCTTGGAGGCCTTTTATGGGGAATTCGCTAAGGAGAGTTCTTTCAACACTATTGTGGACGGCCGGCCTCGTGCTCACACTGGGGAGTATAGATCGCTTGTTTTTAGGGCCAATCGCGCCTAATGGCTGGATTCGAGTCGCTAGTATTGATGCGGTGCCGGCGGCAGCTGGGAAAATCAAGACACCAAATTATTTTCCCGCTACACTGGGTTGGCCTCCCGAAAAAATATTCTATCAACTCAAACCGCACCCGGGATGGTGGATATCGGCCAAAGTAAATTCAGATGAACCCAATTCAGGCACTGTGTGGATAGGAACTCTAGTTGACGACTCGCTCAGTAGTTTGGGCGATTCGAATTTTCTGGCCGATTGCCTTTCGATACCTCAAGGGCTTCGATGCCCAGAAGGGTGGTATTTTCTTTCAAAGCAAACACCTGATAATCAAACCCTCTATGTACTGACCAATTTTTCAAAACAAGAGGGCATCAGAATCATTGAGGGGCTCTAGTTACACGCATTTTTACCCAGTCGATTCTCATTCAAGTTTTTGGGGCATCTGCACCAACCCCATCTGAATAGCAAAGCGTATCAACATTGAGCGATTGTGAATATTTAGTTTTTCCATCAAATTCATTCGGTGAACCATGACTGTCTTAACCGCTAAATTAAGCGCAATTGCCATTTCTTTATTGCTACAGCCTTCGGCGATCATCGCGAGAACCTGTCGCTCACGGGTCGTCAGTTTATCTAGGTCTTCTTTAGTGCCTGCGCCACCCATCTCATGAATTCCGTTAACTTGAGCCTCTGATTTCGTCAGAAGTGCTCCTGCTAGACTGGGGTCAATGTAAGTTCCTCCCTTTAAGACTGAACGAATGGCAGACAACAACTCCTCACCGCGAGCTGATTTGAGCACATATCCATTCACCCCAATTTCAAGGGCCCGCTCAAGATAAATTTTTTCACAAAACTGAGTAAGAATGAGAATTTTTACTGAAAGCCCTTGCCTGCGAATTTCAAGGGCAGTTTCTAATCCACCCAGCTCTGGCATCGACAGATCTAAGAGCAATAGATCAGGTCGCAGCGTTTTCACCCGTTCAATGGCTTCAATTCCAGTAGCAGCTTCTCCAATCACTTGAAGTAGAAAATCGGTCTGCTCGTTAAAGAACGTTTTTAAACCGACCCTTAAAACCGCATGATCATCGGCTATGACCATAGTTGCTGTTTTAGACATGATGGCGCCTCACATTTCTTGGAATCGAGACCGAAATCAACGTTCCCTTATTAATTTCAGATTCAATTTTTGCTGTCCCACCAACCAGAAGTGCGCGCTCTTGAATACCCAAAAGCCCGAGCCCGTGATCAGACCCTACATCTGTGCGATTCAACACTTCTTCATAAATGAACCCTTTGCCATCATCTTCGACTTCTAAGACCACCTCAGTATTCTTATAAGTCAAACTCACCATGATGTGTTCGGCCTCTGCATGAATCAGCACATTGTTAATACATTCTTGAAAAATTCTAAACAAAGTAAGTAGTGAGTCTGCCTCAAGTTGCCAGACTTCGCCATCTACACTAAGGTTCGTCTTCAAGCCAGACTCGCGTTGAATGCGATCGAGGTGCCAGCGTAAAGCAGGCAAAAACCCCATGGTATCGAGAACCGACGGTCGAAGGTCGACCAACGTGTTTCGCAAATCTACTAAAATACCTTGAGCTTGCTTTTCAAGTCTCACCAAGAAATGCTTCAATTGATCATCGCTTGGCTCTAGAGGCGTGATGAGCTTTGCAAATCTCTCTAGATCTAGGCGATGAGCCGCCAAATCTTGGGCGATGGTGTCGTGAAGTTCACGGGCAATGCGTTTACGTTCTTCTTCTTGCGCAGCCAGAACGCGCTGCAAGTATTCACGACTTTGCTCATGCCGGCCCTGACTCTCTTCAACGAGAAGGCGATTCGAAGCACTCATGAGTATTTGGTGCAAAAACGACCTGAGATGGCGCTCTTCTACCAGCGCACTAGACTCTCTCTGCAGCAAAACACAAGACGCCTGGATGCCGTGAGAAATCACTGCATTTGCAGCGGCGGCAACCCCCCCAGAATCAACGCAAGGAAATAGGTCAGTCTCAGCTTTATCAAAAATCTGAATCTGTAACCCCGAGCCCTCAGTTGCCGGCAAAATTTTACCCACGCGATCGAGTAGGCAGTCTGGACTGCACGGCAGTGAACCCACACTCACACTAAAAACTCCTCGTGAATGCGAAAGTCTCAGAACTCCGGTTTGAAGCCTCAAAAAACCGGTCAACTGTTCAAGCCCATTTTGGGCAATTTCTTCTAACGAGCAATCGCCCATGCCAAACTCAGCAATAACCTGCAGGGCCGCAAGGTGGCGCTGGTTGACCGACATCTCATTTACAAGGTCTTGATTCTTCTTATCGGCAACCGACATTGAACTCAGAACTTGGCACCGCCATCTCTCCAACGCCCCACGCAACTCGCCAAGTTCATCTCTACCAAAAGTCGGTAACGATTTTTGTAATCGGTTTTCATCAACCTCGCGCACTGCTCGGGTCAGCCGGGTAACCGGACTCACCACGGCATACACAGACAGACCCGAGAAAATGAGAAACAAAGCTACAAATGAAAATCCCAGAAAAATGAGACGCCCCTGCAGACCAAAGGCGGGAGCCAAAACCTCAGACTCAAGCTCACGCACTGCGACCCCTAGATTAAGATTTGGAAGCGGCGCAAAAGCGAGAATGAGGTCTTCTTTCTTCTTCTTTTCATTACTTTTATTCGGTTCTACTTCTCTATGGCAAGAGTGGCAGCGCCCTTGCACCACCTGACGCAAATGAATGGCTTTTGTTAGCACATGTCCGTGGTCGCCCTGAGTAAGCAATTGATCGCTCTGTGTCGCAGCAATCACGTTACCCTCGTCATCGACCAACTGCATTGAAGTTGTCTGCCCTTGCCCAGCACCTTTCGACCACTCTAGAAGATTAGTTTGCGATGGGCTAAAAGCCCCTCCAACAAATCCCAAAAGGTTTCGACGCGAACCCCAGACCGACGTGAGTGCTACGACAACTTTTCGACCTGATACCAATGTGATTAAAGGTGAGATCACTGATCGCTTCTCACGAGAAGAGCGCTTAGCAATCGCCCCGAGATCGAGCACCTCTGGCAATCTCACTAGTTCAGGTATCACCGCTGTGATCATTCTGGCTTGCCCATCTAGGGCAAATAGGCCATCGCCAAACAAACTCACCAACTGAACCGACTCAAGTTGCCGATTCAAATTAGCTAAGAAACCACTATTTTCTGGCTGACTGAGAATATTCTGAGTTGAGCGTACTACACGTTCGAGACCATCTTCGATGACATGCTCAAGGTGAGCTCCCGTGATTCGAGCCAGCTCAATGCGGTCTTTTAGCAAGCGGTCAACTGAAGTCGAAACCATGATTTGAGATTGAACCACAACGGCACCAATCAAGCACCCGCCACCAATCAGAGTCAAGAGCAACGCCCGAGAATAGAGACTATGCCGCCAATGAGTAGGCTTCATTGTTCACCTTTACGCCCGGGCGGCAAACCTGACAACGAAATTGCCCAGCCCCCTAGAAAATTTTGAGTAGGCCCAAGAAAAAGGGCGCAGTCTCGATTAGAGATGCGCCCTTTTGTCTCATTTAAATAGAGTTACTTTAAGCGCTCTCGGCTCGCGCAGGGGCGGCCGGAACCGCAACCTTCTCACGAAGCTCGGTACCATCGGTGAGCACGAGAACTGGGCGCTCACCTTTGAGTACTGAGTTCTTGGTGATGATACACTTTTTAACATCGGTCTTTGCCGGAAGCTCATACATCACTTCGAGCATAGCTTGTTCAAGAATGGCTCGAAGACCTCGCGCGCCTGTGTTGCGCTTGATAGCCTCTTTGGCAACCGCTGACAACGCATCTTCTTCAAATTCGAGTTGAATGCCGTCGTATTCAAAGAGTTTCGCAAACTGCTTGGTCAGGGCATTTCTTGGTTTGGTCAAAATCTCAATAAGAGATTTTTCATCTAATTCGTCAAGAGTTGCAATGACCGGCAAACGACCAATGAATTCTGGAATCAACCCGAACCGAATCAGATCTTCTGGTTCGACTTGCGCGATCATCTGAGATGGACTCTCTTTTGAATTGGCTGAAAGATTAGCGTGCATACCGAGACTTCGCTTACCTTTTCTCATCGACACAATTTTATCGAGACCCACGAATGCGCCCCCACAGATGAACAAAATGTTCGACGTATCGACTTGAACAAACTCTTGTTGAGGGTGCTTTCTTCCACCTTTTGGCGGAATATTGGCCAGAGTGCCCTCAATGATTTTTAGAAGGGCTTGTTGAACGCCCTCACCACTCACATCGCGAGTGATCGAAGGATTTTCACTTTTTCGCGAAATCTTATCAACTTCATCGATATAGACAATACCTCGTTGAGCACGCTCAACGTTGTTGTCACAATTTTGAAGAAGGTTCAGAATGATATTTTCGACATCTTCACCGACATAACCCGCCTCGGTCAATGTCGTGGCATCTGCCATTGCAAACGGAACATTCAAAAGTCGAGCAAGAGTTTGAGCCAGTAAAGTTTTACCGGTTCCGGTTGGGCCAATGAGCATGATGTTACTCTTTTGCAACTCGACTTGCCCTTCGCCTTTACCTTTCTTGCCTTCACCTTGGTGCATGATGCGCTTGTAGTGGTTATAAACCGCTACCGATAACACACGTTTTGCTCGTTCTTGGCCAATCACATACTCATCAAGGGTCGCTTTCAGTTCTGAAGGGCGCGGAATTTTTTCGCTCGTCTTTGGCGGCCCCTCTTTTTGCCCTTCTTCGGCGATGATGTCGTTGCACAGCTCAATGCACTCATCACAAATATAAACCGTCGGGCCGGCAATCAATTTTTTTACTTCGCGTTGATTTTTGCCGCAAAATGAGCAGCAAAGATTTCCGAATCCATCTCCATATTTTTTTTGGTCCATAATTTTCGATTCCTCTAACTTTTGCCGTTAACTTCTTAACTTTCGCCAAGCCTGTGCCTGAGCGCAACCGCTTGATTAATCTCCATGCCTTTCAACGACCTTATCGATTAATCCAAACTCGGCAGCGTCTCTTGCCGACAAGTAATTATCTCGATCGGTCGCTTTTCGAACCGAATCAACCGACTGCCCTGAGTGCTTGGCCATGATTTCATTGAGGCGGTCTTTTAAATAGAGAATTTCTTTAGCTTGAATTTCAATATCTGAGGCTTGACCACGAGCCCCACCCAGAGGTTGGTGAATCATGATTCGACTGTGAGGTAGACTAAAGCGTTTGCCTTTCGCTCCGGCACACAAAAGCAGAGCCCCCATGCTGGCCGCTAACCCGATACAATAAGTACTGACCGGACAACGAACAAATTGCATCACATCGTAAATACCCAACCCGGCTGTGACCGACCCGCCGGGCGAATTGATGTAGAGATGCACGTCTTTTTCTGGATCTGATGACTCTAAGAAAAATAGCTGGGCAACCAAAAGATTGGCAACCGTATCATTCACCTCAGTACCGAGAAAAACAATTCTTTCAAGCAACAAGCGCGAATAGATATCGTACTGTCTTTCACCTCGTGCGGTTTGTTCAATGACTATTGGATTTGGAACGTAACTACCCTGCGGAGTGAGTGCGTCGGCATTAAAACCTACTAAATCGGGCCGAACAAGATCTGCTGGGACTTTATTCAAAGATGAATTAGATGACGAGCGTATCAACATAGGCGTTTATCAGTCTCCCTTTCTTAACTATACCTTCCTATGTCGGTAATTGGGCAAGACCTATAAAAAATATTTTTAAACAGGTGTGTCTCTTCGTGTGGAAACAGATTTTTTTCAGAAATTTTCGTCAAAGACGTGACAGAAAGGCATCGATGTACCTATCAAGGACATCGAGAGGCTTGACTAAGTGTGACAGAAAAGAATTCGACTTTAGCAAAGTTTAAGAGAGTCATTTTTTGAAGCGCGAATTAAAACATTCTCAGATTGATTTGCCAGATTGGGCCTTGGCGAATCTCCATGATCGGCAGAAGTGTGGTCATAAGGCAGACGTTCATTTTTTGACCCCAGAGCCCCCATGTCTTGAGCTGCCTGCAAATCTTCTGCTTCGCACATCTCTTGATTCACAATTTCTAGGTACTCTAGAAGTGATTGCCTCAAGTCGTCGAGAGTCACGTGACTAGCCGACTTACCTGCATCGGCTACGATTTCGTACAGCTCTTGTTCAATTTTTTGAACTGAAGAACAGTCATCTCCCGCTAATGCAGCCAACTCACCAATGAGCTCTTGTCCAGAACGCGAATCAGTATTTTTATTCTTTGGTTTTTTATGAGGCAAAATCCGTTTCCCCCGATCACCTACACACAGTATAGAAACGGCATTTTAGGAACTGCAAGTCAAATTTTGTATTTATTTAATTACGATAGACTTCTGGGGCAAATATTCAAATAAAGGGACAAATTTACTGCCAATTAGTTGCCACTCCTGGCTGGCATATCAAATCAAGCTAGGTTAGCCTGAAATCATGAAATCACCCAAGGACTCTTCAGTGACCATGACTGAGATTGTGCTGCCTTCAGATGCCAATGCTCTTGGTACCATATTTGGCGGAAAAATCATGTCGTGGATTGACATCGCAGGCGCCATAGCTGCCGGTAGGCATGCACGTCGAGTAGTGGTTACCGCCTCGGTTGATGCCTTGCACTTTGTGGCGCCGGTTAAGGTCGGTCACGTCGTATTGATCAAAGCGACGGTAAACTACGCCGGAAAGACTTCTATGGAAGTGGGCATTCGCGTCGATTCTGAAAATCCGATTACCGGTGAAACTCACCACACGGCGACTGCGTACGCCACCTTCGTAGCTCTCGATGACCACGGTCGCCCGACGCCAGTGATGCCGATAAAAGCTGAAACCCCTGAAGAAAAACGGCGCTACGATGCCGCCATTAAGCGACGTGAGTCGCGTATTCAATTGGCTGCTGTTTTAAAGCAATCAATCACTTAACTCGTGAGCTCCTGACGTTGTCCCTGCTTCTATTTAGATTTTTTACCAGGTACTCTTCAGGTTTTTGTAAAAAGACTTTCCGCAGCCGCAGTGTCGGGGTGTAGTTTTTGGAGTAGTCGGCCAAACTCGCTTTATTTTTGCTCTCAAAACATCCTGTTTTCTTGCAGTCGGCATCATGCCTCGCAAGAGTCGCAAAAATAAAGCGAGTTTGGCCGACTACTCCAAAAACTACACACGGATACAAAGGCGAGGACGTCTTTGTCAAAAATCTGCAGAGTACCTGGTAAAAAATCTAAATAGAAGCCGGGACAGCATCAGGTGTCTCGGGTGGGCCATATTTTTGAAACTCGTCGGTAAACGCGATGAGTGTTTTTTGGGGTTCTGTCTTCACTCGATCCAGAAAGAGAGTTCCATCTAGGTGATCAAGCTCGTGCTGAAACACCGTTGCCAAGAACCCCTCAGCCTCTATCGACTGCGAAGCGCCACTTTCATCGGTGTAGTCGACTCTGATTTTACTCGGGCGCTCAACAAATCCGCGAATTTCCGGAATCGACAAGCACCCTTCCCAAAAGCCCTGCGTCTGCTCGGTCAACGCGGTGACTACCGGGTTAATCAAGACCATCAGCCCTTGCTCGCCCATATCAGGATAGCGATCAGAGTCTTCATCAAACTCGATCAGTGCAAGTTTCAGCGGTTCATGCACCTGAGGAGCTGCAATACCGATTCCACCGTATTCGTGCATAGTATGCAGCATGTCTTCAATGAGACGATTTAGCCAAGGTGAACCCATTTCGGCCTCGGTGATTTGTCGCGTTTTTTCTCGAAGAACGGGATGCCCCATTCTCGCTACTTTTCTGATTGCCATATGACTACAGTAATACTCCAGTTAGCCGGGTAAATTCACCCTTAAAAAGGTCTTTTTTCCAAGAAACAGCGACTTCGTCGATCACGTGCTTTGCTTCGGCAATCGCAGATTCCTTGTCTTCGGCAGTTTCGGCGAGACGGTATTCTAGCACCACGATCCAGAACTTCGTTTCTTCGTCACGGTTTTGAATTCGCTCACTCGATAACCACTCTAGAGCGGCGGTGTTTTGGCCGAGTTCCATCAGGCTCTGACCAATCCATTTACCAGAAACGGCTCGAAGTTGTGGTTGCCCGACTGATTCACCATAAACACGCGAATAAGAGTGAAGGGCCGCGTTGTACTGCGCCAAAGCGCGGTAGAGACCTGCCAGTTCGTACCTCATGAGCGAAGCCGCACCACCAAAAAAGCTCGCCGTTCTTGAGTCACTGAGTAAAAATTCAACAATTTTAATGGCCTGCATTTTTTCAGATTTTTGGCCGGTAAAGGCCATCAGTGTCGAAAGATTGCGCAGGGCTGAGGCCGCCGCGAAACTCAACTGATCAGTGGTTGCCGGTTGTTTTTCTTTGAAGACGGTACCAGATTCATCGAGTGAAAATCCACGGGTATTGAGTTCGGCGAGGTACTTAGCCTTAGCGTCTGACCATCTGCCTAGTCCCGACACTTGATCTTGAACGGCTGCTAGAAAACGAACCCCCACTTGGCTCTTTGCCAGCTCTAAACGCGCCCGGGAATATTCAGTGGCCTTTATTTTAAACTCGTCAAAAGACAAGTGAAGCGTTGATTCGATTGCCTGCTCAATACTCACTCCGACTAAAACCTTTTCTAAAACTTTTTGCGCCCCATCACCTTCAGGCGCCAATTGATTCATACTTTCAAATGCAAGAGCATCTTCGAGATAGTCATTCAATGTGTGTGGCCCTTCTAGGCCATTCAAAGCACGCGAGTAATCAACGAAATTTTCTAATTTTGCAGAAAAAAACTGCTGCAGTTTTTCTTGAGTTTGATCAGACAAGTACACCGCCATGCCCTCGCGCGCCCATTTTGGCAGATCACTGTAACGTGCCGAATTCATGTAGCGCCGAAAATAAGCGTGAACAATTTCATGACAGCCCGTTGTCTCAACATTCGCAGCACCATCTAGGAAAAGCTCGAGTTGAAAGTCGATGCTAATGTTATTTCCCGCACCCGAAGTAGAAGCCACCTCGTTGAGCCCACCCGAATTGACTCCAAGGTGAAAACCCGTCGCCAATCCTTGCAACAATGATGTCGAATTGACGACCGTGGTTGGCCACTTCTTTGAAAATCTGGCCTCCAATAGAGCAATGCAGTTCAGCTTCACCTGCTCAAATCGCGCCTCGACAACCTGAGAACGCTCGGTGACCCGGGTGATGTCTAAGGGAGCTGGGTAAAAGCCGATTGAATTCAATTTGCCAGTGAACGCAGTTGCTACACTGCTATTGTTTAACAAAACAACCACCGTTGCCGCCGACAAAATCGATAGACGCACTCGTTTTTTAGTATTCCCCATATTTCCCCCTGTCACCGTGGGTAGCAAGAGTGTGCCTACATTGACAGGTCGCATCACTTCATGAGATTGGGGGGTTCATGGTTTGAGTCAGCCAAAAAGCGCAATAGTTGATTCTTTTAATTCAACTAGAATTCGACTGAAGATGTATGATTTTGGGAGCACCTCACGGTCAGAGAAAATCCATTGGACCCGATTGGTTTTGGCCCCATTCTGCCTCAAACTCTCTTGGTTTCGACTCAAAACCCAAACTTTTAGTGTACTTGCCACTGAGTCGGCTGAATTGATGATTTCCCAGCCCGGCATCGCTTCACTAAATTGTCTCTCTAACCAAGGATAGTGCGTGCATCCAAGCAACACAAAACGCCGAGTCAAATGAGAGACTGACACTTGAGAGAAGACCTCTTTCACTTGCTCAGTGTATTTTCTGACTATTTCTTGAGCGATAGAATCATTCACCCACCCAGACTCAATGAGCGGCACCAAAACAGGGCACGCCACTTCTGCCACCGTTAACTGCGAACCGAGAATTTCTTTGAGGCTCTTCGAATAAACCTGAGACTTGACGGTAGCATGGGTAGCAAAAATCACCACCTGCGTGACCTCTTCGGCCGAACTCAACGTTTGAGAGTCGAGTCGTGCCATGACCGACTGAATACCAGGCCCAATGACACCCAAAACAGGAATTTTCTTAGAAACTCTCTTAATTGCTTTCAGTGCATGAGCTGAAGCCGTGTTGCAAGCGACCACTATGATGTCGACTTTTTTTTCTAAGAGTTTCTTTGCACAAACTCTCGAGAGTTCGCGAATCTGCCTAGCCGACTTTGCCCCATAAGGAACATTGGCGGTGTCGCCGTAATAGATAAAATCAACTCCTGACAACTCTCGATTGAGCGCTTCAAGTACGGTTACTCCACCGAGACCCGAATCAAAAACTCCAATTCGTAGCCTCCGTGGCCTCGATTTCACTCAAGTACCCTCTAGCGTTTCAGGAGCTCTTCAAACTTCGATTTGGACAGAGAATCGATCTCTCGATGCAATGAATTACCATGGGCGTCGATGGTGACAACGGCCGGAAAGCTCAAAACTTCGAGCTGCCAAATCGCCTCGGGACTACCGAATTTTTCGAGCATGTACACGTTCTGAACCTTGACAATCTTTTCGGCCAGCACTTGAGCAGCCCCGCCAATCGCGTGCAAATAAACGCAACCGAACTGCTGACACGCGAGCCGGGTCTTCTCACCCATCCCCCCCTTACCGATCACGGCTCGCACTTTGAGCCGCTCAATCACCCCCGCTTGGTACGGTTCTTCGCGAATCGAAGTCGTGGGGCCTGCGGCGGTCACCTTCCAGCCTTTTTTTGCTCCAGCCCCTTGAGGCATCACAACGGGGCCGCAGTGATAGATGATACCATTCTCAAAACTCACGGGGGGATTATTACCTTCTGAAAGCCACTTGTGAACCGCATCGCGGCCGGTAAAAACAATACCAGTGATTTCGACTTGATCACCTAATTTGAGGTTTCTAACTTTTTCTTCAGTAAAGGGTGCATTGAGTTGAATCATTTTTTATATTTCCTTAATTTAATATAACCATTTCTGAATTTTTCCGGCTTTGTCGAGTTTTGCCCCTTGGCGTCGATAAGCCCAGCACATGTAAGAAACACTCACAAAAAATGAGGCCGGCACGCGATCGAGGGCGCCAATCTTACAGCCCATGAGAGTAGTCTTTCCGCCAAAGCCCATCGGCCCAATGCCCAATTCATTAGCCTCTTTCACCATTTGCTCTTCAAGTTCGGCGAGCTCTTTTATTTTGTTTTTGTCATCGAGCTTTCTGAGAAATTGTTCTTTCGAGTGCACAAACCCCGAAGCGCGATCGCCGCCCACACAAACACCCAGAATGCCAGGACCGCAGCCTTTACCTTGGGCCTGATAAACAGCATCTAAAATGCATTTACGCACACCTTTGAGGTCGCGCCCCGCGCCAATTCGGCCATCGGGCAAACTGTATTGCGCCCCTACGTTTTCACAGCCCCCACCCTTGAGCATCACTTTAAATTCAAATTCGTCTTTGGCCCAGGCCTCACAATGCACGTAAGGAGCGCCCGGCCCCACGTTAGTGCCACTATTTTTGCCCGTTAAACTATTCACGCTATTTTGACGAAGGTAGCCTTTCTTCGTCGCGGCTGAGACGGCCTTTTCAATGAGTTTATGCACGACCGAGTAATCCCATTTTTTTGGGTAATAAGCGTAAAAAATGACCGTACCGGTGTCTTGGCAAAGCGGCTGACTCTTCACCTTTGCCAAATCGATATTTTGACAAATGATGTTCATCGCATAGGCCGCACTTGAGTTCGGGCTTTCAGCTGATTTGCCTTTCTCAACAGCGCGAATCACATCACCGGGAAGTTCAGTCGATGTCTTTCTAATGATTTCAATCAAGGATTCAAAAACCTGTTTTTGTGCTTTTGCGTTACTCATAGTGTGGGTGATCATAACGCCAAAAGACTTCAGTAGACAATCTCGAAACTTCGGTGCAATGAAAGAATTCATGAGTAGACTTGACCCAAAAACAGTAGAAATAATTGATCAGCTTTTAATGAAAATGATTGAAATGCAAAACCGAAAGGTTTTGAATCGAGCAAGACTTTGCCTGCCGCACTTGACGGGCGATGATATTCTGAACCCGCACGATTACCCTCTACTCGACCACGACCCCATTTTTAACTATGAAGAAGGCCTCGCTTCAGGCCTGCTCGCTGCCCAGACAGCCGTTCAAGCCGAAATGAAAAGCCGAGAGCACTAACCGTGTGTGCGGCGGTCGTTTCACTCTTTGTTGAAAATGAAAGCATCACGCTCACGAAGCAAGGTGACTGGCTCTCGAATGGTGAATTGATTACTCACGAACGAACCGTGCGTTTATTTTTTCGCTCGATTGTGCTCGAAGATGGCCACTACTATTTGCGAGTTGGCCAAAAACAGGCTCAAGAACGAAGAGAAATTACCGTTGAAGACACCCCCGCCTTTGTATCGGCAATCACAGGAGACCCCAGCACTGGGTTCACACTGAGACTATTGGGTCAAACTGAGAGCGACGAATCGCTGACACTTGAACCTTTGCGCCTACGTTATGAGAATTCTCGACTGACCTACCATTTACCATCAGGGTTAATCGCTAAATTCTTGACCCAGCCTTATTACGAACTTCTTAACCAGGTATCAGAACAGAATGGGAAGTATTTTCTCCAGATTATCGGTAATTTTGTCGAAATTTCTGACGATTCTGTCAAATAGACCCCGGTTTCACAACCGGGGCCCATGGTCATTTTTAAGTCGTCTTTATTTAGATTTTTGATATCATAAAACTTACCGTATCGAAACTCTGCCGAGGACCTCTGTATTTTTAAAAGAACTCTAGAACCTACTAGCTTAAAGACTCAATTGACCGCAATGACCCTGGCGATTCTCACTCTTTCGTCGACTCTGGGAATTCTTAGTTCAACCTATTTTTCTGAACGATTTTTAAGAAAAGACGCAGAAGAACGAATGGGCCTCTGGGGAAAGCTAGTCGAAGACAATGTTCACGACTGGCTCGAACAGTCGAACCACCTTCTCGAAGACCTCGCCACTGATCCGGCCATCGTCAGCATGGACCCGGCGAAGCAAAAGGTTCACCTCAAGAACACGACAAAAATCTACAAAGATATCTACCTCCTTCACACGGTCGATCTCACCGGAATGAACGTCGCCCGAAGCGACGAAGCACCACCAAAAAGTTATGCCGATCGTCAATACATCAAAACCCCTCTTGACGGGGGCCCAATCACATCGCAAGTGGTCACTTCAAAAACCCATGGCCGCCCAGCCATTGCGCTTGCGGCGTCCATTCGTGACCCTAATGGCAAGGTACTCGGCGCGGTAGCCTTTGCGGCCGAATTGACCTCGCTGGCAAAAACGTTGGGTGACACCCACTTTGGCAATACGGGGTTTAGCTATGTGGTCGACGCCGACGGAAAAATGATCATTCAGCCAACCAGAAAAGTGAGCGGCCAGCCCGGCATTTCACCGAGCGAAGTTTCGCTTAAGGCATTCATTCCAACTGAGAAAGGTTTTGTCGAATTTTTAGCAGACGATTCGGGCATGCTGACCACCACCGGAGCAACAGAAAAATGGTTCGCCCATTCGCAAATTTTTCCGAACCATTGGCGCCTCATCACACTACAGAAAAGCAGTGAAGTCTTCGCCGAAGCGAGACAAATTTTGATTGTTGGCATTTTCATCTTTCTGGGGTCACTGGCCGTCACGGCATTGATCACCTGGATTTTTATCTATCGCGCCCTTAAGCCTCTGAGCCATCTGACTCAAACCGTCTCGCGGTTTGGCGAAGGAGACCTTACAGCGAGATTCACCAGTAACACCGAAAATGAAATTAGAGTATTAGGCCGAAGTTTCAACAAAATGGCCTCTGACATTCAAAATAGTTTTTTGAAAATTGAAACCCAAGAAATGAGATTACTCGAATACCAAACCCAGCTTCAAGAGATGGTCGATGAAAAGGTTGCCGAACTCGACGTAGCTAGAGCCCAATTGATTCACTCAGCGAAACTTTCAAGCCTGGGTGAAATGGCATCTTCGATTTCTCATGAAATCAATAACCCGCTTTCGATCATCATTGGGCTAGTCGGTCGACTCAAAAGGCAGATTGGCGAGGCACCTAATCTGCCCGCTAACTGGCCAAAAGACATCGACACCCTACTGGCAACCTCTAACCGTATTGCAGCAATCATTCGCGGCCTGAAATCACTTTCAAGAAATGCCGAAGGCGATCCGTTTGTCAAAACTGAACTTGCCACTATTGTCAACGA
This sequence comes from Oligoflexia bacterium, assembly GCA_903895855.1. Classification (GTDB taxonomy): domain Bacteria; phylum Bdellovibrionota; class UBA1018; order UBA1018; family UBA1018; genus CAITVN01. The sequence goes on along the minus strand of CAITVN010000079.1, from coordinate 9,937 downwards.
CAGCATCGACCTCTGTGCTGAACGATTCAAGAGTCACGGAGTTACCTTAGTTGTAGCCGACACCAGCGGCTTCTCACTCGAATGTCGGGCGACCCAAATTAGCCAAATACTGGTCAATTTGCTCAATAATGCCTTCGACGCCGTTATGAGTCTTGATGAAAAATGGGTTCGCCTCGACGCCACTGTGAGAGATCACTCTCACTTAGTCATTTCAGTCACCGATAGCGGAAAAGGAATTTCGAAAGAGCTTGCCGAAAAGCTCATGCAACCTTTCTTTACCACCAAAGGCGTTAACTTAGGTACTGGGCTCGGCCTCAGTATCTCGCGTCGCATAGCCCATGATCATGGCGGAAAGTTCTATTTCACGACTGCCTCAAGCGAACCAGGCGCATCCGTCAACACGAGCTTTATTCTTGAATTGCCAATCAAACAAGGGCAACGCTAACCGTGGCCGCCCATGAGAAAAGGCTGGGCAAGAAAATGGGTGTCTCTTTTAAGGGCTCCTTGAAAAAAGAAATCTTCGGCTTCTTTCCACAGCTCGCCGGCATCTTCGAGAGTGAATACTTTTCGACGAAATTCGTGACACCCCGGAAACCCAGCTGAAAACCAGGCCAAGAATTTTCTCGCGTGAATCTGGGCGCCGCGATCAGTGTATTCATCAACAAGCAGATCACGTTGAGTTCGTATGATATCGAGATAGTCTTGAGGACTGGGCAATGAATACGAGCCCGTCTTCAACAATTCAGCCGCTTGTCGAAAGATAAAAGGATTTCTCAGCGCTCCACGACCGATCATCACGGCATCAACCTGAGACTCTCTTACTCGCGCAACCGCTTGCTCTGGCGTTTGAATGTCGCCGTTGCCTATGATGGGTAGGGGACTCTTTGATTTCAACTCAGCGATAAAATCCCAGTCAGCTTGGCCTGAATACCCCTGAGCTCTCGTGCGTCCGTGTATCGCGACCCAACGAACACCAGCGTCATGAGCAACTTGAATCACATCGAGTGCATTCTTAGAGGAGTCATCCCAGCCCGTGCGAATCTTGATCGTCACCGGAATCGTCACTGACTGAACCAGACCTTCTAATATTTTTCGAAGCGCCACAGTATCACGGCACATGGCCGACCCCGCACCGCGCTTCACGACCTTTGGTACCGGGCATCCCATATTCAGGTCAACAAAATCAGCACCGATCGATTGCACATACTTCGCAGCTTGATTCAAATGTTCGGGGTCTTCACCAAAAATCTGAAGCCCGACTGGTCGCTCTTCTTCGTCAAACTTAAGTAAGTCTTTAGTTCGCGAACTCTCATAATGCAGACCCGTAGCTGAAACCAACTCAGACACGACTGCCGCACTTTGGTAACGCCTCATGAGCCGACGAAACGGGCTATTCGTAATGCCCGCCATTGGCGCCAAGATAAACGGATGATCAAGTTCGAAAGGTCCTAAATGCATTTAGACACTACTTCAAAGCCTTTGCCCGTTCACTTTCAATCTGGGCCCGCTCTTTGATAGCGTCTAGAGTGAAATTTTCGTATCCACCCGCGACGACGAGGATGTCGTCTTCGATTCGAATACCGATATTTCTAAAGCCAGGTGCCACCTGCTCGTTATTTGCCTGAACATAGAATCCTGGCTCAATCGTCAAAACCATTCCTGGCTCGAGCAAGCGTGGCTCACCATTCAGCTGATACAAGCCAGCATCGTGAACATCCATGCCTAACCAGTGACTCGTTTGGTGCGGGTAATACCGCTTAATCGCACCCGAAGCGACAACGTCGGCAGGCGACGACTGCAACCCATTAAACAATCCGAGTTGTAGGCAGCCTTCAGCCAACGATTCACTCACCGCTCGGTGAATTTGCACCATCGACACACCAGGCTTCACCATCTCAATGGCCATTTTCTGAGTCTTCAAAACCAGATCGTAGGCCTTGGTCTGATCACCGCTGAATTTTGCTCCAACCGGAATAGTTCGAGTAATGTCTGCGGCATAATAGTCACACTCACCACCCGCATCAACTAAGAGAATGTCTCCGTCTCGTAGAATTTCATTATTGCGCCGGTAGTGCAAACACGCAGCATTTTTGCCTCCAGCCACGATCGAAGGATAAGCATTTCGCTCGCACCCGTCTTTTCGAAAATGAAAATCGATCAGCGCTTCAACCTGTGATTCATTCATGCCCGGCTTAACTTCGCGCAGTAAACTATTGTGAGCAGCGGCAGAAATTTTCGAAGCCCTTCGCATCAATTCAATCTCTTCGGGAGCCTTAAATAAACGCATTTCGCCGATGACAATTTGCGGATCTTCAACCGTCATTAACGCTTTACCGCTTCGACCTTGAGCTTTTTTGCATTTTTCAAGTGCCTCAATCATCAGCCGATCTTCGTGCTCGCTGTGCGGCCGATTGAGCCGATAGAACAGGCGATTTGCCGTTGAAAGTAACTCGGGCAATCGTTGCCCCAATTCGGCAAGCGGATAGGAGCGATCTGCGCCGAAGACGCGCATTGCACCTTCAACGCCGTAACGCTCGCCCTCCCATAGCTCTTTTTCTTCATCTTTTGGCGCCACAAACAAAATAGTTTCGTGATTCTTTGCTGCCGAGAGCGAACTGGCCTCTTTAGAAAGTAAAACACAGACTGAACCTGGCTCATCTAGCCCAGTTAGATAATAGAAGCTCGAGTCCTGACGAAAAAGAAAATGAACATCGTGATTGCGAGTGAGTTCTTGATTTGAAAACAGTACAACCGCCGCCCCATCAACTTTCTGTTTAGAAAAACCTTCAAAGAGTCGACTACGGCGGTGGGCAAAGTAACTCGGTATCGATGTCTTTATCATGAGACCGTCATAACAAAGACTGGGGTCATTTGTCTAAAAAATGCGCCCTACCCCTTGCCTAATCTTGGCAAAAATTGATAGTTACGGGTAACGTGGACAAAATTCTTGGAAAAAAAGGCATTGTTTTTGATCTTGATGGCACGGTAATCGACTCGCTTGGCGTCACCCTAGAAGCCTTTAATCGAGGTTTTGAGGCTGCCGGCGCGCCCAGACTTGATCCCGTCGAGATCATGCAGCACTTCGGGCCGGGTGAAAGAGATATTTTTATTAAGGTTGTCGGAGCCCAAAAGGCCGATCATGCCTACCAAGTGAGTCGAAAATACACCGACGACAACCTCACAAAGGTGCCTTTTTTTTCGGGAATGCTCGAATTGATTGAGCAGCTGACGGCAAATCAAATTCCGGTCGCCATTTTTACGGGTCGTGGCCGTGACACTACCGATTTAATATTAAACCACCACAATGTAACCCATCTTTTTACATCAATCATCACTCACGACGAGGTTGATTTTCCAAAACCAGCGGCCGAGGGTTTACTGAAGTCGGCGCAGGCAATGAAACTAGCCGCTCATGAGGTCATTATGGTTGGTGACAGTTGGGCTGACATTCAAGCGGCAGGTAGTGCGGGGTCACTCAGTATCGCGGCCGCCTGGGATTTATTGGCTAATGAGGCTCATCTACTCAAGCAGAGGCCGACTCACCTAGTGAGATCTGTCGCAGAGCTGAGAACTCTTTTAAACCTGGGAGAGTAACCACCGGTCACGCAGCAATGTGCACCTGACAGGGTCAGACTAGACTAGAGAATTTTACCCAATTTTCTTAGGTGTTTGTAAAAAGACATTCCGCAGCCTCAATGTTTGTAATTTTGAAGAGGCCTTAGTTTACAACACCATTTTTGCTCCCCAAACATCATGTTTTCTTGCTTTCGGCATCATACCTCGCAAGAGTCGCAAAAATGATGTTGTAAACTAAGGCCTCTTCAAAAGTTCATCATAAGACAAGGGCGAGGACGTCTTTTTACAAACACCTACGAAAATTGGGTAAAACTCTCTAGTTTGACTTGAACCCGTCAGATACCTGGCGCCCCGTAGGTAACCGAACACTGCGCCAGCCAGGTGCAGCGTCAAAATTCTCTCACTTTTCTGAAAATCGTGCCGACAAGGTATGTACAGAAACGATTTTCACAAGACTGAACTAACCGGAAGGGCCGACTGATTGGTGACAAACCACGATCAGAGGGCCTTCTTTTGTCGCGTCCCACCCATGCGGCTTAGCATGGTCTGACGTGCCTTTGAGGAGAAAAATGAAATGAACGCTCTAAACCCCGTAAAAGCTCCTGCCATTTTTGCGCTAACCCTCTTCGTGATTGCGACGACCGCCATCTCGACCGCTTGGGGCGCTGGCAAAAAGAAACCCAATGGGCCGATCTTCACGACCCCACAACCCTTTCGAAGAGTCGTCGTTCGCCCGGTCGGAACGCTGCCCTTTCAACTACCGAACGGCGTGAGTGTCGATTTGAAAGCCGACCTAACGACCATGGTCGGCACCGCACTGACCACTGACACTAATTTCTTACCTGCATCAGAAGACCTCACGAGTGAATGCGAACCCACGCTTGAGATTAGAGCAGCCGTCAGCACACTCGATCTTAACGTGGCGCAAATAGGCGCAAGTTTTGGTTACACCCCGGCCGGAGCCACCTCTACCGTGACCAATGCAACGGGCAAACTCGATGTCAAAATCGGTACCGTCGCCATGGACTTTGGAATCTGGCAATGCGTTCGCGGAAAATGCTCAGAACTCGTCGCCTCAACCAGCTCGCATGCGACGGCTGAGGTCAATCTCACCTTTCAAATTGACTTCGACTCAGCAACCACCAGCCCCTCTTTGGTTTACAACACCCCGCTCGGAGCTACGCTTCGAAAAATAATGGATAAAGGTCTCAAAGAGCTCAATGCCTCGAACCGAGTTTCAAAACTTTCGTGGTTTGCTCAAGTGAAAGAAGTTCAACCGTCAACCGGATCGATCATTTTTGATTCGGGAGCTCAAGGTGGAGTCAAAGTCGGCAATGCGTTCGAAATCTACGCAGCTTCAGAGTCTGGTTACTGCAATATTTACAAAGCCGTCGCTCAAGTCAATACCACTCAGGTAGGGGCGATCGCATCACAAGCAGAAATTGTACAAACCTGGGATTCAAGAGGAGTGCTCGCCGGTGACTGGGTTTTTGTTCACGAGGTTGAATAATGTTGCCACAAAGGCGCTTGGCAAATTTTGCGAGTGCTGCAATTTACGCAGCACTCGCTTTTACCTTCACACTCGCACAAGCTGCCACAGCTAAAACCGAGCCTCATGCCGGAGCACAAACTGAGCCAGAGAGCAGCAAACCAAAACGAGGCCGTACCCCGATTGAAATCACACACCTTCAAACAACAACCGTCGAGCTGCCCGATGGGGGCACTTATCCATTCGGCAATGACTTCGAAGCAAGACTGACTACAGAACTAACTCAAGGCGGCCAATTCTTAGTGGTTTCGCAGCCACTCCCCCCCAGTGGGCTCGAACCCTTTTCGCTCAATAGTTCTGTGAATAGTAGCGGCAGTTCACAGCGACCTGATCCGATTGTGTGGGCAGGCTCGGTGAGTCCTGCGGCAACAGTACGAATCTCGCTAAATGCACTTGCAGTGCGCACCGGCGCCCGCGGAACACAAATGTTCTACGGGTTCGATTCTGAAAACAAACTCTCAATTATCGGCAATGAGTTTCGACTAAAAGACGATTCGACTTCATCATTAGACCCGAGTTGGTTTGAAGGCGAATTCGACCCCATCGGAAATTCAGTAACAGGCTCACAAGTGGGCCTCAGCTTGAGCGAACATTTTTCATTTGGCTTTTCTGGCTACGCAGTCGAATCAACCTACAAGCGCTACCAAGCCAATATGGTACTTCACATTGAAATGATCGATGCTGAAAATAATGTCATCGCGAATGAGTTCTTCAATTCAGACACCAATGGTTTCTATGTCGAAATCGGCGGAAGCTACCAAGGCTATAGTGCTGCCATTCGCCTGGCTCGAAAAGACGTCATTCTGCGAGCATGGACAGAAATGATTGCAAAAACATTCACCCACCTTGGCAAAACACTCGGCCAATTGCCGCGATTTGCGCTCATTGATGGGGTCACTGAAAATGCTGAATATGGAAAAGTCTATTTGCTCGGTACCGGGTGGAAATCTGAAATTCCAACTGGCACTGTTTTCGAGTCGCCAACGGCTAGATTAGAAGTGGTTGAAAGTTTAGAAAGCGGTTCGATCGCGCGAGTGGTTCGCGGGGTAGGTGGGCTATCAACTGACCCCAGGGTCATTAGCAACAACAATCGCGAACCCGAAATTCCGATCGGCACCCTATTTAAAGAGTCTATCGATGTCTCAGCCAATTCGCTCAATGAAACAGAAAATGCAATCAAAGAAGCAGCAAAAGAAAACCCCATCATCACAGCGATCACTCTACCCTATCAAATCTGGCGGTACCTAAAAACCGATCAAAAGTTTCACAAAAAAGCTGATTTTTCTTCGAAGTTTTCTGTTCTTCACAGCGCTAGAAAGTTTGCCGAGTGGCAGACCGGCCAAGACTGGGCCAGACAAATTGCGTTACCTGAGTTAGGCACTGAAGCCCGTACTGCTCGAGAAACTCGAGTCGCAGTGATCGACACGGGGGTCGACTACAATCACCCGGTCATTCATCACAATATTCAAAAAGACGAGGCCGGAAATCCTGTCGGGTATGATTTCACTTCTGGTGATTCGCGCGCCTATGACGACGCTTACCACGGCACTGCCGTCGCCAGTCTGATACTCGCGATTAACCCGTCGGCCAAGATCATTCCGATAAAAGCGTTTAATCCCTGGGGCATCACATCTTCTCAAACCTTAGCGAATGCCATCGACTTCGCCATCGAGCACCAGGCAGAACTCATTATCTGTGCGTGGGCAACCTCGATCAACTCAAAAGCACTTCACGTAGCCTTAGCTCGTGCCACTGCATTGGGCATTAAAGTCGTTGCCTCGGCCGGAGACTCGAATACCAATATCGATTTTCAGAAAAAATATCCGGCCCAACTGGCGATGAGCGACGAATCTATTCTCACCGTCTCTGCCCATGATCGAAATGGCTACCGATTCAGAACAGCAGATCGCGGAGCTGCCTTTGGTGAGCGCACAGTGCAGATCGCGGCGCCCTCGGTGCAAATACCTGTCGCGCTTCCGCGCGGAAACTGGGGCAATCTAGACCGAAGCTTTCTTGCCACGGCTATAGTGGCTGGGGTGTGGTCGCTCACTCCTCAAATGCCTCGATCACTTTTTCTCGATCGCTTTTCGGTGACCGAACCGAAACTCGATGGCCAAGTTCAAAATTCAAGGAAACTTCACTTTTAGTGGTACTTTGGTGTCGAGGATGCGACTGAACCTGCAAACACAATTGATACTGATCACAAAGTATCCCACTGATTTCTGCACAATTCGCCGACACGATTTTCTAACACAGTACCCGCCGAATCATAGCGATTTTAACCCAAAACGCCACGGTTTCAAGTAGCCACCTTAGACCTAACTTCTGGTGGGCACAGAACTTGTAAACAGGTGATGGCAATGAAACGCACTCGAATTATTGTTTTCATGGTTATCTTGAATTGCTTAAGCAGCCTCACTGCTTTCGCCCAACACACACAAGAATCTTGCAGTCGAATCGACATCACAGACCACTATCCCGGGCTCAAAGGCCTATTCAATCACCCTAGAGATCAGGGCAATGTCGGCCTCTGTTATGCTTATCCGGCCGCTGACATACTTTCGATTTTAGTGGGTCGACCCGTTTCAGCCATCGCAGTCGCTCTGAATGACATGTCTTACTACCGCGACAATTTCTGGTATCGCAATTTCTTAGATGCCAACACCGCTTACCCAAAAGGCGGACTCGCCGGCGAGGCATTTGCCGCCTCACAAGCACTGGGGTTTTGCCTCGAAAGCGAATTGCAATCTAATGTCGGTGAGAGCACCGGTCTACTCGACGCGTTCGAGGCCATTCACGAAGCCATTTTTGTTGCAAAGTACGGTGGCGAGTTCAATCCAGACCCGATGATTCTCAAATCGTACTTCAACACTTTTTCAAAATCGTCAAAAGAACACTTATTGGGAGTTGCAAAAAACAATCGCGACAAATCTTTCATCGAGGTCTTACTCGCACTCAAAAACAGTCAATGCACCCAACGGGTGAGGGTGTCGAAAAACTTTGGATGGCAAAACCTAGACGTCAAAGAAATGAGTTCGGTGGTGATTTCAAAAATCGACAAAATTTTGGAATCCAAATTACCTCTAGAAACCAGCTTTGAAACCACCTTTCTTAAAGGATTTACGCGCGACAGTTTGCACTCGATGCTTTTGATCGGACGAGAATGGAAAGGCGACCAGTGCCGCTATCGGTTCAGAAATTCATGGGGCACCGGCTGCCAGTTTTATTCACCCACCCTGCAACCCTATTGCGACGGCGAAAAAGGCCAACTACTCATCAGCGAGACTGAAATTCTAGAAAACGCCATCAGCATCGGGTTTGCTCAGTGAGGGCCATCACGGCGACCCGAGTTTAGTTAACTCGATCCAGTAGTGATTCCGGTAATCATTTACCATCTCAACAAATACTTTTTCAGTGAAAACGCCACCATTGGCCAGTATCGTTTTGTTTGAGGCAATGTTGTCGGGAGCACAGGTCAACAGCAGGCGGCCAATCTCTTTTGCTTTTTCTGTTTTCAATAGTTCGCGCAGCATCGCTGTCGCAACACCTCGCCGCCGAAAGCTGGGGCGAACCTCGTACCCAATATGGCCACCCATTTTCAAAAGATTACCCTCTAGGCGATGGCGCAGAGAAATACGACCGACAACAGCCTCGTCGATGACTGCCCAATACACAGTTTCGGGCACAAGAGGCGCCTCGGGCTGCAAGTGCTTGACACGCCTTATGGGTTGTAAAAGTATAAAGGTACCTTTATCAAAAAGTTTTCGAAAGGACGGGTGTTATTAGTGCATCACGATCCCTAGATCGATCGGTTTTTTTGCAAACGATCACTTTATTATTGACTGATTTCAAAGGCACTTCACAGCCATTCTAGGCCGATATTTTGCTCATTTTCTCGTTTTTGAACTTTAGGATCATCAGTCAGTACACCTTGCGCGCTTGTGCACGTCTCAGGGCTACTCAAAAACTAGAGCCACTTTTCTCGAAAACCGTAATTAAAAAAGCTGTGGTATTAAGTCGTCATGAATTTAACCGCACTCACTTCAGACCAGTTATTGAACGAAACAAAAATCATCGTGAGCGAAGAAAGGCGAATCACCGCGAAGCTTATTGAGCACTTAACTGAGATCAATCAAAGACTTCTTTTTTTGAAACTTGGCTACTCAAGTCTTTTCGAATTTGTGACAAAAGAATTGGGATTAAGCGAGGGCGCCGCGCAGAGACGAATTCAATGCCTGCGTCTCATGCAAGATTTGCCAGAGACTCGTCAAGCCTATGAGCAAGGCTCGTTATCACTGAGTAATGCCGCAAAACTTCAGTCGCATTTTCAGGCTACAAAAAAATCTGGCATAGCAAAAACGATTGAGGAAAAAAAGGCAATTGCGAAGAACGCCGAAAACAAGTCACAAAGCGAGTGCGATCAGATGCTCTTCGGATTGGCTCCAGAACAACCCAAGCCTGAGAAGGCAAGAATTTTATCTCCAACCGTGCGGGAATTAAAATTTAGTATTTCAGAAGAACTATTCAAAAAGATTGAACGCCTAAGAGAGCTTCTCAGTCATTCACATCCCAATGCCACTCTCGCTGAACTCATGGACCTCTTAGTGACAAGCCATCTGACCAAACTCGAAAAATCTAAGGGGCTGCAGCCGCAAGCGGTTCAAAAAAAGGGTGATGAAAACAATCAAAAAACCGGTAAATTTCAAGAAAGATGTCGCATAATTTTTCAAGCTGCTTGATTTCTTAACTTTTCAATTTCAATTTTAGTCTCCTTTCCCGGGTTTAGTCTCACTTCTGTGATTGGTGACCAGT
>CAITVN010000078.1 GCA_903895855.1 Oligoflexia bacterium | reverse complement strand
CGCCGCCATGAGAAATGTCGACAGTCTTTGAATTGAATCCAGGCAACAGTGACTGAGCTTTAATTCGCATATTTCGTCAAATAGCACCGGGGCAATGGGTTTACAAGTGAATAATCGTATAATTTCGATCGGCTCTGGCCCTGGCCAGTGACCAGTGACCAGTTCTCATGGTTTTTGAATGTATTCCTTAGCGATGATTTTGTAGGTAAGACGATAGCGGCTCAACCCGAGCTGCACCCATCTGTCAACTAGGGTTTGGAGAGTTTTATAGCGCTGAGTCTGCTCCATGGCAGCTTGTAGCTTTTCACTCCTTACAAACTCAGTTTTGCTCTTGCCCTTATGAAAGTAGGATATTTGACAATAGGGTCCGTGTTTTTTCGGATTTATCATTCGTTGACATCGACACCCGGCTTTTCCACAGGATGAATATTGTTCACTGAGTGTTCCAGGTCTCAAAGGCCCTAGGTCCATCAACTGTTTTTTAATCTGTTCAATTTTACTATCTATCTTTTCTAGTGCTTCTTTGTGTGTCATATCTTGTAGCATATACAAGTGGTAAGACACAATTGCAACAACTTCGAGAAAAGCAACAATGATTCTTTGGATTAGATGGTTCAACTGTTTAAAAACACTCCGACCTGCCTTCGCTAGAACTAGAACTTTTTACTGGTTTACCCTTGTTCTGATGGCCATGACGGTTCGAACGGAACACGCCGGAGTTACGAGTTTCGTTCGTTGCCTTGGCTTTAACGAGGCGTCGTACTATCGGTTTTTACACTTCTTCCACAGTTCTGGAGTTTTCCTCAAAGATCTTCAGCGTCTTTGGGTGGCCCTTAGCCTTCGCCTTTTTAAGAAATTTTTGGTGACGGTAAATGGAAAATTCGTATTTGTGTGCGACGGAATTAAAGTCGGCAAGGAAGGTAAAAAAATGCCTGGTGTTAAACGCCTATTCCAGAGTTCCGACAACAATTCTAAGCCCGAGTACATTGATGGCCACTCTTGCCAGGCCATCAGCCTACTAGTTCAGTCCGCAAGCGGCTCGTTTACTGTGCCATGGATTAACGAGATTCACGAGGGGGCAGACCTTACAGAGCGAGCACAACAAAGAAGCTTAATCGACAAGCTCATTCAGATGATCTCCAAACTAAAACTCAATTTGCCATTCTACCTCGTAGCCGACGCATTTTATGCTAATAGGAGAGCTGCTTTGCCACTGATTCAGGCCGGAAATCACCTGATTTCTCTCATGAGAAAGAATTCTGTAGCTTATGAATATCACTCCCTCTACGAGTACAAGAACCGCACCAATCGCAAGAGGGGGCGACCCAGGAGCTACGGGAGAAAGATAAAACTCAAAGACCTTTTTAATGAGCAAGAGCTCTTTGCGGCGGCCGCCAGTCCTGTACCTGGAGATCGTAACATCCAGATCCGCTACCGAGTTGTAGATTTATATTGGCGACCCATGGGTCCAAGAAAAGTCCGTTTCATATTATCAGACCATCCTTCCCGTGGCCGCATCATTCTGCTCAGCACCGACCTTGAGCTTCATGCTCTCGCAGCCATCCGATTGTACAGTCTGCGATTTCGCATCGAATTAGGCTTTAAACAGCTGATCTATACGGTTGGAGGATTCGCGTATCATTTTTGGATGAAGCCCATGAAGCGACGGAATCGATTTGAAAAAGAGAAGCCGGATTTAGCCACTGAGCCTCAAAAGTATCGCAGCAATATTCGCCGAAAGATACGCGCCTACGAACTCTATCTTCAATGTGCGGTGATTGCCCAGGGGCTTCTGCAGTTTCTTTCAATGGCGTTTCCGAGAGGGGTGTGGGCCTGCTTCGGCAGTTGGCTTCGAACCATGAACCCTGATCAGCACCCTTCTGAACAGGTTACCGCTCAGGCGCTCAGAAATAGCCTTCCAGAATTTCTAAAGGTTATGAAAAAATACAAAAACATCGAGAAATTCATGAGCAATTGGAGGCCTCCACCAAATCTCCGAGAATTTCGAAGTACAGCATGATCTATTTTCACTCAGAAAATGTCACTGGCCAGTAAGACTATGTCACTTACTTAAGGATATTCAAAAACTGGCCAGAGGAATTTTGGAAGGTTGTGCCCACCCATTTAGGAGGGCCAGACTCGTTCATCCGCCACATTTTAGCGCGCGAACTCAGTCGTCGCACGCTGCCAGCAGATATTGTTGTGTCGCTACACGATATGGCTCACGAAGCGGTGATTAAAAGTGAAGCTACAGATCCACTCGTCAAAAAGACTGCTACTGATTTATTTGAGACTGTCATGAAAGCATACGGCATCACCGATAAAACTGAAAAAGCGCGAATTCGAAACGAATTGCTCACCAAAGGCAAGAGCGAGCGGCTAACCACTCATCAAAAACAAGCCCCCTGTGATCAAAGCGTCATTGAAAACGTGATCGAGAATACTTGGCAGGTGTTCTAGGTTCGATTAGATACAAAGAGTGTCGAGCCTCACACAATCTCGCGCGTGAGTGCACGAAAATATTGACACATTGACATTAAATCAGCTCAAGCACCTGATACTCGCGAACGTGCTTACCCATCTGCACGACCGCCACTTCGCCGGCTTTTTTTCCGACTAAGGCGTCACCTAAAGGTGAATCAGGAGTCAGTACCTGCACGGGCTTTTGGCAAAAAGAAGTGACGAGTGCGCCACCTGACGGAACCATAAAAACGTACGATTCGGTATTTGCGGTTCTCACCTTAACTAAGGCAGACGGAACAATGACATCATCAACCGATAGGTCTTTGTTCGGCAAGAATCTGAGCATCAAGATTTGCCTTTCGATCGCCACCCGTTCATCTGCAGCTGCGGTGGGCTTCATGTCTTCGAAGTGCTGAATCAAGAACTCAATCAGGGCTTTTTTATTCATTTGAGTCTAAACCCTACCTCAGAACCTAAAGCCGATTCCACCAGAAATGAAGCCGCCACTCACATCGACTGAAATGGGCACGTAGTTGTGATTGGCATCTTGAAAAAGTTCCTTGCCGGTGCCTTCTTTCGAGGGAGTGAGTTTTTTCGTCGAAATCAATCGATACCCTCCCTCAACAAAGAGACTCAAAAATGCGCCGAAGTGATAATGAGCGGCCAACTTTGCGGCTCCCGCCACAGCGGCGGTGCCAACCGTAGTCACGGCACCCGCTCGACTCGCAATTGGTAGTGAAATGACCGTTGATTGAACTTGCGTGTTGACACCTAGTCCACCGTAAACCCCAAATTCTGACGACCAACGCGGAGTTTCAACTAACTGCACAATGACGCCAAAAAGCACCGGTAGACTCGTCACATCGAGTTGATAATTGGTGCCCGTGTCAGCGTCGTCTGCCCTTAACTTTGCATTCACCGACTCAATTCTCAGAGCAATGCCCAGTTCTCGTGCAGCCATGAAATTCATTTCACCGCCGAAGTGATAGCCAAAATAGGTTGCCGATTGATTGAGCAGCGTTTTGAGATCAGTCAGGGCAATACTAGAAGCCCCACCAAATCCGTTAATTCGAATCACCTTTCGAATGGGCGAACTCAGCGTGGCAGGCCCCCCCTCGCCCAACTTATCGACTTCATCGTTGTCGAAAAGAACAAGGGCATCGGCCGAGACCCAGCCAGTCTTACCATCGGTCGTACGTACCTTATAAAATCCAGAAGTGGGGCTATTGCTCGCAGAAACTGCGCTGCCTTTACCGAGTTTTTCAAGAGTTGACCCGGTTTGAGACGGAGAATCTAAAAGCGCAGCACCCTCAAGATCAACTCTTGCGGGCCTAGCTGCCCAAGAAAGTTGAGCGATTAACAGTGCGAAAAAAACAAGAAGTGCCTGAGCCTTATTTTTCATTTCATCACCTGTGTGAGCTCCATGGGACTCACTTTTTCACCCAAGATCACAGCGCCCCAATGCAAATGAGGACCACTTGAACGGCCGGTTTTTCCGGCCAAACCGAGTACCTGCTTTTGTGAAACAACAGTGCCTACTTTTACTTTCAACTTGCTCATGTGACCATAGATCGTAAAAATTCCGAACCCATGATCGAGTATCACGGTGTAACCGGTGAAATAGAGGTCTTGCGCGAGAACCACTTTTCCATCACTTGGTGAAAGAACCGGCGTGCCCACTGCCGCTTTCAAATCGACGCCTTTGTGAAAACCGGCCAATTTTCCGTTATAGACCCTTTTTGAGCCAAAAACACTGGTTACTCGTGAATCGATCGGAAGGGCAAATGGACCCGACCAGTATTTGGTAGAAACGTGATTGCGATAAATCAAACCGATTTCATGCTGCTCTTTTTGAATGCGCTTAAAAACTTTTTTCGGGGGATTGACGTGCTTCTCGGCCACTTTCAGTTTTTCTTGTGGGTATTTTCCATCAATGATTTCAAACGCACTCAAAACATTACTTTTACCATCACTTAACTCAAGTGTAACTTTTCCGGGAGCATGAGTAAACGGAATCGGAACCACCCACTGCACCGCTGTGGTTTTTGCCTCTTTATCTTTAGTCAGAATGATTGTGGGAATCACCCTCTTTTCAAAACTAAGGCTAAATTCTGAGGCTCTCGCTGGACTCACCGGAAGGTCAGCATCAACTCTTAGAATTCCACCATCGATGACCTTGGGGCTCGACAACGTCAACTGAACATTAAAGGGAGCCACTGCTGCATGGGCACTCGAAAGCGCACTCACAAAAAGTGCGCCGACAACCGCTAACTGAATGAGGCTAGCCTTCGTTAGCTTCTGGGGTGTCTTGACAAACTTTAACCTGCATTTCTCCGTCATAAAATCGCACAGCCAGCTTCTGATTTTGATTTGCTGCTCCGATTAACTCACGTTTTGAGCGTACAAGAATTTTTGTCTGCGACTCAGGTACTTCTGCCATCACAATCGAAAATCCCCGCTCCAAAACTTTGAGCGGCGAGAGAGCATCCAACTTCGCCATCAGTTGTTCTAGGCTAGCCTTTCTTCTCTCCCATTTTAACCTGATTGCGCGCTCTAGTCTCACAAAAAGCTCATCAACTCGTTGCATTTGGTCACGAAGTCGATCTTTTGGGCTAATCAATCGAGCGGCCACGTGCTCGAGTAATCTCACCCGATTCTGTAGATCTCGGGTAATCAAGCTTTTCAACCGGCTACTCATTTCAACCAGCGCGCGAGCAGAATCAACCCAAGCCCCAGTCAAAATTTCGGCAGCCGCTGATGGCGTCGGAGCTCGCAGATCGGCCACAAAATCAGAAATCGTAAAATCAATTTCGTGGCCTACGGCCGAAATGGTCGGAATCGCCGACCCGGCAATCGCCCGAGCCAGCTTTTCATCATTAAAGCACCAGAGGTCTTCTATGCTGCCGCCGCCTCTGGCCAATACAATGACCTCGCCGAGTTGATGAAGATTAGCAAACCGCAAGGCATTCGAAATTTGCTCGGCCGCTCCATCACCTTGAACGACAGCTGGAAGTATTCGCACCTTCACCTGTGGTGCACGCCTTTGCATGATCGTTAACATATCGCGAATAGCCGCTCCCGAGGGCGACGTGATCACGGCAATGGTTTTAGGAAATGCAGGTAACTTTCGCTTCTTCGTGCGATCAAAAAGTCCTTCTGCGTTTAATTTTTCTTTCAGTTGCTCAAAGGCAACCTGCAAAGCCCCAGCACCCAGGGGTTCAATGTGATCGACAATGAGCTGATAATTTCCTCGAGGAACGTAAACCGAAATCTTACCCCGACAAATGACTTCCATGCCATCACGTAATTCAAAATTACGCTTGTCACCCTTGCGATTTCCCCATCCAAAATTCGCGACTGAAATCGTGGCGCCACCATCTTTCAGTGAAAAATAAAGGTGTCCAGATGCCGCAGGTCGGTAGTTACTGACTTCGCCTTGTACCCAAACTTGTGTGAATTGGGGTTCGAGTGTTGAGCGAATTTGCTGACTCAATTGAGTCACCGAAAGAACCTGTTTCGTCTTTTGAGTCTGAGTGGCGACCGAAGCTTCAGGGACCTTCGGCTTGGCTTCCGGCTTGTCTTCCGATTTTTCGGCCGATTTTTCTGTCTGTCTTTCGGAGGCCCGCGTCTCGACTTTCGTGTTGACTGGGGTTGCCCCTCCGAAACTAAATAAAGGTAGCTCGTCAATCGATCCCGTTAACCCAGCTCGCGTTTTTGTTTCTCGTGACATCTCACGGGTCTATCACCCTGCCTTTGGTAGTTTCAACCCTTACCCGAAGCAATATTCATTTTTCGAATTAAATCAAACGATTTCAAGTAGTTAACAGCTTCTTTCACTTGGTAATCGTCTTTTGGAGTCAGCCGAACAGGAGTCATATCGTCATCGTCGCCAGAATGATCTTTATCGCCTTTTTTCTTACTCATCTTCACGAGGTCTTCGGGCTTGAATTCTTTGGATTCTCTGGATTCTTTAGATTCAGGCGCAGACTCTTTCGAATCGACTTCGCCGTCTTCATTGATCATGTGCCCCTTCAGGTCTCGCTCTCGAATCGATTCTGATTTTTTTCGAGCCTTAGACAAAAGCTTTGAATCGTAATCATCTAAGACAATGTCGGGCGTGACCCCTTTCTCCTGAATACTCTTTCCACTCGGAGTGTAGTAACGAGCGATGGTTAATTTGAGCCCCATGTCTTTTCCGAGCTCGACGATGGTTTGTACCGATCCTTTTCCGAATGTCTGAGTACCCAAAATCAGTGCTCGTTTGTGATCTTGCAAAGCGCCGGCAACTATCTCAGAAGCTGAGGCAGAACTTGAGTTTACCAAAATGGCCAAAGGCAGGTCTTTTCTCGCCTGACCTTTGCGCGCATACTTCACTTCTTTTTGATCTTTATTGCGACCAATCGTAGAAACAATAACGCCTTCATCAATGAACAACGAGCTCACTTCAACGGCTTGATCGAGTAGCCCACCTGGATTTGACCGCAGATCGAGCACGAGTCCCTTTAGTTTCTGCTTTTTTTCAAGCTTCTCAATGGCCTTTTTGATATCGGGTGCTGCGCTCTCGTTGAAACTAGTGAGCCGCACATAACCAAACGCCGGTTCGAGTTCTTCTTGCTTGACTGACTGCAAGCGAATCATCTCTCGCTCCATTTCGACATCTCTCGGTTTCTCAAATCCTGCGCGATAGATCGTTAATGTGAGCTTCGTCTTGGCTTTTCCGCGCAATTTTTGAATAGCGTCAGAAAGAGTCATTCCTTTGGTACTTTCTTGATTGATCTTCACCACTCTGTCGGCTGGCTTAATACCAGCTTTCCAGGCTGGAGAATCCTCAATTGGCGCAATGACTGTGAGAACATTGTCTTTGATGCCCATTTCAATGCCGACTCCGCCAAATTTTCCTGCGGTCTCAACTTTGAGATCTCTGTACACTTCGGCTTCTAGAAAATTAGAATGCGGATCTAAAGTTTCTAAAAGCCCTTTAATCGCTCCGTGCATGAGGTCTTTATTTTTCACTTCATCGACATAGTTATTTTCGATAAAGTTCATCACTTTTTGAAAAAGCTCGAGATTCTCATAACGATCGTTCGCCGGCGCAACCGTCGGCGCACCTTGAACACCGGGCACCCCACTTGCAGCAAAGCTAGAGCTAACGAATAGCCCCAGATAAATAGAAAAGGTGGTGCTTATTTTCTTTAGATCGAAACCAGACGAGTGACTCATAGTCACACTAGAATACCTGGCTGCCTGTCATTAGATAAGGGGAAAATTATTCGCCGTCGTGAGTCCTGAGGTAGCACCCTGTTCGTCATATCTTTGACAGAATTACCCCCACTTGAAACTGTCGAGGTACTAGCCCCTAAAGTATTTCTCCATTCCAAAGCCCACGAATAAATTCAAGCACGGGCCAAATCTCTACTCCATCGGTCGTGATCCGTTTCATCGACTCGAGCGACACCACGATTTTTCTGACCTTCGAAAAATCCTCGGCAAACGCGAGTAAACCCGAAAGGTCTTTGTGACCGACGTTCTTCTTTGCTTTCACTTCGATTGCAAGTTCAGGCACTGTTTTATGCTTCGGTGTTACGACAAAATCGACCTCAAATTTTGAAGTACTGCGCCAATATGACAAATCGACATCCAAACGACGGTACGCAATTGCAGTATCCAACTCTCGCCAAATCCAATGTTCAAACGCATCGCCATATTCGGGCGTACCTTGCTGAATCGACCATCTACCGACCATGGCATTGGCAAGCCCCACATCAAAGAAATAGAACTTCGAGGCAACGACCGCTTTTCTTTTCACCGTATGACCAAATGGCGCTAATAACTTCCCTATCAAAGTGTCTTCAAGAACATCAAAATACTCTCGCACGGTACGCGCCGGCACCTCCGCATCCGACGCTACATTTGAAAACATGATCTGTTTCGCATTCAGTAAGGCCGCCGTCTGAAGAAACCGGGAGAAGGCTCCGATATTTCGCACTAGTGCTTCGGCTTGAATTTCTTCTTTGAGATAGGTACCGATATAGTCGTTTAAATCTTCTTTTTTTGTAGAAGAATTCAAAACTGACGGAAGGCCTCCCCATTGTACCAAAGTTTCAATAGTATCTAATGCTTGAGCACCTGCCGTGAGGTACTCAAGATATGAAATCGGATGCAATGCGAGCCACCGAGCCCTTCCTCCCAAAAGATTGGCCCCTGATCGTTTTAGCTTTCGCGCACTACTGCCTGTCATGACAAACCGTAGCGATCGATCAGACTCCATTAAGTCCTGAACTTCATCGAGCAAGATCGGCAGCTTTTGAATTTCGTCAATCACCACAATCTGTTGATCCCCCGTCTTTGGGGCCCCCGCAATCAGCTCTCTGATTTTTCCTGGATTAGCCGAAAGCGAACGAAACATTCCCGTTTTGAGTAGATTAATTGAAAGCGAGTCAGGGAAACATTCCCCCAACAGAGTCGTTTTGCCCACCTGCCTCGGACCAAACAGAAAAAAGCTTTTAATTTTAACAAGTTCAGACAAGTCTAGGGATCTTTTGTAGCTATTCATGTCCCATCTATTATGCTGATTTTCACGAAAAACAGCAACTCAAATGCTGATTTTCATAAAATTCGGCAACAAAAGGTACGAAATGAAACTGGCAAGACTCTGAAACTCCCCGCATTTGACAATCTGGGTCAATCCCGCGAGCTGGGTGAATTGAATTTTTTTAAGAGTAAAATGGAGGGGTCATTCCATTTTTGCGACTCTTGCGAGGCACGATGCCGAAAGCAAGAGAACACGATGTTTGTGGAGCAAAAATGGAATGATACCTCCATTTTACTCTTAAGTAAGCTCAATTCACCCAGCTCGCGGGATTGACGGGAATATTCTTGGTTCGTATTTCGAAATAAAGCGCTGTGCCCTGTCGATCTGTATAACCAATGACCTCGCCGCGAAGAACCTGATCACCCGTCTTTTTTCTGGTCTCGCCCAGGTTCGCGGCCAAGCTGTAATAATGATCACCGTGGTCGATGATGGTCACCCGCCCATACTCTGGAAGGTCGCCAGCAAATGCAATCTTACCCGAAAAAATAGCTTTCACTTCTTGCATACCTTTGACTGCAATATCGACCCCTTTCTTAAATACAAAGAGTCCTGACTTGAGGTCCATCGTGCGCCCAAATCCTTGAATGACCGTACCACCGACTACCGGCCATGACAATCGGCCCCTATTTTGCGCAAAATCGCCGCGAGATAGCGAACGGGCTGCCTCTTTTTCTACCACAATGGTTTTCTTGAGCTCGACTTTGGCATTGAAATCACTAATCAGCCCATCGACTTTCAGTTCAGAATCTTTGAGTTGCCGGTATTTTTCGAGCTGTGACAACCGGTCTTCGTGTTTTTTCTGAAGCACATCAAACTGCAGTTTTTTATTCAGCTCTAATATCGATTCTTGCTCTTTTAAATCTTGAAACAGGTAAGCCAATTGTGTCTGTTCTTCTTGAATCTTACCCTCTAATTGTTCAGCGTCTGCTAAATCAGCTTTCAGCAAAGTGATTTCGCGAATACCCAAGCGCGCCATGTTCTTCAGTACATAAGCATGGGCAGGCTCAAGTCGTTCGTGTTCGGTCAACTCGATTTCAATTGATACCTCTCGACTCGCGTGAATCCATTTTTGAAGATTCTTTCGCACTCGATTTTGGCTGATGCCTATTTTTTCACGAAGCTCACCACGCCTGATTTCTAAAGCCGAGATCGTTCTTTCGAGTTCACCGACTCGCTGCTTACCGAGAGTGAGTTCTTTAGCCTGCAATTTCAAGAGCTGCTGAATTTTTTTTACGTTATCACGAGCCTCTTTTTGAGTTTTTAAGCCGCTGATCAACGACTGTTCAACCGCCAATATTTGTTGACGAACTTCAGCAATTTTTTCTGAGAAAATCGTTGGTGCCGTCGCCGCCCCAGCCCTCTGGCTATTCGCCAAAAAACCTAAGGCCAACACGGCAATCATCAGAGTCGACCTACTTTTCGTCATCTAGTTTCGCCTCAGATTATCTGAGAGCGCAAACTGTGAACTCAGCCAACCGCTCACTAGGCCTACAAAAAGTGATGCCGCAGCCATGACTACAGTTAATGACGACTGAGGCACCTCGATGTCTTTTAGAAACGGTGACAGGCCCTGCAGCAATATCACCATTTTTTGCCCCAAGCCCACCCAGATCGCCAACGTAATGAGCGACGAAAAGGCACCTAGGCTCAGACCCGAAATCAACGCTGGTGCGCGTAGCTGCCAAAAACCTCCACCCCACTGTTTGATTACTCGCGTCGACTCAACGTGAAAGTACCCCAGAATACGCGAAAGATGCAAAATACCACTCGCGAGTGTCAGTAACAGACCAACAAGAAAAAAGCGACCAATCCACCGAAGGGCCTGAAAAGCACCGGCGGCATGCAAAAATTTTTGCCTCGAACTGTCGATCGATTCAGTGAACTCAAAGGTCTTGAGCTTTTCGATTTGCTCAGGCCTGATCTCGCCAGATACGGTCACAAACTCAGGCAGTAACGCCTGAACCTCAGCTCCCCCCGCATCGAGTTCTTGATACAAGTCAGGATAGGCTGTTTTTGTTTCGGCCAGAAAGTCTGCCGTAGAAGTGAATTTGACGTCGAGATTTTTTGCCCCAATTTCGGCCCTAATTTGGTCAACAATTTCAAAACTTTTTTCGTTGTTTGCTTCGACCTTAGCGTGATCAATCGGTTTCAAAAAAACAGTCACGGTTTGCTCGCGGTTAAGTTTTCGAACAACTGGCCCCAGCTTTCGATCTAACTGCCAGATGACGCCCATGATTGAAACGAGTGCGGCCAAGCCGATTCCAGTCAGCATTTGACTGAAAGTAGACTTCATCCAGGGACGCATTCCCAATTTTATCAAAAACATCAAAATCTCCTATTACTCTACAATCAACTTGCCTTGTTTAAGCACGGCTGTGCGTTTTCTCACGCGTTTTACAATTTCTCGATCATGAGTGGCTATCACTAGGGTTGTTCCACCCAGATTTGCTTTCACAAAAAGGTCCATCATCGCCCAGGTGTACTCAAGGTCTTGGGCTCCGGTCGGCTCATCAGCAACGATCATTTCTGGATTTCTCACCAAAGCTCGCGCAACGGCGACTCGCTGAGCTTCTCCTCCCGACAACTGGTTAACCAACGTGTCACGTTTAGAAGTGAGACCCAAGCGGTCCATTAATTCTCCCATGCGTGCACGCGACTGGGTGCCGGTGATTTTTGATCCCCCTAGTTTAAACGAAAGCTCTAGATTATCAATAACGGTCAAATCACCTATCAGCTGTATACTTTGAGGAATGTATCCAATCACCTGCCGTATGCTTCTCAATTGTCTTGCCGACGACTTTTGCAAATCGTAGCCGAAAAGCTTAATCGCCCCATGAGTCGGAGTTTCTTCTGTCGCAAGTAAACGCAAAAGAGACGACTTGCCCGCGCCACTGCCACCCACAACGTAAAGAAAATCGCCTTTATTCAAGCTCAGATGAACCTGCTCGAGAACGCGGTTCTGTCCAAAATACTGTTTTGACACTCCGGTCAATTCAATCATGCGCTAGAATCCTCCTGATTCTTTTCGAAAGCCCCTAACTTTACAATACCTAAACTCGGCAAAAAGTGGGAGTGTCAAACTTCATATTAACAATTTTCAATAGCAATTTTCATGATCAGACAATACAAAGGTAATGTTCAGACCTTTACAACGATAGGAATTTGACGCCATGAAAGTGTTCAACCTCAGTATCTCTGTTTTAAGCGCTGTTTTCTTAACGCTATTTTCACAATCGACGAGTTTTGCCCTCTCTGCCCGAGTAAACCCGCGAGAGGCGATCGGCGCTCCTGGTGTGCCACACTCTTGGGCTCCAGCGCTGAAACAGGCTGTGGGCACTTCCTTCGAAGAAAAATCAGGGCGCCAAACACGATCACCCGTTTGGTTTACCATCGCTGAAGGCATTGTCACAGAAGTGTACTATCCGTCAGTTGATCGACCTCAGCTTGGCGATATTCAGTTCATCGTCACGGATGGAACTTCATTTTTCTCAGACCAAAAAACGGGATGCACTTCAACCGTGAAGTTTCTCGACCAAAATGAAAATCCAAAAGCACGCGTGCTCATTCAAGGTGTCGATCGACAAAATCGTTACCGTTTTGAACAAACGATTGTCACTGATGCCGATGCTCCGGTTCTGCGCATTCAGACGAAATTTAAGTTTAATCGATCAAACCTTAAAGTATTTGCGCTTGTGAAACCGTCGATCGATAATTCGGGCGGTAATGACTTGGCTTGGACCAGTCAAAAAGCGCTCTATGCAACAGAAAAAGCTCGTGGCACTCGAATTCCGACTTCGATGAGTTTTGTAGCCAAAGAAGGATTTATTTCAAGTTCGGCCGGCTATGTCGGAGTATCCGATGGCTGGCAAGACTTATCGAAGAATTTTTATCTCACTCAAAACTATGAAAAAGCGGGACCCGGCAATGTAGCACTCATCGCAGAACTCGCGACGCCTTCAACACAAAACAGTCGATCTCGAGCTGAAGGCTCTAGAGAAGATTGGGATGTAGTTTACGATTGGTCTATTGGCTTCGGAGCAACCATTGATTCAGCCTATCAAAGCGCACAGACGTCATTATACAAAAATTTCGAAGCCACTCTTGAGAGGTACAACGGCGGATGGAGTATGTACCTTTATTCACTAGAAGAAAGTGACAGATCAAAAGCCAGACACCGTGATGTGAACTCGACAGATACGTTCTTGCGTCGATCTGGCATCATACTCAAAATGCACGAAGACAAATTCAAACCAGGAGCCATCGTGGCTTCTTTATCGACACCGGCTGTGCCTGATACTACCCATGCGAATGACGAAAACATTGGAGGCTATCACCTAGTCTGGCCTCGCGACCTCTACCACACGGCAATGGGCCTATTAGCCTTCGGAGACGTGGTAACACCGGTGCACGTACTTCGTTATTTAGAAAGCATTCAAAAAAGCGACGGTTCTTGGTCACAAAACAATTGGGTTGATGGAACCCCCTATTGGCAGGGTCTTCAGTTAGACGAAGTGGCGTTTCCTATTTTGCTGGCAAGTCACTTAGCTACCAAGAAAGTCAAAGAACTCGATCAAGCCGACATCAAGATGGTGAGAATGGCAGCCGAATTTATTTCTCACAACGGCCCTTACTCGCAACAAGACCGCTGGGAAGAAATCGCTGGATTCATACCTTCTACGATTGCGGCTCAAATTGCAGCACTCACTGCGGCGGCTGAAATTCTTGGCGACTCATACTACTCACAAGTTGCCCAATCATGGTCTGATAATTTGGAGCGTTGGACGATTCCCAATTCAACAGGTACTTATATGCGGGTTAGCCCAAGCGGTGATCCGAATCACCTTGAACCCATCAACATTGCCAACGGCTCGGGGTTTGCCTATGCCCATGAAATCATGGACGGAGGTTTTCTTGAACTCGTTCGACTTGGCGTTCGCTCAGCTAAAGACCAAAAAATCGAAGCAACCATAGGGCGCATTGAACAACCTTCCATTGGAATTGCAAAATACGATTCTGCCCATGGTGCCTATTCTTATCGCAGGTACAATCGCGATGGCTACGGGCCTGATCATGTCGGTGGTTATTGGCCATTGCTCGGTGGAGAAAAAGGCCACTATTGGCTGGCCCGCGGAAACAAAGACAAAGCAATACGCCAATTTGAGCTCATGATATCGCAAGCGCTTCCGAGCGGAACCCTACCCGAGCAAGTCGGCGACCACAGTGCTGGACTCGGCGTGGCCGCTCCCCTAGCTTGGGCTCACGCAGAAGCTCTGCTACTTAACAGAAGCATCGAAGATGGAAAAATATTTGACTCGCCAGCAGATCGTTCGCGCTAAACGGTTTCTTAAAGGCATTTTATCACTCGCTCTTGAGGTCGTTCCCTACATTGTATGGATCGAGTTCATGCGTTTAGTGTTCTTGAGCATACTGACCTACCTTTTGTCTGGGAAAAAAACGGGCTTTCAAGAAATCAACGACATTGCCTCAGCTACCCAACTGCCAGTGCTTGCCGTTTCTGCTTTAATCTATGCCACGATTCGACGATTTCGATCAAAAGATACCAATCAAGAGTTTTTCAAAGCCCTTCGAGGCGGGCTAACCCCTTTTCTCAAAGGAATGCTTCGAGCGATTACACTCTCGCTTATTTTTTTATACATTTCGACTTTAACCGGTCACTCTAAATTTTTTGGCACTTATTTCGAGGTCGATGATTTTGTTTGGCTCTTGATTGGAACCGCAATTCGAATTTTTAGCGTGATCACACTGGTCTTGATTGAAGAATACCTATTTCGTTTTATTTTCTTTCAAAAAGCCCGAGAACTTCTCAACGTCAAAGCTGCGATAGCCGTCACCACCTTGTTCTATGTAGTCGCTAAAGGTGCCCAGTTCTCGATTGGTCCAAATCAAGTGCTCACACTGATGTTATTTTCGCTCTTCTTATGCTTGTGGGTAATTGAAAAAGAAAGCTTTGTGCGCGGGGCCGGCTATCTTGCGGGTTGGATCTTGGTAGTTCATATTCTATTTAGCTTACCCATCATGGGAATTGAACAAAACGGCGTCTGGATCATCAAAGCGATCACACCCATTTCATCGGTTGCTGATGCCGGTAGTCTCGACTTTTTTACGCAGTCTTGGTTTTCTCTAGAAAGCATGAACAACCTCATTTTTAGATTGGTGACAGGCGGACCGGGTGGACCTTTCTCTTCAATCACCGTACAAGCCATTTTGGCCGCTGAATTGATTTTTATTGGGCTCCGGATTCGTAAATTGCTATTTTCAAATTAAATCAAGACGGTAGATTCTGATTCTATACCTAGCTCCCGTGCCACCTTGGAGCAGCTAAATAGCATGCCATCGACGGATTCCTGCAAGCGGATGCGTCCTCAGGTACACTTAGGGAATTCAGCTTCTCATTATTTTGAAACAAACATCCAGTTTTCGCGGGCTTTTGTCGCATCCTGCGACGCCCGAGTTCAAAATAATGAGAAGCTGAATTCCCTAAATGTACCTGAGGGGCAGGCAAGGCAGGAGCCGATCCGCTTGATGGCATGCTATTTAGCTGCTCCAAGGTGGCACGGGAGCTAGGTACAGAATCAGATGATAGATTCACCTTGAGTCATTCTTCTAGCTGAGTAGAATCAATCTTAAGGAGAGTTCATGAACTTAGCTCAAACAGGTTTACTTGATCTTATCATTCACGCGGGCCTAGTGGTGAAGCTCGTCTTGCTTTCGCTCTTAGGGGCGTCGGTATTTTGCTGGGCAATCGTTTTCAATAAAACTAAACTGATGAAAAAAGTTTCTAGTTCAAATCAAAAGTTTTTGACTGATTTTTGGCAGAGCAAGAGCATCGAAGAAATTTACGATCACCTAGACAAATACACCTCAAGCCCAGTAGCTGCCGTATTCAAGTCGGGCGTCAAAGAACTAAAAAAAATAACGAGCACGGGCGATCGTCGACTTGAGCCTCATCACATCGATAACATTTCGCGGGCACTGTTTCGCGCCTCTGCTACCGAAGTGGCAAACCTCGAGCGGTTGTTAACCTGGCTTGCGACTACCGCCAGTTCGGCCCCCTTTGTAGGGTTGTTCGGCACCGTCTGGGGAATCATGACTTCGTTTCAAGGAATCGGAGCTACAGGCTCTGCAAACCTCGCCGTCGTTGCCCCAGGTATTTCTGAGGCTCTCATCGCTACGGCGGCCGGCCTCGCTTGCGCGATTCCAGCGGTGATCACTTACAATCACTTCATCGGAAAGATCAAACGCACGGCAGTAGAAATCGATACATTCATTCAAGACTTTTTAAACATCATTCAGCGAAGCATCTTAGCCAATCAGACAAAAAGAGACTAACGAGTCAAAAAGGAGCAAATGCCTCATGGGATTTCAAATTCCTCAATCGAGAAGCACCACCTCAGCACTTGCCGAAATCAACGTCACCCCCTTGGTCGACGTGATGCTTGTGCTATTGATTATTTTCATGGTTTCGGCGCCCATGATGCAGCAAGGGGTACAAGTTGATTTACCCAAAGCCAATGCTGGCACCCTCAATGAAAACCCTGAGCAAATTATTTTAGTGGTGAACAAAGATCGCCAAATTCTCATGAACGGCAAGAACATTCCATTTAGCACCTTGCGCGGACGGCTCGAGTCGATTTCAGCTGCCAAACCCAATCTCGAATTGTACATCCAAGGAGATCAAGCAGTGAACTATGGTTTTGTGGCACAGGTCATGGCCGAAGTGAAACAGGCAAAAATTCACCGGGTAGGACTGGTGACTGTTCCGGCTGATATCGCAAAATGAAGACTCCACTCAATCAACCAATGAACGCCCAGCTCAATGAAGACGAGAAGCTCATGCGAAGCGTGAGACTTTCGTTCTTATTTCACGGTGCATTCATCTTGATTGCGGTACTCAAACAAATCGTTTTTCCTTCTGCGATCATACCCATTCCGCCCTCTTTGCGAGTTGACTTGATTGGCCTACCCGATTTTGTAAAAGCTGAGCAAAACAAATGGCAGCCCACACCGGCCCAAGAGCAAGAACCTGAGAAAAAACCTGAAATCGCGGCTCCGGTAGAGGCACCAACAAAAAAAGAAGTGGCACTTCCGACCGAGAAAGAGGCCCTCGCGGCCAAAGAAGAAATGGTGCTGAATCCCAAGCCCAGTTCAACGGCTGAACGCAAACAAAAAATGAAATCGGCCCTTTCGCGAATCAAAGCACTCACGCGAATCAATCGTGAGGCTGATACCGATAACGCTAACGCCGCTCCGGTACTACTCAAAGGCAATGTGCTCTCGAGTGGTGAATCGAGTACAGGCGCTGTGAACGAGAATGCCCAAATGGGTTATTTTGAGCGAGTTCGCGAGCGGCTGCAAGAGAACTGGGAGCTTCCTGTCTGGTTGTCGCGACAAAACTACTCGGCCCAAGTTCAAATTCACATTGACCCGCGCGGGCAACTCAGAAGTTTTCAGTTCACCAAGAGCTCTGGAAACCCTCAATTTGACGATGAAGTGAAAAAAGCAATCAAGAATTCGGTGCCCTACCCCCTGCCACCGACCGGATTAGCGACCGCCGTTTTAACTAATGGCATTTTAGTTGGATTTCCGCTTTAACTCAGGTCAAAATCAATTTCATGAAGTCACTTCGCCAACTCATGGGGTTTTTGCCTGTTCTGATTTTCTTGTGTTTCACCCGTCTCGGCTTCGCTGACCAGGCGTATATTTCGGTGGGCAATGCAAAAGCCAAGAAAACGGTTCTCGCCCTTGCGGCTCCCAAAGCCTTAGCCACCCTCTCGGCAGTGGCAAATCAGATCTCGTCGACTCTTTACAATGACCTGCAATTCATGGACATTTTTCGCTTCATCGCAAATGAAGCTTTCTTAGACAATAGCCCCACCTCAGGCATCACTTTGGGCAGTTTTAAAATGACTGATTGGAGCTCAATTGGCGTTGAATTCTTAGTCAAGTCAGCGGTCACCGAAGATGAAAGTAACTTACTTTTTGAGGTTCATGTATTTGAGGTGAATAGTGCAAAAGAAGTGCTCAGTAAACGATTCATTGGCCCGAAGACCGATCTCAAAACCATTGCTCACACCGCCGCAAATGAAATCGTTCGCACACTCACAGGCTTACCTGGAGTTTTCTTGACCAAGATCGTGAGTTCTTGCGGCAAAAAAGATCGCAAAGAACTTTACATCATGGACTACGATGGCACCAACGTAAAGCAAGTGACCTTTCACAAATCAAACGCATTCGCACCCGCTTGGAGCCCCGCGGGTGACCGCATCGCCTACTCGTTAGTCACCAAAAGAAGCAACAACGTGAGAAATATTGATCTTTGGGAACTCAGCTTCGCAACCAATACCGTGCGCAGATTGAGCAATCGCATGGGCATCAACAGTGGCGCGGCTTACTCGCCTGACGGCACTGCAATTGCCATGACGATGAGCTTTTTGGGCAATCCAGAAATTTTCGCATTGAGGCCCGAAGCAGGCACCGTGACCCAACTCACCAAATCTTTTGGATTTGATGTCGATCCCACTTGGAGCCCCGATGGCAAATGGTTAGCTTTTGTGTCTTCAAGAACTGGTATGCCCATGGTTTACAAAATGGCTTCAGACGGTAACAAACTTCAACGCCTAACCTACGCGGGTCGCTACAACGCCACGCCTTCTTGGTCACCGCAAGGCGATCGCATCGCATTCGCCGGATGGATCGACAATCTCTTTGATATTTTCTTGATGGACGTTGACGGCAAAAAAATCGAGCGCCTCACCAAGGCTCAGGGTAACAACGAAGACCCTTCGTTTAGCCCTGACGGAAACTTCATCGTCTTCAGCTCAAACCGCGCGGGTGGCAAGAACCTCTATGTCATGAATGTCGACGGTACCTTCGTCAAACGCCTCACCTATGGCCTCGGTGATTGCGTTGCGCCGAAGTGGTCTTTACCGCCGAAATAAAAAATCGCCGACTCTGAGCTTGAATCGGCGATTTCTCAATTATTTCATTTTATTTAGTTCTATATTACGAGTTCTTGTTTGCGCTCACTGAACTGGGGGAAGCCGACGAGTTCCAGGGCCGTCGCCGCTGGGGGCCGCCTCGAGTCCAGTGGCAACAGGAACAGTAGGCTTCACATCAGCTGGCGCAGACGTGCCAGCCTTTGCCTCTTTGTCATCACTGGTCTTTTCACGATTGTAAGGTTTTACTCCCAGTGCCTGATTTAAGAACCCCTGAAGCTTGCCAACATCAGCGTCTTCAGCTGTGCACGAATCTTTGTGCTTACACATTTCAGCCATAGCCTTTTTGATCTGATTATTGACGAACTGCCCAGTGAATGTATTATTGAGCGCCTGATTCGTGCGATCTTGCATGGCCTTCAGCTGAAGGTTATCGAGCTTTAATTCATTTTTCATGTCTTTGACATCTCGAAATAACAACTCGCTCTCCATGTAATCTGACTTGTATTTATCAAAAAGCTTTCCAGTCGCATCAAAAAACTGGTCGTACTTCGCCTTATCAGTAGCTGAGTAATCAGCCGTATAGTAGTCTTTCTTAAGCGCATCGACCGCTTTGTCGGCCGTGACTTTCGCTGCCGCGGCATCAATCTTAGCTTTTTCTAAGTCCTTTACCTTTGCATCTAATTCTTTCAAATTGGCTTGTGCTTTTTCAGTTCTATCTTTAGCAGCCGCAATCTCTTTACGGGCTATATCAAGCTCTTTCAATGCCTTTGCATCTGCGTCTTTTTGCGCTTGAGACCTAGAGTCAGATTGAAAAACCCCACTCATCGTACGCTCACGATCAAGGGCGGGCCCATGTTTTTTAGCCAACTCTTCGGCCACACTTGTGTCTTTATCAACTTCACCTCTGACTCTGTCAGCTTCGGTTCTAGCAGCAGCTAAATCAGTGCCAAAAACCTTCTCAGCGGCAGCGGCATCTGCAACCGCTTTTTCAGCGGCGGCTTTCGTCGCCGCGGCGGCCTTGCCTTGTTTTTCGATGTCACCGATCTTATAGTTAGCGTGATCAACCACCTCGGCCGGGGTCATGGCAAACCCTTTGAGCGGAATGACTAAACAGCTAATGATTAAAACCAAACTCAGTTTTTTATTCAAATTTTTCATCAGTGATTCTCCCTAAGAAAATACGGCGCGAACACGGTTAAACATTCTCAGTTTAAACTTCGGTCAATCGCAACGATTTCTTTACAATTTTCCCACCTAAAAAAGTGTAACTAGCCAAATAGAAAACGGCAACATAAATAGCGCATTGCATTACTTATGTTGCGGATCGCACTCGTTTTTAATTATTCTCTAATAAAATAAACAACTTACACAAGTAAAGCCTAATTACCCAGTAACTTGCGGCGGTTGGGCCGGGATGGGGCCGCCGGCGGAGATGGCGGCCAGGCGTGGTTTCTGTCATGCAGCGGCAGCAGCAAACTCGGGTAGACGGATTTGAGGAAGAACGATTTGAGAAATAGTTTCGGCTCACGGTCGAATTTTCCCAGAACGGTAAACTCGGGTCCGAGATGTAGCCCCAGTAAGAGATGCCTAATTTTCGGCACGTAGCAAGCAGGCTTAAAAATGTGCCGCTCGCCTTTGCACCTCGAATCGATCGAAAGCAGTTTCGGATTTTTCGTTAGATCACCTTTTCACGAATATCGAGTTCGGCTGATTGCGGAGCGGCGATCTTTGCTCATCGAGGTCGTGAACGAGCAGCAGAAACCATCAGTCGTGACAGTCGTGAATACATTTTTGCCGTTAACACGTGCGCCAGTGTCATCAATAGGCAGAGTAAAACCGCTCGATGATAAAACGGGTGTTTTCTGGCGCAACAACAATCGTATTGAGAAACGTTTTAATCGCCTTGCGGAGGGTCTCAAAGGGGAGTTTTGCGATGCCTTCAATGGCAAGTTTTTGAATATCCTTGAGTGACATGGTTTTCTGGCCGCATGGTCTTAACTGGTTAGTAGGATGCGCGTATGTACTTGTAAACCCATTGCCCCGATGTTATTTGAGAAAACATGCGAGTTAAAGCTCAGTCATTTTTGCCTGGATTCAATTCAAAGAGTGTCGACATCTCTCATGGTGGCGATCACACCAAGAGCAAACGAAAAACGCGTAGGCCGATTGACCCCAAGCAAGCGCTTCACGTAGTTTTGCGCTCATCGGTGGCGCGCGGCTTGAATTCGATGCTGCACCCCAAGCATTGTGATCACATTTATCATTTCACCAATGCTCTCGCTAAACGCTATGGCGTACGGCTTTATCGCTATGCAAACGTGGGCAACCACATTCATCTTTTAATTAAGGTTCCATCACGAATTATTTGGCAAAGGTTCTTGCGAGAACTCTCTGGCGGAATTGCTATTATCGTTACAGGAGCCCGTAAGGGCGACTCTCGTGTAAAGAACGATAGCGGGCGTAGTTTTTGGGATCATCTGGCGTTTACGCGAATCGTACACTTCGGCCGAGACTTTAGAGGCATGGGTCGATACCTTATCAAAAATCTATTCGAAGCGGCGGGCGTTCCTATGAAAGCGCTTCTGGCTCAAGGCTACCGAATCCTGGCAACTGAACCAGACGGCGCCCCGCCTTAACCAATAGACCATACGCCCAGACCCCACTCCGCCGGCTGCCCCATCCCAGCCCAACCGCCGCAAGTTACTGGGTAATTACTGCAAAGCTCACGCCTGTCCGGCTAAAAGCTGAGTCTCACCAAACTTGCTTTAGCTCTAAGGTCTGCTCACGGCCCGGGCCCGAGCTAATCAAGACCACTGAAACACCGACAAAGGCTTCAATCTTCTTAATGTAGTCGATAAAATCTTGAGGCAACTCACTGAGCTTGGTGATGCCCGCAGCCGGAAACGCCCCCCAGCCCTTGACGGTCTCATACACGGGTTTCACACGCTCGAGGTCTTCGCCAGAACTCGGCAACGAATTGAGGCGCTTGCCATCAAGATCGTAGGCAACACACAAGCGCAGCTCTTTAAAGTCACAAAGCACATCACTCTTCATGAGCGCGAGCCCCGTCATGCCGTTCACTTCAACCGCATACTTTAGCGCCACCAAGTCTAACCAACCCACTCGCCTTGGCCGCCCTGTAGTAGCACCGTACTCAGCTCCGATTGCCCTGATTTTTTCAGCGGTCTCTTTTTCAGTCACTTCAATCTCAGTCGGAAACGGCCCCGTACCCACACGAGTCGTGTAGGCTTTGGTAATGCCAATCACTTCTGAAATGGCCGATGGCCCAAGCCCCGTGCCCGTCATCGCCCCGCCTGAAACTGTGCTCGACGACGTCACAAATGGATACGTGCCGTGGTCAACGTCAAGCAACGTGCCTTGCGCGCCTTCAAAGAGTATTTTTTCTTTATTCTTAAGTGCCGCGGTCAAATCAGCGCGTACATCTCTGATGTAAGGTTTTAGCTTCTCGCCCAATCTCAAACACTCTTTATAAACAGGCTCAAAGTCGACTGCCTCTGCCCCGAATAAGTGTTTCAACAAGATGTTTTTTTCTTCGAGAGCTCGAATCAATTTTGTTTTTAGCAACTCAGGACGAATGAGATCAATCACCTGAATGCCTCGTCTAGCCACTTTGTCTTCGTAAGCCGGCCCAATTCCGCGCACGGTCGTACCGATCTTACCTTTCGATTTAGCCGCGTGCTCTTCACGAAGTTTATCAAGCAATCGGTGATAAGGTAAAATCACGTGAGCCCGCTCGCTCACCCAAATGACATCACTCGGCGCACCCTTAAAGACTCCCGATTCTGCTAACGATTCGACCTCTTCAAAAAATACCGCTGGGTCAAAAACAACCCCATTGGCAATCATGCAACGCTTGCCCGCATGCAAGACTCCGCTCGGAATCAAGTGCAAAACGGTTTTCTTGCCACCTACCACCAACGTGTGGCCAGCATTGTTTCCGCCTTGATAACGAACAATCACTGACGCCTTCGCGCTATAAAGATCGACAACCTTACCTTTACCTTCATCGCCCCATTGAGCTCCAACAATCACGACATTCATAATTCTTCTCTCTCTCTAAACTTATCTAAATTGGCCTAAATTAAATTGATCACACCCATTTTTTCGCCCTTGATAAAAAATCCGATCATCTGTGCTGCAGCGGTAAGGGCCACTCGGTCTTGCGCCTCAAAAGTCGAGGCGCCTAAGTGAGGCGCACACGCAATCTTGGGATGCGTGAAAAGAGGATTAGGAAACACAGGTGGCTCTTTGTCGTAAACATCGAACGCTGCCCCCGCTAACTTGCCGCTATCTAAGGCAGCAATCACCGCTTTTTCGTCGACGATACCGCCGCGAGAACAATTGATGATAAACCCCTTGTCTTTCATCTGACCGATACGATCGCCATTGATCAGGTTCGAGGTGTCTTTGTTCTTCGGTACATGCACCGAAATAATATTTGCCGCTTTAACGGCCTCATCAAGCGAGGTCACCAACGTAAAGTCTTCAAGCATTTTCGAAAGTTTACCGGGTACCTGAGACATCGACTTAATCATGGGATCATAACCCACAACTTTCATGCCCAGCCCAATGGCCTTCTCGGCCACAATTCGGCCAATGTTGCCCAACCCCAAAACGGCCATTGTTTTACCGGTGGCCTCGTAGCCTTTGTAAGCTTCGCGTTCCCACTTACCTTCTCGAAGTGACGCCGATGCCTGCGGAATCTGCCGCAACATACTAAACATCAACGCAATCGTTTGCTCGGCCGCAGCCAATGAATTCGCCGAAGCCGTATTCATCACCGAAATTTTCTTGGCCGTTGCAGTAGGCACATCAATGTTATCAACCCCCGCACCCGCACGAACAATCAGCTTCATCGAGGTCGCTTTTTCAATGAGCTCTTTCGTCAACGTTGTCGCCGAACGAATCACGATGCACTCGTAGTTCGCAATGATGCCGGCCAATTCGTCTGCTGACGTTGACTTGCGTAAATCAACTTCGAATTGCGAATTCGATTTTAGTATCTCAGCGCCCTCTTTAGCCATTCCGTCTGTGATCAAAACTCGTATTTTAGACATCTTCTTACCCTCTTTAGACTACCGTTGCTTGATGAAAAACCTCTAAAGCCGCACCGACGGCTGTTCCAAATTTGACTGAATATCCGAGTTCATTTAACACGAGCTCTAAACCAGAAAGAGCCGTCACGACATCAAACTCACTGCAATACCCAAAATGTGAAAGACGAAAGATCTTACCTTCTAAACCGTTTTGACCACCAGCAATCGCGATGCCGTAGCGATCACGAAGGGTTTTCACTATTTTTTTTCCGTCGACGATTTCTTTGGGCACCCAAACAGCAGTGACTGCAGGCGATGGGCAATCAAGCCCTAATCGTTTCAATTTGATCGCATCTACCCCGGCCCTTGTTGCTCGCGCTAAGCGCTCATGCCTAGCGTAAAGCTCTTCATAGCCCTCAGCTTCGATCAATTTCAAACTTTCACTCAGTCCTTGAATCAAACTCGTTGCTGGGGTCCAAGCGGTCTGATTCTTTGCCGAGGCATTTTTTTCTTTTCGAAGATCAAAATAAAAATGCGGATTTCTTGACGACTCTTCAAGCTTCCATGCCCTCTCACTCAACGCCACAAACGATAGTCCTGGTGGCAACATCAATGCCTTCTGCGAGCCAGTGATCATGACATCAATGCCCCAGGCATCCATCGGAAGCGAAAAAACACCACAGGCGGTAATGGCATCGCAAATCGATACGAGTCCATGAGTGCGAGCTAACTCGCAAATTTCACGAGTCGGCAAAACGACTCCAGTTGAAGTCTCAGAGGCTTGAAATAAAATCGCCTTGAGGGTCGGATTAGCTTTCACGGCAATACGTACTTGCTCGATTGAAATCGTATCGCCAGGCTTCACCACTATTTCGATCACATTCGCCTGGTACGCTCGGCAAATTTCAGTCCAGCGTTCACCAAACTTACCTGCGTTGAGAGTCAGGACCGTGTCACCCGGCGAAAAGAGATTAGAAACGACGGCGTCCATGGCCCCAGTACCCGTACTCGCCAGTATCATCACATCGTTCTCAGTTTGAAAAAAACGTTTTAGAGCACTTTTAACTTCTTCAAATAATTTTTGAAATTCGGGTGTGCGGTGATGAATGAGCGGTCGGGCAAAACTCGCTAAAACCACTTCAGGCACCGGCGTTGGGCCCGGTGTTAACAAATAGGTCTTTTTCACATGGTCTGAAGTAGCATGTTAGACCTAGATTTCATAGGCCATTCTTAGCCACTTTTTGAGCGCTTATTTTCTGAAAACTAGCCCGCAAAAGGCCTTCAACAAGGCCATTCACAATCTCGTCAATTCGCCGTGATTGCATGAGCGCTCCAGACGTCCAGTGGGGGTCAAAAAGGGCGTTAAATTCGTCTGGAAAATCATAATTGAGAACCTCAAGACTCGCAAAATACCCCACCTTAATCTCTCGATTGAGACGCAAGTCTCTGGCGTAAACTCCGTCTTCGACTCGAATGGCCCCAAAGTCAGTTTCACTTGTCCGAATCGGCACCCCTGCAGCTGCAGAAATTCCTCGCACTAACTCTCGAGTCAACATCACCGAGCCGTACCACTGAGCAGGTGATAACCAGTTTCGAAGTACTGAAATTCTTTGCTGGGCAGTCACGAAACTTCTGGGCGAAACATTTCCCGCAACATAACCTCTGACCGAATCACTGACGGTTTGAAAAAGCTTAGAATCGTAAGCGTCAAAATGAACACCAATTGAGAAATCAGCACCAAATTCGTTGATGAGTTTGGCGCGGTAGCTCAATTCATCTCGGTTAAAATAATCAGAGACTCTACCTTTTTCAGCCTTTTTTAAAGCCTCATCACCTAAGCGCTCAAGAAAACCAGGCGACTTCTCAAGCCCGATGATGTCACCATTCTTATTCAAGTACTCATCAAACCAACCCGAATCAAAACTGCGCAAAAAATCAAGCACGACATAGGCAGCCACGTCCGTTCGTGTAGGTTCATTTGACTGGGCTGGATGATCTTCGGGCCTAGTCACCAACACCTGAGCACCCAGTTCTCGAAGTTTGACCGCGAGGTTGAGCGACACCGTTTGGGCAAGCGCAGACTCACTGATTTTTCGACCTGGGTCAGGCTCAATGTATTTTCCGGTTTCTAGATCCCAATACCCGTTTTCACCGCTGCCCAAATGTCCCGGATCAATCGCGATACGAACCCCTTCAAGCGGCCTGGGGCGGCTACGAAAAATCGAAAACTCAGACTGATGCAAGAGACCTGGATTAACTGAAGCCCAAAAACTGTCACTGAACTCTTCGAACTTAGCCCCTGTTGCTGAATCTGTATCAGCAGAGTTTAAACTCAAGGTCACTTGCGAACGGTGTTTTGAATCGGCATCATAAAACAATTCAATCTCTTTCGAATTGACTCGCAAGTATCGGCCTGCTGTCTGACTGGGATCCATGATTTTAGAAAGTCCCTCAAACTGAAACTGCGAAACTTTGCCCGCGAGTTCTCTAATCCCGACAACCGAACTCTCTTCAACTTCGTTAAACTTTACCTCTAATTGGTGGGCACGCAGAACCTGCGATAAAAGTTCAAATCGCCGACTG
Source organism: Oligoflexia bacterium (assembly GCA_903895855.1). Classification (GTDB taxonomy): domain Bacteria; phylum Bdellovibrionota; class UBA1018; order UBA1018; family UBA1018; genus CAITVN01. The sequence continues at coordinate 4,821 of CAITVN010000078.1, read as the reverse complement.
GCTACATGATCAACCCAAACCGAGCGCCCCATAAAAATACTCAAGACAAAAAAACTGGTTAAAATTGCTAGCCGCATTCAGCCGAATTTGCCAGCAATTGACAGTTTTAGCAAATAATTGACAGCGCTTAGTCAAATCACTTAAGTTAAGAGCCATGGAATTTTACGAAGTCATCAACAAAAGGCGCAGCGTTCGAAAATATACCAATCAAAAGGTTGAAGCCGAAAAAATCAATCGCGCTCTCGATGCGGCCATCTTGGCCCCCAACTCTTCAAATATGCAAACCTGGGAGTTTTACTGGGTTCGCTCGCCTAATAAAAAAAAACAAGTAGTCGAAGCCTGCCTTTCGCAACCAGCAGCCGCGACCGCGCAAGAACTGATTGTGTGCGTCTCTCGAATCGACACCTGGAATCGCAATCGCAAGCTCGTCATTCAACAATTAAAATCATTGCCAGACGTTTCGCCCTCAGTTTTCGCCTACTACGAAAAACTCATGCCGATCGTCTATTATCAAGATTTTTTTGGCCTAGTTGGGCCACTCAAGAAATTCATCATGTCAGTGACCGGCCTTTTTCGACCAAGCCCGAGAGAGCCCGCTTTTCGCTCTGATTTATTCGAAACAGTTTCAAAATCGGCGGCACTGGGTTGCGAAAATTTGATGTTGGCACTGACGGCCGAGGGTTTGGGCTCATGCCCTATGGAGGGCCTTGATTCGGCCAGAGTTAAAAGGTGCCTGGGTCTTGGCCGAAATGCCCATGTCGTGATGGTCGTTTCAGCGGGATATACCGATCTCGAAGGCATCTATGGCGAGCGCATGCGACTAGATCGAAGTTTGTTTGTTAAAGAAGTGTAAAAAAAAGAGGGGAACCCAGAATCACCTGAACTCCCCTCTCTCGAATCAGATTAAAACGCTAAGAATTCTTCTTCATGAAACCGCGCATGAATTCAGCCAGGGCTTGAGTGCCTTCTAGTGGATGAGCATTGTAAATCGAAGCCCTCAAACCGCCCACTAGACGATGGCCCTTCAATTCACTCAGCCCAACGGCCTTCGCCTCTTTCACGAAGGCTTCTTCGAGTTTCTCGCAATCGGGTGAACCAGGTTTAATTCTCCAAACGACGTTCATGAGCGACCGGCTATTTTTCTCAACAGGGCAATGATAGAAGCCCTGACTTTCATCGATGGCAGTATACAGCACTTGAGCTTTTTTCTCGTTTTGCTTCTCGATTCCAACAAGCCCGCCTTGCTCCAAAATCCATTCTAGTACTAGCCCGCAAACATAGATGCCAAACGAAGGCGGAGTATTGTAACGAGAGTCGCCCTTAGCGTGGGTGCGGTACTGCATCATGGTCGGAAGCTTATCAGAGCCTCTCTCAACTAAGTCTTTTCGAATAATAACGACAGTCACACCGGCGGGGCCAAGATTTTTTTGAGCTCCAGCAAAAACCATTCCGAATTGATTCATATCAAATGGCTTCGAAAGAAAATCAGATGACATGTCAGCAATCAATGGCACTGATCCGGTTTTCGGAAAAACCTTAAACTGGGTGCCTTCAATCGTATTGTTTGAGCACAGGTAAGCATACGAAGCATTGGGTGAAAACGCACTGTCTAGTAGCGTTGGAATTTTGGCAAATTTATCAACTTCGCCAGAATAGACCGAACGCATTTCGAAGCCTTTTTTTAGCTCTTTGATCGGCATTTCGGTCCAGTTGCCTGTATGCACCATATCGACAGGTTTGCCTTGTATGTACAAATTCATGGGCACCATCGCAAATTGTAGACTCGCACCGCCTTGCAAGAAAAGAACTTCATACTGATCTGAAATACCGAGCAGCTTACGAAGGTTGGCAATCGCATTCGCGTGAATCTCGTCGTAAGGTTTTGAACGATGACTCATTTCCATCACTGACATTCCGGTTCCTTTGTAGTTAAGCAACTCGTCTCTTACTTTCTCTAAAACAGATTCGGGTAAGTTTGCGGGACCGGCGCTGAAGTTAAATGCTCTTTGATATTTCATAGAATCTCCTTGATGTCGTGATGATTTCAATTAGCCGTTTGAGAGAATAGCTGAAACTTCAACTCTCAACAACCCCTTTGTGAAGCGGCCAGACCTGAAGCCACACTCGTGAAGGTATTCTTGTCAATGATCCGGGCATTTTTGAACGCTTCTCGAATTTTTCGGCGAATTTGACTCACCTTCGAAGTACCACCGGTAAAGTAAATGGCGTCGACTTTCTCTGGTAGAACATTGGCATACCTTACCGTGTCTAGTGCCGTACGAGCGATCGCGTCAATGGTTTCTTGGGTCCACTCACTAAACTGCTCGGGTCGAGTGGCGAACTGAATATCAATCGGGTGCGAACGAAACTCAAAGTCAAATTTCTTCTCACGAAACTCTGCCGTGTCGGCTTCAACGACACTCAGTGAACACTTGTGCGCCTCTACCTTCTGATGAAGCGAGTACCCGAGATTGTCTTCGACCAAAGTCATTAAATTTTCTAAAAACACGTGGTCATTTCCGACCACAATTTCTTTGCGAAGGTTTTTCAAAAACTCCCAGGTAGCGCGTTCTTTTAAGAACGCGTGATGATGCCATTTCGATAAGAGCTTCACAAATGACGTTGGCATGGTCAAAATATTTGAAGAAAACGGACGCTGATACTTGACCTCAGATCCAAAGAATTGAACCAAGCGCTTGGTCATGATTAGAGAGTCTAAACTATCACCGGCAGCCGGAATTCCGTGCACTGAAAGCACTTTGGGTTTAGCCTGACCGAACTCCATCAAAGTAAAATCTGAGGTTCCCCCCCCCAGGTCGGCGATGATGACTTTCTCGGTAAGCTTCAAATCTTGCTGATACTGATGAGCGGCCGCCACCGGCTCTTCTAAGAATCTCAAGTTTTTAAAGCCAGCCAACTCACAAGCTTTTCGAAACCTCACCACGGCCAAACCTTCGCGACCCGGATCGAGCGAATACCTCGCAGGCCGCCCCATGATGATCGGAATTTCATCGAGAACCGTTTCGCTGCAGCCCTGCTCGGTGACTAAGTAGCGCCTAATTCTCTCTCTGACCTCGCTTAAGAATCTTGCGATGATGTCTTCTAAGCTTTGATACTGATTGTGAATTGAAGTGCCTTGAAAATCAGGATTAGGAAGCAAGCGCTTCACCGACTGAAGAAAACGACCTTCCATGCCACGATCGAAATACTGATCTACCGCGTCTTGTCCAAAAAAAGATTCTTTTCGACTCGGAAAATACAAAAGTGTTTTCAATAAGGCCGAGTCAAAGCCCTCTCTCTTTTTTTCTAGATCAATCAAGGTAACCACACCTTGGCCGTCTAAGAAAGAAGCCGCAGTATTAGTCGTACCAAAGTCGATTCCGATTGCCCTGATGTCGCCTTTAGCGGCTTTTCTATTATTTGGCATGTGAGTTGGCATGATGAAAAGCTTATCTGTTTTAAACAAGGATCGGTACCTTTTTGCACTGCTTCTCGTTGGTAAATTTTTGACACCTTCACGCCGAGGTGTCAAGGTAGGCGCTGATCGGCAGGATTGCGTTGAATTTTGTTGCTCTGTCTCGCCATGGGAGCTAAGTGCAGAGTCAAAAGGTAGCTGTTTGATGAAACTCAAATTAGTGTCAGAAACTGCACTCGCATTCAGCACAGTCATTATTGGGTTACTCTTTTTCAGCGGCGTCGAGAATGCGCGAGCCGAACTCGTTCGATTAGCTCTGACGCTTCCCGAAGAATACCTCAGCACCACTTATGAAAAAGCCATGACTCTGGCACTTAAGTGCCCCAAGCAAAGGGCCGCTTCATTGCCGCTAGGCACCCAAGAGCTTTACGAAAATTGTACCGCTTTCGGTAACCCTTCTGAGTACGAACAAAATAACCATTGGTGGCCAGCGTCAGCAATCAAAACATTTCCGACCTATTTTACACTAGAAGAACTCGAGTTAAGAAAAATTTCACTCGATTCGATTGTTATTTACGACGATGCCTTTTCAACCAATCGCTTGAGCTTTCGCGAGATCATTAAGCTCGCAATCGTTGACAGCGACAATGCTGCCTATGATCGCCTTTCTCACTGGGTCGGACACCAACACCTCAATGAACAGCTCACTCAATTTAGTTTTACCCGAGAATCGACACAACTGAATCGTGGCTACAGCGGCTACTACAAAGACCCCTTGACGGGCAAGGGCACCATCACGGTTAGCCCGGGCATTACCATCAAATCACCGGGCGGCGAGATCATCGCAACTAAGCCAAAAACGGTGAGTCACTGGACAGCCGAACACCCTTGTCAAAACTCGGTTCACGGCAATTGCACTACTCTCTTAGATCTTTCAGCCGTTTTATACAAAACTTGGCAACACATTCCAGATTCAAATTATTGGAAATATTTTTCAGAAGTTTTGGCGGCCCCGAGAGCAAGGGGTGGGGCTTTTCTCGAAGGAATGATCAAAGGCCTATCCTGGGGCGAGGCTCAAGTTTCTCAGTCGCTGATGATGAGAAAGCCCGGTTTTGCCGACAATTGGGCGAGCGATGTCATTCTGATTGATTCACCCCAGTTGAAAAACATTTGGATCGTCTCAGCTGCAAATCACCCAGGCCGCGAAAGCATTCGGAGAATCGGTGAATGGGTCGGAAAAGCGGTAGCTGAAATCGAAGCTGCTGAACACGAATAGTCTACCCAGAGTCGGCCGTTAGCTACAACACCCCTGCGTAGGCACTTGAAACTAATGGGCCAGAATTTAGCTATTTTTTAAGAGCCCGGCTCGCAGATCTCTTTGTTTGCGACTCTTGCGAGGCATGGAT
>CAITVN010000077.1 GCA_903895855.1 Oligoflexia bacterium | reverse complement strand
AGGCTCATCAACTCACTCATGGTCAATCACTTTGGCCATTGGTTCGATGAAGTATCAGCGATTGTCAGTGGTAAGTCAGCCCTTGTCGATTTTTTTCCACTTTATGAGAACCTTCTTGGATACCTGTCTCTGCCTTTTTTTGGAGTCTTCGGATTGTCAATCCACACGTATACCATTTTTACGACTTCACTCTCAGCCCTAGCGGTTCTCTCTTATTTCTTTGTTTTTAGATCTTTGACTCAAAGTCATTGGCGGGGATTGTTTCTCTATTTATCGTTTCTGGGTATTGCTTTTTTGCCGTTGATTCTGGTGCCTTTATACAGTTCTTTCAGCTATCATGCTCTGTGGCCGTTTCGGTACTTTTTTCCCAGTGTGCTTGCTCTAGTGTTTTGCTGGGTATTAAGGAGTGCAACGCCAACTAGGTTACTTTTCTTGGGTTTCGTTTCTGGCATGACAGCACTCAACAATCTTGATTTCGGGGTTTCGGCTACCGGAGGCGTCATCGTTGGCCTATTTTTGTCGCTCGATCGGCCCTTTTATTGTATCCCTCGAAAAACCGCAAAAACGATACTCTACTTTGTTGCGGGTTTTGCGGCATTTCTACTTTCTTTTACCCTCTTCACCTGGATGCGATCTGGGCATTTTCCAAAATTTGAGCTGCTCTTTCGTTACCAGAAAATTTTTGCCCTTTATGGGTTTGGCACTCTTGCTTGGCCTGGAGCCGGAATTCAGTTTGACCTCTATCTGACTTATCTGGCTACCCTCTTACTTGCGACCTACGATTCATTTACGATTCAAAGCAAGACAGAAACTGACAAGCAGCGCATTGGTCTACTTGCATTTGCGGGTGTTTTTGGATGTGGCGCCTTGGCCTACTATGTGAATCGACCTCACCCTTGGATTCTAGCCGCTGAGTTCGCTCCTTGGGGTGTTGCCTGTGCTTTGCTGACTGACTGGGTGCTCACGCGGGTGTTGACTAAGTGGCGAGAACACAGGGTCATCTCAAGGGTTTGGTTTTTGCCTTGCCTAGTCGTTTTCTTTCACTATCTACTTTTTGTTTACAAGCTGCCGTCAAATTTAACGGCTTCGGTGGCTGAGCGAATGCGCCTCAGCTCTCACACTGAGTCGTCGTATGTGAAAGAGCGCCAAGCTTTTCTTGAATTCACTCAAGCTCACACCACTCGCGGTGAAACCGTCGCGATGATGTTTTGGGGTGCTCATAGTATTGCTCATGAGCTCGGACTCAAGAATTCTTTTTCTCTTGAGAGCAAACATTCGATCATACTCAAAAGCCAAGTGACTGAGGTCATCGCACAAATTTTCGAGGCGGGGACAATGAAAATTATTTCTGATTTCTCAGAGAGCCCCACTGAGTTTCTTGAGCTCAAAGACGCCATGAAAGCGGCGGGTTTTGCGCTCACTCAAAAGAGTACCTCAGATAGTGCTTTGCAACTTTGGGAGAGAGCCCAAAAACGATAGCAGATCTTTTGTACTGGCGCCAAAAGTACCCAGAACCCTCACCAACGAAGACTGTTTGCGACAAACTGTTAAGAAATATCATGTGACGCAGCCAGCATCACGAAGGGATCAGATCCCTTTAGGTGGAGGACACGGGTAGACGATTTTCGAACTGAGTGTTTCCAAAACGCCGCTCGGTAACCGCTTAATTTGTAAGACTATTCCCAAACCTCCGAAAACACCATTTTTGTTCCAGCCGCGTTTCCAATAACGCTGATCGCTCGTATATTCCGCGCCTAGGCCGCACCCGTACGGGCTAGCTTGCCATATTCTCGCGGATGCTGTATAAGTATGGTAAGATATGGACTTTGAATGGAACCCAATCAAAGATTTGGAGAACATCAAGAAGCATGGGGTTTCATTTGCCGAAGCCATGGGTGCCTTCTCTGACCCCGAGGGCATTGATCTTGAGGACACCAAGCACTCGAAGCATGAGGCGCGACACTACTGGGTGGGGAAGATTCAGGATGGCCGGGTGATCACCGTTCGCTACACAATGCGCGGGGAGTTGATTCGAATTATTGGTGCCGCTGAATGGCGGGAATTTAGGAGACTTTATGAAAAAGCCAAAGCTAAGTGATCTTCAGATTAATCCTGCTCAAACCGAGAAGGTGCGTGAACTTGCGGCCAAAGCCACAAAGATCAAGGTTACCTTTAACCTCGACAATGATTTGGTAGCTAAACTAAAAGCTATGGCAGAGGAGACGGGTGCAAAATATCAAACCCTGCTTAACCGCGTTCTGCGTGAGGCCCTGTCAAACCAAATGACCGTCGAAGCGCGGATGAAGCGCCTTGAGCAAGAAGTTAAGAAGCTAAAAGACAAGCTTGACGAGGCTGCTTAGGCCGT
>CAITVN010000076.1 GCA_903895855.1 Oligoflexia bacterium | reverse complement strand
TTCAGCTCTTCTTTCAAAATAAAGAGCTTCTTCTCTCTAAAAATAATCGAAACTTCACTATTCGGATCGAGCATATTGCCAAATTTTCGCGCGCCAGTTGGGCACGCTTCTAAACACGCCGGATTCAAACCTTTCCTCGTTCGGTGCAAACAAAACGTACACTTCTCAACCACACCACTTGGACGTATGCGATTACTCAAATAGCCTTGCTTCGGATTGATGTGTTTGACTTCTGGTTTTTTGAAATTAAAGCTTCTGGCCTCGTAGGGGCAGGCGACCATGCAGTAACGGCAACCAATGCACCAGTTGTAGTCAATCACCACGACGCCTTCTTTTTCAGCCCAAGTCGCTTGAATCGGGCACGCTTTCACGCATGGCGCGTTCTCGCACTGCTGACACTGCACAGGCAGATAGAACTTACCGGCCTTCGGCACCGTACCCGAATAAAATCGGTCTGACTTCTCGAGATTGAAATTACCGCGATCCATCTCTAAAACTTTAATGTAAGAAATCGACTCATCAAGGTTGTTTTCTTTTCGGCAAGCATCAACGCAAGCACGATTGCCATTGCACTTCATCAAATTCAGAAAATAACCGAACTTCACGCCATCTAGGGGCGGCACATCTTCAATGGTGGCATCCACACCGTAGTCTTCTTTTTCTTCACGCTGCAAACGGGCGAGAATCTTCTTCTTATCTTCAGCCGTTAATTTTCTGTAATGTTTCTGAAAAAACGCCTCAAACGACAGGCCCGATGCTTGTGCTGTTTTACTCGATGCAAAACCACTGGCAATGGCAGACACCATACCTGCTGCAGTGGCACTCTTCTTTAAAAACCCTCTTCTTCCGACCGGTTCAGCCAGTTTTGACTCAATGGCCTTACCAACTCTCTCAGCGGCGGTTGCAATCACAGCCTCGGGCTCGGCTGGGTTCTTGGTTTTGGTATCGCTATCGTTTTTCATTTATTATGACCTTCTTTAGGAATAACGTATTCAGACTGAAACGGAGTACTCACCGCCTCCATAAAAGGAAATTTCGGGGCATGAGGATTATGACATTCAGAACAAAGCAGACGAGACCTTTTGTCTCGCCATGACCCAGTAATTTTACCGTGTAGACCACGACCCCAATCGTACTCAATTTTTCCGTGACACTGACCACAGAGTTGAGACATCTCATCGATCTTCACGATCGTGCCATCCAAAAGATTCAATTGATTTGGTTTAACCGTGCTGTGGCATAGGCGACATTCTTTTACCTCAGGCATGTGCTTAAACACCATATTCGGGTGTTTTTCAGCCGAATTCTCGGAAAAATCTGCGCGGTACGACTGATGACATTTCAGACACGGAAAAAATTTCATGTGCGCTTCTCGTGAAAGAGTACCCAACACATTACCGGCATGAGCGGGCGCGCAGACAGATAGAAAAATGAGCAAAAGTGAAATCATGAGGTCCGAACCTAACTGAGAGCGAACACAAAATCAACGAATCTCAGTAAAAGTAACGTTGCTTCTTGCCATAAAAAGCTTTAGATAAAAATAACTGCAAATTTATTCGTTAAGGTGGTTAATCTTGTTTATCTTGCCAATTTTTCCAAAGACTCTTGAGACTCTTGGGCTTTGCCTAAATTTATTATTGATTGCAAACCTGGACAACATCGCGTTTTGCGCCGACCGCAGTAAACCTGAATTGATGACCCTAGAAAACGCCATTTTAAGTGACACGAGCCTATTAAAACTAAAGCCCCGAGAGCTTCCAGACAGGTATAATGAGTGCGCCTATTGCCACGTGAAAAAAGACCGATTTTTTGCGAAAAAAAGTAAGGCGACGGTTCTCGAGCACGTAGGCATCTCACCGACTCACGGCACACGCGACCTTTCTTGCAACTCGTGCCACGACATCAATAACCACAACTTTCTTCGTGGTTTCAAGGACCACCCAGCTGATTTCACTAATCCATCACCCACTTGTGCGAGGTGCCATTTAGAGAAATTTCGCAGTTGGAAAAAAGGGCTACACGGAAAGCGCACCGGCGGCTGGATGCAACCTAAGATTCAGTTTCATTGCATCGATTGCCACAACCCGCACAAAGTAAAATTTCCTTCAATGCAAACGGTAGAAGATCCTGTTTTATCTCCGTACGTCATTCCAAAACCAGAACATCACGACAACGGTTCTGATTCGAAAGGTGAGAGTCACTAATTATGGTTACCTATATTGTCTATTGGTTCAGAATGATTAAATGCGGCCTCAGCGGCTCGAAACTGTACTTGAGTTGGCTCGCTGCCCTTGCTGTCGTAGTCGCACTGGGCGGAGTGGTCTACGTACAACAATTAGAAGAAGGCTTGATCGTCACTCACATGACCAACGAAGTCTGTTGGGGGCTCGGCATTGCGAACTTCGTTTATTTCGTGGGGGTTGCTGCGGCGGCGGTGATTTTGGTTTTTCCGTCTTACGTTTATCACGATAAAGAACTGAAAGAGGTCGTGCTAATTGGCGAACTCCTGGCTGTCGTCGCGATCATGATGTGCTTGCTGTTCATTTTTACCGACATCGGTAGACCCGATCGTTTCTGGCACCTCATTCCAGGCGTAGGCGGAATTCTCAATATTCCTTCATCACTACTTGCCTGGGACGTCTTGGTTTTTAACGGCTACTTGCTTCTCAATATGCACGTACCTGGCTACCTACTTTACCGAATGTACATGAACAAACCGCCCCGCAAGATTTTTTACCTGCCGTTTGCTCTCATTTCAATTGTTTGGGCGGTTAGCATTCACACCGTCACCGCGTTTCTTCTGTCAGGCCTCGGGGTTCGCTATTTCTGGAATACCGCTGTCATGGCTCCTCGCTTTTTGATCAGTGCGTTTGCGTCAGGCCCAGCGCTTCTGATTCTGATTTTCAGTGTGGTTCGCGCCAATACTGCTCTTAAAGTGAGCGATAAAGTTTTTGAGACCATGCGCAGAGTGATGACCTACACACTTCTCATGAACTTGTTCTTATTTGGTTGTGAAATTTTCAAAGAGTTGTACACAAACACCTGGCACGCAGCTTCAGCCGATTACCTACTCTTCGGATTTAACGGCAAAGGCAATCTTCGCGCATTGATCTGGTCTTCGTTGGTCATGCAATGCATTGCTTTCGGACTACTCACGCTTCAGCGAACCGAGTTCAAGCACCGCTACGCCTTGCGTGTGGCCTGTGTCTTTATCATTATTGGCATCTGGATTGAAAAAGGAATGGGCCTCATTTTTCCAGGATTTATTCCCTCGCCCCTCGGAACCTACATGGAATACTCTCCTTCGTGGCACGAAGTGGTACTCTCGCTTTCAATTCTTTGCCTGGGCGCACTACTCTTTTCAATCATGACCAAAGTTTCGATCGCCATTCAAACCGGCTCATTGAGACACGACAACGCCCCTCAGAAAAATTAGCTCACTCAAAGGTCCGAAAGCGCGTTTTCAAAAGCCAGCCTTCTCGGTCTAGTGCTGCTCGTCTGCGATGACGAAATTGCGAACTTCGAGGGCGAATTTGCGAACTATCGAAAAACGAACTTTTATGGCGTGACGCGGCCAACGTTCGAGGGATAACGTCCGAAAATCGACAGTTGCCAAGTCCAGTCCGAAGCTGCCAAGACCCTCGACCAGCGGCCCTTCTGACGCGCCCGCTTGCACTGAAAAAATCATCACCCAGGCAAAACCGGCGCTTTTTTTTTCAAGAATCCTTATGGTACGGTCTGTGCTGTTAAGCCGCATACAAAGGAGCAATCACTAGAATGGAAAAAACGATGGATAATCTTCCCCAAAATCACGCCCAAAAGGCAAAGGCAATTGAACTCGCGGTTCAGGCCATTGAAAAACAGTTCGGAAAAGGCTCAATTATGCGCCTTGGAAACGCTGATACCCTGGTTGGACAAGACATTGCGAGCGTACCGACCGGTTCACTCTCACTTGATATCGCACTCGGAATCGGCGGTTTACCCCGCGGCCGAATCTGCGAAATCTATGGACCAGAAGCTTCTGGTAAAACCACTCTCACGCTTCACGCTATTGCTGAAGTCCAGAAACAAGGCGGAGTGGCCGCATTCATAGACGCTGAGCACGCACTCGACGTGATCTATGCGAGAAAATTGGGCGTCCGCACAGACGACCTGTTGATCTCGCAACCAGACACCGGCGAGCAGGCTCTCGAGATCGCTGACATGCTCGTTCGCTCAGGCGGAGTTGACATGGTCGTGGTCGACTCAGTCGCCGCACTCGTACCTAAAGCCGAGATCGAAGGCGAAATGGGCGATTCACACATGGGCTTACAAGCTCGTTTGATGAGTCAGGCGCTTCGAAAACTCACCGGTTCAATCAGCCGAAGTAAAACTCTACTCATCTTCATTAACCAAATTAGAATGAAGATCGGTGTGATGTTCGGAAACCCTGAGACCACCTCTGGTGGTAACGCCTTGAAGTTCTACGCTTCAGTACGTCTCGACATTCGAAAAATTCAAACCCTCAAAGATGGTGAGAATGTGATCGGAAATCGCACGCGCGTGAAAGTGGTCAAAAACAAAATGGCGCCTCCGTTTAAAGAAGTCGAATTCGACATCATTTACGGCCAAGGCATTTCAAAAGAAGGCGATATTCTCGACCTAGCCGCTAATCTCAACGTCGTTGAAAAAAGTGGTACTTGGTATGCGTACAAAGATGAACGCATCGGCCAAGGACGCGAGAATGCACGCAACTACTTGAAAGAACACCCAGAGATGATGGAGCAAATTCGTAAAGAAGTGCTCGTCAAATCTGGCGTCGGCACTCAAGCTAGCGGCGGTCACGCCGTTGAACAAAAACCTGCTAATGATGGCAAACCCATGGCACCTGGCGCACAAGCGAGCAACCCTGTTCACGCAGGCGCGGCGATGGCCGGATCAGCTATGCAAGCCAAGACGATGATGTCAGCCAATAAACCCGGCATGACTTCGGCGAAAAAATAGTCAGCTCAGAAAAATAGTTGCCTAAACAGTCGTTAACGAAAACGACTAAAATGAACGTTCATTACGGGCTCAAGGCTAATCGGCTTTGGGCCCGTTTTTTTTGCCTGCTATTAAACCCCTATCGATTTTTACGTTGACTGCGTTAATCGATAGGGGTTTAATAGCTTAATGCCCCACGTTCGCTCACGCCAAGTTTTACCACTAGCTCTAAAACGACTTAAGCACAGCCCAATCGTGGCAATTCAGGGCGCCAGACAAACTGGAAAAAGTATTCTAGCAAGAGAACTCTTAAAGGCCGTATTACCCCAAGCAGTAGAGATCTCATTAGATGTTTTGTCTGAACAAAACCTGGCTCAGATAGCTCCTCAAACCTTCTTAGCCCGCTTCGCGGGGGCCCACCCATTAATCATCGATGAGGCTCAAAAATCCCCAGCGCTATTTGACGCAATTAAATATCTAGTTGATCGTAGCCGTGTACCTGGACAGTACCTTCTGTTGGGCTCAACTGAATTTTCGCACTTACAAAACATAAGAGAATCACTCACCGGAAGAATGGGAAGGGTACGCCTCTACCCCCTCATCTCTGCTGAACTTTTGAATTCAGAAAAAAAACAGGTTCTTGACCGTAATTTTCTATTAAAATATTCAGAACATGGCGGAATGCCAGCCATCGCTTTTGTCCGCGACCCACAAGCCCGGTCTGACCTCATCCAAGACTGGGTCGATTTAACTTGCAGTCGTGACATTCATCAATTCAAAAAACTAAAATTGGACAGCAACCTAGCCTATTCGATTCTTCGCGAATGTGCGGTTCAAGATTTTCCTACTCAGGCAAATATTGCCCGAAAATTGAACACCGATTCGCGACGAATCGGTACGCATTTAAATGCACTTTGTGAACTTTTTGTAGTCAACCGAATTGATCCACACCCCTCCGGTACTGGTAAGAGCATTTACCTTTTACTTGATGCTGGTATCGCCCATTTTCTTGGAGCGAATCTCGAAAGACGCCTTCACATACTACTTGTGAACGAAAAAATGGCGAAAAACAGCTATTTTGGAAAAAAGAGAAATCGGTATTTTTATTATCGCTCGAGCGGAAAGCAAATCATTCACCTGATCGAAGATGATATTGATGATGGAGTAGTGGCATATCAACTTTTTAACAGAGAAGTAGTCAAAATTCCCGACCTTGAGCGCCTAAAGGCATTTAAGAAAAAAAACAAAACTGCACAATGCAGTCTTTTGGCTCCCATTAATCTGGGCTGGAAAGACGCTAACATTTCTGTCGAACCCTGGGAAAACTTGGCAAAGTAACCGATTCATCTTCTGACGTGATGCGTCTTAAGAATTGGGTACCTCGGCTGCGCAACTCACCGGCGGTGACTATTCGACGCTTCAAACGCCGATCAGACTGCTGTCTCGATAGATCCGAGCGACAGTTCATATGTCACTTGCGCCGCCTTTCAAAGCGGCAAGGTGCAGTGTTGGGGATACAACTATCTCAACCTCTATTTCGGCCTGCGCTCTGCTAAGAGATCGGGAAGCGAGTATTACCTACTCGGCCCTAATGAAGAGGTCACACTGGCAGATTGCACGAGACCCCTTACCTCTGCCGTCGCCGTGCCCACAACCGTCAACAACTTAGTGTCGTAGTTATTTATAAGGCTTCGCCAAGTGACAACTAATACAGAAATTCACGGCATGGCAAGTCGTGCACTTTTGCGGCTGCAAGCGCGCATCGATCGAGTGATAGAATCTAAAGTTGCGGGTATGATTGCGCATCTGAATGTCATTTCGTTGAAAGTGACATTTCGTACAACTCGATGGGTTGTGGCAATCTAAGCACTTGTCACCTTGTACGCGAGCTACGGTTGAGTGCGATGTTTTCCAGGTCACGTTCTTGTGATTGAGCGGCATGATGAGATTCAAACTCTCAAGGCCACGGTGACAAGTAAAACAACCCTTTGGTGCATTGACGTACTTCGTTTCTGGGCTTTGATGGCACTCGTGACAAATTTGCTTGGTAGTCAGCCGCAAAATGGTCTCTTTGGCTTGCGATTCAATCGTGACTTTACCTGAAGCGGCGTCGAGAGAAAAAAGGTGACAGTGTGAGCACTCGACCTTATTCGGCTTAAACACCTTCGCTAAGTGAAGGTCATGATCAAAATGATCGCTGATTTCAGTGGCGAAAGCGGTGCGACCCAACTGGCCACTAGGCATCGAGCTCAATCCCACTAAAAGAGACACCATCAAAATTAAAAACACCGTTTTTTTCATCATGTCTCCGCCCAAAGAAAATAGGTCAGCTTGAAGACCATTCGAAAGTCATATTTGAGAAAATTATTGCTATTGAATTCGCCGAAGCTATCGAGTTTTAGCTGATTGGCAAACCAACGACTGTACCCAGCTTCAAAGTGAGTGGCAAACCGTTTTGACGCCGTGATCTTCTCATAGTAAGTCACGTCACTCTCGCCGTAGATTTCATTCTGCAAATTAAATTTTCGACTCAGGCGAATGCGGTCACCGTAGGCATCGCCACCATAACTTTTAAAGAGATAGGCTACGTTTGATAAACCATAAGGAGCCCGCGTATAACGCGTTTCGAACTCGACACGGTAACCATGCTGCCGAGTCGAAAGGGTTGACTGATAATCGTCATAAGCCGTGGCAAGACCAAAAATCAGACGAGAAGTCACTTGAGTCTCTAGCTGCAACAGACCTTCATAAAGCCGACCGCGAGCAAACATCGAATAAACCGGAGGCTCGGTACTTCCTTCTTCGTGCAACAACTCAAAACTCATGGCCTTCATGCGAACAGAAGAAAAAAGTGAAGGATACAAATCAGCTTCAACATCTAGACGATCGAGATGCTTTGAATCAATATTCATCGTCGCATCAGCCAGAAGTGTTGGACTCAACACCCAGTCGAGTGGCTTTGAGACCGCAAACTGTGCCAGGCGCTCGCTCTCAGTGGGGGGAGTTTTCAACAAAAAGCGCTGCTGAACTTTACCAGTCAAACTCCAGGGGTACATGCTCGCTTGGGTCAACCTGACATGAAATCCGCCGATATCGCCGTAATTTCCGTCACTATGAATTTCAGGCTTTCGTTCAAGGCCATAAAAACCACCCACGTTGAACATATTTTCAAAAAGCGAGATCTCGCCAGCGACTGCATCAACGGCATTGGCGCCAATTGAGTAGTGCATGTCAAATGAACGACCCACTCGAACTTTCAAAAAATCTGGAATCAAACGGTAGTTGAGCTCGCCGGTGTACAGGTTCGCATCTTTTTGTGTAGAATCAGTCTTCAATCTGATCGGATCAGCAAAAAGACTAAAACTCGTATTTACCGACAGTCGCTTATCGTCGGTTTCAAACGAACCCGCCATGAACTCACGCACAGGCAGTTCTAATTTCGAATCAAAATAGCCAGCTCGACCCGAAAGATAACTCTCAGACTCAACCCTAACCAATCCTGCTTGGCTTGAATGGCTCACGATCGAAAGCAAAGCTAACGTGACGAGAACGCAACTTGTAAAAAACCTTTTACCGACCTGGCGCATTTTTAAATCCTCGAATTCGATCATAGGTTTTTGCTCCATGACAGGCTGTCAGACAAGTACCGCCATCTTTCACCTTTTGAAATTTGATTGGAAATTGATAATCGTTAAACGAAACCCAATCAGCAATCAATTTAGGCTGACGAGACGCATGCACAGCGTGGCAAGCCGCGCAGCCCCGCTGTTTTTTCTGACCCCGAAGGTGCAAGTAGTGCAAATTGATTTGCCCATTTCTAAACCCGGTTTCGTCGGCTACGTGACTCATTTCAACTAACTTAGGTTTGTGACAGCTAAAGCAAAGGTCAAAACTTTTTTCAGTGATTTCTTGATAGAACTCACCGTCATATTCGTGCTTAAGCAAGCTCGGCTTAGCAGAACCGTGCGTAGCGTGGCATGCAGTGCACTCGCCATCGTCAATAGGCTTGTGATGCACTTTTCCTTCTTCTAACGCCTTTTGAATGTTCGCGAGAACGGCACCAGTTGCGGTTTTCAATTCTTTCGAATGGCATTTCAAACAAAGCTCTTTTTCTGGCTTCTTAAGCAAATTTTTTAAATTCGAGGCATGCACTTCGTGACAGGTCATGCAGGCATCGCCGGTCGTGACCGGCCCGTGGTGCGCCGCCGATAAACCCATCGCCTTTTGAATTTTATTATGGCAAGTCAGGCAAAGGTCGGGCGCTGCTTTTTCTTTCAACAAAAATTTATGATTCGATCCGTGGGCATCATGACAACCCGTACAGTTTTCTTTCGTCGTGGCTTTATGAATAAACTGTTTCTTGGCCATTTTCTCGCCAAATTCATCGTGACAAACTAAACAAGACTCATTGATACTCTTTCGATCAATCGGCTTGATGGCAGGATGATCAGGTGGCAGGCGCATTCCACCTTCACCCAAGTAGTGACAAACGGTGCAACCTTTTGCTTCAATCGGCCCATGCTTATACTGAACTTTAGAATAGCCAGAATGGCAAGCCGAGGTCACACAGGTCTGTTTAGCTGGAGGTGCGGCAAGCGCATCAGTCGAAACAAAATGACCCCCGCAAGGAATCACAAAGAGAATCACAAAGAGAGTGATATGAAGAGCGAAAACTGATTTCAACATTACCTTGCCTCTCATAATCCGTTGGTACCGTGACAGGCGTAACAACGATTGGTTCCTTCAGTTTTTACTAGGTCACGCGCTGTATCGACCAAGAAACTATTCACCCGATTTTCTTGGTGAATATTATCAGGTAGGTGACAGGTAAAGCACTGACTTCGACCATAGCCATGAGGATGATTGTCAACAGTGAGTGCAATCTTATTCACATCAGTGATGCCGTAATCATCATTTTGATGACTGTCACCACAACCCGAGAAAAGCAAAAGATTCGCGATCAAAGCGATCGACAAGAAACCCCGTTTACCTATTTGCATAGGTTTGTTTTCTGCCCCAGGTTAGAGTCAAATGCAACAAAATCAGCGTGCGAAACTTGCGCGAGATCGCCCCTCGGCGGGCTGGCAAAAACTACTCATTTCAATTCGGGACAAAAAAACTCGCAAGGCCAATCCAGTTGTTCTCTCTTTTCATTCAGTCGTGATACCTTTGATCAAAAAAGGGGCTCCGAAATGACTCCGAACCAAGTGCTACTTTCCTTTATTTTACTTTTAGTCGCCGGAATGACCTGGCAGTTCATTCCCACGTTACCTGACCGCGTCTCCCTTCGCTCGAACCTGAGTACCGCTGTGCTTTGGGTGTTTTTGCCGGCCCTATTTTTTCGCGCAGTCATGAGTGCTCCGCTGTCTAGTGATTTCATCAAAATTCCGGTAATCGGCGCGATCAGTTGTCTCGTGACGCTTCTGATCAGCTGGCTAATTCACCGGGTTTTACTCAAACAACCAGAAGACCGCCCCAAGGTGGGTGCTCTATTGCTGGGGTCGGCCTGGCCAAATGTGACCTACTTTGGATTGCCCATGATCACTTCACTTTTCGGAGAATCCGTCACACGAGTTCCAGCCCTGATCGACATGCTATGCCTAACCCCACTTTTATTCACCGTTGGCACCTCGATTGGTCTAGCCTATGGCACCAAGAAAGAGCCGTCACATTCTGCGTTGACCGCTCTGCTGAGACTTCCGCCATTTTGGGCAATTATCTTGGCCGTCATACTGGGTGCGTTTTCGATCAAGTTGCCGACTGACCTCGACAAAGCCCTCGGGTTTATTGGCAGCGCCGTAGCCCCCATCATGATCTTTTGCGTCGGCCTGGCAATGAAACTCGACTTTTCACTGAACTCGCTTGCCCTCATGATGATTTCTGTGCCGGCTATCGCCTTGAAACTGATTTTTGAACCCTTGGTATCTATTGGAGTGACTCACTTCAGCCCCTGGCTTCGAATGAGCGAACCTATGATGAGCGCGACGATCATTGAAACGGGCATGCCCTCGATGATTTTACCCATCGTCATCTCTGAAAAATTCGGCTTACACACCGAGACCCTGGCTCGCACGATTCTGTTATCAACACTCATTTCGTTTGCGTCGATTCCGCTGATTCTGTCTTTCATCAACTTGTTTTACACATTTTGAAGATAAAATCTTAAAGAGGCCAAAATTGAAGCCGTTTCAGCCCGCGCTCGGGGGTGGTTTTAACTCACCCAAGCCTTTGTTTTATCAGTGAATTAGAATAGGACTTTACAGTGATTGGAGTTTACGCTATGTGTCATTCGTCCTAATTTGAAGGTCGTTTGAGTGTTTGCATGTCAATTTGGCGGTCACCTTGTTTTCTCTATTGATCAAGTGTGCCCCTCAGTGCCATAAGAACCATTAAAAATTACCTGTCAAATAGGAACATTGGTGAACAGTTGGTGAACGGTTATTGTAACGAAAATCTGTGATTAGTTTTCGTTTATCGATGGTCGGTTATCCAAAAGATGAGGATGAAATAGGAATGAAGAACTCAAAATACAAAAATCTGGCATTGATGCTCGTTTCAATTTTAACTGTTTCATTACTCGCTTCATGCAACAAGGCTTCAAAACCCGTCGGCGATTCGTATCTCACTGAAGCACAAAAGAACGCAGCTGTTTATCCTCACACCACCATTTTCAGAATTACCGGCAATCATGGAATTCATTACCTCAGCGACGCCACCAGTTGCATGACCTGCCACGGTACTGACCTCAAAGGCCAAAACGCGGCCCCTGCTTGCAGCCAATGTCATGGTAATTTTCCGCATCCCGCTGATTTCAAAACTTCAGGCTTACATGCAGCAGATTACAAAGATAAGCCAAAGACTTGCTTAATGTGCCACACACTAAAAACAACTAATGGTGCCGCTGACGCAAAAGGTCCGCCAGCTTGCACTTCTTGCCACAGTTATCCGCACTCATCGGGTTGGGTGAAAGCCACCGACGGCGCAGGCATCATTCACGGCCAAGAATATCTAAAACAAGTTTCAGCGACTGAAAAACCAGCAGTCACTTGCCAGACCTGCCACGGTGAAGACCTGAAGGGCGGTAAAGTCGCAGTCAGCTGTAACGCTTGCCACGCTCAATACCCTCACGCGGCTGAGTTCTCAAAATCTAAAGACCACGCAAAGTTATACTTCACCGACCAAAAACAATGTACCGTTTGCCACTCCACTCAAATTGTTGAGAAAAATCCTACTGACCCTGCACCGTCTGCGGCACCCGCTTGCGCCAGTTGCCACGGATATCCTCACGTTACTAAATGGAGCAAACCTGAAAACCACGGTGCCCAATTCATAGCCATGAGCGATACGAATGAGTCGGCACGACCTGCAGTCACTTGTGAAAACTGTCACACAGAAAAATCGGGTTTCGGTACACGTAACCCTAACCAATACGTGAAATGCGACCAATGTCACATCTCAATGCCTCACCCTGAGCCTTTCGAAGAAAACCACTACGATAAACCAGCGGGCGAGACTCAATCGGTCGCAGCCAATCCGAAAAATGCCTGTGTGAAATGCCACACCGATTACAAACGATTGATGTCGCCAGTGGGCTACGAAAACCAAGGTTGTCTGTATTGCCATGACACTGGCATTAAGACACAAACTCAGTGGACCAAATAGTCGAATAGCCAGACTCTCATCTGATCAGGCTACATGCCTGAGCATGTCTGAAACATTTGAATTTGCAGCGCGCCTGGCTAACAAATAAGAAGTCACCGCAGTAATTGAAGTCAACACCAACAAGCTCATCAGCGGCGTAAACAGCGGCACGTTTACTTGAACAGGTATCGGGCTTGAGAGAACGCCCCCCTTAAATGTCAGCCCCAGACGAGACAGCAATACGCCTACAGCGACCGCAAATACCCAACCCACCAAGCAAGAAAAAAGGCCCAGAAAAAACCCCTCAATCGCAAACAGAAGGCTAATATCGCTGCGGTAAAAACCTAGACTTCGCAGCGTTCCGATTTCTCGGGTGCGCTCATTGATACTTTTCATCATCGAATTCGCTACAGACATCGCAGCAATTAGAGCCACCACGCACAAAAATAGATTTCGAAAGACCGTGAGCAACTCAAGACTTCCGCGAGAAGTTGCAGAAGCCGGGTGTTCAATCCACGGCAAAAATTCAAGGTCAAGACCTAGTTCATCGGCCTTCTTTGACAAGTCTGCAATAATCGATAATTGGTCTTTGCCATCTTTCAAAAGAACACCCACGCGCGAAATGCGTTTCGTATCTAAGAGAGTTTGCGAAGTGCTGAGTGGTAACATCACAAAACGGTCATTAAAATCTCGCAACTGCATGTCAACTAACGACTGAACCTCGAAACTCGCCGCATTGATTTGCGAATGCTCAGTGCTCACAGACAATTGAACGGTACGCGAGCGACACTCGAATTTTCGATCAACGGGCTTGTAAGATCCATCAGAATTCAAAGCCCCCTTCAGGTCAAACTGGCATCCCATCTTTGAAGCAAGACCCCAACCCAGAGCCACCACACCAGGATCTTTGCCATCTACTTGTCGCAACGGTTTACCGGCCACAACATTCCACTGCCACTTTGGCCCCCGCATTTGAGCTCCGCTCTCAAGGTCAAAACCAATCCCCACAAAAAGAGCCTGGGTATTTGAGTTTGCAACCATTCCATTCAAAATCAAGAAACGAACAAAGGTTTCGACACGCGCATCTGCTTTTAGTAAGGCCGTCAGCTTTTCTTGCACTCTTTCATCGATCGAATATCTCCACAAATCTTCGAGAATTTTTTGTTTCGCCCCTTTTCGCTCGATCACCACATGGCCCATCATTCCACGATGAATGCTGCCATCTTCGATGAGCAATTTCATGTTCTCAATAAAACCATCAAAAAGTGAAACTGCCGTGAAGCCCATGACAATCGCCAGCAAGGTGGCTAGGCTATGCCGCCAATTGGTCTTCACATTCTTGATGCTGAGCTTGACTATCGTTCGAATTCGAATCAGGCGGCTGTTTTGGTTCGCCATCACTTCACCAGGTTGTTCACATTAAAGAGCCCGGCTGGGTGATTTTCAATTTTTGGAGAAAAATACCGTATCGTTGTCAGATTTTTATCGTTCAACGCGTCTTGAATTTTCATCTCGCTCACAAAAGGGTACTGAACCCCCTTGACTGTCAATTGATTAGCGTACTTAAACCAAGCCCGCTTAAATATCTGACCAGACAAGGTTAAAAATTCTGCTTTGACTCCAAGGTGATCTTGCTTTGAAACCCAATACCTAATCTGATCATAGGTAACGTTCTTGCCCTTCGCCTTTAACTCAAGCACAAATGTTGGCGAGCCCTCAACTAACTCTTCGCCCTTCACCACTCCCTCATAATCGCGAGCGTAACGAGTTGACGCGATGTCACCGTTGGCGGCTTGACCCGAAAGCCTTTGCCGAGGAGAAATGCTAATGGGCTTGCGAAGACCCGGTTTATAGAACCACAAAATTCGATCATTGAATAAAATACGCTCGCCTTTTTGCCTAGGCGGAGAACTCACCTCCGCGACGGCATCGTCATCACGAATCTTGATCAAATAACCCAGTTCGATTTTGTCGTCATTCTCAAGTGTGATGACTGATGCCTGCCAGGTCATTCCGCCAACTTCTAAAAGTGCTCCCCGCGAGCGATCTGAATCTTTGAGTAACTGCTCTGCTGAGGGTGACGCCTGCACCGGGCTGCTCGCCACAAAAAGACCCACACCTATTAGTAACTTAACTTTCTTAATCATCTGCCCGACCCTCCTAATAAGTCTGAAATCTGCCACTTCAATTTATTGACCACCGAAAAACGAGTTGACCAAATAGTCAGCAACAACAGAACCACTGCCCAAACAAAAATCGCCGAAACATTCGCAACCAGCACGAGTTGCAATCCCCCCGATGCGCCCGGTGGGTGATAAACAATTTTCATTCGATTGATCATCTCGACGAAAACGAAACCCGAAATGAGACCGATCCCGAGAGAAAACCCCGAAAGCCAAATTGACTCTTGTATGAATAGCGTTTGAATCTGCCGTTTTCTAAACCCAATAGAACGGTACATGCCAATTTCTGAGGTTCGCTCAAGAACGGTGAGGGTTGTCGAATTCAAAACTGAAAATAAGACGACCAGGGCCAGTACAGAAGAGACGAAACCCACCATTGCATTCAAAAATTGAATCGTGCCGGCATAATAAGGTGACAACGATTCGTCATACCACGGTATCAAATCGATCGGCTCAGGCGCCAGTGAGGGGCCATTCAATGCCGCAGAAAATGTTTGAATAAAACTTTTTAACTGTGAAGCCTCTTTCAACCAAACCGAATAACCCGCTACCCGCTCAGTATCATAAAAGCTCTGAAGTACCGAAAGGGGCATTCGAATGGCTGAAAAATCAGTTTCATCAAACCCCGTCGAAAAGATTGAGACCACGTCAGCATCAAGGGCTGCCATGCCACCTTGCCAAGAATTACCCAAAAACTGCACGCTGGCGTCACTTTGAGGCAAGGCCACTGAACTCTCGCAATCGACGACTTTGACTGCCGCGCCCGTGTCGAACTCTGTTTTTACTTTTTCTTTACCCAGTGCGCTCGCCACTTTTTGAGTGATCGACACGACGGCAACAGAAGATATTTTCACCGCATCAACGAGTTTGACGCCCTTTTTGATCGATTCAATTTGCGGAGTCCAGCGTTTCACTTCTGGGTGAATCATCAATTTTTCTTCAATTTGAGGATCAATCCCGACTGCGCTGAACGGAATCGACTTGCAGCCATTGCTGATTAAGCCAACTCCAGAGAATCTGGGTTCAAACATCTCAACTCGAGAATCGTTCTTGAGCAGGCCCTCGATCTCGAGCTGCCGTTGCTTCGAAAAACTGTGTTTCTTGGGCTCAAAACCAAATTTATCGAGTCCATTTTTTGCAAAAAGAGCGACATGCCCTGTATGTGCAGCATAAATCGTGTACACGCGAATGTAATTGTCTACGCGATTAGAGTAGGCGCCCAACAGAATGATACCGGCAAAACCAAAGGCGATCGCCGAACCTGTCGTCAAATTTCGCTTCAAATTTCGCCGCAAATTTTTTCTTGCTAGGCCCCAAAAAGAATTCGGCATTCAAGTACCACTTTCATGAGCGGGCCCCGAATCTGAGTCGAGCAGACCATCTTTGATGTGAATGATTCGCTTCACCCGACTCATCAGGCGTTCATCGTGAGTTGAAAAAAGAAAGGTCACCTTTTTCTTTTCGTTAAGGGCGATCATCAGGTCAATAATTTTTGAAGAAGTTTCAGAATCGAGATTTGCCGTCGGTTCATCGGCAAGCACCAGCGAAGGCCGACCCGCGAGTGCCCTTGCAATGGCTACTCTTTGCCTCTGTCCACCGCTCAATTGATCAGGCCGGTGATGAATCACTGAACTCAACTCAACGTCATTGATCGCTTCTAAGACACGATCGTTTCGCTCACGCGCACTTTCGACGGTGCCATTAACCAACAACGGCAGCTCAACGTTTTCATAAACATCTAAAACTGGTATCAAATTGAAGTTCTGAAAAATAAATCCAATTTTTTGATTTCTCAGGTCACTTTTTTCGTTATCACTGAGTTGCTTGACATCAGAGCCGCCAATGGTGACGATTCCAGAATCGGCTTGATCAATGCATCCGATGATATTCAATAAGGTGCTCTTACCTGAGCCAGAGGCCCCAATTAGGGCCGTAAATTCGCCAAGGTGCAGCTGCAAATTAGCTTTTTTTACGGCCGTAATCACCACTTCGCCCAAGCGGTAAGACTTGACGACATTTTTCAACTCAATGATGGGCACGGCACTGACACCAGGTCGATTACTCATAGAGTCAGATCTTAAAAGTATTGTCGATATCCCGCAAGAAAACTTGAGCCCACGAAGCCTTTTAGTTCAGATTGGTTTTCACCAAAACTTTGATACAGTTCAACGAAACTAGTGCCATAACTAGAAACCGGAATTTCGACGGTCAAATAGGCGGTTGCCGAGTAGTCTCGAGGCGAGAAGAGTATGCGTGAATAGACGAGAGTTTTTTGAAACTCAAACACATCAGGAATTCTTAACGAAGCCATCAAATACTGCCTACCCGGAAGCTCTAAACCGCTCTTGATTAATCGAGGTAGCAACTCAATATTCTTGGCTTGCTGGATGGGCGATCGACTGCTCGCAGCATCGTAAATGGTCTCAATCTGGCTCGCAGTATAGCCTAGCTCTTGAAAAATCCACTCGACGCGAAAATCAGTTCCCCCAGTAAACGAATACCTCGCACCGAGTACTGATGAGGTCGAAACTCTGCCTGAATTTCGATAAATCTGAGAAAGTGTCGTCAAACCTGTTTGCTTATCAAATACCGGATACCAATTGGCACTCCCCACCTCTGCCCCCAGGTCACCAAAAAGAGTCAAACCATCTAACACCTCGGCTGACCCGTAACTGCCAAACCAACCGCCATGCCGTTCACGCAAGCCAGCCACAAATCCCAGGGTGTGAGCCCCACCTGAAAAGTTCTTTTCAGCCTTCAGCACGGCTTTTTTGCCAAACGCCTCTTCAGCCTCGAACTCAGTGCTCCCCATTTCGCCGGTCTCAGCAATTTCAGCAAATCCGATGACAGACCAATCTTTTGAAGGGCTGTAATTCAACTTAAACGAATGGCGGCCTCGCACATCATAAAGGGTATCTTTCACTTGAATCGAATCGCGAAAAATTCGATTACTTGGACTTAGGGTCTCAGTCTGGCCCCACTGTAAATTTTGAAGACCGTAACTAAACAAGACATCAGGGCCGATGCTCGCTTCGACGTAAGCCTCGCTCCACTGAAATTTACCGAGACTCTCGAAGGGCTCCCAATTCGAATTGATTCTCGATTTCGAAAACTCTCTAATAAAACGAGGTCTGGCGCGAAGGCTAAACATACCCCTCTCGCTTTTGAGTTCAGGCCTGAGCTCAAGTACCGCTTGATAACTTGGAATCTGCATTACTTTATTAGCATAGTTTAGCGGCGTATCGTTGCTCGTCTTGCCACCGACACCACCAATCAATTGCAGAGACAAATCAGTCTTCCATTCACCATTTTCGGCAAACACCCAAGACAAGCCGCCACTGTTCAAGAGGCAAAAAATAACTAGAACTAACGAAAATAGTCGAAGCTTAAAGCCATTCTCATTCTGATTAGCTGCCATTTTTTTCAGTTACCTTTCGTCTGGTGGATTAACTTCCTATGCACTGGTCATCACCTGCTCATTATTGAGTTTCTTCAGGCCGTCTAGAATCTGTGCAACAAAGACATTCCGCAGCCCTTTATTTCGGTGATTGTATTTTTTAAGAGGAAAGCAAAGCGGTTCATTCTTTTTTTGTTCCTCAAACATCTTGTTTTCTTGCTTTCGGCATCCTGCCTCGCAAGAGTCACAAAAAAAGAATGAACCGCTTTGCTTTCCTCCTAAAAAATAAACCCTAAAATAAGGGCGAGGACGTCTTGGTTGCACAGATTCTAGACGGCCTGAAAAAACTCAATAATCAGCAATTAGAATCAATTGGGCATGCGAGGTTATCACTCAAGAGTCCTAATGAGGCCTTTTTGACTGATAATACGAGTAATCGCCCTCATACATTCGCAATTCGCCATGATCAACTTCTAACACGCGATTAACCACTTGCTTCAGAAAGAAACGGTCATGGCTCACAATGATTGCCGTACCATCAAATTTCTTGACCGCATCAAGAAGCACTTCGCGTGACTTGATGTCGAGGTGATTGGTCGGTTCATCGAGAATCAGCAAATTAACAGGAGTCGCCAAAATGGTCGCTAAAACCACCCGACTTTTTTCACCACCTGAAAGTGACCCAATTTTTTTATAAACATCGTCACCGCTAAAACAAAAAACACCAAGAAGGTTTCTGACATAACCAATGGTCGCATCAGGGATGCGATCGTGTATTTCGTCATAGATGGTTTTTGAACCCTGTAAGATTTCAAGCGAGTGCTGAGAGAAGTAACCTATTTTCACGTTAGCACCAATCGTGCATTCACCTTGAGTGGGCTCAACTTGACCAGCCATGATCTTTAACAATGTTGATTTACCGGCACCATTCACGCCCACGAGTGCTATTTTATTTAGCCTGGATACAACACCGTTGACTGCTGAAAAAACTTTTTTAACTCCCAGTTTTGGGTGAGGCCACTCTTTAGCCAAACCGACCATCTTAATGACGTCATTGCCGCTTCGAGGCGAAACCGGAAATTCAAACTGCATCACGCGTTCTTCTGGCGGAATTTCAATGCGGTCAATTTTCTCTAATTTTTTCACCCGCGACTGAACCTGAGCCGCGTGCGAAGCGCGGGCCGCAAACCGAGCGATGAACTCTTCTTCTTTTGCTAGCATCTCTTGCTGCTTTTTATGCGATGCAATTAGCTGCTCGTGCCGAATCGCTCGTTCTTTTTCGTAGAAATCGTAATTTCCAGTAAACGAAGTCACTGCCTTATGAAAAACTTCGACAATTCGATTGATGACCCGATTCATGAATTCGCGATCATGGCTGGTCATTACCAATGACCCTTTATACGTTTTTAACCACTCCTCGAGCCAAATAATCGATTCGATGTCAAGGTGATTGGTCGGCTCGTCCATCAGCAAGACATCTGGATTTAACACTAAGATTCGAGCCAGCGCGATTCGCATTTTCCAGCCACCGCTGAATGTCTCAACTGGCCGATTGTAATCATCTGGGCCGATACCCAAGCCCGTCAAAATCGCCTGAGCCCGTGACTCAAGATCATAACCGAGACGCTGCTCAAATTCGATTTGGGCCTCGCCATACCGTTCGAGCAAAGTTGCCATCGCATCGTCATCAAGCGGATTCTCGGCTGAATCGGTCAACCGCTTTTCCATCTCGGCAATTTGAATAGCCAACTTTGAAACCCTGCCAGCACCCGCTTTGACTTCTTCTAAAGCCGAGCGGCCTTTCATATCACCGATATCTTGCGAAAAGTAACCAATCACGGTCTTATCGGCAATATTCACTTCGCCCGAATCAACGCCCTCTTCTTTCATGATGACCCGAAACAAAGTGGTCTTGCCCGCACCGTTGGGCCCGACTAGCCCAATTTTGTCGCCAGGCCGAACCTGAAAACCACACCGATCAAATAACACCTGCTGGCCGTACTGCTTTGTAATATTGCTGATATGAATCATGCGTTGGTTCTGCCAGAAAAAGGGGGGTTTGTCGCAAACTTTTTGACGGTTCTTTTGACGTATTCCGAGTACGGCAAGGTTTTTGGCACATTTTGCCTAGCCAGCGATCAGGGAAAGTGAGTTTTGAGTCCTGAGAGTCCTCGACATCTGAATTGGATCAATCGTACAATTGAACAATGATGGGTAACGATCAAGTTGAGCAGGTAAAAGGGCAGTTCACGCACGAAGAAGTCGCAAAACTGGTGACTGAGGTCGACCGGCTGCAACTCGAAACTTCGCAATATACTCGCGTCGTTGAACAAAAATTGAAAATTCTTGAAGAAAATCTCGAGCTTTTTGCTCGCGAAAATTCTAGGTTGCTCGCAGTCAAAGACGCGCTGATGGTAGAGCGAGATTCTTGCACCAGCCTCATTGCCAAACTTGCAGAAAAGTCGGGCTACTCTGTAGGTAAGACCGATGACTCAATAGTGGTCGTTAATTTGCCATCAGGTCAGGTTTCTTGGCCCTTTCACCCAGACGAGAAACACCTTTTTGCTGATTTGCCAGACTACATTGGTGCTGTCGAAACGATCGAGATGGTAGAGCTCTACACTCGCGTCATGAATCCGGGGCTTGAAGCTACTTAGCTCGCCTTATCTTCTTCTTGAAGCGCTGTCTGGTCGGCGGCCGGCAATAAAATCGTAAACTGCACCCCTTCGCCTTCTCTTGAATCCATCGTCACCATGCCCTGGTGATTAGAAACCGTGCCATAGATAATCGACATACCAAGGCCTGTTCCTTTGCCCTTCGGTTTGGTCGTAAAGAAAGGATCCATCATCTTTTCCTTCACCGCCTCAGGCATACCACCTGCATTATCAGTGTAACTAATCTGCACAAACCCTGCAGCCTCTTCGGCAAAGATCTTAATCAGTCGAGGTCGCTCATCTTTCAAGTCTTCAAACGCATCTCGTGAATTTGACAATAGGTTCTGAAAAACACTTTCCATGCTGGTTGAATTCACGTTCACCCAAAGATTTTCAGGAACGGTGAGTTCAATTTTGACGCTGCGATTTCGCAGCTGTGTTTCTAAGAAAATCATCGCATCGTCGATCACTTTACGAATCGTCACCACCTCACGCTCCATCGAAGAGTCGTTTCTTCCGAAAACACGCATGTGAGTGGTGATCTTTTTAAGACGGTCAGCAGATTTTTGAATCATGCCGAGCAATTTCAAATCTTGAGGTTCTTTGAGTGATTTTCGCAAAACCGACTCGGCGGTGGTAATGACGGCAAGTGGATTATTCAACTCGTGTGCAATTCCAACTGAAATGGTGCCCAGCGACGCGAGCTTGCCCGTGTGATAAAGTTTTTCATTGAGTTTTTCGCGCTCTTTTTCGCGCTCTTTCTGCTCACGTAAATCTGAAGCCACAATCAAAAATCCGTGATGCACTCCATCGACTTGTAAAGGCGAAGCACGAACCATCACAGGCACAAAGTTTTCAGTCATCGAATTGAGCTCGCACTCAAAAGCCTCACCTTGTTTTTCGAGCCGGTCGATCAAGTCGCCCTTCGAAAGGTTTCTAAACAGTAGGGTCGCCTCTTTTCGAACCAAATCAATGCGTGACATACCAATAATATCTAGAGCTGTTTCGTTGAGGTGTGAAATTCTAAACGTATTATCGAGAATAATCAAAGATTCAGGTAGCGAGTCAGTCACGGATTTGAAATAGTCTGAACTCACGGTCGAGTGCCTCAACTCTGAACCTAGAACCCTCGCATGCAGCAATATTTGGTCGTATTCATCTCGAATTTTTGCCGCTTTCTCGGTCCCATCAACCAACTCGTCCATTGAAAAGTTTCCGGCGGTGAATTGTCCAAGAACCTTGATGACTTTTTCAAACTTAAACAGAGAATCTCTTCGCCACTGATCAATTGATTTTTTCAGCCTCTGCTGATTGCCCTGGTATCGAAAAATGGCCACGACTGCCAGAGACGTTGCGATCAAAAATAGATAAGCGAGCCCTCTCGATTCAATCGCAGTCAATGCATGATCACCAAACAAAGCGAACGGAATCGGGAGACCGACCAAGACCGCTGTTAACCCGATAGCGGTAGGAACAAAGAGCTGAAAATTTGAAACGTGATGCGCGAACGCATTGACGTTTCTTGTGGTTTTTTCCCACAATTCGAGGCTTTCATCATCGACTTCTACCGATCGATTATCTTCAGAGTGGGCGGCTCTATCAAGCCATTTTTTGGCCGACAACCGATTAGCATAGATTCGGGTTTTGACCGAAGTGCGTGTGAAATATTGAATGGCATTTGCAACCACCGAGACGAATCGAGCAGGCACTACCATGGCGATTCTTTTGACTCCAAATTCTTTATCAATCTGAGCAAAATAGTTTCTCACATCGGCGCCGACATGAACTCCTTCGGCCAGAATAATCAGCATCGATGGAGAATGAGTAAATTGAAATCGATTCCGAAGTAGTTTCAATTCATGAACAATTTCTTTGGCTACCTCTAAAGTGACCGAATCACTTAACGGTTTCCACTCAATCTCGAAAATTTCGTTTCGATAGACTCTGATCGTCAAAAGTTTTTGTTCAACGATTGAAACTAAATGGCCACATTCGTTTGCCTCGAAGTTCTTTAGCGCGATCCAAGCCGTCGCTCGGGCAAGCGAACTAAAACTTCTAAATTTCTTTGCTTCGGCGCTTGAAATGACCCCAAGACGCCAAAGTGCATGGGTTTCAACCACGCTCGTGACACACGCAACTTTCTTGATTTCAGAAATGAGTTCGGAATTCAAAAGCATGCTAATGGATTCAAGAGCAATAGAGGTGCCCGCAGCCTTTAAATCAAGAACAATAGAGAATTTCTCGTTTTGAAGAGGGTGCTCTTTATAAGTCGACTTGCTCTTGTAGAGTGTCGAAAAAGCCTGAAGCACCAGTTGCATCTCGTCGGGGTCGAGCCGGGAGTTGGCATTGAGCGCATAGACCAGCAACTTACTATTCTGATTGAGTGTAACCGAGCCTTCAGACGTATCGAGTTCGAAATTTTTCATCACTGATACTTATCGGGATGGCCGAGGCTGATCTTTAGGAAGAGTTACCTATATAATTTATCTTTAATTTCGGATAGTTACAATTCTATTGAGGTAACCGACTCTAGTCAATCTGCAGAACTTCAACCTCAAAAATAACCGTCGCATTGGGCGGCACTTTTTCGGTTCCCTTTTTTCCGTAGGCATACTCCGGCGGCACCGTTATTTTTCGGCGTTCACCAACCTTCGCCCCCACCAGTGCTTCATCCCACCCAAAGATAACTTTGCCCGAACCCAACTTAAAGGTGAGGCTTCGACCCCGATCGTAAGAAGAATCTACTTTTTCACCACTCGTCAAAAAAGCTGAGTAGTGAACCGTCAGCATGTCTTTATTCTTGGCTCCGGGGCCTGAGCCTTCTTGAAAAATGTCAGACTGCAAACCGTCCTGCCTTTTGTGAGTTTTCAGAGGCTTCTCTGGAAGTCGGGGCGCTGTCTTATTTTTGGCGGAGTGACCCATATTTTTGATCTGCCGATAACCCAACCAAAACAAGAAAAGCGCCACTGCAATGTAAAGTATCCAAACAATGATTTCCACAAGCACAATAATGCAATACTATTGATTAATCATGAAACAAATTTTCACATCGATCATCAAGTTCTTTGCAAGAATTTCTCTCACTCAATGGATCTTCATCGCCTTGATTGGCGGCTTTACCTGGGGCATCGTTTCTCCTGAAACGGTAGGCTTAATTAAGCCATTTCGAGGGCTTTTCTTAAACGGAATCAAATCGATTATTGCGCCGCTCATCATCTCAACGCTCATCACTGGTATCGCTGGCTCGGGTTCTTTCAAAGAGTTGGGCCTCATGGGAATCAGGGCATTCATCTATTTTGAAGTCGCAACCACTGCCGCTTTGGGTGTCGGACTGGGTGCGGTGAATCTGTTTCGACCAGGTGATGGCATTCACCTACAGGGCGCCGCTCTCAGCGAATCGGCCGCCAAAGCTGCCGCAACTAAAATGACCATGTCTGGATTCATAGAACACCTGCTGCCGACAAATATTGTTGACGCCATTGCACGCGGCGACGTTTTACAGATTGTCATTTTTGCAACGCTCTTAGGATTCGCGCTTCTTGCGATCGGTGAAAAGGCCCGCCCCATCGTTCACCTTTGCGAGTCATTGGCTGAAGCCATGTTTCAATTTACGAGATACATCATGGCCCTTGCGCCATTAGGAGTCGGCGCTGCCATGGCAGCGAGTGTGGCTGAGCACGGCTGGCAAGTTATTTTTCCGCTGCTTCGTTTGGTCGGGTCACTGTACGCCGCACTTCTGATATTCGTGGTATTTTGTCTATTTCCGTTATTTAAAATATTCAAAATCCCTCTGTTTCGTTTCTTGGGTGCCCTGAAAAGTGCCATTGTTTTGGCATTTGCCACCACCTCAAGCGAATCAGCCTACCCCATGGCCATTAGCGCGCTAGAGAAAATGGGTATTCCGCGAAGAATCACCAGCTTCGTGCTACCCATGGGCTATTCGTTCAATCTAGACGGCTCAACTCTCTATCTGGCCATCGCGTCTGTTTTCGTTGCTCAGGCGGCCGGAATTGAACTTTCAATCGGCACTCAGATCGTGATGATGCTGACTCTAATGCTCACGACCAAGGGAGTGGCCGCAGTACCTCGCGCTTCGATCGTGGTGCTGTCTGGAACCTTGACAACCTTCGGACTACCCCTTGAAGGAATCGCCCTGATTCTTGCGGTCGATGAGTTCATGGACATGGCCCGAACGGCTGTTAACCTATTTGGCAACTGCCTTGCGACAGCCGTAGTTGCCAGGTGGGAAGGTGTCGAGGTTAAACCTTAGTATTTATCGATAGTTAAACGCTCCATGAGATACTGATCACTCAAAATTGACTCAGTGCGCCATCGGTGATAGAGAACCCAGGAATGAGACGTTTCACTTTTCATCACACTCTCTCTATCGCTCTCGGTCTGACCCTCCTCGGACTCTCCTCGCTTGAATTTGTGGTCGGGTGTGGGCCCACCGCCCCTGACGTAGCTGAAGCCGTGGTCTCAGTTTCACTGACCGCGCCACTTCACACGCCACACCTCAGTGAAATCTCGTATTTGAGCTCAGCGTCAGCTTTTCCAGTTCTAAACTCGGCGGCACGCGAGGGTACCGTGAGCAAGCCAAAAATCCTCGCTGAAATAGTAGAAACCGGAAGCCGATGCCTAGCCATCAGTAACCGCCTAACCACCGATAAGCAAATGACCGACTCTGACCCCGCTACCTTTCATGATTTTACGCCAGAAAATCCAAGATTTTTTGTAGAGGCCGACATCCTTCAACGATTTCAGCTCAACTCGAAGGCGGTGCCCACAGAACTGAACGCAATCATGGCACTTAGCATTCCAGAAATCGAAAAACTTACCTCTCAACAATTTGTAAAAATTCCAACAAAGACAGCCAAAGAATTTTTGACCCAATGCAAAGCCATCTATAGCGAAGCCTCGCGCTTCATCAGCAACCTCCCCATCAAGGCTGCCATGGGCGCAGCCACCCGTGACATCAGACCATGGTTAAAACTCAGAGCCGAACAACAACACCTGTTCTCTGACCTCATCAATCAGATTGCGTTTGACAGCCCTGCAGCGATACATGCCCGAGAACTAGCCTTCGATGCGTGTTCACTGGGGGTCACCACTGAACACGTTTGTGATCTCGAAATTCAACAACTCATCGAAAATCAGAGTATTGAAGGCTTGGTGAACTGGGTGCACACCGTGCTGTTGCGCGGCGAAAAAAAATACCAATCGCTTTTTCAAATTTCAGTTAAGAATCCCATCATTGCTGCTGCTATAAATGCCGACAACACGACTCTGTTGACAATTCCGTTTGCAGATGTTTCAGAAACCCTCACAAATTCAGTTAGCCGAAGCATCGCAACTTACTGGAACAAACTAGAGACACTCACTGTGAACCCGCTATTT
The DNA here is from genome assembly GCA_903895855.1 of Oligoflexia bacterium. Lineage (GTDB taxonomy): Bacteria > Bdellovibrionota > UBA1018 > UBA1018 > UBA1018 > CAITVN01. The sequence goes on along the minus strand of CAITVN010000076.1, from coordinate 45,234 downwards.
TATGACACCTTCAAGCAAAGTGCCGTAATCAATTTTACCTCAATACCAGGTGCACTCACAAAAACATCTGCCATTGGTGGAAATCAGATCACCCTCGACAAAAATGCAGACCATTCGCTAAAGATCAACCAAGCCACTCTGGCTCACGAAATTGGACACACCATGGGCTTTGTCGATTGTTATGTCGAGTTCTGGGATTCAACCCTGCCGGGCTTTGTCTACTACAATTTAGACCAAACTAACCTCATGTGTTCACTTTCTGGTCACATTCAGGAAATTCACAAACGTGCACTGACTCAAACCTATCCCGCCAAACCGATATCTTTTTGGTAAACCACCCTATGAAAATATTAGCAATCAATCCAATCACCATCAATCACGAAAAATTTCATAAACTGGGGCACGAGCTTTTTCTACTCAAGCCTTATGGCCATTACAGTGATGATCACCTTTATAAAAACATCACTCCACTCAATGAAGAGTCGTCTTTTGAAGATTTCAAAGCGGCGGCGATCAAGATTCATCAAGAACACCAGCTTGACGCCGTCGATCTTTGCTGTGACCAAAAGCAAGAATGGTTAGCTCGCATCGGAAAAGACTTGGGTCTAAAATCGTATGTTTCTCACCATACCGTCGAACTGATGAGCGATAAATACAAGACACGAGATCAGCTGCGCCGTGCCGGCCTTGATCCTACCCGATCAATCACGCTCACCTCTGTTAGCCAAATTCGCGAATTCTATAGCCAGTCATCAACGGGCATTGTGGTCAAACCTCGTGCGGGACTTGGCAGCCGTCAAATTTTTCAGATTCACTCAACCCAACAGTTAGAAGCAGCCGTTCTAGATCTAGAAACTGAAATTTCAAAAGGTTCACAAGCTTTCGGGGGCCTCGGCTACATTGCTGAAGAGTTTTTAGAAGGAAACGAATACAGCATCGAATCTTTTTCTATTGATGGCCAACATTACCCCATCACGGTCACCCAGAAATACAAAAACCAAGCTGATGCGGTCGAAATTGGGCACGCCATGCCTGCCAATATTTCTGAACTTCAAAGATCCGAAACCTTCACCTTTATTTCGAAAGTTCTGACCGAACTAGGTGTCACTGACGGCCCTGCACACTCAGAAGTTTTTCTGACTCCCTCTGGACCCCGACTAGTCGAAACGCACTGCCGCTTGGCCGGTGACTTCATACCCGCGCTTGTGAAACTTGCGTTTGGCATTGACCTGGTTGAACTGATGGTCAACAAAACCCTCGGTCTTCCGATTGATCAGTCTTGCCTGGTGAACCCGAAAAACAACCGTTTTTCAGCGATCTCGTATGGCTATCCAAACAAAGAAGGAAAAATCACCCAAATTGAAAATCAATTCAACTCTGCCGAATTTGCACCTGAGACCCGCCTATTTTTATTTGCCAGTGAAGGCCACTTCACCACTCTACAACACGGATCAATGAACCGTCTGGGTGCTTGCATCTCAGTAGGATCATCATTTGATGAGGCTCTCAGTAGTGCAAAGCGCGGAATTCAATCAGTGCGATTTGAAATCGAGTAAAACTTTAAAGAGGCTATCCTACAACTGCAGTTGAACTAACCTGGCTACTGTTGAGAATATTTTCCCCGGTTTCTTTGGCCTTCGTAAAAAGACGTCCTCGCTTTTGTATCGGCGAGTATTTTTTAAGAGTAGACTGCAGTTATCCCCTTATTTTTGCGACTCTTGCGAGGCAGGATGCCGAAAGCAAGAAAATAGGATGTTTGAGGAGTAAAAATAAGGGGATAACTGCAGTCTACTCTTAAAAAATAGAGATGCCGATACTGCGGCTGCGGAATGTCTTTTTACGAAGGCCAAAGAAACCGGAGAAAATATTCTCAATTAGTTTAGGTTCAGTCAACTGCAGTTGCTGAAATCTACTTCAGTTGAATCTTCGAGAAATCAGCCACGTGGTCATAGAGTTTTCTAATCTTGAGCAAAAGCGCCAACCGGTTATTTTTCAATTTCACATCATCGTGGTTCACTAAAACCTTATCAAAAAATAGTCCAAGCGGCGCGCCTACTGAAGCGAGCAAGGCAAAGTACTCATCAAACTTCAAGTCTCGCACAGTCTGCTCTGCTCGCAGTTCGACTTGCTTCACCACTTCAAAAAGTGCTCGTTCTTCTGCCTGTTCAATCAATTGCGCATCAACCACGAACTCGCTCGCCCGACCCAATATCGGATCGGTCAGAGAGACACACCTTTTATACGGGGTTAACGACTCTGCAAGACCACTCGTTTTCGACTCAAGCGCCTTCGATAGTGAACGAACGAGGTTTCTTGAAACCACAATAGACTGCGCTTCAATTCGCTTAGAGACCGCTTCAATAGCGCCAGGATTGAATTCGTTCTTCCAGGCGGCCTTGACCCTACCCAAAAGAAATTCATTCACTTTTGTTAACGTGTCTTTTGCTAATGAAAAACCCTGCCCTTCAATGACGGCCAATGCTGAGCTCGAAAGCTCAGAAAATCCAACCGACGCGGTATCTAGCTCACCGTCCAACCCTAGAATTCGAACCACACCCACGGCCATTCGACGTAATCCGAAAGGATCTTTATTGCCTTTCACTTCATTTCCAGAGCCTAACAAAAATACCAAAGAATCTAATTTATCTGCCAAAGAAACGAGCTTGCCTAATTGCGATTTTGGCAATGAATCGGCTGCCCCTGCGGGCGAATAGTGCTCTGAGACTGCCTCAGCTATTCGAGCTGACTTGTCACCAAAAGGTTTTTGGTGGTTGATCAAAATTCCGCCCATCACTCCTTGCATTTCGTCAGGAAACTCTTGAACGCAACCCGACCTCAGATCGGCCTTTGAATACAACCCCGCAAGCCCGGCGATTTCTGCGAAATCTACCGAAGAGTCGGCACCATTTCTTGGCCAAACTTTAGCTAAACGTGAAGCCAAAAGCGAAACCCGCTGGGCTTTTTGCTTGAGGGTTCCCATTCCCGCTTGAAACGTTTGGCTTCCGAGGCGGTCATGAAATTCTTCGACAGATGTTTGAAGGTCTTGGTCAAAATAAAACGCACCATCTTCGAGCCGTCCGGTTACGACGACCGAAGTCGCTTCGACCATCTTCTCAAACTGCGTGCACTGATACCCAGCCACACCGATATAGTAAGGCAAAGTGGTTAGCCCATCTGGCGCTAGCACCGAAAAATAATTCATGTGCTCACGCAAAGCACTTGAAATCAAACGAGCCGGAAGCCGCAAATACTTAGAGTCCATTTTGCCCAAAAACACGACGGGGCTTTCGGTCAGTCCTGCGGTCTTTTCAGCTAATTTTTCAGAAAATGCCCCGAGCATTCCTTTCTTTGATTCAGCTAGGCTACGAGCGGTATCTAAGATGAGCGCCTGACGCTTCTTCGTGTCGACCATCACCCCAGCTTGAGTCAGGGCATGCTCATACTCAGCAGCCCCTTTTAGTTCGATCGACTGAGGCGAGAGAACTCGCTGCCCAAAAGTGGTTTTGCCGGATTCAACCCCAAATCGAGTGACTGCTAACCTCTGGTTACCCACCATCGCGCAGATTGTGCGAACGGGGCGCACAAAAGAAAAGAAATCGGCTAAACCAGGAACCGACCACTTCATCTTTAGCCCAGACTCAATCGCCTCAACCCAAGTGAAGAACTCTTCGGCCACCTGTTTCGGAAAATCTCGACCGGGTTCATTTTTTTCGAAGTAAAGAAAGGTTCCATCACTCTTAGATTTAAACTGCAACGCGCTCGGGTCGATTCCTGATTTTTTTGCAAACCCCAATGCGGCTTGACTAAAACTGCCATCAGCAGCCTTGGCAATTCTCTCAGCTGGCCCCCAATTTTCTTTTTTCAAATCAGGCTCGCGACAAGGTAGGCCTTCGCATAAAAGCGAGATGCGTCTTGCCGATGTGAGCACCTGAAATTTTGTCGCACGCAATTGCGATAGAAACACTTCGCTACCAGCAAAGGTTTTTGCCGTTTTTTCTCTCCACGCCTTTAGTGACGACTCAATTTGCTCTTGGGCAGCAACCTGAAAGGCTGGCGGAATCTCTTCAACCCCAAGCTCGAGTAAAACATCAACGGGTTTAGCCCCCACCTCTGTGGGCGCAGTCCAATCGCGCGAAGAACTCGCACTCGACACCTGAAGCCCCGAACCCATCGGTGCAGCCCCCCCGACTACTGACTGACTTGCCACCCGATTCATCAGCGGAAACCCACGCGCTTCTCGTTCAGCACGGTACACTTGGGCGCAAAGGCGCGCACAATCACGCACCCGCCCAATGTAGCGTTGGCGTTCTGCGACCGAGATCGCACCTCTCGCGTCGAGTAAATTAAACGCATGCGATGCCTGTAAAACATAATCGTAAGCCGGAAGCACCAGATTTTGCTCACACAAGCGTTTCACGTTTTCTTCTGATCGAGAGAACGTTTCTAAGAGTTCACTCACCGTCGCTTGCTTGAAATTAAAATGAGAAAACTCAAATTCATTTTGTTTATAAATATCGCCGTAAGTAAACTGATCGTTGTACGGAATATCAAGGGCACTCTTTAGGCCGTAACGATACAAGTACAGCCGCTCTAAGCCGTAAGTGATCTCGCCAGAAATGACATCAAGATCAAGGCCACCCAACTGCTGAAAATAAGTGAACTGAGTGACTTCCTGCCCGTTGGCCCGAACTTCCCACCCCAGCCCCCAGGCTCCGAGAGTCGGGCCTTTCCAATCGTCTTCAAGTAATGAAATGTCATTTTCTTCAAGTCGAATGCCCACGTGCTCAAGAGATTTTAGAAACACATCGATAATATTCGAGGGTGCGGGTTTGAGTAACACCTGCAGTTGATAGTAGTGTTGAAAACGATAAGGGTTTTCACCGTAACGCCCGTCAACGGGTCTTCGACACGGCTGAACGTAAACGCTTCTCCACGGTTCTGGCCCCAGGCCCTTCAAAAACGTGTGGGGATGAAACGTACCTGCACCCATGGGGTGATCGTAAGGCTGGGTCCATAGACAGCCTTGTTTTGTCCAGTAGTCGATGAGAGAGAGGGTGAATGACTGAAAATTCTGCATGATGAAGAAATCTAGCGTGGGAGGGTCTGCGAAACAAGTGATCTTCTAGAAAGAGGCGACTTTACGCCCCGTATTGGTGTGGACAGCTGGCTTTCGCGGTAATTTTTTTCTCTTGTCTTTCTCGCCATTTAGAGAAAATATCGATGCGCCATGAAAAATTTAAATGCAGTAACGGTTTCAATCATTGTTCTCGCTTCATCATTAGTACTGCTGTCAAGTGAACTCATGGCACTAGCCGAAACACCGCAAGCTTCACAACCAGCGGCCAACCAAGGCACTAGCCAAAAGAAAAAACCATTCAAAGCCTTGATCGAACCCAACGCGACAAAAAATCTGGGTCCCCACGGTGGCTGGCTCGTCAAACGCGGAGCCAAAGGCCACGAAGAAGAACTCGAAGTTCAAGTTGACCGCGCCACTGGTCAGATCAATGTTTATGTCATCACCTTGAAGGGCACTAAACCCGAAAAAATGGCGATCACTCTTCTCGAAAGCTCGAAAACAGGTAAGAGCATTGAACTTCAGGCCATTGAAAAGCCTGTAAAGCCTGGTCCTGAGTTTCAAGGTTCAATTGCAAAAGTTCCTGAAAATTTCATCGGCTTTGAAGTCAGAGTCGGGCTCTAAAGTTCGCACTGATTGACGCACAACTGTCTTCGCACTTTTGCCAACTAGGCAAATTTTTCTTATGTCGCAAACCGCTATTGCCGAATCCTAAACCAAAGGGTGGGATACATGAAGGCAAATACCGTCAGCTTTTTATCGATCTTAAGCGCAGCGAGTCTATTGTGCTGTTCTAGTTTGCAGGCCGAAGAACCCAACTGCTCTCAACCCAAAGGGTCTCTTGCCAGGCCCAACGATCCCATCGGACTACCTGATCACACTAACCCCATCGAACACACCATCGTCTTCATGATGGAAAACCATAGTTTCGATAATGTATTTGGAAAATTAAATAAACCAGAATTCTACGGAAACGAAGTCGATGGCATCACGGCCGATCTGTATAACCCCGCGGCCGATGGCACTCCCGTTGTACCCTTTCACCTCACCAACCACTGCATCAAGAGCATGAATCACGGCTGGGATGGTTCACACGAAGCCTACAATTTAGGAAAAAATGACCAGTTTGTGATCTCAAATACGTCGTCAAAACTCAACGGTGATCGCGCGATGGGCTACTATGACGAACGCGATTACCCCTTAATGTATGCTCTGGCTAATCAGTTCTCAGTGGGTGACCGTTACTTCGCGTCAGTGATGGGCGCCACTCAACCCAATCGTCGATACGCCTATGCGGGCACTTCAGCAGGGCAAACGTCAAATACCAACTCAGATCTCTTTCACGGCGGTTGGTCAGAACCCACCATTTTTGAATCACTCACTCAAGCCGGCGTGAGCTGGACATTCTACATCTCAGACGTCTCGATCATTCAGTTTTATGAAAAATTTTATTTGAAAAACATCAAACACTTTAAACCAGCCAAACTCTTTGACTATCACGCAAAACACAACAAACTTGCCCAAGTGGTTTTTGTCGAAAATTCGAGCATTTTTGGAGAAGAACACCCACCGTTTGTCTTTGACATTAACCAGCGGCAACTTGCCACTCGCCTCAAAGCCCTCAGCAAAAGCGCTTCATGGAAAAACTCAGCCGTTTTTCTCAGCTACGACGAAGGCGACGGGGGATATGATCACGTGGCGCCGCCAAAAGCGTGTGCCCCCGATGAAATTTTACCCAACGTCGAAAACAAACAAGAAGGCTTTGAGCGCCTCGGATTTAGAGTTCCGGCTCTCGTCATTTCACCGTACGCTAAGCGCCACTTCGTCTCACACACCACCTACGACCACACCTCGATTTTGCGATTCATCGAAGACAAGTACAATATTCCTGCGCTCAGTCGGCGCGACGCTAACGCCAACTCGATGGCCGATATGTTTGACTTCGAACACCCCGACTTCACGCCACCGAAATACCCCAATATTCCGCTCAAAGCGAAAACCCTCTGGAACTGCCTATTTCACCAGAGCACTTATCGATAAGGCCACTGCGGCGCTCTTGCTGACCTGAGGATCAATGAAACAAAGTCCTCGCCACCCATAGTGATATTTTTGGTTTTAATTGGGCTACCAAACTCAAACTCATTTTCTCGGCGCGGCATCCGTGCCTCGCCCGCATCGCGCCTACGGCGCGAACGCGTCACGCTTGCGGGAGGCCTCAAAACTAGTTTGAGTTTGGTAGCCCAATTAAAACCAAAAAAGATCAAGAAAGGGTGTCTGCGGACATTGTTTCATTGATCCTCAGGTCAGCAAGAGCCGCACGAAAGCAGGCTCTTCTCGAACACCGCAGTCGCACCCCATTCCTATCCGAGTTTCCAGTCAGCGAAAATTGCAGCAAAACGTGGTTGAATGAGCTTATGATAACGATCAAACAGCGCCACTCTTGAACTGTCTTTTGCAGCGTGCTTAGCCAAGACCTTCAGCGTTTCAATGTATGAAAGAGCCTGGCACATGGTTTCAGCGTGGGTCATTAATTTATCAAATCGACCCTCTTCTTGCCAAAAATCACCGCGAATGATCGATTTTAGCTGGCCAAGTGTTTGCGTGAAATTCATCTCACTCAACTGCAAATCAGGTCTAAAGCAGCGAACCACGAGCATGGTGACGTGCTTTCGGTATTCATAAAGTGAACTCGTCAGCGCTTTTTTCACCGAAGAGTCGCCAATCGTCGTCAACGGGTGGTTACCCACAATACTTTGAATGAAGCGAGCGGGTTCTTTCATCATGAACTTCACGAGGTCTTTCATCGACATGAGGGCTTGAATTTGTGAAGTGCCTTCATATAACAACGGCCCGAAACAATCGCGATGAAAACGCTCGACTTCATATTCAGCCATGTAGCCGTAACCACCGAGCGCTTGAATCGCTCGTTGCGTTAACGTAGCCGACATCTCGGCGCCGTAGTATTTTACTAACGGAGTTCGCCTTCTCACTCGTCTTCCGGCTTTTTGCTGAAGCTTGACTTCGTCTGCCGTCAAATCATCAGTTCTTCGCTTCTTCAAATCCAGGCGAGTGTAGATATCAAAATAAGTAAAGGTGTCAGCCATGAGCGCTCTGAACGCATCGAGCTCAGTTTCCCACTCGTTAAAATTGCGCTTAAACAAAGGCAACTCCATCAAAGGTTTACCAAACTGCTGACGGCCTTCGGCATAAGTTCTCGCAGCCGCGAGAGCGCCTTCGGTAATTGCTAGACCTTGCAAGCCCACACAGATTCTGGCCTCGTTCATCAAATGTAGCATGACCTTGAAGCCTTCGTTCTCGCCACCGACTAACCGAGCCTTTGAATTCTCAAAAACGAGTTCGCAAGTTGCCGAACCGTGCATGCCCATTTTTTCTTCAAGCTTAGTGACTAAATAGTTCGGCTTCGCACTTCGATCAGCATTGGGCCACTGCTCTATGAAAAACAGCGACAACCCTTCAAGACCTTTTGGCGCCCCGTCGATTCGACCCAGCACGAAGGCGAGACCACCGCCGCCGTTGGTGATGAAAATTTTCACGCCATTAACTAAGTACGACCCGTCAGGCTGTTTTTTTGCAGTCGTACGCAACGAACCCACATCTGAACCGGCATCGGGCTCAGTCATGCACATACAGCCGCTGATTTCACCGTTACGAATCATGGGTATGTATTTATCTTGAATATCTTTGTCGCAGAATCGTTCAATCATGTCGGCAATGCTGGTAAAAAAGCCCAGTTGGCTCATGGTCGAGACGCAGGTTTTTGAAATTTGCTCGAGCGCAAGAAGGCCCACAATCGTCGGAACGCCCATGCCACCATGGTGGGGGGCCATGCACAGCCCAAACAAATCGAGCTCTTTAGCTTCTTGGTAGGTTTTATTCAAAGCCTCTGACGGTGTGAACACCCCATTCAAGAGCGTGCCAGCACCTTGTTTGTCGAGTTCTTTTGATCTAGGCGCTAGTGATTCAGCCGCCCACTTACCAGTCGTGGTCAGTAATTCTTCTAAAAACTGCAACACTTCATCTCTATTTTGAAATCCATCGGCGGTCGGAAAAGTAGGGTAATAAAGCGGTAGAATCGCATCCCAGTTGATTGAATTTTTGAAATGATATTTCCATTCAGCTGAATCAGTATAGTAATTTGCCATAACCACAGTTGAACAACAAAACTGCGGTAGATGCAAGAACGCAGAAGGATTTTAGCGGCGAAAGTTTTATCAAGGTAGTTTTATTTTGGCACCACCGCAGAGACAATTTAGCTCACTGACTCGATAAAAGTACTGAATGAACAAAGAAACCTCTTTTGGTGTCCGATTTTGGTACCTATTTATCTGAACGAGAATTTGATGAAGCGGCACCCGAAAAGCTCACCAAAGACTCGACCCAAGCCCTAGTAATTGCGCCGACTCGCGAAAAATCAACCTGAGTCTCTTGCAGTAGATGATTCAATTTTTTCTGATCTAAGCGAGGTAGCAGCGTCTTGATTTGATAGTCTTTATCTGTCTGCAAATCATAGGCAGGGTCATTCGTGTATTTTTGTCCTAGGGTATCGACTAAGACGGCATCAATCACATGCGAGTGAGCTCCTGCTGTGCGAGACATGATTTCAACCAAACTGACTGCAAGCGATTGTTTTTCTGAAGGCCCTGGGTTTACCGAAAAATCTTTAGCCTCGGCCCGGGTTGAAACCGCCAACGCCTTTTCAAACTCGCCTGCGCTGAAGTAGGCTGCCTGTAGCGCATGAGCCACCAGATCTTCATAAGCAAAATGCCGGTTTTTTACGAGCTGTGTCGCGTCTTTTTTTATTTTCTCTTTTTCTGACGATACCGCAAATTTTAAGTAGTCTGTGATCGTCCAGTGAGGCATCGCTCTCGAGTGATAAGGCTGCCCTAAGTCTTGCAGGTAGTGTAAAGCCCAACCGGCAAAACGAAAACCCCAGTAGCGCTCATTGTGGGCAAATGCGAACTGAGAGAGCCTTGAAAAAAGTTCAACTCGCTCTCTACCCATTCCTTCAAGAGCCTCAGGGGCCGCAAATTTTACAATAAAATTTTCAGTCAAAAAAAGCATGTGAAAAGGCGCCTGACTCGGTATGCCGGTTTCACCTCCGTAAGGAATTTTTCCGTAACCATATTCGGCAATTTGAAAAAGGTCTTGATCCATTCCCCAATCTGGCTCGTCACAAAAAGTAATCAATTCTGAACGCACACTCACCGTTTGATTCTTTTGAACTTCAGCAAATCGGTACTCAAACTCAGGATTTTCAGTCTTCGAAGCCCCAACCACCTGATGCAACGCCCCCGGTATCTCTTTGGAGTTTTGCGGCTCACTCGGCAGCACTCGGGTCACGAGCTTCAATTGTGTTTTGGGATTCAGTCTGGCCGCCTTGAGAAACTCTGCTTGGGTCGGGTGTGCGGCATCAAAGGTCTGCCTCTTGTAGCGTTTCAGGGGCCTCGAATCGAGCCAGTCATAAAAGCGATCGAAAACGAGTTTCAGATCTTGCGGAGAGCTCTTAAGAAACTCATCAAAAGGCTTTACAACGGTCACTTCTGCCAAATTAAGTGAAGGCGATTGAAATTCTGTAAGCGACTGATCAGTGATGAGGTAATGTAAGCTCCAAGCCGTAGATTCGTGAGCGGTCAAACTTAACCAGGTGGCGACAAAGACTAAAGTGATTGCCGGCCGCGCTATTCGATTGATGAAAGCGCGAAGCCTCGGTAAAACGGGTTCAAAGGGCGAAAACCATGTCGACATCAAATTTTTCATCGAGAGTTCCTCAAATAAGCATCAGCACTGCAGAAATTCGAACGCGATTTCTCAATTATTTTCAGCGCCAAGGCCATACTATCGTTGAAAGCTCATCGCTTGTACCACAAAATGACCCCTCTCTACTTTTTACCAATGCCGGTATGAATCAATTTAAAGATTGTTTCTTGGGAAAAGAAAAAAGAGCCTATACTCGCGCCGTTTCTTCACAAAAGTGCGTCAGAGCTGGCGGAAAGCACAATGACCTCGAAAACGTCGGTTTCACCGCAAGACACCACACTTTTTTTGAAATGCTCGGAAATTTTTCGTTCGGAGACTATTTCAAAAAAGAAGCCATCAAATACGCCTGGGAGTTCGTCACACAAGAACTCAAACTACCCAAAGATCGCTTGTATGTAACCGTTTTCGAAACTGACGATGAAGCAGCCGAAATTTGGCACAAACAAGAAGGGGTACCGAAAGATCGCATTTACCGTTTTGGCGAGAAAGACAATTTTTGGTCGATGGGCGACACGGGCCCTTGCGGACCTTGCAGTGAAATTTTTATTGATCGTGGGGCTCAGTATAGTTGCCAAAAACCCACTTGCGCGATGGGTTGTGATTGCGATCGTTACATGGAATTTTGGAATCTCGTGTTCATGCAATACGAGCGTTCGGCTGATGGAAAGCTCAACCCACTACCCAAACCCAGCGTTGATACCGGCGCAGGCCTAGAACGAATTGCGTCGATTCTGCAAGAATCTGAAACCAATTACGACACCGATGGTTTTGCAGACATCATTGCTAAAATCCAGGCACTTTCGGGCCAAACTTATTCTGGTGAACTCAAAGCTTCATTCAGAGTCATCGCCGACCACTCTAGAGCCACTGCTTTCTTAATTGCAGACGGCGTCATGCCCTCAAATGAGGGCAGAGGCTACGTACTTCGCCGAATCATGCGTCGAGCCATTCGCCACGGCAAGAAACTCGGTTTTACTGGGCCATTCTTACATAAAACAACTGGATTTGTGATTGACCAAATGAAGGCAGCCTATCCTGACCTGGCCGAAAAACGAGCATTCCTTGAGCGAGCAGTACTGGCCGAAGAAGAACAATTTTTCAAAACACTCGAGCGTGGCCTTTTGCTTCTTGATGAAGAAGCGGCTAAATTACCGAGCGGAAATAAACTATTTTCTGGCGAAAGCGCATTCAAACTCTACGACACCTACGGATTTCCGCTCGACCTGACGCGAGTGATCTGCCAAGAAAAGGGCTTGACCATCGACGAAGCGGGCTTTGAAAGGGCGATGGATCGTCAACGCTCAGAAAGCCGTAAGCACTGGAAGGGTTCAGGCCAAGGCACCGTTGATAAGGTGTACTTTGATCTCGCGGCTGAACTCAAACAAGCCGGTACGTTGCCTGAATTCACGGGCTACGAAAAACAACACGACATTGGCAAGTGTGTTGCCATCTTAGCCCAATCAGAAACCGATCTCAAAAAAATCACCACCTACCAGACCCCAAGTTTAGCGGCATCGGCAGACAGCCAAGAAAAGGGGCAAATTATTGAGGCAGTTTTCAACAAAACCCCTTTCTACGGTGAAAGCGGCGGTCAAGTCGGTGACCGAGGTCGAATCAAAACCGCCCACGGTTTTGAAGCAGAGGTGATCGATGTGCAGCGGCCAACCCCTGACCTCATTGTGTGCCACCTTCGACCCATTAAAGGCGTCTTGAATACTGGCGACACCTGCGACCAAGAGACCGACAAAGAGTTGCGGGCCCTCACCGCGAGAAATCACACCGCCACTCACTTGCTTCATTGGGCTTTGCGAGAAGTGCTCGGCAAGCACGTGAAACAAGCCGGATCAATGGTAAGCGCCGACCTACTTCGATTTGATTTTAGCCATTTTCAAGCTCTTTCTGCCGAAGAGCTGGCGCAAGTTGAGGCTCTCGTGAATGAGCGCGTCTGGGCCGGCGCCCCTGTCAAAAAACAAGTGCTCGCTAAAGAAAAAGCCATTGAAGCTGGAGCCATCGCCTTTTTCGGTGAAAAATACGGTGACTCAGTACGTGTGATTTCGGTCGGCGATTTTTCTGTTGAACTCTGTGGCGGTACCCATGTCGACCAAGCCAGCGACATTCATTTGGTCAAAATTACCAGCGAAACTGGCATCGCAGCCGGCGTGCGCCGCTTAACCGCACTCACCTCAAAGGGTGCCTTCGTATTTTTCAATGAAAGAAGTTTAGAAATTGACCGTTTAAGAGATCGCCTGAAAGCCAGCTCAGTTGAAGATATTTCGGCGAAACTCGAAAAAATGACTGCGCACGAAAAAGACCTCAAGCGCCAGCTTGAACAGTGGCAGTCAAAAGCCGCCGGATCAGAAGTCGATACCCTACTCGCCGCATCAAAGCTCATTGGGGGCACTCGACTGATCTGTGGCGAATGCCAACCCGACGCCCAGGGGTTAAAAAAATTGCGTGATCTTTGCGACCGATTGAAACAAAAGGCTCCAGACGCAGTAGTTGTTCTCAGCATGATTGAACCTGACTCTGGCAAGGTTTCTCTTGTCGTGGGAGTTGGCCCGTCGTCACCTAAAAAATGGGACTCTGGCGCACTGATTCGACAAGCGGCAGCGCTCATTGATGGCAAAGGCGGCGGAAAACCTGACTTTGCTCAAGCCGGTGGCACCAACGCCAAGGGGCTGGGCGCCGCATTCAAAAAAATTGAAGAGCAACTGGGGCAATGAAAAAAATCGCGTTCGGCTTTCGTTCATCAACGGCGGCGATATCACGGGTCACCGCTGTGGCCACTGCTGTAGCAATTACTGTGGCGGCTTCGGTGATTTTAACTGGCTGCAAGAATCGGCTATTGGTCGACCCCGATGCCCTTCGACTGCCGCTGTTTAGCGAAATTCTTTCACTTGACCCGGCCGCTGCCGATGACGCGACAACCGCGATCGTATTGACTCAATTATACGACACGCTTTACGAAACTCGTTACCTGGGTGGCAAGTTCACCCACCAGCCCCTCATTGCAGCGGCCCTTCCGAGCTTTGATGCAAAGACATCAAAACTCACCATCAAGATTAGGCCAGATTACCGCTTTCGAACCCCGAATGGCGAAAGAATGATCGACGCCTTAGACATTGTCTACTCGATAAAGCGCTTAGCGTTGCCGCAATTTTCTCCACCAAAAGAACTCAGTTTTCTCATTGAAGGATTCGAAACACTTCGCGATGAACTAAAAAAAGCACCTTTGAAAACACAAAGGCAACTCATCGACAAACCCTTAGCAAGCGTGATGGCAAAAGACCCGACAACGGTCGTCTTCACTTTGAAAAAACCATTCAAGGGGTTTTCTCAAATCCTCACCCACCTGAAAACGGCCCCCATTCCGAGAGAATGTTTTGATGCCTATTTCGACGGTAAACCCCCCTTCTTAAAATCATTACCTTGCGAGTCGGGCCCCTATATACTGAAAGACCACAACATCGGCAAAAAAATTGTATTGGTCCAACGCCCAAAATATCCGCCGAGTTTTTTTCCAACGCTCGCCCACGAAAGAGAATCGGCTAGCGTTCTGCTTCCGATGAATGAAGAACTCACCTTTCAGATTTACGCTAGCTCAAAACCTGCCCTGAGCGATTTTATCGAAGAAGATACCGATGCCTACCCGCTCAGTTCGCTTGAGGCAAAGCAAAACATCACCAGCAATACCGAACTCAAGCCTGAGCTTCGTGAAAAATTCATCAAGGTAGCCGTTTCGTACCCCACCGAAAATTTTTTCTTGGCTCCCAACTTCAGTGATCGAATTGTCGGTGCCTCGAATCCCTCTTTAAGAAAAGCGATCGGTGAAATCATCAATAAAGCTGAACTGATTCAACTCGCCGCGAATCCACACAGCATTGCAATGGTTAGCTTCGCTGCTCTTTCAAGAGAGAATGTAAAAGACTTAAAACTAAAGCATCAGTGGTCAGTTGAATCATCAGAGGCCAAAGCAAAAAACTTTCTGACTTCTTCAGGATACCCCGAAGGCGACGGGGTTCCGACTCTGACCATTGACTTTCCAAATTCAGACGAAACTAGCCATCAAGTTTTTGAATACTTCAAAAAAAGATTGGGCCTGATCGGCCTAAAAATTCAAGCGCGATTTCAAACCCTCGAAGAGTATCAGAAACGGCTAAAAGCAGGTGATTTTCAGCTAGCCTTTTACCAATGGCAAACCGACTATCCAGACCCTATTGCTGAATACTCAATCATTAGTGAGCTTCTAGAAACAGAAGCCCTCACGAGAGCGGGTATCAAAACTTTTGATCTGCGCTCGCAGTGGAAAACTCTTTTCACCCAATATTTTGCCGATCAGAAAAAAGAACCGCTCGAACAATTCATCATCGATAATGAGCTAGTCATTCCGCTGTATCACAGTAGCCAAGTGTGGCTTATTCACCCCTGGGCTAAGTTTTTCGAGCCCACGGGATTTGTTTCTCAATCCTTTAAGTGGATCAAAATAAACGGCAGGTGAGCAGTCAGTTGAGCAACTCCGGCGCCGGAGTTGCTGCTCACACCGTATTTACCTTCTTGCTGACACTATCCAAATGCGCTCAACCTTTTTTTGGTCGCTTGACTGGCTTTTTCTTCGTCACTCTCAACGTTGACTTCGCCACTTTTTTCACCCGCGTCGCCACTTTCGTCGCCGCCTTTTTGGCGCGCGACTTTGCCCCCCTCACCCCGGTTTTTGCAACGGTCTCTGACTTACCTTTAACCTTCGCGCCGAGCTCTGCGCCACCCTCAGCAGCATCTCCCAGATCAATACCAAAGAGCCCAGAAAGGTCGCCCGATTGAATGATCTTCTTCGATTGATTACCACTCACGTTCAGACTGGCGGCGCTAGCAGCGGTGAGAAGCTCAAGGTGGTCAACCTTGCGTAATTGAAAAAACAATTCAGGTTGTTCATCGAGCCGAGCCCCTACGCCATACAAAACGGCCGCCACATGCTTGCACATCGTCGCCCAATCGGGGCACGAACAGTTCATCGAAATGTGGCTCGGCACCGGAAACAAACCCCGCTCGGGGCTGGTAATGACTTCCATCACCCCTTTTGAAAACTTACCTTGCAGAAGCTCAACGAGCGAATCGATCTGCCCTGAACAGTGATCAAGTACCGTTTTCCAGCGGGCGGTAGCAAGGGCCTGTATCTCAATTTTGACAGTGTACAAAGACGAGCCCATGACAAGAGCTTTCACTTGCCCAGGCGATACCTGAAGGTCGATCACCGAACCATTGCGAACATAAGTGCGCCCCCGAGGTAAGCGATTTGCAAAATCGCTATAAGCTTCGAGATTTTGACACCAAGCTTTACCCCAAAATGAGCGAGCAATCTCGCGCCCGTTGATCACCACTGGGTTCGCGGCTTGGCCCTTTTTTTTCATCTTCTCGACGGTGCGTCCAGCGTTTTGCTTTCGTTCAGCGACACTCACATAACGGCCCCAAGTGCTTCGATATCCCATCAATTAACCCTTTCTCTACACTTTTTATTCAAGAACACTCTTTAGATCAAGCGACACCAGCTGAATCAACTCGGCATTAGACAGTTCAGTCAGAATCGCCTCACC
Source organism: Oligoflexia bacterium (assembly GCA_903895855.1). GTDB lineage: Bacteria > Bdellovibrionota > UBA1018 > UBA1018 > UBA1018 > CAITVN01. The sequence continues at coordinate 28,794 of CAITVN010000076.1, read as the reverse complement.
ACTACCGTCTAAAACTTCTTTTGACAACGCCTGTTTTGACAAAAGCATTTCGTCAATTTTTTCTTCGATGGTGCCTTGGCAGACGAACTTGTGCACGAGTACGTTCTTCTTTTGCCCAATTCGAAACGCTCGATCGGTAGCCTGATTCTCAACTGCCGGATTCCACCACCGATCAAAATGAATCACATGGCTGGCGGCAGTGAGATTCAATCCAGTACCCCCTGCTTTAAGCGAGAGCACAAAAAACGGGGGCCCACGCTCGTCTTGAAACGCATCAACCAATTCTTTTCGCTTTTTTACTGGGGTGTTGCCGTGAAGAATCAAACCCGGCCGACCGAAAATCGTTTCTAGAAACTTTGCTAGCGAATCGGTCATTTCGCGAAATTGAGTGAAGACTAAAACCTTTTCTTGTTTGGCGGCAATTTCTTCAGCGAGTTCACCCAGACGGCTAAACTTACCACTGTCAGCGGCATCGTAGCGCCCATCGGCTAACCACTGAGAAGGGTGATTGCAAATCTGTTTGAAGCGCATCAAAAACGAGAGCACTAGACCCCGTCGCTGAATGCCCTGAACTTTTACAATCTTCTCTGCCAACTCGGTGACCGACTGTTGATAAAGCGCAGTCTGCACTTTTGATAATTGACAGTACGCTGACACCTCAGTTTTATCAGGCAAATCACTGATGATAGTCTTGTCGGTCTTTAAACGCCGTAAAAGGTAGGGCTTCACTAAATTTTTCAGGGCACCATAGCCGGTGTGGGTCACGTCTTTTTCGGCGCGTTTCACAAATTGACCAAACTGGCTGCCGTTACCCAGCAATCCCGGCGTTAAAAAATCAAAGAGCGACCAAAGATCTGACAACCGATTTTCAACCGGGGTACCGGTGAGCGCAATTTTTTGGCTACCTTTAAGTGACTTCACGGCTCGAGTTTGTCTAGAACCAGAATTCTTGATGGCCTGCGCTTCATCAATGACGACACAGTTCCACTGAGTTTCAATCAACTGAGGCAAACGAATCAGATACCCATAAGTCGTGATCACCAAATCAGCCGCTTCAAAGTCGCCCAGCAGCGAACGGGTTTTGTCAGCACTCGCGGCGAAAGCCCCCGATGAAAGGCCCGATGAAACGCCCGCAGAAGGATGCGCAATCGAGAACGTCAGCGTTGGCGCAAATCGCTCTAGCTCTGATTTCCAATTCGCAATCAAAGAAGCAGGAACCACCAATAGGCTCGGAGGCTGTCTTTCTTTTTTCGCCTGCTTAATCAACAAAAGCAATGCAATGACTTGAATCGTCTTACCCAAACCCATGTCATCTGCCAAGCACCCACCCAACTGTAATCGATTCAACAACCAAAGCCAGCGCACCCCAGTTTTTTGATACGGCCTCAGCGTGGCCTTAATCGGTAAGTGATCAAACTGAGCCGAATCTTTATCATTTCCATCAGGGTCTCGCAGCTGTTCAAGCAGCTCCGACAGTTTTTCACTGGCTTGAACCTGAACCCATTCGTGGTTGTCGTCACCCTCGGCGTCGCCCCGAGCTGACCCGAACGAAGCCCCGGCCAGCAAGCGCATGCCATCGATAAATGACATTCCATCTTCATTTTTTACCGATCGCTCAATTCGTTTCCAGTGCGCAAGAACCTGCGATAACTTGTCTCGATCAATTTCTACCCATTGACCTCGAATCAAAGCCAAACCAGAGGTCGCCTTCAAAATGGTTTCGTATTCGGCTTCGGTCAACTGCTCGCCACCGAGCGTGACACCCACCGAAAAATTCAGCAGTGAAGACACCCCTAAAACCGAAGCGCTTCGACCGCCAACGGTTAGCGACACTTTGGCGCGCCTGGGGTTTTTCGAATTCCACCAATTCGGCACTCTCACCACAATGCCCGAACTCTCAAAGACCGGAATGTCTTTTAGAAACTGATAAGCGTCGGCTGGGGTCCACGCTAGCGGATGATAAATTTCACCATTCTCGACCAGGGCCTTTAAAAAATCGCTCTTTTGCGAGCCTTTTTGTACCGGTAAAAGCAATTGCAGAAGCTGCGTTTTGTTTCGTTCTCCAGCGTATTCTTGAAGTGCTCGCCCCAAAGGCAAATGCTGGGCTTTGCCTTGATTTGAAAGTTGATGAGTGTAGGTCGCCATGAACGCGAAAGGTGCATTTTCGTCAATTTTATTTTCGACCAAATGAAAACACACCCGCCCGACTAAATTCCACGGTACATTTCGTGCCGCAAAAAATGAACCGACTGATTCGCGACTGGCTTCGAGAATTTCGCCAAAAGCCGCGTGCAATTTAGCCCATAATTTTTTGACTCCGTCAGACGACAGGTATTCGCCCCCAATGAGAGGCGGAGCTGAAGCAATGAATTGAGCGGTCTCATCGTAGCTGATTAATGGCATGCCGATTGATTCAAGATTTTTGACTTCGGAAAGACCCGGTATGGCACAAATTTTTGAAAAATACAGGCGACCAAGGTCGCGCCAAAAACCAAGATCAACGGGTAGTGTCGCCTCAAGCTCAGAAAGCCCTAAGTGCAGTACCCCCTGCGCAGGCGACTGTTGAAAAGCATCAACAATGGCCGATGGCAACTCGGTTGTTGATTCGGGAAGTAAATACAGTGAACCCTCAGGTGAGAGCGCAACGGTAGTCTGATTTTGCCAGTCGCTTTTCATTTTGTCTGGGTAATTACATTTCTGCAACAGTGGGTCAATGAGGAACTTCGAGAGAAGAACCTCGAGGCGAACTCCGGCGCCGGAGTTGGGCGCAAGCCCCGGAGTTGAGCGACCTCAACGCGCCAATCGTTTCGGCTAAAACCGCTTCGTGCGCGTGTGAACAGGTCGTTCGAGAGCAACTAAAACTGCGCACTACCGATCTGTTCTCTGAAGCCCAGTTGCTCAATTTTTGAGGTGAGTAACTCAACTTGACGGAGCAAATCATTCTTAGATTCTCTATCGCTCACTTCTACATACCTGATATAAATAGAGCTGAGAGCCTTCTCTAGAATCGTTTTGGCAAAACTCGCTTTTGCACCAGAAAGGTGCGCCAAAGCCCCGCCCACGTTCGCAATGTGATCCCAATAATTTTTGATTTCATCAGCTCGCTTACTTGAATGATCGAACCCAGAAAGGGGATTTACCAAAATTTGCTCTGGAGTAACCACTGTCGGATGACAAACACACTGAAGGGCCATCTCTTGCACGTCAAAAACTGCACGAGAGTACAAACAAAGCCCCTGAAGCTTGGTCACGCGTTCAAAAAGAGAATTCAATCCGTATTCATGCTCTGCCAAAATGACCGGATCAATTTTTGAGTCGCGAGACCAACTCATTTGCACCGCTGCACTCACCCCCGAATACCCCGAGGCAACCGCAAGCGTTGCGGCGGTCTCAACCCGCTGATGCACTTCAGAAACCACAAAACTCCCACCTGAGCGATACAGCTCACGAGCCTCGCTACAAATAAACCAGCCTTCAGACAATCCCCGCCCGAGATTTAAGTCTGAACACTCAAGACGGCTCAAGTACTGCTCTCGATCTTGACCATCCAAAAAAAGGGCACACTGATTACCACTGTTCTTAGCGGCCAGAAAGTACTCTCTCAAAAGACTCACTTCCTCTTCGGGTGAGTCAAAAAAAACCCATAGAATGCCTTGAAAAATGTCTCATTTGTAAAAATTCTAAATTGGCATAACTATTTTGTACACTGCTTTTTTCGTTAAAAAAGTCAAAATTCTTAGCTTGTCAAATTCATGTCATTCATCAACAATTATTAAAAAGGAAACTCGATGACTCACAAAACTACTACCCGATTGACCATTAGTTTATTCGCACTTCTCACTTCAGCCACTGCTTGGTCAGCCACCGTAAAAGTGGCCTGCCCCCCAAACATCTACTTCACCAATGGCATCACCCCCCAGCCGGGTTGGGTCGGACCCGTGCAACCCAAGAGACTGGGTGCTGATCCTAATGTGCTCACCGTTATCGGCAAACTCGCTCCCGCTGGGGTTCGCGTCGGCTATGGACTCGACCTCAAACCGCAAGTCACTACGATTCACTGCACCTATACCACCGATAATTTGACCTTCACGAAGCCTCTAACAAACGGTGAAGTCGGAGCCCTTTACTCAGACTCAAAACCTTGGAAACTCAAAATCAAAAAAGATGGAGTGCAAATACGTCTAGACCCGATTCCAGTCACTTACCCTCTGACCCTTAACCCACCGACCCTAGCGATCGGTACAACGGCTACCCTCACGGGAAACGCTGACCTCAACAAAATGATGGCGACTCGCAATTTAATTCCGTCTTATTCGCTCACTCTAACAGGTTCATTTGGGGGAGGAAACACTGACAAGCCCAACTTAGACTATGGTGCACCTTCGAACTCGCAAGGCGACAAGTTTTTCACCGTTTGGTTTAATACTTATCAAAAGTGTAGTGGCGACGGAACGGGGCTAACCTGCGAAGTGCCTTGATCGAACTCCGGGGGTACTCCGGCCCGCCGAACTCCTGCGCCGGAGTTCGGCACCCCAAACACCAAACCAAGAAGATCGCGATCAACCGGATAGACCCCTAAGCCTGACCCAACAAAACCGTCAATCACCTCCACCCAAATATCATAACTGTTCGCAATTACAGACTTAGTGTTAAAAATTTTATGTATACAAACACTAAATTGTAAGTATATATTATATCTTAACATACAATAATATTGACCAACTTGATGTTCTTATACACAATGACATCAAGGAAAACAGATGAAACCACAAGACTCACTCACCATCGCCCAGGCGAACCGCCGATTGAAAGCCATCAGAAAGATAATCCCAGACACCAAAGTGCGGCCTGGGTGGATACGCTATATTCGCAACTCACTTGGCATGACACTCAAACAGCTGGCAGAAAGAACCAAGCTTTCGCTGCCATCTATAGCGCAAGCCGAACGTAGCGAGGCTGCCGGTCGAATCTCAATCGCAACCCTCAAGAAAATGGCCAACGCCATGGAATGCGAATTTGTCTATGCGTTCGTTTCTAAGACCGACCTCGAAGAGGTTATGAAACATGCGGCACGAGAAAAGGCGAAGCGCACCTTGGCATCTGCAGACGTACACATGACGTTAGAAGACCAGCGCGTCGAGCAATCCATGCAAGAACGAATAGAACTTCTGGCCAACAAGCTCCTGAAGAAAGGTGACATCTGGTGAGTAATTTCTTATTTAAAGATCGCGACGGTCAAACTCCCCTACCTCCAGAACTTCAAAAAGGACTTAAACCAAAACACATCCAGACAGTCAGAGAACTGGATGAATACGAGGAACAAAATATTGCCGTTGGTATGATGTGGTTAGCGAACCAGAACGATGCCGGCATCTCCCACAACTTTTGGCTCAAGCTTCATAAAAAGCTCTTTCATGACGTTTGGGAATGGGCTGGCCAAGTCCGGACTCACGAATTGCACAATCCGTATTTTCTTCAACCTCATCAAATTTGGACAGCCCTTAGGCAGCTCGAAGGAGATCTCGCCTATTGGCTAAAGGATAGATCTTTCTCAGAACAAGAAATAGCGGCACGGTTTCATGAGCAGATTGAAACCATACATCCCTTTGTAAACGGAAACGGCCGGTTTGGCAGAATAGTAGTCGAGCATTTCTGTAAAAAGCAGAACTGGGCCATTCCAACCTGGGGAGCCGCGCTGAAAAATATCCCAAGCGATCGCAGAAAGAACTACATTTCAGCTTTGAATGAGGCACGGAATACACGAAATTACAAAGGCCTTGCCGACTTCATGCACTCATAGATTCGACCATATTCCACTGAATTCGCAACCGCGATCGCACCTCAATCCCAAAGTTCAAGGTCTTGCGGCAAAATGCCATTCACGCCCGTAGAGTCGTAACCAATCACTTTAATCTCGGGTGTGTAATACCAATCAAACATGTCGCGCCTGAGTTTCGCCATGTAGGTTTTTTTCTGCGCGCGACGATTGGGGCTGTAAAAAATCACGCCTTCGGCAAATACTTTTTTATCAAGACCTAGCTTCGAAGCCCGTTTAGTAAAATACCGACTGTGTAAGTGATCTTTAAACCACACACTCAGGTTTTCAAACGTGCGCGGGTGTTCGAGAAACGATCGATAAGTAAGGTCTTTTTCGGCCTTTTCAAAAGGATACCACTCGTGTCGATCGAGCTCGTACGGATTACCTTGAAGTTTCGGCCCAATGAGCTCGCCGACTTGTTCACCATCAGGTTTGACGTATTCTTTATCAATTGATTGAAAAATACCTTCGAGTAAAAAAGTTTTTCCTTTCATCACTTGAAGCGGATCAATCACATTGAGCCGATTTTGAATCGCTTCAAGTCGCCCGCCTTGGGTTCGAATCTTCACATTGCTGCCATCGAGTTTTTCGACAGCGATGACATCGGCGTCTTCAAAAACCCATTCGTAACCTGGATTCACCTGATTGGTGACCAGGTACGCACGAGGCGATTTGAGCTTATAGCGTGAGCCGGCTTTTTTAAAATCGGCACTGTCGACATCAAAAAGTTTTCTAATATAAGGGCATTGCACTTTTGGAAAATCAGTCATCAAGCCACTTGGTGCCGTGTCTGATTCGCTTTTTTCGGCGTCATGACAAACCGCTTCGATTGAATTGCCATCAGGATCGAGCACAAACGCGCCATAATAGTTCTCGTGGTATTGCGGGCGCAACCCTGGTGCACCATCGTCGGCACCCCCTAATTTCAGGGCAAAATCGTAGAAACGCCTGACTGCTTCGCGATCTGCGGCCCGAAACGCCAGATGAATTTCATTTCGCGTGGGCCCCTCTGAAATCCAAAAATCGGGTTTGCTAGGTTGCCCAAAGCCGATCACTTGCTTGCCTTCTGGCGTGTGAAATTCAGAAAGAATTTTATAGCCAAGTTGTGAAAGTGCGGCTTTATAGAACGTTTTCGAGCGCTTAATGTCTGAAACTTCAATTGAGGTATGGTCGATCATTAAACAGAGCTTCTTCGATTCTCTGAAAAATGAGAAGAGGTGAAAGAAGCCAGATAGAAAAATACGGGAAAAAAATGGCGACACCTTCGCTCGACTCAGGAACTTCAAAGTAGGCCTTAATTCTGACAAAATAAGTCAACTAATACTCAGCATCTTCCACGGATTCAATTAGCCACCGGTCAGTTAACTGCTGAATGAAACACAACAATTGTGCATAAGATCGACTATAACTCACTCTCGGCGTAGAGCTGACCCCTCACGTATTGCAGGTGATTGCAGCCCATTGCACCGCACATAATTACTTTGTGCATTGCGTCAATTTGAAATATAGCTCCCCCATGAACTCAACCAGACCCCCAATCAAGAAATTCATCCAAGCCTCATTTAACAATTGGGGTAACAATTGGGGTAACGATTTGGGTAACCTTTTGCGCTACGTTTTGAGGCCTTTGCCCCTCGCCGCGTTCGCTCTCGTGCTCATTCTCGCAAGCCCATCGTTCGCTGGCTCGTCAAGATTGACAGAACTTCTGATGAGCCAAGCGGGTCGCTACTACTTTCTAGAAGCCGTCGAAGGCAAAGAACTCGCTATCAAATTGCTTGGCCGAGAACTCGAACACACTGGCGAAATGCCGTTACTGATTGCTGAGCTGAAAAAAAGACCAACTATCGCCGAGAAACTCGAAGCCGACCTCGCGAAACTTCCTGGCGGCGCTTTCGAATTCACACTGCACGAAAGTGACGACAGTTTTCTCAGATACCAGTTTCTCAAGAAACCGCTCGCGTCTCGCAATGACTTTCTGAGCGACCTCACCACTTCATCAGTTTTGGTGCCCATCGAATTTTCAAGCCCTGGCCTGTTTCCGGCGTTTCAGAAAACTTTCAATCAACCAGAGGTTTTGGCTAGGCTCGCCAATTTTAAAATTTCGAAAGTGATCGCTGCCCCTGGGCACCGCGCTTTGAGAAACCCCAGACAGGTAAAAGCACTCACCCAATACATTCGCGAATCCGGTGGTGGCAATTTCACTCACGACCCGATTCTCATCAATTTGGTAACAGGCCCCGACGGTTCTCTCAAAAGCGTCGACCTTTGGAATGCCCACCACCGGCTGGTTGCGTACCTCGATGCCGGCTACCATTCGCTTAAAGAAATTCCGGCGCACAATATTAAGATTTTAGTAAACGGCAGAACAGCAGAAGGCGAATCTTGGACCCACTACCTTCCATCAGCCGGGCTTGACCTCGATTCGATTCGCAACACCCTACCCGTCGAAGCTGGCGGCGAAATTCGCGTCGGTACGCTTTCAGTCACAGGCGCACTTTCAAATTTCAACTTAGGCTCGAGAAACACGATTGGCAAATTGGCAACAAACACCGCGGCCACAAAGCCAAAAGTCGGAGTCTATTTCGGAACCTTTGATCCTATACACGAGGGTCACATTGCCGTTGCCAAGCAAGCGATCATTGAGGCCGGACTCGATGAACTCGTCATCATTCCCAATTTCTCAGCGCCCCACAAGCCGGGCGCAAGTTCGGCCGAAGACCGAATTGCGATGTTAGCTAAACGCCTCGAGCGAGAGCCAAAAATTAACCTTTATACGGGCGATTCGTCACTGCTCATGAATACTTATGGACGCGAACCACTACTCGAACGTATCCGGCAAACCTACGGAACCAACCGCCTCATTCGGGTGATGGGTGATGATTCGTTTGTATCTTCAATCGCGGGAGGCGACGTCTTGCCTAGCACTGACTTAGAGTACCTCGTGTTTGCCCGAAAAGCTGAACAGGTAAACCACATTTTTGTACCTGAGCCCCTTCGCCCTTTCGTCAAGATTTCAATCACCAAAGACGCAAAGGGATTGAGCTCAACCAAAATTCGCGAAGCCCTTCGCCGTAGTGAAACTCCGAGTACCGACGAAATTGACGACGGGGTTTTAGCATACATTCTTCAATCAGGATTGTATAAATAGTAACCGTTCAGCGAAAATTCAACCGGGAATGGGTATGAGCACTAAAAATGAGATTTAGCCTGGAATTTGGACTGAGGCGCGCGCCTAGTTTTTTTCTTGCGCCGGCTGCCACTCGGGGCCGCCTTTCGCTTTTTTGGAGCTAACGCACCCGAATCAAGACTGAGAACCGACGCGGCTTTAAACTGATTCACCAGAGCTTTATCGGTCAGCGAAACCCGACGATACTGAATGCGCTTTCCGGCCTTTTCAAATTCATCGTAATAAATTTTCACCCAGTCATCGACCAACAGAGCTTTTAAAAAAACCTCAAACCGGGGCCGAGTCAGACTCACAAATCGTTTCTCTAATGACTCAAATAAAGTGCCCAGTGCAATTCCATTTTCGTAAGTATTTTCGGCAAGCTGATCTAAAATCGCCTTGACAATTTTCAACTCAGACGACTCCAAATCGCGACGAGCCGTCGCTTTAGGCGCACAACGATCGCAGTGCCCACACTTCACATTCGAGTCAGTCGTGTCACCAAAGTGGGCCACTAATGTGCACATACGGCAATTCATCGACTCGGTGAATTTTTGCATCGAATCGAGCTGTTTTTCTCGCGCCCTGATTCGAGCTCGATAAGACTCTAACCATTTTTTTTGCGTATCATGAGAAGTTCCAGCCTGGCCTCTAGTGAGTTCACTGGCCGAGGCTCCAGTTGGAGTTCTAGAAACTCCGGCCGGAGTCACCTGAATCGCGCCGTGAATTTGCAAATGTCCAAGGGCCTTTTCAACTTCAGAACTCTCTAAACTCGAAAACGCACTCAACAGTGGCTCAACTTCTTTTGGCATGAGGTCAATGCGATCGAGCACCCGCACGAGTACGGCCTCATCAGGATAATCGCGCTGCCTAAAAAATTGGTGGGTACGAAGGTCACCGTATGAATGAAACAAGATCACTTCAGAATTTAATCCGTCACGCCCGGCTCGGCCAATTTCTTGGTAATATCCTTCGATGCTTGCCGGTAGTGCCCCATGAATCACGGTGCGAATATTGGCTTTATCGATGCCCATTCCGAAGGCAATCGTTGCGACAACAACATCGACCTCAGAATCAATGAATAACTTCTGGGCTTGTTCGCGATCTTCAGGCTTAAGTCCCGCATGATAGGCTCGCGCTTTTACTTTCTTGGCCAATAACTTCGCGAGTTCTTCACACGCCGCTCGGGTCGGAGCATAAACGATCGCAGGCAATCGGCCTTTTTCTAAAAGCATCGATTGAATGATTTCATTTCGACCGCTGGGTGGCACATCTAAAACAGAAATCGCCAGGTTTGACCTTCGAAAACCATGCGCAAACCGTTTGGGCAAATTGAGTTTTAACTGTTTACAAATATCGTCTTGAACTAATTTCGTTGCCGTTGCCGTTAACGCCACACACGGAACTTTCAACTGACTGAGGCGTTCGCCGACCAATCGGTAGTCGGGCCGAAAATCATGTCCCCACTGGCTGATGCAGTGAGCTTCATCAACCGCGATCAACGTGGGCTTGACTCGTTCTAGGGCTTCAACAAAACCAGGCACTGCCAGGCGCTCAGGTGCAATAAACAAAAACTCTAACTCACCTTTTAAGTACCGTCGAAACACTTCTTGAGAACTCGCTCGATCACGCCCCGAGTGAATGCGCTCGGCGCGCATGCCTTGGCTTCGCAATTTTTGAACCTGATCTTCGATCAAAGCAATCAACGGGCTGATCACTAACGTGGCGCCCCCCCGGGCTAGACCTGGTAGTTGATAACACAGACTTTTTCCGGCACCGGTTGGCATCACCACCAAAGTATCGTGCCCCTCAGCCACAGCCTGACAGATCGCTTCTTGATTTGGGCGAAACTCAGCATGTTTGAAACGGTCGTTGAGTATTTGAGAAAGATTCACAGGTGAAAAAAACCTATCTGGATTTTAGTCGGCATTCAAGGTTTGTTATGAAATTGATGTCTCAGGCCTCATGGCTCAGGCCTTAGGGGCTACGCCAGAGGGGCAGCAAGCACAGGGTGGTCGCATTCGGCACGAGACGTCTGACTGCGCCGACACCCCTAGGCTGCTTTTTTTTCTGCCTTCTTTGTGAAGAGCGTGATCAGTAAGCGTACAATTTCACGGTCAAATTTGCCCGGATCACTTTGAATGATGTGCATGGCTTGCTCAGTCGAAAAAGCTGCGCGAAAGGGTCGTTTGCTGATCAGAGCACTAAAACCATCAGCCACCGAGACAATCTTTGCGGGATAATAGATCGCGTTACCCCCAATTTGATTAGGATACCCTTGTGCGCCAGGTTCTTCGTGGTGCTGGTAAACAATGTAGCGAACTTCATCAGGAATCGTGGTCGCTTTTTCTAACATTTGCAGACCCACTTTTGGATGGGCGCGCATGACCTTCCACTGAGCCGCAGTCAGATCATGCGGGCTCTCAGTGATTTCTCTAGGAATGTGCACACACCCCAAATCATGCAAAAAAGCGCCGAGCCCGATCGTCTCAATTAAGCGACGATTGAAAAGGCCCGAGGCTTTTGACAAAAATATGCTAAATATGGCCACCGCTATTGAGTGATAATAAAGGTATTCGCCGTGAGAAACCAGGCGCATCAACATCACGAGTGACTTGGGATCTGAATGCAAAAGCTCGACATAGTTATTGACGACCTTCTTCGTTGAGTCAGCCACTTGATCATCGATGCTAAATTTTGAAAAGATTTCAACCATCGTCTGCTCAGTCATATTAATGATGCACGCCACTTTTTTCTCACTGGCGAGCGATGGGTTATTCATGATGACTTCGGCCGTCTCACCGCTAAATTTTTGATAAAGTAGCTCATCTTCGGGGCGAATATAAAGTTCAGTCACTCCTTTTTGGGCGTACTGAAAAAGTCGTTTGTAATCGATGCCCGTCGTTCGTGAGAACAAGTGCGCATAGTTATCTTCAGATAATTTAATATAGATGTCGAAATCGATTTCTCGATTCCCAGTCTTCAATGACTGTAAAGGTATCGAAATGTATTTGAGTGACGTTTGGGTTGGGTCGCTCACTTCGGTGTTCTCCTCAAAATGACTTTAGGACTGGTATCGACGACTCGCGTGAGTCCTGCGTTGGGGTCAGCTTCAACGGACTTTCTCGTTCGCGGCTTCTTGTTCTCTCCTGACAATTCAGAAATCCAAGCTTCGCGTGACGGTGCCTTTCGATCTTCAGCCCAACTCTCACGGTGATTCAGTACGGGCACATGGGCATCCCAACAATCAACCGTACAAAATACCAAATCAGTGCGCTTGCGATTGCAGGTCGAAACATTACATACCCAGTAAGCCGCATTGTATTTAATTTCACGTTTACAGGTAGTGCATTTTCTCCACACCTGCTCGTGAACTTTGCTCAAATCAACGTCTGACATACCCTTTAGGCCCTCAACTTCTTATCGGCTTCGGCGTCAAAAACCCTAATAGTGAATTTGCCGGGTGGGCTTGGTGGGCCATGAGTTGCCTAGGCTCGCTAAAGTTCATTTTGTGGTAGCAGAGCAGGCGAATGCCGCAGAATCTGAACCGGCCAAATCTGCCTACCCACTAGGCCAAACGGTTCACACCGGTCATAAAGTACCCACCCAAGTCTGCCGATAGGACTCATGGAAGTAAAAACAAACTGCAAGGAGGCAGCTAAATGAAACCACAAACGGATGTGAAAACTAGAGGGATTACCCGTGAAAACCATGATCTTAGGATTTATCCTGACCATTACCTGGACTATCGCTTGGCTAACCTACGCACCAAAAGTGGGAGCGGCTGAGTTCACAGTTTACAGCGTTTACCGGCCGGTTGATCTTGGCAATGCGGGCGAACCCCAAATTAAAGATTTCTACATTAATATGGGAAGTAACCATGGCTTACGCAAAGGAGCCGTTGTCAACGTTTACCGAAAAGTGGCTAGTTATGACGTCGCAAACCAAAAGCTCTACAAAGACTTAACGTTTGCATTCGCCAAAATGAAAGTCATTCACGTTGAAGAAAATGCCGGCATCGCACGGGTCGAACAATTGTTGCCACTTGATCAAACACCAGTCACAGGCCCGCGCGCAGTGATGGTGGGCGATATCATTCGACTGAACTGACACTGCTTTCTCATCAGCTAACAACAGCGAGAGGGTCAACACGGAGATCAACCGTGATTGGCCCTCTCGCCGTTAATTTACTTTTCTGAAATATGGCACCGTTCTCGCATTACGCTCTCTTCTCGAAAGGAGCGTATTTCAATGCGCGATATGAATAAAGTACTTCTAGTCGGAAGACTCGGTGCCGATCCGATTAGAAGAGAAACAAAAAATGGCACTTCCGTGGTTCAACTGAGCCTTGCGACTAATTATCGTAAGAAAATAGAACTAGTGAGGTCGGCGCCGGGTGGCGCAACCAGCACTGATAGCGGCGGCAATGCTGGAACTGGGGGTGCTGATAGGGCAAATTCGGCTCAACCTCGATCTCCGGGAGGCGACTACGACGAAATCACTCAATGGCACCGAATTATTGTTTGGGGCAAATTGGGTGACACTTGCGCTGACCGGCTCGCCAAAGGTGCTAAAATCTTTGTCGAGGGTCGAATCAAAAGCAGTCGGTGGAGTGACTCAGAGAAAGTCAACCGCACTAGTTTCGAAATTCACGCCGATCGCATCAATTTTCTTGATGCGAGTCGGTTTGATTTCAAACGAGCAACAGCTGATGCGCTGGCCGGTGAAGTCGTTGGTCATGTCGCTGATGCAGGTCATGCTGAAGGTGACGGTAGTTCTGGTGGTGCTGGTGATACAGCCGAGCGCTTTTCAGCGAGTGCCATGAGCGCGTAAGAACTACGACGAAGTAGATACCCAACCTAGAAATAAGCCGAAAGACTTTAATAGCCATCAGCAAATTCAGCCAATCACAAATTTCATGTAAATCTGAAATTCGCTAAGAACTATTTGTCTCTTGCAGTCACCCGCCGTGGGCATTTTCAATTGATCAACCCCCCTTGATTTTTCGAAGTGCGCGGTGGGTGATTTTATTTTCGGTCGTGCGGTCGTGCGGTCGTGCGGTCGTGCGGTCGTGCGGTCGTGCGGTCGTGCGGTCGTGCGGGGTTGACGCGAAAAAAGACACACAGTCAAACTAAAAATCACTCAAATATTTACCAATTTTTCGATTTCCAATAAATCATTATTAATAAAAAACTACCTGTTTTTGGCTTCACTTTTAACATCATTGTGATAATCACATTCAGAATGAACTACCTCCAATCGCTTTCAAAAAAAGACCTCATTACACAGACTGAAAATCTTGCGGCCGAAGAACGTCGAATTACGACTGAACTTCTAAAACACCTTTGCGAAGTTGAGCGACGGCGGCTTTATGCAGAGTTGGGCTACAGCTCACTGTTTCAATTTTGTACACTGCAATTGAAACTATCTGAGGGCGCGGCAGGACGACGTGTTGCCTCAATGCGAGCGATGCGAGAGCTAGAGAAACACGTTTCAATCGAGGATACCCTTAAATCGGGAGAAACGAATATCAGCAATCTGAGCCAGCTACACCACTTCATCCGATCTGAAAAGAAAAGAAATCGGAAAGAAATCCCTGAAAATGTAAAGACAACCTTATTTAATCAAATAAAATCGAAATCAACCAGAGAATGTCAGCGAATTTTCGCGACCCTTTCGCCCTTGGCCCCACCACCAGACCGTGAACGCATGATTAGCGGCGAGCTCACTCAAATCACGTTCACCGCTGACAAAGAATTAATGACTCTTCTGACTGAAGCTCGTCAACTGGTCTCGAATAAAGACGCAAATCCGAATTTTGGTACCCTTTTTAAAATCCTGACTAAAGAAGCCCTCGTGCAATTTAGAAAAAACAGACAACCCAGACCTACAAAAAAAGACAGCGCGGGCAAAGAAGGAGAGGAAAATTTTGGCCTCACGAACGCCAACGCCAACGCCAACGCCAACGCCAACGCCAACGCCAACGCCAACGAAAAGAGCCAAAGCGCAGTTGTGAAGTCAACTCCGGCGCCGGAGTTGATGAGCAAAACACCTAAAGCCCAACTTCAACAATCACCCGGATCCGAGACACCTCAACCTCAACCTCAACCTCAACCTCAACCTCAACCTCAACCTCAACCTCAACCTCAACCAAGAAAATCCCTCACGCAACAAATCCGCAAGCAAGTCCTACAGCGCGACGGCTACCGCTGCACATTCGTCAGCCAAAAGACTGGCCGAAGGTGCGATTCGCAATCACTTTTACAAATTGACCACATTTTTCCGAAAAGCATGGGAGGCTCAGACGAACTAAAAGAACTTCGAACGACTTGCCGCGCTCACAATTTATTCTTTGCTACGCAGATTTTTGGATTAGGCAAGATTGAATCTGAGCTCAAGAGAAACTAGAGATAAACAAAACATCAACATAGACTACCCAACTCTAACGAATTTTACCTAAAGCATTCTGTTCACTTTCGTATTCTGCTCGAGAAACCGAAGCCCATCGAATAGTCAAAATTTCGGACCACTTCAAGTTTTGAGCATTGAGTAGCTGAACAACACCCTCCGTACTTCCGCTAATTGGTAAAGAGATCGCTATATGGCTAAAATGCCTTTTTGCTTTGAAATCGTCGACAAACACGACTCCAAATAAACGCCCATCTTTTTCCCGAAGGTGTTCAAGGTGCGGATCCATCCCCTCCCAAGTGCGATAAGATCGCAATGAGAAACTGACTCCGAGATGGACCGCTAGATTGGCTGGTTCGACAGATGACCCTAAAGAATTTGCCGGCCCATCCGAATGAAAACCTCCTTGAGCTCTCGCCAAAGGGTTTGAATGTTCAGCTTGATCGCTGCCATAGAACCGCAAAAAAAACCGGACAACGCTCGCTACTCCCCCCAATTCAACTTCAGTTTTAGACAACCAATAAGTACTTCTGATAAAACTGGGAGTGAGGCGGGCAAAGTCATCCTGTAGCCGAGCATTTTTTTCATCAAGACTAGTGATTTTTCGAAAAACAGGGTCAATCGCCTCATCCTCTACTTCCTCTTTCTTTTGTTCGTATGCCTGCTGCAGCACCAGCAAAGGGAGATCCCTTAATTTTCTCGCGTGACTCGGCTTCAATCCCGGCCCCTCAAAATTAACCTCGCCGCTGTGGTCTAATTGGCGTGAATATACCCTTCCTTGCTCAATCACAAACTGTCTCTTTTTTTCTTTTATTGAGCCATTTGCGGGCATCGGCCCAACAGAAGTAGAGGCAAAACCGAATAATTGAGCCGAATAGTAACCAAAGACATAAGTGACAATACACGAAACAGCCCACCAAAAATGACTCGACTTCGAATTTTTTTCATTTACATCGCCTCCAATTGCATTGCTTTCATTTGCATTTTTTTCAATCACACTAGTCTCAGCAGTCAGCAGCTCTCTCGGTTTTCACCACAATCGAGCCACAGCAATTCAACCTTTCTATGCAATAGGCGAAATCAGAATAGCCACAGAATTAAATCTAAACATTGACAGCCCCACGATATCGGCCAGACAATTCACAACAAATGCGCTTAACGAAATCTCAAATTGCCACACTCGAAAAAACTATCGATAGACTCGAAGCCCACACCTGCGCAGAAGTGGTGCTGGTAATCAAAGATTTTTCTGGAACCTATCAAGACCTTCACTATCTCGCGGGCCTTGCCACCACCCTACTCTCAGTTATCGGCCTTCACGCTTCAACTCGCCCTCTTTCTGCGACCGCTGTCGTTTTAACTCAACTGTTTGCCTTCATTCTCGGAGTTGGATTGGCAAAACTTTTTCGGTTCGAAAAAATACTAGCGACCCGAAAACGAAAACGCCTGCAGGTCGAGAAATCTGCCCACCGCCAATTTTACGAAAAGCAAATTCACACCGCGCGGGCAAACGCCGGCATACTCCTGTATTATTCAATCACTGAAAGATCAGGCCTCATGCTCGCAGATGAAGGCGCACGAAACGCAATCGGCCCTCACTGGGATCGCTATTCCCGCCAATTCAATCGGGCCTGCCGTCCGAGACTCCGAAAAAACGCAGCCAAACACCTAGCAGAATTTTTCGGCACATTTGGAGTCTTCTTGGGTCAAGTACTCCCCCCCACTAACGAGGTTTCTCGACTGAGCAATCTTCCCGATTTTGGCAGTGAATCTGGTGATTCAAATGACACGTAAAAATCGGCAACTAGCCCCCCACGCGCGAAGCACGATCACCCAACCCAGCATTCGACTGCATTCGATTCTCAGTTTTTCAACTCGATCATCGGCACGCTTGCGCTCATGGCTGCTCAACAGCCAGCACATTTGGACTTCACCACTATTTTTCACAGCTGTCATGGGCAGCGTCGCGGCAGTCATCTCACTGTCAAGCTCACAATCGTGGGCCAGATTGGGCGGGGGTGGAGGATTCTCAAGCCCCGGTGGAGGCAGTGGCGGAGGCTCAGACGATATCGCCGGTGCGCTAGTCGAATTTCTTGCCGAAGTGGGAATTGAAGTTTTGCTCAACTTGGCCCAAGCGCTAATTGAGTTGACTATCGAGCATCCAAAAGTCGGCATTCCGATTGACCTTGGGTTGATCGGCATCGCCGTCTTGATTACCCGCAGTCGAAGCAAAACATCTAACCGATCGACTCTCTCGATGGGCTCTTTGAAATCGCCAGACCGTGCCTTAGTGCGTTCATCAACCCTTTCATCTCAAATTCAGCAAGTCCGAAAACTCGACCCAGGCTTCTCGATAGTGCTACTAGAAGATTTTTTGAACCTTCTTTTTCATCAGTTTCATACACACGCCAACTCGAAAAATCCAAGCGCCCTACAACATTACTTTGCTCCCGACCTTTTGGGGCAAGTACCAAACCAAACGGCACCGACGCAACCACTCACACCGACGCAGGCTTCAACCCCCACCACCGCAGACGAAATCATTATCGGCGCAATGGTCATTGAACGCATCACCGCACATTCTAGCAAAGGCTACGAGGCCGCAGTTTCTTTTGAGGCGAACTACCGCCAAAATGGCCAGGAGCTTTACGTTGTTGAAAAATGGAACCTGTTTAGAAGCCCGGGCGCGAAAACTAAACCACCGAAAAATATACGGCAACTGAGTTGCCCGGCATGTGGAGCGAGTGGTGAATGCGATGAACGAGGAGCCTGCAAATCGTGCCAACAAGTTAATCGCAATGGCGAATTCGATTGGCTGGTCACGCGCATATCTCACAGTGAAACGGCCAAACCACCCGCAATCGATGGCGGAGATGTCGAAGTGGGTACCAACCTACCTTCGCTGGTTGATCCCGATTTCGAGAAAAACAGCACCTTAGTTGATTTGAATTCGGTGATCGTCAAAATCAATCAAATTTTTCTGCAACTACAAGAAGCGTGGAGCTCACAGAAATGGCAAAAAGCGCGCCCCTTTGAAACCGATGCACTATTTGAATCTCATTTGTACTGGATCAATAACTACAAAAAACAAAATCTACGAAATGTCATCGAGCAAATCACGGTTGAAAAATTCAAACCCGTTAAGGTCACCGTCGATTTGCATTATCAGAGCGTGACGGTGAGAGTTTACGCCCGAATGCTTGACTACACCATCAACCAGTCAACCAAGAACATTGTGTCGGGCAACGCAACTAAAGTTCGGCAATTCAGTGAATACTGGACCCTTATTCGAAGCAACCACTTCAAACCCCCAGTTAAAGAAAGCGCGACCTGCTGCCCAGCGTGCGGAGCAGAACTCAACATCAGCATGGCTGGCACTTGCACTTATTGCCAGTCGAGAATCGTATCAGGTGAGTTCGACTGGGTGCTGAGCAAAATCGAACAAGATGAAGTCTACGTAGGTTAGGTTCGCGTCTGTTGGCTAGGGTCTCGCCTCTAGAATAGATTCGTGTCTTTGTACGATGGGTTTCATCATTCATCAGTTTACGGTCACAACTCTACGCCCATCAGTCATCACTCGCCGCTCGACGTTCTACGCTCGCCGCTTATCATTCGCTACTCGAGCCAGTCGCCCCGAACTCCGGCGCCGGAGTTACTCAGAAAACCAACACTCCGGAGTGGCTCAAAAATCCGAGAATTGAAAAATCGTGGTAGCAAATCGCAATAGCCGGACAGGCTAGCGGCTCAAGGCTAGCGGCTCAAGCCAACCACCACCCGACCTCCCCCCACAGACCCCAACTCGCCATTACAAATCGACCATCAACCCGCCGCCAAAGACCGGGCCACCGTATTTGGCTCCCGCAGCCACTGCATTAATTGTCGTCGTCTTTTGCAAAAGGTAAAGGTACCCGGCCCTGGCATAGAGCCCCACCATGTCGCCAAAGGGATAAAGCCGAAACGTAAGATTACCATCAAATCCGGGGGCAGAAAAAGACGAACCGACCAAAGTCACGCCATTCAAAACCGCAGTCAGACCCCCTCCCACAAGCATGCCGCCACCAAAGCCAATATCTAAGGCCCAGGGCCGACTATTCCACAACAGGTACTGAAACAATGCCCCAACATAAGTGCCTTTACCAACATACGAACCCACTAGGCCTGCTTCAGCGTTCGAAAATACCCCGGTGAACGCGATCATTCCGACGCGAATGCCGAGATTCCAGTCGAGGGTCGGACGAAAACCAATCAGCCCCCCCGGCATACTGGCATAAAAAGCCGTGGGCACGAGACCGAGCTTGTCTTGAAAGTCGTTTGCCCCGACCAAGAGAACATTGTACTCACCTTCAATTGACCACTGCCGAAAGGCCGCTTTTCGAGAAACCGGGGCGACCTGCGAGAGGCCACCGCCACGCATGTCTGACTTTTGTTGCTGGGTCAGAATATTTGAAGACGAAATCCAACCCGTTTTGACCTTGGCTCCCGGCGGCAACAACACCGCATACCAACCATTCTTTGGCTCATTTCCGATTCGAACCTGCTCGCCAGGCTTAAAAACATAGACCGGAGTGCCGGTCTCTTCTGCCTGAGCATAGACCGAGCCTTCAGCCCCAACCCAAGCATTTTGCGCTGAATAAATCGCGGGTGAAGAAATGAACAAAATCACCGATAATACGAGAAAAATAAGCCGAATCTTGAACATAGGCCAATTGTGAAACGGAGGTGTCGAATGCGCAAGTACATTTCCCATTGCAATTTCAAATGCTTTGAGTATTTTGTAGCCTCACAACAGATCTATTTAGGAGAAATTTAATGTCTAATACAAAAACAGGTACACAATTCAAAACAGCTCTTTCTTTGCTTGCCGCTTTAGCCTTAGCCGCTGCACTAGTCACTGGCTGCTCAAAAGAAAAGAAAGCCGATGAAGGAGCTCCTGCCGGGAACTCACCAAGCGCTGCCGTCGACACTGGCTCAACCCTTGGCGATTCTGATTCAGGCAAGGCCGCTGGTCTTCAAACCGTTAATTTTGCTTACGATTCATTTGCCCTAACCGCTGAAGGCAAAGGCAAACTGAAGACCAACGCGCAGACCTTGAAAGACAACGCTGGTCTCAAGATTCAAGTTGAAGGTCACTGCGACGTTCGCGGTGGAATTCAGTACAACTTGGCTCTTGGCGAGAAGCGCGCTAATGCCGTGAAGAAATACCTTCAAGACATGGGCATTGCTGCTGAGCGCATCACCACCATTAGCTACGGCAAAGAGCGCCTCCTAGACCAAGGCACTGCAGACGATGCACACGCAAAAAATCGTCGCGCTAACTTCGTGATTACAGCAAAATAATGAAATCTATGGGTCGAGCATCGATCTTCGACCTGAAGTTTCTTTTGAGGAAGCCGGTGATCTATCGCTGGCTTCCTCTTTTTTTATCAGCCACCGTCAGCTGCTCACTGGTCGCGACTCGACCCGTACAAACCATGTCTGACACCCAGGCGGCCATCAAGGCAGCCAAAGAAGTGCAAGCCGAAACCCTCGCCCCTGAGCTCTACCGCCAATCAAACGAATGGTTCTTTAGAGCCAAAAATGAGTACAAACTCAAAAATTTTGACTTAGCCAAAGAATACGCCGACAAGGCTAGGCGCTTTGCCGAAATGGCCGAGTTCGAGTCGTTGAAAAATGGAGCTACCCGCGCTGAAGTCATTGCCCCAGACCCACTAGCGACTCAGCCTGCGACTCCCTACGAATACCCCACTCCGACGGCAACGCCCTTTGATCCCAACCCAAAAGGTTCAGACTCGAGTGGCGGCGGAGCCCCGGCTCCGGGCAAATAACTGCTAACCGACTCCTCCCAACTCTTGTCTTTAAGTCGTCGATGTCATAGTCTTTTGCATCATGATCAAGAATTTTTCAAAACTCGTTTTTGTAACCTTCATCCCTAATCTTTTACTGATCTGCGTCATCGCAGCCTTGAACTCGGGTTGTCTCAAGAGCCGAGCTCAATTGCGAGATGAAGGCGGCAGCCAAGCTCAAGCTGACCCAGGCGCCGAAAAAGAACCCACCGTGATTGCAAAAAAAGGCGCACCGGGCGAACCGAGTGGCGAGGTCAAAGGCGACTCGTACGTGCTTGATGAAATCAAACAAGAGATCACCCGCCTGACCGGACGAATTGAAGACCTAGAGCGAAAACTTCAAGCAGACAATTCAGGACAATCGAAATCGTCTGAAGAGTTTAAAAAATTTGAAGCTCGGGTTGTCGAAATCGAACAAGCGCAAGTGCAACTCATTGAGCAACTCAAAAAACTTCAATTAAACGTACCCCCACCTGATCAGGGTGAAAAATTCGAAAAAGCAAAGGCTCAGTACGCAAAAAACGATTTTGAAAGTGCCATTGACAGCTTCTCTGCTTACCTGAAAGACCCGGGCACCAAGAACGCTGCCGAAGCGACTTACCTACGAGGCGACTCGTACTTTCAAACGAAACAGTATAAGAAAGCGATCGCTGATTTTGCACAGTTTCCAGAAAAATGGGCGAAGTCACCGAGAACTCCTGAAGCGCTCTATCGCATAGGCCTCAGCTTCTTAGCCATTGACGCGAAAGAAGATGCCAAGGCTTTCTTTCAAGAACTCGTTGATAAATATCCAAAATCGCCGCTAGCTGCGAAGGCTCGCGCAAAACTCAAAAAGAAATAGGTCCCAACTTATGTTGAGATTCTGGGTTTTTACGTTTCTATTGGCGATGACTACTCAAAGTCGGGCAGCAACGCTGATTTTCACGAATGATGTGCTGGGCGAAATTGAACCCTGTGGGTGCCGAAATAACCCAGCAGGTGGAGTCGCTAGAAAAGCTCAATTTCTCAATTCGATTGGCAAGCCCGGCGCAGAATTAGATTTCACCGCGCCCTTTATACAAGTCGATGCTGGCGATTTTTTGTTTGAAAATCCGTCGTTACCCTTACCCCTAAAAGAGCAATCGCTTTTACAAGCGAGCTACCTACTTAAAGCGCACGAAAAGCTCGGTCACCACATTTTGGTTCCTGGTGAAAAAGATTTTGCCTGGGGCCTCGAAGCTTATCGCCACTTAACGGCCAAAACAAAAATTCAGATTCTAGCGGCAAATCTCAAAGACAAAAAAGGCCGAACCGTTTTCAAACCCTCAACTCTACTCAAGTTAAAGGGCGCCCCTAAGGTCGCTTTCATCGGTTTGCTTGGGCCTAACCTCACTTGGCCGGCTGACGTTAAAATTTCAGACCCCATTCTAGTGGCTAAACAATGGGTGAAAGCACAACCACATTCACTGACGAACAAACCCGACTTGCTCGTTGCGATCACTCACCAAGGCATTGAGGCTGACATTGAGTTGGCCAAACAGGTACCTGAAATCAATGTCATTGTCGGAGCCCACTCACAAAGTTTTCTTCAAACTCCACAGGTCATTGGCAAAACCATTCTTGTTCAATCTTCGTACCGCAATCAGTACGTCGGATTACTGCCTTTAGAGGCTAAACTACTTGAGTCGCCTGAAGGCCCCGCTAAAGGCTACCGCCTGGTTCAACTCGGTGCAGAGTTTGATACTCAAGAAATGACCGAAATGAAACAGCTGGCGGCCAATGCGAAGAAAGCCATCAATGCAATCGAGTCTAAGAATTTTTCAGAAATGAAGCATTCTTCAGAGTCAAAGCTTGCGACTCCTGAAAAATATCAAACGTTTCCTCATTGCGGTGGTTGCCATTCTAAGCAATTTGATTTTTGGAGAAAAACTCCACACGCGCTGGCACTCTCAGGTCTGAAAAAAGAAAACCAACTTTCAAACCGTTCTTGCCTTCAATGCCACAGCCTTGGTTTTGCTGAAAATGCAGCTCACTCAAAATCAAACGGCTACTCTGAGGCTCAAAAAATTGCCAGAATTCTGAATGTCAGGCCGTCTCCCACGCCAAGTGGCGCCGCTGGCGATGGCAAATCCAGCGACAGCTCAAGTCAGAGCAATGACGACACCTCAGCACAAGAGCTGTCACAAACAAAAACCGAGTTGACTGAAAATAAGACCATCAACTCTGAAGAACTGGAACCCCTCTTAAAGCAGATGCACGCAGCTAAAGACGGCAACGCACTCATTCAACTGCAAGCCAACGGTGAGTCATTGCCTCTACTCAATGCAATGCAAAGAATCACACAGAGCTGGGCACCCGTTCAGTGCGAAAACTGCCACCAACCCGGATACGGTCACCCATTTACGGGTAGCTATTCGAAAACGGTTGAAACGAAGGCCTGTTTGAAATGCCATACCGAAGAGCGAGCGCCCGAGTGGTACAAGAATCACACCGTCAATCAAGAGATCCTCGCCACAAAGTTTAAACTCATGAAGTGCCCCAGTAGCGCAGCTGACGACCCATCGGCCGATAAGTCGGCCGATGGGTCGCGCGATGGCTCAACCGACAAAGCAGGGGCAGCTACCAGCCTCATAGGAGCCCCATGAAAATCTTAGGTATCGAATCGTCTTGCGATGAATGTAGCGCATCGGTAGTTGAGCTCATCAAGCCGGAGGCGCAGGGATTAGCTCCTGCCCTACCGCAATTCAAAGTGCATTCGGTGAAAACCTTTTCACAAACTGACTTACACATTCCTTATGGCGGCGTGGTGCCCGAGATCGCCTCACGCAACCACCTAGAAACCGTTTCGTTCATGATTGACGACGCCCTGAAGGCAGCCGCGATGAAACCCAGCTCGCTCGATGCCATTGCCGTCACCAATCGCCCCGGCCTAGTCGGAGCCCTCTTGGTCGGCGTCAGCGCGGCGAAGGCCATGGCTTACGCGCTGAAAAAGCCGTTAATCCCTGTGCATCACCTCGAGGGTCACGCAGCGAGTGTTTTTCTTGATCAAGACGTCGGCCAACGACTATCGCTGCCTTACTTGCTTGCGATAGTTTCAGGCGGACATACCAACCTCTATGCCGTTTCAATGGCTCCCCAAATTTGGCCGCTCGATTTTCTCAAACGCACCCAAATCGGACGATCGATTGACGACGCCGCCGGTGAGGCTTTCGATAAGACAGCAAAAATGCTAGGGTTTCCGTATCCAGGGGGTGCATTCATCGAAAAAAATGCCGTGTCTGGCGACCCCAAGGCCTACCATTTTCCGCGGGCGCTGCCGCAGAAAACCAATTTTGACTTTTCATTTAGCGGCATGAAAACTTCGGTTTCGCTGACGGTCGACAAGCTCAAGAAACAAGGCACGTTTGAACGAGAACTACCCAACGTTTGCGCTTCAGTTCAAGAAGCCATTATCGAAACCCTTTCATCGAAAATTTTCAGGGCGATCGAACAGCATCGGCTACGAGGATTGGTCTTGGTCGGAGGTGTCGCTGCAAATCAAGCCTTGCGTCGGCAACTACAAGAAGGGTATGCGAGGGTTGGCCTTGAGGGTCAACCTGTTTTTCCGAAAGCTCAGTACTGCACCGACAATGCAGCGATGATAGCCGCCGCTGGAACCCTTCGGTTTCAACAAGGCTATGCACTCAAAGAATCGGATGCGCTCACACTCAATGCCATACCAAATCCGGAGGTCTGAGTGAGTAAATCTTCTTTCAAATCTAGACGTCACCGCCTTGGGCAACACTTCTTAAGAGACGATAAAGTGGTTCATTCGATTGCGGCTGAATCTCAAGAACTGTTCGATCAAGTGAAGGGCGACACCGTTCTCGAAATTGGCCCCGGCGACGGCGCACTCACCGATTCGCTGATTGAGGCATTCGGAACCAAACTCAGCGTGTGCGAAAAAGACCTCCATCTCATCAAACACTGGAAAGACCGTTGGAAAGAACGACTACCTGAAGGTTTGAAATTTCTAGAAGGCGATTTTCTCGATTTGCCTGAAGCCCTGTGGCTTTCGAACTCAAGGCTCTGTGTCGTTTCGAATTTGCCTTACTCTGCGGCCAGCGCAATTGTACTCAGACTCGTCAAGCACCGACCGAAATACGGTACCCCCGAAGGCCCTGGTGTCGTCTCGATGATTCTCATGTTTCAAGCTGAAGTGGCTAAGCGGCTTTATGCCGAACCCGATTCAGACCACTGGGGATCACTCTCAATTGCCATTCAAAACGATTGGGACGTCAAACCTTTTCTCAAGGTTTCAAAACGCAGTTTCGTACCGCCACCTAAAGTCGAATCCGAAGTGATTATTTTAACGCCTCGGGCGCAACCCCGTATTCACGGCACTGAAAAAGCCGAGACACGCGAAAGCCTAGACCGTTTGGTCAAATCAGTTTTTCTACACCGACGAAAAATGCTTCGCTCTTCGCTTTCTCACTCGCCCGAAAAGTTAAGGGCCCTCGAAGCTGCCGGCATCGACCTCACTCGCCGCGCTGAAAGCTTGAACTGGGAAGAATGGAACGGATGGTTTAAGAATTTATGACTCATAACAAAACTTTGATAGCGCCACTTTTCGTGACCCTCGCGCTTGCATCGCAAGCTGCACTTGCCAACGTCGGTGCGGTGTACGGGTTTGGTTCGCAAGCCGGAGCCACTGCGAACACTGAAGTGGCCAATGTCGAGGGTTCATTTGCGGCGTACACGAATCCCGCATTTTTATCGCTTTCACGAGTCAACAAATTACAATTTGCCTGGTCGCTCGTAACCATGGACCCGCAATTCACACCGATCAACAACGTGATCGTAGAAAATACTTACCTGTCTGACAAAGTCAGAAAAGATTCAGTCGTAGACGATTACCGCTCGACGATTGGTCAAGCATTTTCAATTCAATTCAAACCCATCGAATCGTTTTTTCACCTGGGCCTCGGGCTTGTGGCCTACCTTCCGATTGAACAACTCGCGTACATGGATACCGGTGAACCGTTTGTGCCAGAGTACTCACTCTACCGCGGCCGAACTCATCGGCCACAAATTGAACTAGGCGCATCAGTCGAGCCTGTTCAAAATTTCACGATCGGCGCGGGCTTACACCTTGGCTACACACTGACTAGCTACGCCCAGGTGTTTCTCAATACTTCAGCCGACAAACCGTCTTGGATACGTTTTTCTAGTTCATTGAAACCCAAGCTCGCTCCTTATTTTGGTTTAGGGTTTCAGTCATCTGACAAAGACCCCACCTTCACTGCGGGCGCGGTGGTCAGATTGCCGCTTGCGGCTTCAAATCAGATGCTGCTCAAGTCAGGTGCTCGCGTTTTCGGAAGTTTTGCTGCCGTTGACTTTAATTTTAACGCGCTTTCAGCCCTTTTTTACGATCCGCTTCGAGTCGAACTCGGCGTCACAGTTCAACCGCTGCACTTTTTGAAAGTGCGTGCTGAGGCAGATTTTGAAGCGTGGACATTATTTGAAGCTTCGACCTTGACGATTCAAGATCCGACCAGCGCATGTGACAACACCGACTCGAGTGCGTGCGGAATTTCGATTTCTGCCGGCAAGACGCCAAAACTTCCGTTAGTCAACACCTGGACACCCAAAGTGGGTA
Source organism: Oligoflexia bacterium (assembly GCA_903895855.1). Taxonomy (GTDB): domain Bacteria; phylum Bdellovibrionota; class UBA1018; order UBA1018; family UBA1018; genus CAITVN01. The sequence goes on along the minus strand of CAITVN010000076.1, from coordinate 1,942 downwards.
CCGAGTTCGCCGTCACTGAAGACGTGACTTTGCGCCTTGGCTACGCGTATGTGCCGAGTATTTTTTCTGCGCTACCCACGGGTGCCGCGAACTTTCTCGATCCTCCAAAGCATAGCTTGAATGCTGGGTTAGGTTACCATTTCACGAATTTTCTTGGCATTGCAGAATCTGCCAGTATTGATGCCCACTTCTCGTATCACTTACTCAAAACACAAACGATTGTTAAAGCTGCGGGCGACGAAGCCGGCGGCGGTTCTGGAGATTTAAAAATCGGAGCCCCCGGATACGATGCCGGCGGCCGCGTACTCGGAGGAGGCCTCTCGGCCACACTTCACCTATGACCCTAAATATCAAACGACCTGACTTCTCACGAATTCCTAATATTGGCGCGCTACTGAGGGGGCACTTTTTCTCTGGCCTTCTGGTTTTGACTCCGCTCGCGGTAATTGTTTGGATCGGTACAGTGCTAATCGGAATGCTCTGGGACCTCAGACAACTCGTGCCCGACAATTGGCAACCTGAACACTTGTTCTCTGACCCTTCGACGGCCACATTTTTCAGTATTCTCATTTTGCTCGGCATTATTTTAGTCTTGTCTCTCGTCATTTCATTCACGGGTTGGGCCTCAAAACAGATTCTCGGTCGAAAAGTTTTTGAATTTGTCGGCGAGCTCATTCAGCACATTCCCATTTTGAGAAGCATTTACAGCGCACTTGATCAGCTAACCAAAACCATGGGATCTAGCGGTGGCTCTGAACAGTTTTCACGAGTCGTTTATATCGAATACCCTCGATTGGGGGTTTGGACTCTCGCATTCGTCACGGGTTCAGCCAAGTCGCCGGCGTTCACAAAACCGATGCTCAATGTTTTTGTGCCGACTACACCGAATCCCACCTCTGGATTTTACCTCATTGTACCAGAGAGCGAAGTGAAAGATTCTGGAATGCGAGTCGAAGAAGCCTTCAAAACGCTGCTTTCTCTGGGCCTTGCTCAGCCAAACGTGCCAACTTCGCAATCGAGTACTGATGCGCGCGCTTCGTCTGGCGGAGTGCCGAAATGAGACCTGAAGTCGAAAAAAACATCGCCACCAACCCAACGGCGAAGCACGATTTCTTCATTGAAGAAGTGCTCGAGGCCGGCATTGTTCTCACAGGCACTGAAATCAAGTCACTGAGAACTCAGGCTGCGACACTCAAAGAAGCTTGGATTGAAATTACCGGAAGGCAAAACGCCACCCTCGAAGCGTGGATTGTGGGGCTACACATACCGCCGTATTCTCACGGCAATATTTACAATCACGAACCGCTCAGACGGCGCAAACTTCTCTTGCACCGAAAACAGATCGAACACCTTTTTGGAGCCACGATTCAAAAGGGCATGGCCCTAGTACCCGTACGCATTTACCTGGCTAAGGGCCGGGCTAAGATCGAGCTGGGCTTGGGTAAGGGCAAGAAAAAACACGACAAACGCGACTCATCGAAAGAAAAAGATGCCAAGCGTGATATGGACCGCGCGATGAAGCGGTAATGGTGTCCGGCTACAAAACGTGACGGTGATGCGTCAATCTCGAAGTAGATCGGTAAAACCGGCACAATTCAGAACTACTTGACGCAAGCAAGTGCAGTCAGGTACAAGAAGAGTCTGCGAGTGATTTTGAAAATCGGATTAGTATTCACCGGTTACAACTCGTTGAAATCAGCCGAAAAACGGAGAGGTGTGAGAGTGGCTGAATCAGCACGCCTCGAAAGCGTGTGAACCAGAAATGGTTCCGAGGGTTCAAATCCCTCCCTCTCCGCCAGATTTATAAATAAAATCAATTACTTACAACTCAATTCGCCACCAATCGTAAATGCTTTTTTTCGCCGATTTCTGGCTTGGGCGGAAATTGGGCGGAACTCTCATACAAATCGACAATCTCGCACCGCTGTCTCAGGTATTCGGG
>CAITVN010000075.1 GCA_903895855.1 Oligoflexia bacterium | reverse complement strand
TTGAAAACACCTCAATTCCTCCTGATGATTTCAACATCGCTAAGTATGTGTAAAAAATCAGAAGTTTATCCGCTTTGACGCGGGTAGGTGGTCAATTTGCCTTGGTAATTAGGACCGGTCAGAATCGCTTGGTAATTACACACCACGTTTGATTCTGAGACCCTATGTTCTGGCTCGCATCGCACGAGCTCGATCATTAGCTAAAATGCGCCAAATCTTTCGGCGTAGCCATCGATCAGCCGTTGCTTGCCATTCGTTTCTACGATGCTTCCGTGACTGACAATCACTCGATCAAAATCGAAAGCATTGATCGCAGCGAATGCCTGTTTTAAGCTTTCGCGGTCGCGGGCGACGACATACTTAGTGATTCGACTAGGTCCAAAGAAATCGAGTATTCCATTCCATTTTCCAAAGACCGTTTTTTCGATAGAGTTCTTAAAATCGGCACTTGAAAGGTTCATCGCCATGTCGGTGAGTATGAGTGTGCGTGACTCAAGGTGAATAAAGGCAGATTCAGCGGCGAAATTCTTTGCAAAATTGACGATAGGTAGTTCTGATTGATGAGGCCAATCTTTCTCTAGAATGCCGGCTACGGTCATTGACTCTGAGCATTTGTATAGAATTTTCTTGGGCACGAAAACTTTCGCCTTTGGGTACCGAGCGGCATAGAAGAGCGCTTCGCTATCGTGAAAGATATTAGGTACGACTATTGTGGTCACGGTGCCGAGTTTATCTAAGGCATCGAGATCACCTGAGTTCATTTGAACCGCACTATGAATAACGAGTGAGTTATCAGAAAGCCTGACGACGGTCATTCGGCGCCGAAAGGCGGTTTGCTGCCAATCGCTATCTACGCAATAGAGGTTTTTTGAAATTTCTCTGAGAGGCTCATATTTTTCGATGGGTTGGTTCATAGAGGCGATTATGGAGCGAATTCTTCGATGAGGCAAATGAGAAAAAACGCGGTTATCCAGGTACGGCAGGCACAGGAATTTTAAGTTCACCGGTGCCGTCTTTGAACGTCATTTGAAAGGTGCCTTCGATCGCGTTGGTTTGTCGCGAATCTTGAGAGCTAAAAGTTTCGAGCGGGGGTTCGCATTGCAATCGCCAGCCATTTGCAATGAGGCTGGTGGCTAGCGGCAATATTTGGCTGGCGTTGATCTCGACAATCATTGAAAGTGAAAGGTCGCTTAACATTTTGAAGTCGAGAATGTTGGCGTGGTGCTCGCGAAGTAAATTCTTTGCAACGTCGATTGCTTCGTCTCGAGCAATCTGAGGTACGCCATTCATTTGAAAATTTTGGCCAGGTGACATTGATTTCCAGTATTCTTTTATCCCAGTAAACATAGGGCAAAGGTCTCTTAGTTCAATCTATAAACCTATTTCAGCCACTCATAAAGAAAGTAATGCTCTCGGGTCATGCCCACGGCTTCGTACACTTTTTGGGCGTTGATGTTATTTTGTTCGACATAAAGTCGTAGTCCCCTCAATTCTGGGCTTGATGCGACTCGATTTTTTAACTGAGTGTAGAGCGTTTTAAAAACCGCCTGACCACGAAGTGTCGGAAAAACATAGACCGAGTGTATCCAGAGAACCGTGCCGTTACGCCAATCGCTCCATTCAGGAAGCGTTAAGAGCATTCCTGAGGTTTCGCCGTCAATTTCGGCAATCCAGTAGGTGCCTTTTGATGGATCGTCAAAAACGGCTCTGACCCCCAGGTTTAGGGTACTTTCATCTAACTGAAGGTTTTCAGTTTCTTTGGCCATCGCCAACTGCATTTGAACGATGGTTTCAATATCACTAGGTAAACCCTGGCGAATAGACGGTAGCTTCATATAGCTGAAGCCCATATCACTAAATTCGCCAGGGTGCCTAAAAAACTTACGCCTTTGCGATCGTCTTAAAACCGCCCCAGATCATGCGCATTCCGTCGAAAGGCATGTTCTCCCAGAGCTTCAAAACCGTTTCATCTTTCATGACTTTTGCCATGACCTGGTCTCGGTGTTTTCGAGATTTATAAACTGCATAGGCGAAGATAATGGTTTCACTGCTCTTCGATTTAACGCTTCTCGGAAACGAAGTAACTTTGCCTTTCGTGACGTCATCGGCAACCGACTCGACGTACTCGAGAGCGCCATGCTTAACCCAGGCTTTGGCAGAAGCCTTCGCCATTTTTTCATAGAGTTTAAGATTTTTTTTCGGAACCGGAATGATGAAGCCGTCGACGTAATTTGCCATGGGGTGAAATCCTTCTTTTGTTGAAATTATGATTCTAAATCTCTGACTGACTCTAGATTAAACTGGTGGCTTTGCCCATCACAAAATGAGATCAGATCTCAGAATAGACTATTGCTGTCAGGCTTAACAAGATAGAATCTGTAGTAGACAAGGGGGTCTATCGATGGCGCCTAAGGGAGTTACGACGACTAGCGGGAGCGGTTGTGAAATGATCGCGTTTGAATCGGCCATCGAATTTCGTCGTTGGCTGACAAAGAATCATTCTCAAGTCGAAGGCATTTGGATGAGAATCTATAAACTTGAGTCAACCACCTTGTCGATTACCTATGCTGAAGCACTCGATGAAGCGCTTTGTTTCGGGTGGATCGATGGCCAAAAGAAATCAAAAGACAGCCAATCGTGGCTACAGAAATTCACGCCACGACGACCAAGGAGTGGCTGGTCAAAACGCAACACCGAGCATGTTGATCGGTTAATCAAGAGCAAGAAGATGCGAGGGCCTGGGTTAAAAGAAGTAGAGGCGGCAAAGGTCGATGGCCGCTGGAGTCTCGCTTATGAGTCGTTTGGTAAGGCGATTATGCCAGACGATTTTTTGAAAGAGCTTAGTAAGCACGGGGCAGCAAGGGAGTTTTTCGATACCTTGAGTAAAACGAATCGCTATTCGATCTTCTACCGCTTGCAGACCGCAAAGAAGCCTGAGACGCGAGAGCGTCGAATGAGGCAAATCATCGAGATGCTAAAAAGAGGTGAGTCGTTTCATTGAGTAAACCTGGAGTAAACGTGATTGCGTGATTGAATGTTGGGTGGATTTCAAGTGTAGTTTTTTTGGCCTGCGGTTGACTTAACCGGTTAAGTACATTAGTAAAGTTCAATAAAAGTGAGTGACAAAGTGACATTATTGACATTAATGGAAAACAGTTTGATTTTCTTTCTCTTGGCGAGTTTGGCACCTATTGTTGGTACCACTGAAGGTTTGGCTGCCGAGCCGGTAGTTAATTGCGCGGATTTTTGGGCAAAAGGGTTTCCGGTCATCGGATATGAAAAGAAATTTCTCTGCGTGAAATATTGGTCTGTGCCCATGGGCGAAGGTGAGGCTGGGGTGTATTTTTCGGCGCCGGTAGTTTCTGGTGTCGCCACCTCAGAAGTGCCTGATGAGTTGAGGCCTGTGCTCGAACGAATGAAGGCCGCCGTGATTGACTCAGTCGGAGTGTACAAAGACTACGGCTGGATGAGGCCTCCAACCTTGGTTTATACTGGGTTAAAGTCGGCACGAAAACGCGGGGCCGAAGTGCCTAAGTTTCAAGGTGAGTACCCAGAATCAGTAGCGGTGATGGTCTATAAGGATCTATTGGCCGAGCCTGAGAATTATCAAAAGCAATTGATTGCCCATGAGCTTTTTCATGTCTTGCAGTTAACCCAGATGGCATCTCAGTTTCAAAATCCAGATTCTGATTGGTGGGTTGAAGGAAGTGCAGATTATTTCAGCGGGTTGGTTTATCCGGCGATTAACCGGGAGTTTGAAAATGCTGAGGCTTTTGACTCAGATACCGTGATTTTTAAGCAGGGCTACGCGAACACAGCGTTGTTTCAATCGTGGGCAAATACTTGGATTGGGCCCACGGGTGTTTTCGATTTTTTGAAAGATATGCCGAAAGTTGAAGAGACTGGTCTAGGTGTGCAACGAGCAGCCTACGCGAGTATACCCACTGTTCAATTGTATTTTCATCAATTTGCAGAAGAGTTCATGCGCACTCAAATCAAAGATGTGAGTGGTGTGTACTTACCCACCCATTTTGTGGGGCCATTGCCGGTTGAGTTAAAGGTAGGAAAAAACACGATTGAAAATTCGACTGAGCCTTTTACCATTTCATCAAAACGCTTGAAGCTAAAAAAAGGCCAAAAGGCCGAAATAGAGTTTGTGCCACCAACCGAAGACGAATCAAAGTTTTCGATTTCGGCGCGAAATGCAATCGGAAATCGTGCTTTCGATGGCGTGTATGCCGGTTACCCCATCACACTCGATGGGAGATGCAAGAAAGACGGAGCCGAGCTTGAGTTCGCGATGACTTCAGTGCTACCTAGTTCGGGTGAGCACCGATCGTCGTTCAAAGTTGACGTCACAGAAAGTGAGTGCCCCTGTAAAGGCGATCGGCCGCTAGATGAAAAAGTGATTGGACGTTGGAGAATTTCGAACGATTCGATGAAAGCCTTCTTAAGTGCGGCATTGGGTGGTTCGGCGACTGTCGATAGCGTAAGTGGAATTTCAGAGGTTGAAGTGACCAAAGACGGTCAGCTGATTGAGAGCTTTTCTCAATTCACTGCCATAGCCCACACTGACGACGCGGTGATTACGGTTGAGCTTCCAGACGGAACCATGAGGGCTTTGCTGGGGCAGGCCGATGTGACCGCAATTTGTCTTCGTGAAGCCGCGGCTGAGGTAATTGCTAAATTAACCATTCAGTTAGGAACAGCCGCCGTAACCAGTTTGCAGCCGATTCAGTTTTTCGACGACTCGGGGGTGACTGAAAAATATCAAGTCGACGACAAAGCCTGGATAATTTATCGGCAATTGCCGACGTTAAGTGACCCCATACCGATCGTGTTTTATCGACAGTAGGTGCGCAATCCAAAAGTGGGCGGCCGAGTTAATACTACTTTTGTAGTTTTTAGTTGCTAATTACTACTAGCGTAGTAGTATCGTGTTTATGTCGCCAAGAATGTTAGAGTTGGGTCCGTTGGAAATGCAAATACTGGGTTTACTCAGTGCCAGTGAACCCCAGAGCGTTTCAGATATTCAAAGTAAACTGAAGAGAGCCGGAAGTGATCTTGCCTACACGACTGTCATGACGGTCTTGAGTCGCCTTTTTCAAAAGGGCCACCTTGTCAGATCAAAAGTGGGTCGACTGTATCTCTATTCGATTTCGTCTGAAAAAGATAAAACGCGTAAGAATTTCTTTGATCGAGTTCGCAGGTCTTTATTTCAGAATGATCGGTTAAATCCTATTCTTGCCCTCATTGATTCGAAAGATGATCTCACGGCTGACGAACTCCGTGAGCTTCGTCGCGCTGTTGATGAAAAGCTGAAAGCGGTTAAGTCGCGATGATTGAACTTTCGCGCTTGATACAGCACATTATTTTTAATTTGGTTTTTAATAGTGGGTTTTCTTTTTTAGCTGGCCTTCTGATTGTCACGCTGGTGTTGAAAATTTTTCAGGTTGAACTAGGGCGATTACGCCTTGCTTTATTGAGTTTGCCCTTTATCAAGATACTGTGGGACCTCGGGGTTAGAGGGTTGCCAGCAAGTTCGATCATTTTCACTGGAATAGACCCCTTTAGTCTTCCGGAGAAGAGTCAAACAATCACTCTTGGGGCTGGCGTCTCGAAATTTGGCCCCGGCTTGAATGCGTTTTTCAGCGCGCATTTGCCAACAGGTGAGTGGGTTGCCACGAGTATTGCAGACTACGCTTTTTTCTGGCTGAGCCGCGAATTTTTCAGTGGGCTACCGTTAGCGATTTTGACAGTCACCTTGGCCATTTCATTTGGTTTGGTTTTACGAAGGATTTTTACCATCTATCAGTTTGAGGGTTTTAGAAAGAAAGACCCTGGGGTGAAGCAGTTGATTTCGGTCACTGACCTCGGCTTTCGAAGTGTTGAAATGTACTGCTCAGATCGATTTGCGGGCTCACCATTTACCGGCGGGGTGTTGAATCCGTACATTTGTTGGCCCAGTGAGAGTTATTCGGCTTTGAATGACACTGAACGTGCGACTGTGAATGCTCATGAGCTTTCACACGTGCGATCATTTGATGTAGTGTTTTCTGTCGGCATACAACTTTTGGGTGATTTTTTTTGGTTCGTGCCCGGATATCGGTGGTTGGCGGGGCGAATCGACACAGAGAGAGAGCTGATTGCCGACGAAAAGGCGGTAGCCGTTGGCGCAGACCGAAAGATCTTAGCCCATTGTCTGGTGAAGTTGCATGAATTGCGGGTCAGAGAGACACACGATAAGGCTCAATTTGCTTTTTCAGCATTTTTCAGAAAGCCCCACTTGATTCGCCTGAGGGTGAGTCGACTGCTGGCAGACGAGACGGGTTGCAGGGGGCGATTTGGGTGGAATCACTTACTGGTGCGTGCTCTCGTTGTCATGTGGACTTGTGGCGCGGTAGCTTTTGCAACACTTGGTGGCAATCACGAGGTCGTACCAGTCGGATTGGCCTTTAGTCAGCCAGTAAATTTGTTTGATCTGTTTTTGTTGGGAATATCCGAAGTTTTACAAACAGGGGTGTTGAGCCCGTTCTGATTGGCAGAGCGAGCGAGATGCTTTTTTTTCTTCTTAATTACTACAATGGTAGTAATTAAGAATAAGGAGAGATCGTATGAAGTTGAGCGTAGAAATGGTGATGTCAGTTGCAGTGGCGGTGGTATTTTGGGTTTCTCAGTCGCACGCCTTGGGAGTGATTCAGAGTATTCGAGCGACAGAGGTGACTCCAAAAATGTTTGCAGAATTGGAAAAAGGAACCTCTGGAGACGTCGTTGTTGAATTTCGTCAAGGAGATCGCCTGCCTGTTTCTATTAAGACCGAAGGCGACTTGCTAGAAACCGTGGATTCAACGGCGACCCTGGTGTCAGTCAAGCGTAGTTTTTGGCTAAAACTTGAACAGAATCAATTGACGATGAGTCTTGATGGTCAGATGTTTAAGCCCATTTCTCAGAGTCTCACCGGGTCACTGACGGTCCGCGGTAGCGGAGAAAATATTGAGACCCCAATTAACGCTATTCATGTCTTATTTAAGGCCTACATCAAGCCCTAATTGATTGTTTGCGAGCGTACCCGAGAGCCGATGATTCCGCCTTTCAGAATTTCAAATTGATTGCCCCTCCACGTGACTGTGCTTGAAAAAAGTGAAGCCAACCACAGTGGGGGGTGCAGTGCCTCTCTGAATAGCCAAATAATTGCAAAGATCGGGTTTGGTTTTTCGTAGATCAGAGTGAGTTTCAAGTCTGAGTAAAACCAGAGTGAAAAGTGAATGGCTGAAAAAATGAAGAGCGGAAATTGACAGAGCGAGGCCACTGCGAGTGCACCGCAAAACGCCGAGCCCAACGATGTAAAAAAAGGCTCAAAGAGAAATACTATGGGCGCATGAATTTTTCGGATTTGACCCCACCGAATATTTCGCTGCCAGAAGTCTTTGAAAGTATAGTTGCCCATGTGTTGAATCACTGGGTCTGTCATGATGACGTTTCTTAGTCCCAACTGCCGCATCGCAACTCCGGCCATGTAATCTTCTGCAAGGAACTTAGAGAGTGTAGAAATTCCCCCAAAACGATTGGCAGTGTGGCGGCTAAACAGCATTGACTTACCCATCACGCAGGGGCTTGAGAAACGCTCGGCAAGATGCATTGCGCGCGAGTAGAAAGTATTCAGCATGGTAGACTGTAATATGCCCGCGATTGATTGAGGGTCTCTAGCGCCGAGAACTGCGGTGACGATTCCGACTCCTGAATCGAAGTGGGCCACCATGCGAGTGAGGTAATCTATCCTCACTCGAACATTACTGTCACTGATGAGTATCAAATCGTGTTGGGCCTGAGAGTAGGCTTGAACTAAGTTAGCTATCTTAGGGTTAGAGTAGTGATTCGTTGCCTGAGGGTTGCAGTCTGCAGTTTGGCCAGTTACTATTTTGGTTTGAACATTTGGAAATTCAGACTTCAATAATTCAACAATTGAAAGGGCGCGATCGTTCGAATTAGCGACAGAAAAAATGAGCTCGTATCGCGGGTATTGAAGGGTAAAGAATGACCTCAGGTCAAAATAGGTTTCACCGTCGGCACCCTTGAGTGGCTTAAGAATCGATACCGGATACAGGTTGAACGGGTAGTCGAGATTCGGGACTCCCGCACGGCGTTTTTTTAGAGCCAAATGTGTTCCGTAAATGGTCAGGGCGATACCCACGAGCCAAATCGTCAGAAAAATATAAGGGATAAATGCCATTCGATGACTCCTGGTAAAAGTTGAATTCGATGTGTTGCTGTCTTAATGCTTCAAGAACTCCGTGAACTGATTTTTCACCGTAAATAATCGTCTTCCATGATTTGAGCTGCTCTTTTTTGTGTAGGTCGCTGCTCGCAATGATCGGTAGGCCAGAATCGAGAACCTCATCGAAAAGGTGAACTCCGCTCGCGACCTCCCAAAGGTCGATCGAATTTCTCAATGTCTCTCGCCTATCCCACAGGTAGAACGTTTGTTTTTCTACTTTTCGAGTTGAAACCGGGTGGGCAGCAACCGAAAGCCCTTTCTGTTTGCGGATTTCTGTGCAAATCGTCTCAACACTCAGATCTGCCTGTATCAGGTCGCTGATTCCGAGCCCAAGAATGTGTGCAGAGCGAGAGTTCGTGATTTGGTTTTTTGATAATTCTAACCCTGGAATGAGAATCATTTTGTATTGAGCGAGGGCTCGTTTTGCTTCAGACTTCAGTATTTCTCTGTAGAGTCCAAAATTGGCTTCGGTTAGCGTTCTTCCAAGCACTCGGGCGGCGTTTCCGATGACGGTTTCTTTTTCGCAAACGTGATCAGTAATGGCGATGGCGCCAAATCCACGTGAACCGTAAAGATCGACGAGCTCAGGAATAGTGAGTTTTCCATCACTAAAAGTTGAGTGAATATGAAAGTCACCTACGAATTGCGTGTCTCCAGAATACCGATCCATATTGCCTGATACTAAACGACGAGATTAGAGAATAGTTTTAGGATTGTGTTAAGTTCACTTCGTAAAACGGTAGCGGCGGGCCCGGCCGCTACCTTCGACAACCAAAATTCCTAGTTGTGTGAGTTCGTTGAGTCGATAGATCGAAGTGCGCAGTGAGACATCAAGAATTTTCATAATTTGGGGCGAAGAGAAGTAATCGCCGGCTTTGAACGCCTTGCGCAGAATGGCTTCAGCATGCCTAATCGCAGGCGATACCGTGGCGACTGAGTCGGGTGATTGACTGGGATTGAGTGTCCTGAATCGAATTTTTGATTCGGGAGAAACGCGATAAGTTCTCTTGATGGTTTCAACCTCAATCGCAATTCGATTTTCTTTTAGCCAGTCGCGTAGTCGCTGCAATAAGCGGTGAATTCGATGGGTTGATGGTAATCCACGGTGATGCTCGCCGGGGTAAAGTTTTTCATGCAACTCGAATTCACTTACGGGGGCATAGAAATCAGAAACTAGAGTTCGAAGAAGTTTTAGTGGCAAGTCATCGGGCTTGAGCATGCCTCTCGAACCCTCACAGGTTCCGAGCGTGACGTCGAAAACCGGAAATTTGGCTGCTTTTCCTTGGCTGAATTCGGGATTGGGTGACCAATCGAATGTTTCGGGCAGTGCAAAGCCTGGTTTTTCTTCACTGAATCGTTCAAGTGCAACTCGGCGCATGCCTTCAAAAGGGGTTCCGAAAAGAAAGCGAAGCAGAGCCGATTCACTCTTTAAAATAAAAGACTCGTAGAGATCGAAAAGTCTGATCGAATACCAATTGTTCTCAGTGAGGCTTTTCTTGAGTTCGATTTGCAACCGGTCTTTTTGAGTTTGCGTATTTTTACCGTGATAGATCGATAGAAGCGTAATCCACAGAACCAATCCCGCCGAATTGTGGTCAGGCGCTACAGCTTCGAGTGCTTCAGCTTTTTTGAGCGTGAGTAGAGTGTCTTTCTTAAAAAGGTAGGTGTGTTCGACCTCCATCTGCGCTGCGTACATTTGGTTTGGTCTTGAAATATTAGTTGAGGCGTTGCCAGGTAAATACGGTTTAAGCAGCTCAATGGCACGCTCTGGATTTTTATTTGTGTGCCTCATGTCAACCATGGCCAGGCGCAAGTCGGCGGCAACTTTGTCTTCACCTGTGGGTTTAGATCTTAGAAAAGACTCAAGAGCAGTTCTTGCTGTTTCGTAGTCCCAGATGCCGAGGGCAGCTACTGCTTGGTGAAATCGAATTTGTGGAAACTGGGTGCCGTCGATTCCGGAGAAAATCTTTTTTGCTTCATTGTGCCCGCCGAGAATTGCTAGTGACGCAGCATACTCAGCGTACTCAAGTGGTGTGGCTCCGGCTTGGTTAGTGCGTCTTCTTACTGAGGGGTAGATGCGTTTTTGAAGCAATTTCAGCGCAAAAGTTTGAAATCCTGAGCGTCTGGCAATTTCGGCACAAGTAACTCGTTGCGCGGGTGAAAGCTTTTCATTAGCGAGTACATGTAGAAAGTATTCGGCTTTTGAGTAGCGACCATTTTCAAAATGATCTTTGAGAATTCGAATTCTGTCTTCAACTTGTTGTGATGCCATAGTTATTATCTACAATAAGAATAACATAGTATCTTTGGGTGTCGAGGGGGTGTCGAGAGATCTTGGTTGTACTCTAAAGAGATAAGAATTTGACGGTTGCTGCGTACCAAGTGAGAACTAAGCGAATTCAAACCCAGAGATGGTCGCCTCGTATAGTTTCCCAGAATACGTCTTGATTCCTTTTGCTTCATTGGCCGATCCCACAATCACATTCAGAGGGGTGAGGTGTTCTTCTCTGGGGTGACAAATAGTGGCAGACGGCGCTGATTTCCAGTTTGTGAGGGCCTGATTGCGCGGTTCGTCTGTCTGGTTGCAGAGAGTGTTTGTTAACCACTCGTCAAATTCTGCCGATGGCCGGCGCGCCTGAGGGCCAAACAAGCGAAGGTTGTGATAGCTCAATCCGCTTCCGATGATTAAGACTTCTTCTCTTCGGAGCTGAGCTAGCAATTTACCTATGCGGATGTGTTCTGTTGGATCTAGGCCAGATTTGAGTGAAAGTTGAGCTATCGGAATGTCTGCTTCTGGAAACATCACCATGAGTGGCACGAAGACGCCGTGGTCGTAGTCTCGAGAAAACTCGCCGGCAAGTTTTTGCTGGGCTTCAGCGAAGCATTGTTTGATGCGCGAATTTAGGTGCGAACTCAGTGGCGCCGGGTAATTCAGTTCGTAAGTAGCCTTCGGAAATCCAAAGTAGTCATAGCGCAGCTTCGGTTCAGGGGTTTCGAGTAAGGTGAATTCTGGTTCTTCCCAATGGGCAGAAACCATGAGTATTGCCTTCGGTTTTGACGGCAGCCGAGCCGGAATGCCCTCAAGCCATTCGCGAAGCTTAGCGTAGTCATCAGGTGGGCTGTGTTGCATCACGTGCCAGGGGCCACCCCCATGTGGTAGATAAATCGCTGGGAAATTTTGATTTGCCATGGTTTCAGATTGTAAAACAAATGAGAGATTTCGTATATAAGTGTCAAAGAGGAAAGTCGAAATGAGATTAGAAGCCTGCACCTGGAAGGAAGTTGACGAGTATTTAAAGGGCAGTAAAGAAATCTTGGTTCCTATTGGGAGCACTGAGCAGCATGGCCCTACGGGGTTGATTGGAACTGATTTTTTGACAGCTCATGCGATTGCCAATGAAGTGGGTGAAAAAAGGGGCTGGATGGTAGCGCCCGTGTTACCTTACGGAATGGCCAGTCATCATTTAGCGTTCTCTGGTAGTGTGAGTTTACGCCCGAGCGTTTATCTGCAAGTACTTTGTGAAATAGTTCGAAGTCTTTACCATCATGGGTTTCGCCGGTTTATGTTTGTTAACGGTCACGGTGGAAACGAAAGTACGGTCAGAGCGGCTTTTCAAGAACTCAAACATGAAAATTTAGAGGGTGCTTCGTTTCAGTTAGTGAACTGGTGGAAGATGGGAAAAGTGGCATCAATCGCTGATGAACTCTTTGGTGATAAAGAAGGATCACATGCAACTCCGACTGAAGTTTCTCTGACCTTCTTTTTGGAGAAGGTTGCCCCAAGACCTTATCACCCGGTCACTGGAGAAAAAACCTCAATTTGGCCTCTGAGCGCAGCAGAAGTGCGAAAAGCGTTTCCCGATGGTGCGATGTTCTCAGATCCGGGTTTAGCTCGGGCAGAGTATGGTCAGAGAATCATGGACGCCGCTGTGAACGGAATTATCGAGGAGTTCGGCAAAGCGGCCTCGCACTAAGTCAATCCCCGACAATCAGTTCAAAATCAGTGCGAAGCAATTTCGTTGAGAATAGCGATGCCTTTTTTTAGGGTTTCTATGCTGGCCGAAAAGGAGAGACGAAAGTGAGTGTCTCTCGCAGAGAATGTACTTCCTGGCACGACCAGCAACTCTTTCGCCATGCAGCGTTTGATGAATTCGTCGCCGCTCATTTTTTCGGGGTATTTAACGAATAGGTAGAAGCTTCCCCCTGACTTTTGAACCTGATAGGCCGGTACTAATTCTTTCATTACGAAATCACGGCGCATTCGGTAGTCTTCAAGCAGTGACGAATAGCTGTGATTAAATAAAGGTAAAACGGCCCATTGAGCCGGTGCGTTCACACAAACATAAGTGAATTGCTGCATTTTGATCATTTCAGTGAGAATGGGCAGAGGGGCTGCTGCAAAACCAATTCGCCAGCCTGGCATTCCGCCTGTTTTACTGAACGCTCTGACTAAGACAGCCGATGGGTCGTATTTGAGCCAGCTCAGGTGCGGTTGGTCTAAGCAAAACGAATCGTAAACTTCGTCAGAAATGACGGTAAACTTCAGATCTTGAGTGCATTTGACCAGAGCCTTAATTTCAGTTTCTGAATAAGTCGTGCCTGTTGGGTTTGCCGGGCTATTGTAGATGAGAACTCTTTTTCGGCCTTCGGCTTTTGCACCGAGCTCTTTTGCCCTTTCGTCTACTCGTGCACGAATGCGTTCGGGGGTCAGGCGAAAATCAGGATAGGTGTCGATCGTCACCCTATTTGAGTTCGCGAGTTTAATGATTTGTGGATAGGCGACAAAGTACGGATCAGCGATGTAGACGTCAGTGTTTTCGTCGGCCAGTACCAGCATCGCTAGATTAAGCCCGGCCGAGGCGCCAGCGATGGCCATGACTGAATTGGTTGAAATGCCTTCTTGTTTGAGGCGCTCCATAGCCGCGTTACGAAACTCAGGAATGCCTGCTGATGGAGTGTAGCGATTTTTTCCGGCTGCTACGGCCTCATACAGCTTTTGCTTAACGGCTTCAGGTACATCAAAATCGGCTTGCCCCAATGAAAGATCGATCGGGTTTTTCATATTCGCACTTAATTCAAATAAGCGGCGAATTCCTGAAATTTCTATTTGCGATACTCGGTGGGCGAACGTAGATTGACTCATATTTTGAACCCTTACTTGTTGTAGATATAAGACTTTTTTTGGAGAAAAACTATGGCTTTCATGACTGCTGACTGGAACGGTACCGAATCTTTGCCGATTGAAGATTTTCATCATGTCGAATTTTATGTGGGAAACGCAAAACAGGCGGCACATTTTTACCGTTCGGCCTTTGGGTTTGAGGCTTTTGCCTACTCTGGCCCTGAAACCGGAAGGCGAGATGCGGTTTCGTATGTATTGAAACAAAATCACATCTTTATCGTATTAACGACAGCCTTGAGTTCTCGGCATCCAGTGGCTGAGTGGCAGCAAAAGCACGGTGACGGCGTTAAAGACATTGCCTTTCAAGTGACTGATGTCAGGGCTTGTTTTGAAAAGGCTCTGAAATTGGGAGCAAAAGAGGCGTTTGCTCCTAGAGAATTAAAAGACGAAAAGGGTTCTGTATGGATTGCCGGAATTCAAACCTACGGCGACACCATTCACACGTTTGTGAATCGTCAGAACTACAAGGGCTGTTGGTTGCCTGGTTTTAGAGAACACAAATTGCCGTCGCTAAATAGACCGTCAGCGGGGTTGAAATTCATTGATCACATTGTTGGGAACGTTGAACTAGGAAAAATGGATCATTGGACGGAGTATTATAAAAATATTTTTGGATTCACCCACTTTATTCGGTTCGACGAAACCGATATTTCGACGAAATTTTCGGCGTTAAAAAGTAATGTTGTGCGCAATAAGAACTGGCATGTAAAAATGCCTTTGAATGAACCCGCAAAAGGGCTAAAGAAATCGCAGATTGAAGAATTCTTAGATTTTTATGAGGGCCCAGGAGTTCAACACATCGCCTTAGCAACTGAAAATATAGTTGAAACGATTTCGTCGCTTCGGGCAAATGGGGTTGAATTTCTTGATGCGCCTGATTCGTATTACGAAGAGTTGAGTGGGCGAGTCGGGCAAATTGCTGAAGATGTGAAACAGCTTAAGAATTTGGGCATTTTAGTAGACCGAGACGAAGAGGGTTACCTTCTGCAGTTATTCACTAAGCCGATTGAAGACCGTCCGACGTTCTTTTTCGAAATCATTCAACGCAAAGGTGCTTTAGGCTTCGGACAGGGCAATTTTCAGGCTCTTTTTGAGTCGATTGAGAAAGAGCAAGCGAAGAGAGGAAACCTGTAGTTCATGCCGATTTATCAAAAGCAAGGAATCATTCCGCCGAAACGTCACACGGTTTTTTCGAAGCCAGGCGCCGCGGGGAGCTCTAAAATCTATCCACAAATCTATTACGAAGAGCTGATCAGTCGCGAAGGCTTTTCGAGTGTTTATTCGAACCTATACCACTTGAGAATGCCGACACGGGTGAAGAAAATGGGAGCATTCATTCAGGGCAAAACACTGAGTGAAGCCGTAGGCCACAGTGTGAGACACGTCAAGACGTTTGAAGTCAAAAAAGGCGGAGATGCGATCTCAGCTCGCATGCCTTTGTTCTTCAATTCTGATGTGGTGATTTCAAAAGCTCATCCCAATCAGTCGATGTCGTATTTGTATCGAAATGGCCATTTCGACGAATTGCTTTACATTCAGTCTGGCAGCGGGGTTTTGAAGTCACAATATGGTGATCTTGTTTTTAAAAAAGGTGACTATTTGGTCATACCGCGCGGAGTGGTTTGGAAGCTCGAGCACGCTTCGCCGGTGAGTCTGCTTGTGGTTGAATCGGTTGGGCCTATTCAGACTCCGAAGCGGTATCGCAATCAGCACGGCCAATTGCTCGAACACTCGCCTTATTGTGAGAGAGACATTCGAACCCCCGTGTTAACAGGGGCGATCGATCAAGAAGGTGATTTTCTGGTTCGCGTGAAGTTGCAAACCGGCACCCAAGATCTCGTGTACGCTCATCATCCTTTTGATGTGGTTGGCTGGGATGGATTTCATTTTCCTTGGGCTTTCAATATCGGCGATTTTGAACCGGTTGTGGGCAGTATTCATCAGCCGCCGCCCGTGCACCAAACCTTCGAGGCACCTGGCTTTGTCGTTTGTTCATTTGTGAGTCGCTTGTTTGATTTTCATCCGCATGCGATTCCGGCACCTTATCCGCATTCAAATGTCGATTCAGATGAGATTCTTTTTTACTCAGAAGGAAATTTCATGAGTCGTAAAGGCATTTTTCAAGAATCGATAACCTACCACCCGATGGGCTTGCCACACGGGCCTCAGCCGGGGCGATACGAAGAATCAATCGGAAAAAAATCGACCGAAGAATTGGCCGTGATGATCGATACTTTTCAGCCACTGAAGTTTGTCGCTGATGCAGAAGCTGTCGAAGACAAGGCCTACCCGCTGAGTTGGATGGAGTGAGCGTTTTGATACACGAAGATTTTGAATCGATTGATTTGCAGCAAATGCCAGTGGGCCCCAGACATCAATTACTTTTATCGGTGGTGGCACCCAGGCCTATTGCCTTAGTTGGAAGCGTTGATAGTCAGGGGCGAGCCAATCTGTCGCCATTTTCGTTCTTTAACTGTTTCGGAGCAAATCCGCCGGTGATTGCGGTTTCTCCTGCCTATTCGGGGCGAACGGGAGAGCCGAAACATTCTCATTTAAATATTCTAGAGACCAAAGAATTTACCGTTTCAATCGTAAACTACGATTGTGTCGAAATGATCAATTTGGCATCGGGTGAGTACCCTCGGGGTGTTGACGAGTTTGAAAAGGCGGGCTTTACCAAACTCAAGTCTCAAAAAATCAAAGCGCCCGGCGTAGCGAATTCGCCTTCGGTTCTTGAGTGCCGACTGATGAGTCATGTCGAGCTGGGTGGTAAGCCGGGTAGCGGAAATCTGATGATCGCCGAAGTGGTGCACATGAGCTTGAGTCGCAGTGTACGAGGTGTTGACGGTAAGGTTGATCCGCGCAAGCTCGATTTGGTTTCGCGCATGGGTGGTGATTGGTACTCTCGAGCAAAAGAGGGGCTTTTTGAATTGGCAAAGCCAGCGTTTAGCGGGGTTGGGGTTGACGCTTTGCCTACCTGGGTTCGGAGTAGCGAAGTGCTCACTGGCAAACACTTGAGCCGACTGGGTTCAGTGAAAGAATTGCCTGCGTTTGGGCAATTGGTGCTGACTGCCGAAGATGAAGCTTCTTTCACTGCGTTAAAAAGTCACGAGAAAGGCTTTGCCTCTGGCCTAGAGCAACAGCTTGCCGGGTTCTGCGAAAATGGTGAAATTGGCCGCGCGTTTTCTTGGATAGCGCGAGCGAATCGAGAGAAAGATTTAAGGGAGTGATTCAATGATTCTAGCCACACGTAAGAGTAACTCGCGAGACGGAGAGTTGATTGTAGTGAACAAATCGCGCACGCGAGGGGTTTCGGCAAAAGCGATCGCGCCGACTTTGCAAAGGGCTCTTGATCTTTGGGTAATGGTTGAGCCGCAGCTTCGCGCTTTGTCTGAGCTTCATGAGATGGGTGCAGCGGTAGATAGTTTTAACCTGCAGCCAAGCGAGCTACTCTCACCTTTACCGCGCGCGTATCAGTGGGTCGATGGCAGTGCATTTTTGAATCACGTGATCTTGGTGCGAAAGGCTCGCGGTGCTGAGCCACCGAAAACGTTGAAGACTGACCCGCTGATGTATCAAGGGGGTAGCGATTCATTCTTGGCTCCGAATGAGCCGATTTGGGCTTTGAGTGAAGAGTGGGGAATTGATTTTGAGTCTGAGGTTGCAGTCGTCACCGATGACGTGCCGATGGGCTGTAGCGCCGAAGAGGCCAAGGGGCACATTCAATTGGTCATGATCTGCAATGACGTGAGTTTGAGAAATCTCATTCCGGCTGAA
This sequence comes from Oligoflexia bacterium, assembly GCA_903895855.1. Classification (GTDB taxonomy): domain Bacteria; phylum Bdellovibrionota; class UBA1018; order UBA1018; family UBA1018; genus CAITVN01. The sequence continues at coordinate 58,072 of CAITVN010000075.1, read as the reverse complement.
TTAGAGAAGGGCTTTGGATTTTTGCAGTCAAAGCCGGCGAGTGCGTTTGCACCGTTTGCTTTAACACCTGATGAATTGGGTGATAGCTGGCAAGACGCTCGAGTGCATTTGCCACTAGAGACCCATTTGAATGGCGAGTTGTTCGGTAACCCAGATGCCGGCAAAGAGATGCATTTTTCGTTTGCCGATTTGATTGCTCACGTGGCGAAAACGAGAACACTGTGTGCAGGCAGTGTTGTGGGAAGTGGCACAGTGTCGAACGAAGACCGTGCTAGGGGTAGCAGCTGTTTGGCTGAAAAACGAATGATTGAAAAAATAGATCAAGGCGAGACCAAAACCCCATTTATGAAATTTGGTGACCAGGTTCGCATTGAAATGAAGAAAAATGGAGTCTCACTTTTTGGTGTGATAGAGCAGCGGGTTTCAAAACCGCAAAAGTGAATAAAAATATGAAAATTACACAGGTTTGGCTGATATTGGCGATTATTTTGATGTTCGGTCTACCGGGTTGCTCGTCGGCGCCCGTAGTGACTTCTAAGGCGTCTGACGGATTAGCGACGCCACAGCAAAAGGTGTTACCGAGAGATGACGTGGCTAAAACGATCAATGATTGGATGGTTCAGCCCTACGCTGACACCCTTTCGGTTGAAGTCTTGTATGCGACTAATCGCAATTTATTGGGGGCCGAGGCTGGCTGTACTGATAGGCAGTTTGGCATTGATGTCGCTGCGATAGAATCTTCTGATTCGAAAGGTGTGACGCTCGGGTCGTGTTTGCTCAATGTGCCGAAGAAACATGTGATTGGCGATTTGAAGTTTGAGGCTAACCCAAGGGCTGACAGCCACGAGTATTTCAAGGTGCTTTCACACAAAAAATTGTCGACTGATGAGCTGAGTGCTTCATTGCTTCAAGCGGGTGAAAAAGGGTTTCTCGTTTTCGTACACGGGTTTAATGTCAAATTTGAAGAGGCGGTTTTGAGGGCGGCTCAAATCGCGTACGACCTGAAGTTTCAAGGTAAGGTACTTTTGATTTCTTGGCCAGCGGGCGCGGGAGATAGCTTGTTTGCGGGTACGATGCTGAACCGCACGTATCAGTCCAATAAATCGAATGCCGAGAAGTCAGTTGAGTTCATGGTGAATCAATTGAAAATGGTTCAGGCAGTGGCGAATACAGGCGTGCCGGTTTTTCTCGCGATTCACTCGATGGGGCATCAGGTGGTTTTGCCCGCGTTGGGTTTGATCAATGCTGATGGGCAATCAAAACTTTTTCGGGAGCTGGTGATGAATGCGCCTGATTTTCCGATTGATGAATTTCAGAAACTTTCAAAGTCGGTAGTCGGAAGTGCCAAACACGTGACCTTGTATTGTTCTTACAATGACAAGGCGATGACCGCTTCTGAAACGATGAATAAGAATAAACGCCTTGGCGAATGTGCGCGCACAGACGGAATTGACGTGATCAATGTCGGCGAAACCGATTCGAGCGTTTTGGGTTTGGGGCACGGCTACTATTCGGGCAGAGCGATACTCACTGATCTGTCGCAAATGTTGCTGGGTTTGCGTGCAGAATCGCGACTCTTCATTCGCCGGTCTGAGCCTAATAGCCCTGAAGATTTTTTCTTGCGGCCGTGAAGCGGCGCCTGCGGGGTGGGCAGGGGGCTTCGTCAATGCTGAGTTTTGGGACTTTTTCAAAACCCCTGTAAATCGCTTTTTGTTGATTTGCAGGGGTTTTCATGGAGGAGTTCAAAACCCCTGCAAATCGTGTTTTATTGATTTACAGGGGTTTTCAGGTGTGCGACACTTGCTCTTAATCTAGCGAGGTGAAGTATGAGTATTCGATCTGAATCGCGGTCGTTTTTCGGTCGAGCGAAAGAACTCGAAATGCTGAGGGCTCTCAGAAAAAAGAAAGCCGCTAGTTTGGTTTGTGTTCTAGGACGAAGACGTATCGGCAAAAGTACACTGATCGGCGAGTTTGCCCGTGAGTTTAAGTCGTTTGTAGTGATTCAGGGCTTGGCGCCAGAAGACCATTCATCTAATCAAGATCAGCTTGATCATTTTGCGACACGAATGGCCATTGTGTTTCAGACCCCCAGGGTTCACTTTACTGATTGGTCACAAGCATTTCATGAGCTCGCAGTTAAAACTAAGCGAGGTGCCCACGTAGTCTTGCTAGACGAAATTTCGTGGATGGGGAGAAAAGATCCCTTATTTGCTGCAAAGTTAAAGGATGCTTGGGATCTCGAGTTTAGAAATAATCCTCAGTTAATTCTTGTGGTCTGCGGTTCGGTTTCTTCTTGGATTGATCATAATATTCTCAAAAACGTAAATTTTGTGGGTCGCATCTCGTTGGCGATCAACCTCGGAGAATTGTCTCTTAAAGAGATTAACCGGTTTTGGACCGCGAATCATTATCACATGGGTTCGATGGAAAAAATGATCATTTTGTCGGTGACCGGTGGAGTGCCGAAATATTTAGAAGAAATTTTGGCCAAGAAAACCGCCGAACAGAATTTGGTCTCTCTATGCTTTACCCCATCGGGAATACTTTTTAGCGAGTATGACAAAATTTTTTCTGATATTTTTGAACGAAAAAAGAAGGGTTTAGACAAAATCATTAGAACTTTGTTGACCCAAAAGCTCTCGCCAGTGCAGCTTGCTGCCAAATTAGGAGTATCTCAAAGTGGAGATCTCACTGAGGACCTCAGTGTTCTTGAGATCTCTGGGTTTCTTAGTAGAGATTACTATTTTAAGCCCGATGGTAAGATGTCTAAACTTGGGCACCTTCGAGTTAAGGACAATTACTTGCGCTTTTACCTTAGTCAAATTGAACCTAACAGAGATCGCATCTTGCGGGGCGGAAAGGCGATTCATTCAATTGCAGATTTGAAATCGTTTGAGGCGATACTGGGGTATCAATTTGAGAATCTCATTCTGGGTAATCGAACACTCGTGTATCCCTTTCTCAATTTAGAAGACCGAAGCGTTGTTTCTTCGGCGCCTTATGTTCAGAGAAAGACGCAGCAAAATAAGGGTGGGTGTCAAATCGATCTACTCATTCATACGCAGCTCGATGTGTTTTTCGTGTGTGAATTTAAATGCGCTCGTTTGATCGATCGATCAATCATCAAAGAGGTGCAGAAAAAATGTGCGGTTCTGAAATTGCCGTCAAGGTCTTCAGTTAAGCCAGTGCTAGTGTATGAGGGCGAGTTGTACGCGCCACACCGTGATGAAATTGAGGGTTATTTTTATCGGCTCGTTCGGTTTGAACAGCTTTTAGACGGTGATGTGGTTGGATGAGGCCAGCGGGTGTTGCTGATCAACTGGGTGACAGTCATTATTCGGATATAAATGCCATGACGCGGGCAGCGTTCATGGGGGTAACGTCCGAATTTTGACGGTTCATTGAGGATTTGTTGAGAGGCGCACCAAAATCGCAGAATCTATCATTTTTTACTTCACCCCCCCCCCCCCATTTTGCCGAAGAGAATAGGGTAATGTGGCGATCGATCGAGTCTCGAAAATTCACCGCGTCTTTGCTCATCTGCGTGCAAGTGGTTTCACTTGTGAGTTCAGTCTTTGCGCCTGAGTTTATTTTTGCGTCTACACCTGCACAAGCCGATGACTCGCCAAAGGTTCAAGCTGTGCCTTCTCAAAGTTGCGCAGATATTTGTCGTGATGTTTTGGGAGAAGCCGATTTTCAAACCGATCAAGACCATTCAGGCACAAAACCTAAGGGGCTTGGGTTGAATGGCCAAGCCCCGACCAGTGATTGGGGCGCTGCTGATGATACGGCTTGTTCGCAACTTCAAATTGGTACGGGGCCTAATACGCCATCAAGTGAGTGCCCTGAAGTTTCAACGATCGGGGTTTCGATTGCTCCGGGTGTGGGATTTCAAGAAAAATGTGCGAACGCCAAAGCTGCCGCGCGAAGGTGTAAGGCTCACGGTTCGGTGGTTGAAACCCAGTGTTTGAGTTACAAAGCCTCTGACCGAAATACCGATTTTCAAGATGCGATGTTTTGGATTGATGTCGCCGTTGCTGGCACCTGTGGTGTGGCTTGTGCGATGGGTATTGCTGAAGGCGTGAAAGAAGAAGTGGTCAGCGGCACTGAAACGTTGACGCGAGTTTGTGAAGCGGCCGCGTGTGCAGGTAGTCTCGCGCACATTTTAGGCGAAATCATTGTGAGATCTACTGGCGGAGAAGCCGGTGGCGTCATTAATACCATTGCCGCCGGCGCCGGAGTCACTGGTGTGGCCTACATGCAGTTCAAAGACGGTGGCGGCAATTGCGGAGCTTCAGACATGAAAGGAAGTTACTATCAGCCGAAGCCTCCGAGTAAAGATTATTATTGGTATCGGTTGCCGACTGATCCGGTGGTGGCGCTCGCGATTGCAATGGGACCCGCGTTTAATTTGGGAATGATTGGGGCGCTGGGGTTGATCAGTTCTGAGGCGCGGGCTAGGGTAATGGATGAGACATGTGCTAATCTCGACGCGAATGGAGACTGTCAAGATGGTCTGACTAAGACCGGAAATTTCGTTGAGGAAAAGATAGAGGGCGCGCTCGAAGACAAATTAAAGGAGACGATTAGGGCCGGGGCGGAAAAAGCAGCTGAAAAAGAGGCAGCAAGAGTCGCGGCCGAGCAGGTAGGAAAACAAGCTGCAAAAAAAGCAGCGGTTTCAGTGGGAGCTAGGGTGGTTGGGGCACTGAATCCTGTTACCGGATTGTATGATGTATACCAGGCGGCTGATTACGCAGCTGAAATTGTCGATGACGAACACGTTCGCGAGCTGAACACCCAAGAAACTAATCACATACTCAAGACGGATGCGGCTACATTCGATGAGAAGAACGCACGCGATGCTAAGGCAGCGAAGCTAAAAGCCGTCCAAGACAGTGCAACACAAAATCGAGACAAACTGGCTAAAGGTCTAGTGCTACCCGACGCAGTCGCAGAGAAGGTTAGAATCTCAGACAACTATGTTCGGAACTGTCAAGGAGGTCTCAGCGGTCCTGGTGATACTGGTGGTGACTGCAGTCAAGCGTCTGCAAAGTTGCTCGATTCTGTGAACGCGGTCGCAGAAGTATCAAAAAAAACGAGCGAAGATCGGCTAGCCAAAGCGAAGCTCGATGGCGACGCAAAAAAAAATCTCGTGACTGTCGACCCAAATTCTGTGGATTCGAGGTTCAAAGCCCCCGACCGCATCAACGTTGATGGTCTTGATCCTACAAACCCCGGGGGGCCAGGACCTGGACCAGAACTTCCTGGAGCTCCTTCGCCTGAAAAAGCGACTCCACCCCCAAGAACCGTCGGTGCTAAAAATGGAGAGTTCGGTAAAGAGATTGACCTTGGAGGTGGCAAGTGGGTTTCTGGGAAGGCAGTTGGAGAGAATAAAGGTTATTCTCAAAAAACAGTCAAGGCCGAAGATGGAACCGATCATACGGTATTGATGCATGATGACGGTACCGGCCCAAAACTCGTGACAGATACAACAGGTGCGCCTCTCGAAGCCAAGAGCGCTGGAGGTGGCACCATATACGAACGTGCACCAGGCCTTAACGCCGACGGTGTTCGAGCCCAACTCGCCGCCGATACTGCTGGTGGCAGTCCGGCGAGCCCAGGTGGTCCAGAAATTCCTCAACCTGAAGGTGAAACAGTCCCGCCCGCATCTGGCGATACCAAAAAGCCAGACATTGCTGGTAACCCCCCACCGACCGATCCAGCAGCACCACCTCCCCCAACTGCAGTTGATCCGTACAAAGACAACAAAGACTCACGCGCTCAGCGCCGAAACGCAGCGTGCATCACCGCCGCTGTTTTTGGTGCCCTCGCTGCGATCAGAGCGCTTTCAAAAGACGATAGCAAAAAAGCGAATGCGGCTTCTTGCACAGAGATTAAACGCCTCGCTTCAGATTCTGTTTTACTCAACGGTGATAAAGCGGCGGTGACAGGTCAGGTAGACGCAATCGCAGCTGGCCAATTTTCAGCGGGCCGAGGTTCAGGCGGTGTCGGCGGGGCAAACGCGGCCGCGTCTCGCCAGACTGCAGCTCGTGAATCTCGAGAAGCCGAAGCCGTTGCATCGGGCGACTTCATGGCGCGTGACGCGAATTTCTCGGCATCTACCGAAGGTGCGCTGATGAATCGATCTCAATTGCGTGCGGCTATACCGCAAGACATGCCGCTCAAACACCTCGGTCAGCGTTTTGATGCGAGTACCCCCGGGCAGGCAGTCGCCCAAATGGCTACGGCGCTAGGGGCAAGTTCAATGGCCAACGAATTAGCGGCCATCACTGATCACACTTACAAAAATGCGTCTAGTCTCGCCGATATCTTCGGTCTCAGGTCGCAAGGGGGTGGATTGGGGAATTCGTCTTCTCTCTACCAGTCACCTTCATCGAGTGATCGTGCGTGGTCGAAACCCACGGGTATGTTTGCTCCACAAGTGCCCACTCAACCTTGGTCGGCAACGGCGCTTCAATTTCGACAGCCAGCGAGTGGTGGGCCATCACCCGATGACATTTGGCACGCCAACACCAATCGCAATCTCTTTCAAATCGTCTCAGATAAAATTGAACGAGTCTCGCCAAGAGTGATTAACCGCTACTAAGGGCGCTAAGCTCCCGGCCGAATTTGATCTAAGGTTTGCAGAGCCCATTGAATCGCATTTTTCGGATGCGTTGACTTGAGATCTTCTTTTAGCTGTTCTAACCATTCTTTTTGAATTTTGGCAGAGAGCCCGAGCATCAATGATTCTTCAATCACAATGAAGACCGTTTTTTTAGAAATTTTCGCCGAATAAAAATGCTTGCATCGCAGTTGGCCTTCTGTGCCGATTGCTTCCTTGCCCTCAAAACCCAAGTAAACTCGAGGAGTCGTCAAAAACTTCAGCTTGCTCGTCTCACGATCGTTTGGAGGTCTGATCGACTGCCTCATCTTTAGAGTTTGAGCAAACGGAAGCTTCTTGCCCGAAACTTCATTCACCCGAAGTGAAAATTCATAGTCTCGATGGGTTGAAAAATGAAGTACAACGATAAAGAGGCCTGCGACGATCACGAGCAAAAATGCCGTTGCTAAATAAAATGCGACGTCACTAGGCTCTTCGTGTGCGAGGGGCAAAGTGTCAGAGAGTTTGAGCGCTTTTAGAATTTCATCGGTTCGGCCTTTGTGAATTAAAGGACTGTCTCGGGCCTCGAGAAAAGCGAGTGTGAATTTTAAGAGCGATGAAGATAGTGGGTGAGAAAATTGAGTGCTGTCTTTATCGACGAAGTCTTTTAACGCTTCTTTTAACGTTTTTGTTAACTCTTCTGTCTGACTTTGCACGGCCGCCAGTGTGGGTTCAAGCTCATTGCCAGCTACCAATTCTAGAGTTTTTGATTTGAGAAAAACGACAACGAGAAGCCCCTTGCTTCCACGCTCGCGGCCGACCTTCCAGGTTTCGAAAAGATCAACGCTAAATTTTCGCTGGTTACCCTTGTTGATGTCGCCTTCTTTACCAGAATGAATTGAAATGAAGATCATTTCTTCACTTGCGTGGTCATGTTCAACGACGAGACTTTCTAATGCTCGTTTGATCGAGGGTGTGAGTATTCGACTGGGGTCTGAAACGTAGTACTTGGGCCGATCACTGATTGTTGGCGCCACTGTTGCTGGTGTCGAGGCAGCCGGCGTAGGCGATTCAGCTGCGAAAGAGTTTGAATTGATCGCAACTATCGCAAAACCGATCTGTGCCAAAGTCAATAGTTCAGTGAAAAATGTCTTCATAAAAAGTGTTCTGCAAGCCATGCTTTCGAATAATTCGGTCGCCGTCAAGAGAATCAGAAGTTTTGATTGAATTTAGCGTGCGAGATCATTACCACTTTAAATCATGAATCACTTCGTCTTGTCTTCGATCGCTCTTTGTTCGCTCAGTTCCTTATTCACCCCGGCTTTGCGCGATGGCTTGGCTGAAGAAGTCGTTTTGTCGCCCATCGTGGTGCAAGGTAATCCGCTCGATCTTTTTAGTGATGATACTGAAAAATCTCTTCAGACCTTTTCGTCGAGAGCTCAACGGTCGCAAGGGGTAACAGGTGCACAACGAGTTGAGGGGGGGCCGCTTTCGACTCAGCTCAAGCGAAATTTGGGTCTACCCATTTCTGATTCGGGACAACCGGGTGCGACTGCGCAGGTGAGAGGTGTGGGTTTTTCTGCAGAAGAAACCCAGGTCGATTCATTGGGAGTGCCGTTAACACCGGTTCAAGGTGGAGGGTTTGATTTTTCGTTGTTTCCTGAATTTTTGTGGGGCGATGTTTTGTACGGAACCGGGCCACAAGCGACGGTGTCTGACCCCAGGGCCGTGGCGGGTCGGTTGAGTTTGGTACCGATCACTTCGTCTTCACTTGAAAATCGCCAGAGTCACGCTTGGTTTGGTCAATCTTATTCGAGTGCGGTTTTGAGTCAGACCTGGGTGGGCGCAAAATTCGAAGATCGGTTTGCCGCAACTGCAGGCTGGAGCGATGGCAAAGTCTCTGGCCCGAGCGGTGCGTTTTCGACGAAGTCAATTATCGCCGAAGGTTCGTCGCAGATTGAATGGGTGGTGAATGGCTTGGGCTCGTCAATGACTTCTGAGTTAGACGGCACGATCAGTTACCCAACTCCTGGGGCCACTCAAAAAACACGGCGAGGAATTTTGAGCACTCAAGCCACTCGTTGGCTGGGTAATAACAGTTTAGTGCGTGGTCTGGCGTTTGTCGATTTAGGAGACCTTGATTATAGCGATACTTCGCATTCGTTTGAGTCTAAAACTAAGGCGAATCAGTATGGTGGTGAATTGGGATACTTTGATGGACCCTTCAAACTGGGCACGACCGTGAGAATGACGTCGGTTGATTTAGACTCAAGAGCACTACCCAAAGAAACGTATTGGGGATTACGCGCATCGCGAAGTTTTGTGATCAGTGAGGCGTCGAGGTGGAAGGTGTCACCCACACTTCAAACGCAACACTTGTCTGCTTATGGTCTACATCCGGCTGCTTCGCTCTCTCTTTCAGGTGTCTTGGGCGATGGCGTGTTGCCCGATTCGCACACTGAAGTGGGTTACGTGCCCAAATTTCCAACGCTTCTCAGTCGGTACTCGAATGAGGTTTGGTATCACGGAAATCCTGATCTGCTGCCTGAGAGAGTCTTCTATTTTAAAGAGCGCTTTCAAAATGAATTTGGAGCCAATAGTTTAGCCACTGAACTCTATGCACAGCTGCGGTTAGACACTCAGAATTTGGCGCCGCCGACACCGATCAATGAAGGCTCATCAAAAGCCCTTTCGTGGTTGAATCAAGTCGATCGAGATTTTGGTTCAGGCATTTCAGCCGGAGAATCATTCACCTTGTCTTACTCAAAAGTCGCGACAAGTGGTTTTGCGATTTCGTACTTACCTTGGGCGATCTCAAAAACGAGAGTGTCGGTGCAAGACCCGAGTGCCAGGCAGCGTTGGCGCTCTCAATTGCTCTACACACTGAGTTCTTCACGCGAGTACCACACCTCGACCACGTCAAATTTGATTTTACCCGGGTACGCAACGCTTGATTGGTTAGCCTCGATTAATCTCTATGCCGATCAACCCAGTTCGCTCGAATGGGTGGGGTCGCGAATTGATCTGAATTTTGGTGTCGACGATTTGTTTAATCAAAATCCGCAGATTGTTTACGACGTATTGGGCGCTGGCAGGGTGTTTCGCGTAGCGCTCAGTGGGCGGTTTTGAGTTAAAGTCGGTTTTTGAGTCAAAGTACTGCCGCGATTGGGCATTGCAAAGTTCGAGAGTCTATGACCGTGGTTTCGCCGAAATTAGGCATCAGGTAGACCATTTTTGCCTGTGGGTAGCGTCGTAAAAACGAATTGGTCGAGCGTGATTGAGACACTGTTGGCGATTTGTCGATCATCGCAAATCCAAGAGCTTTGCCTTCGGAGTGCAGCACAAGAGGCACTGTTGCGCCAGTATTGAGGCCGAATGTTGTCCAGCGTGTAGGATGGCCCAAACGGTATTGAAATTGGGCACGAGCATTGCGATAGAAAGCTCCTAGCATCTGGGTGTTTCGTGGATGAACAGTTTCAGAAAGAAGTCTTTCTTCAAATTGATCTTCCATGACGGTTAAAAATCCTTTTTTTCCCTCTTGTGAAATTCTGCGAATGAGAAAGATAGATTCGAGAGCGAAGAGAAGACTTTTTTGGGTTTTCGGGCTCAGTCCGAGTTCTGTTGAGACTGCGGCTGCCTGATAAGGCCTAAAGCCCAATTTGGCAATGTGGCTTAAAAATCCGAGCAAGGTTTCAAATGAAAGCCTAGAGCCGATGACTGTTCGCAGGTCTCGATCTAAAATAACTCGCAGAATCGAATTGACAGCTTCGTTTCTGAGTCGAGTATTTCGCAGAAAACAGGTGCCGGGCAAGCCACCGTTTTCAAGGTATTTATCGAGGTGTTGAACAGTTTTTCTTTGCTCGGAAAGCGGCAAAAAAAATGATCGAGTTTGCTCATTAAACTGGGAACAGTCCATCAAACTGCCTAAAGAGTTTGATAGAGGCCTATTTTCCAATTCAGAGAGAACCATAGGAAGCAGCTCGATAGTTGCAATTCGTCCTGCTAAAGACTCTTGAACTGCTTTGCCACTAGTAAAACGAACCGAACCCGTGAGTAAGAATTGTCCCGGCTCTTTATGGGTGCGAACAAATTCTTTAAGGGCTGGAAAAATATCGGGCACCATCTGGCACTCATCAATAACCAGTGTTTTCCCCTTTTTAGCCCTTTCTTTGATAAAAAGTGCAGGGTCACCTTCAGCAAGCTGCCGAGTGGCTTTGTCGTCGAACGTGACATAATGTTTCGATAACTGACAGGCGAGTGTGGTTTTGCCTACTTGGCGGTGACCAAAAATTCCGACGATCGGGCTATAAGCCGCAAGTTTCTGATAGAGCTCGATGACTTGTCTTGTTCTCTCATGCGCCATTAGGTTCACTATATCGCCTGACGCGATATTTTGCAACATAGGTTCACTATTTCGCGTCAGGCGATATAATGGACTTAGGGCAACGATAACGCTTTTGGCCTTTGAAGTAAGGCAGCAACTCATTTTTTAGTTATCAGAAGCCATTATTTTTCTAACTGAGCTGCGAAGCGTGGAAAGTTTTTGCTTCGAATTTGCGGGGTCTCGAACAAATCCTCTTCTCGAAAATAGTGGTCCAGTAAACGTATCGGCCCCACAGGGTCGATTCTTAATGTTTGTGCGCCGCACTAAGTTTTTTCGGTGAAACTCCCCATGTTTTCAAAACCCAGCCAGAAAGCCTATTTACAAAAAATCGCGTTAAAGGTATCAAACCGTCATCACACACACTTCCCGCGAGATCGTGGTGGTGGCCTTGGACTAAAATGATTTGGCGCGTCTAAATTGTTTTAAACAAAGTCATCTTGGGAAGTGGAGGGGGAATCAGTTTCGGCCAAAGTTGTTTTGCCGAAATCGTTGAATCCCAATAACCGCGGTAGCTACGCTAGTCACAAGGTTTGTTCAAACCGAGTTGGTCCTGCTGAGTTCCCGCCTTTTTGTTAATAAGGATGGTCTATGCCACAAATTGCTATGCGTGAATTGCTTGAAGCAGGCGTTCACTTCGGTCACCAAACACGTCGTTGGAATCCAAAAATGAAGCCTTATGTTTTTGGAGCTCGTAACGGAATTTACATTATTGATCTTCAAAAAACAGTCGATCAAACTCGCAAAGCCTGCGACTTCGCAATTAAAGTGACCAGCGAAGGTAAGAAAGTTCTTTTCGTCGGAACCAAAAAACAAGCTAAAGACGTCGTCGAAGAAGAAGCACGCCGATCTGGCATGTATTTCGTCACCAACCGTTGGTTGGGCGGCATGCTCACCAACTATCAAACGGTTAAAGCTTCAATTGATCGATTAAAGAAATTCGAAGCGCTGATGGGTTCGGCGGACTGGCATGAAGTGCCGAAAAAAGAACAAGCCATGATTGGTCGCGAGCACTCAAAATTGAAAAAATCTCTTGGCGGCATTGAAGACATGAAAAAATTGCCAGGCGCCATTTTCGTGATCGATACTGACAAAGAACACATCGCTATTAAAGAAGCTAAGAAACTTGGTATTCCCACGATCGCTGTGGTCGACACGAACTGTGACCCTTCGAACATCACACACGTGATTCCGGGTAATGACGATGCGATTCGCAGTGTTCGTTTGTTCGCAAAATTGATTGCTGACAGTTGCCTTGAAGGAACTCAAATCTATCAAGAAAAACTTCGCGCTCAAGAAGTTTCAGATGCAAGCAAAGACGATGATAGCGGCGAGAAAAAAGTATCTCGCTTTGAAGGCGATATCGATCTTCAAGGTGTTGATGCTGCTGACCTCGAAGCTCAAAGTGCGACTGAAGAAGAAACTGCTGCAGCCGCTGCTGCAACCCCAGCGAAGGAGTAATCAATGGAAGTATCAGCTAGTGCAGTAAAAGAATTGCGTGAAAAAACTGGCGCTGGAATGCTTGATTGCAAAAAGGCGCTCACTGAATCTGCAGGCAATTTAGACAAAGCGATCGAGTACCTTCGTAAAAAAGGTATGGCATCAGCCGATAAAAAGGCTGGTCGCGCGACTAAAGAAGGCGCTGTGGGTTCATACATTCACGGTGAAGGAAAAATTGGCGTCATGGTTGAAATCAACTGTGAAACCGATTTCGTTGCTCGCAATGAAATGTTCAAAGCGTTTGTGAGAGATATCGGCATGCACATTGCCGCCGCTAACCCACGTTGGGTTCGCAGCGATGAAGTGCCTGCTGATGTGCTCGCAAAAGAAAAAGAAATTGCTATTGCTCAGATGGCGGCTTCTGGCAAGCCAGCTGCAGTTCTCGAGAAGATTGCTGAAGGTAAGATCAAGAAATTTTACGAAGATACCTGCTTGATGAATCAAGCGTTCGTAAAAGATCCTGAAAAAACCGTCGATCTTTACTTAAAAGAGACGATCGCTCGAATTGGCGAAAATATGTCGATTCGACGCTTCTCTCGATTCGTTCTCGGCGAAGGAATGAAAGAAACAGAGACTTTAAATTAAGTCGATTTGAGAGGGCGGCCGTTGTTGAGACGGCCGCCTTTTTTTTAACGGTCTGATCATAGCAATACGAGGCATCAAAACCCCATGTCGATTGAAAAGCGAGCTGAGCCCTATAAGAGAATTCTGCTGAAACTTTCTGGTGAGGCACTGGCTGGCGAAGCGGGCTACGGTATCGACACCGACGTTTTAAAGGTTTTGGCCGACCAAATTAAAGAGATTCAAGAGGCCGGCGTCGAAATCGGTATCGTCATCGGTGGCGGCAATATTTTTCGCGGCATCAAAGGTGCCACTTCTGGAATGGATCGCGCTTCGGCCGATTACATGGGCATGCTCGCAACTGTTTTGAACTGCCTAGCCTTACAAGACGTACTCGAGCGCCTTGGGGTCTATACCCGAGTGCAGTCAGCCATTGAAATGCAAGAGTTGGCCGAGCCTTACATTCGCCGCAAAGCGGTTCGCCACCTTGAAAAAGGCCGTGTGGTGATTTTTGCGGGTGGCACGGGTAACCCATACTTCACTACCGATACAACGGCAGCTCTGCGGGCGATGGAAATCGGTGCACAAGTGGTGTTGAAGGCTACAAAAGTCGATGGCGTATATGATTCTGATCCGAAGAAGAATCCGCAGGCGAAGAGATTTGAAAAAGTGAGCTACATTGAAGTGCTGCAGCGTGGGCTTCAAGTGATGGACTCAACTGCTATTTCGTTGTGTATGGACAATAAATTGCCGATAGTGGTCTTTGATTTGGGTGTTAAAGGTGCCCTCAAAGATGTCGCGAAAGGCTATTCTTTAGGAACTTTGGTTTGCTAATTGAAAGGAAACAGTCATGTCAAAAGCAATCGTTGATCAAATGTCTGCAAATATGGATAAAGCGCTCGCCTCTTTAAAAGGCGATCTCAATAAGGTGCGCACAGGTCGTGCGTCGACGGCTCTGGTTGAGCCCGTGCATGTCGACTATTACGGCAGCAGCGTGCCGCTTTCGCAAATTGCGAATGTGACGACGCCAGATGCTCGCACGATTCAGATTAATCCGTGGGAAGCCAATATGGCCGGTGCTGTTGAAAAGGCGATTCTAGCTGCCAATCTCGGCTTGACTCCGCAGAGTGATGGTAAAGTGGTGCGCATTAACGTGCCAGCCATGACCGAAGAACGCCGTAAAGAAATGGTGAAGCTCATTAAGAAGATTGGCGAAGATGCCAAGGTTGCGATTCGCAATCACCGTCGCGAAGGTAATGAAGAAGTGAAAAAGGCTGAAAAGGGTAAATTACTTTCTGAAGATGAAGCCAAAAAAGTAACCGATCTTGTTCAGAAGAAGACCGACGAAAAAGTGCTCGAAGTTGATAAAATTGTCGCATCTAAAGAAAAAGAGTTGATGACGATCTAGTCGTCTTTCTTAAGGTGAAAATTCCAAAACACGTCGCCATCATCATGGATGGAAACGGACGCTGGGCAGAGCGTCGCGGACATCCACGAGTTTTCGGTCATGTGCGAGGCAGTTCTCGTATCAAGGCGGTCGTTCGTCGTGCCGACGAACTGGGCGTGAAGGTAATTACGCTTTATGCGTTTTCGACTGAAAACTGGAATCGACCCGAAACAGAAAAATCAACTCTCTGGAAACTGCTGATCAAATTCTTGAAAAAAGAAGTCGACGAGCTCGATCGTCAAAATGTTCAACTGCGTATCTTTGGCGAAGTTGATCGGTTGTCTGTAGGGGTGCGCGAAGTGTTAGATCCGGCTGTCGCGAGGCTCGCAAAGAATACCGGAATTTCACTTAATTTCTGCGTTTCTTACGGTGCCAGACTCGAAATATTTGAGGCTGCAAAGGCGTTCGCCCGAGCCTGCCTCGAAGGGCGAGAGTCACCTAACGGCGTTGATCAACGGGCATTTGAAAAATACCTTTGGACCTCACCTCTCGGCGAGTGCTCTGACGTTGATCTGGTGATTCGCACGAGTGGTGAAATTCGCACGAGTAACTTCTTACTTTGGCAGGCGGCTTACGCTGAGTATGTTTTTCTCGACATCTGCTGGCCTGACTTTGGGGTGAAAGATTTCGATGGTGCTCTTGAAGAGTATTCAAAGCGCGATCGACGATTTGGAAAGGTGAGTTCAAAATGACTACTGAAGTGAGTAAAAAACCGTCTGATCTCAAAACTCGAGTCACAACTGGCGTGATTGGTGGCGCGGGGCTTGTGCTTTGGATTGTCTACGGTGGTCGATTTGGTGTGGCGATTCTTGCGGCTGTGATTTCGTTATTTATGCTCTGGGAATACGGTAAAATGGTTTTCGCCTTGAGTGATGCGGGGGTGAAGAGAGTCGCAGCACTGGTTGTCGCTTGGATCATGCATTTTATTTTTTTCTGGATTCCAGGAATGCAACTCGGCTTTTTTGTTGCGCTGTTCTTGGGGTGTTTTGCTTATTTTCTTTTTTCGGCTGAAAAACATCGCGACCATCTAGAAGCCCACTTTCGCGAAGCGTCTTACTTTTTTTTCGGACTCATCTACTTGGGTTATCTTCCGATTTATTTTGTCAGCTTACGCGAGACCGTGAACGGCATTCATTGGACAATGCTTTCTTTGCTGATTGTTTGGGCCGGTGACACTGGCGGTTACTTCGCCGGCAGGGCCTACGGAAAGAGAAAACTCTATGAACTCATTAGTCCCAAAAAGACGGTCGAAGGTGCGATTGGCGGTTTGACGCTCGGGTTGGTCGTGACGATCGTTTACAAATTGACGTTTTTTAACGCACTTCGGTGGGATGGTGTTGTCTTGATTCCTTTGGTTGTTGGCTCGGTTGCCGCAATTGGAGACCTTTGCGAGAGTTTCTTGAAGAGATCGTTTGCCACGAAAGATTCTGGGTCGATTTTGCCGGGTCATGGGGGCTTTCTTGATCGTTTCGATGGCGTCGTCTTTAGCTTGCCTGTTGCCTACGCTTGCATGAAAATATGGGGATAGGTTCGTTCACCGTAATTTAGAGGAGTCACCGCGTGGTTTCAATTATTGGCTTTTTGCTCATTCTTTGCCCGCTCGTCATTTTTCATGAGCTGGGACACTATCTTTTTGCCCGACTGTTTAATGTGAAGGCTGAAGTGTTTTCGATCGGATTTGGAAAAAAAGTTTGGTCGAAGCAAATCGGCGAGACCGAGTGGCGCATTGCTCTCATACCCATGGGTGGCTTTGTGAAACTCTTGGGCGAAGATCCTGAGCAGAAATTGTCTGAAGAAGAGTTAAAACGCTCACTTCCGAGACAAGCGCCGTACAAGCGGTTCTTCATCTTTTTCGGTGGACCTCTTTTTAATTTTCTATTCGCAATTGTTGTCTTCATGGCGATTCTTGCGATTGGTGAGCCGCAACTCTCAAATGTCGTAGGTCGATCGGTTCGGGGAAGTGCGGCCGAAGTGGCCGGATTTAAGCGGGGCGACAAAATTGCCGAAGTGAACGGAGTTAAAACCACTCGCTTTGAAGATATTGCAAATGAAGTGGCTGATCACGCTGATAAGCCCGTGCAATTTATGGTAGATCGCGGTGGTGCAACGGTCACATTAAGTGCGGTACCCACGCTACAGCCGGGATTTTCAGTTTATGGTGAGCCAAAGACCGTTGGGTTCATCGATGGATTGTCACCCATGCCCCGTGGTCTTGAAATTGGTGTGTCAGATGTGGCGTCAGTAGCCTATTTGGCTGGCCTTCGTACTCATGACGAGTTGGTTTCGTTCAATGGATTGAACTTGAAAGATTTTGAAGAACTTGAATTGGCCTATGACCAATTACCTGCTCAGTCGCCCATGATTTTAAAAATCAAGTCTGCCGAGAAAAAATCGGTCATTGAATTGAAGGCAACCAAGCCAGGTATTGATACTCGCCTAGCTGCCGTATTTGGCATTCACTCAAGTGAACTCTTCATCGACCGCGTGGTGTCTGGATCACCAGCTGAAGCGGCCGGGTTGAAGTCGGGCGATCGTTTGATCGGAGTCGGTACCCACGTTGTCGAAAGCTTCATTGAGCTTCGCGAATGGGTGCAAAAATCGGGCGAAAAAGACGGCAAAGTGCATGTTGTCTGGGAACGCGACGGTAAGCAAATGCTGGCTGACATCACCCCGACCGCTACCAACGTCGATGACCCTGTGATGAAAAAAGTCGTTCAGTACACGATTGGTGTGGTGCCTGTTCTCTCTTGGGGCCAGCCTGATACCTTTGTTGAGCGAGTCTTGAACCCGTTTACGCTTTTATATAAAGGTACCGAGCGAATGCTGCTTTTCACTTGGAGAAATGTGGTTTCGATCGGAAAAATGTTCACCGGTGACGTTTCAGTGAAGACTCTGGGGGGGCCAATTCTGATTGGTAAACTCGCGGGCGAGTCGATCGGTAAGGGTTTGATTTCGTTTCTCACCATGATGGCGGTACTTTCAGTGGGGCTGGGTATCTTGAATATTCTTCCGGTACCTGTACTTGATGGCGGTCATTTGATGTTGCTCACGCTTGAAATCATTCGAGGTAAGCCTTTGACGCTTCGGCAGATGGAGATCGTGCAGCAAGTGGGTCTTTCGATGATCTTGTTACTGATGGTCGTTGTCATGAAAAATGATATTTCGAGACTGGCAATTTTTAACTGAAAGCTGTTTAACTCATGAAAGCTGTCGCCTGGGATACTTCTTCAAAATCAGGAACCTTAGTCGCCGTCGAGTGGGACGAAAACGATCGCTCAGGCCGCTTTGGTCTGAAGCTAGTTTCTGAATGGACCCTCAATGTCGACGCCACTCATTCAGATCGCCTGCTCTGGGCGGTTGATCAATTGTTAAAAGCATCACAGTGGACACTCGATGAAGTCGACCTTTTTGGAGTGGGTTTAGGCCCGGGCAGTTTCACGGGGCTTCGCATTGGGCTCACGACAGCCAGAACTCTTGCGCACACACTGGGTAAACCTCTCATTGGTTTTTCGAGTCTGGCGGCATTGGTGCGCCCGGTAGCTTCGTGGTTGGCCGAGTTTGAATCGCGAGTGATTGTCATCGGCGCGACCGATGCGTGCAAGGGCGAGCTTTACACGATTTCTGGAGCTGCCAGGTCAGTGCGCGAGTGTGTGATGGCGAAACAAGGCGATTTCTCGGGTCTTTGGAGTCGTGGCGTCGACGAATCGGTGCTCACTCCTGATGAACTCGTGAAACGTGTGAAGAAGAAATTGTCAGAGGGCTTGTCGGCCAAGCAAAAATCAAAAGAGTCGTCGATCAAGTGGATCGCGGTGGGTAACGGCACTGAGCGCTATGCTGAGGCCTGGGCAATGCTTCCGAAAAAGCAAAAACTGGATGTGCCGATTGGGTTTTCAGGGCTCATTCAAGGCCGCGCCATCGCAGAGTTGGTGTTTGAAGTGTATCAAGCGGGATTAGCCCGCTCAGCGCTTTCGGTGTTTCCGAATTATGTGCGCGCACCAGATGCCGAACTGCGGTTAAAGGCGGGGTTACTCAAACCGGCGCCGCGGGGGTAGGGGATCGCTTAAGTTAAACTGGGGTATCCTTTTTAGATAATAAAATGGACATGACCTCCCGTTTATTATTATAATCAGACTATGACCTCCCGTTTATTATCTAAAATTCAGCGCAAGTGTGAGCTTGTTTTTGATGAAGCCCAGGCCCTTATCGTCTTTGGGCCAAGAAAAACCGGCAAAACGACATTGCTTGCCCAACAATTTCCGAAGGCTGTGCGATACGACCTACTCACATCGGAGATTCGGGCAAAATTTAGAGTGAACCCCTCACTTTTAAGGCACGAACTTTTGGCCAGCCAGCCAGATCTCGTGATATTGGACGAAATTCAGAAGGTACCTGAACTCTTAGATGAAGTTCATTGGCTGATAGAAAATACTGAGATTCGATTCATACTTTGTGGGTCGTCACCAAGAAAGCTTAAACGGGGGGCTGCTAATTTGCTCGGAGGGCGTGCCCTGCGTAGTGACTTATTTCCGCTGGTTTCAATAGAAATAGAGAAGTTTGATCTAGAAAAGGCGCTCAACTTCGGGCTGATACCGCAACACTATTTGAGTAAAAATGCTGATCGCTTCTTGAAGGCTTATGTTGAACTGTATCTTCAAGAAGAGATCGTTGAAGAGTCACAAATTCGCAAACTTCAGTCTTTCTATCGATTCTTAGAGGTGGCGGCATTGATGAATGGTGAGCTTCTGAATTATGCAAATGTGGGCTCAGACTGTGGAGTCTCGCCAAAGACGGTGAGAGAGTACTACCATATTTTAGAGGATTCGCTCATCGGATTCACTCTGAACCCTTGGACTCAGGTGAAAACTCGAAAGTTAATTGAAACCGCCAAGTTTTATCTTTTTGATACTGGCGTGGTTCGTTATTTGAAAGGTTTGCCAAAGGTTCCGGCAAAAACTCGCGAATTCGGAAATCTTTTTGAAACCTTCATGATTCACGAGGTGAGGGCGTATTTGGCGTATTCTCAGTTGAACCACGCGATTTCGTATTGGCGCACAGTTTCAGATTTTGAAGTCGACTTGATCATTGGTAAAATGCAAATTGCCGTCGAGTTTAAGGCCACTGAAACTATCAGCTCAAGCGATTTACGTGGGCTTCGAGCGTTGAAAGAAGAGCACTCGCCTGAAAAAACATTTTTAGTCTGTTTGGCACCGAAAGCCAAAAAGTACGAAGATGGCATTGTGTGTTTGCCTTATCAAGACTTTCTGAAAGCGCTTTGGGGCGGCAAAATCGTCTAATCATTTGAGGGCATTGCGGCTGTTTAGGTGTCTTACCCGTGTCTCGATTGACCCTCGGCTTGACTTTCCCTATTTGTTAAATTTGACTACAAAACTCAAGTTTTGCGGGGGGGGGCGATAATTCTACATGGATACACTTAAGTTATGTATATATTCGTTTCGCTTATCACTAGTTGTCGTGGTTGCGGTGACTGCGGGTGGACTCGGTGCGTGCAAAAATGAAGTGGGGTTTAGTGAGACCAAAATTAAAGAGGCGAACACGAGTGGTACAACCGCAGTCAGCCCGAAGCTAGAACTGACGGGCCAATCGACACAGGCGATTCAAAATCTGGCCGTTAATGTGACTGAGTTTAATGAAGCGAGCGATGGGCACTGCCCAACAGGCGGAGTGCAAATCGATACCGGAATTGATAAAGATGGAAGCGGTACTTTAGAAAAAGACGAAGTCACTAAGAGCCAATACATTTGCAATGGTGAAAATGGAAAAAATGGAGACAAGGGCGATAAAGGCGACAAGGGTGATGTCGGGGCGGTTGGGGCAACGGGGGCTCAAGGGGCGCAGGGCATTGCTGGTGAGAAGGGTGCAACCGGGGCTCAGGGTATTCAAGGGGTGCAAGGTATTCAGGGCGTAAAGGGTGATGAGGGCGTACAAGGGGTTGCTGGCGTTGGGATAGTATCGAAGACTCTACCTGCGAAGAGTCGTTTTTATGAGATGGCTCCAAATACCAATTATGTGGCAGACTTGTCCTCACTGACCTTGCCCAGTAACTTAACTATTGGCGATGAATTCAGAGTTTCTGGTTCGAGTTGGACGGTTTTACAAGGTGAGAATCAATACATTCTCAATGTAGGAAACTCGGGTGCGAATGGTTACAAGTGGGTGTTGACAAGTCCGAATACCATGCCAGTTTTTGGAATGCGGCCGATTTCAGCTTATAGCTTGAGTTCGGATTCAGTAATTGTTTCCGCTGATGGTACGACAATCGTTTTGAATTATTATGATTCATTTGAAAACGATGGGCCTAAAGATTTGCGATTTATCACGACCTCTCGAGACTTTGGTGCTACCTGGTCTAGACATTCGTTAGGTGGTTTTTGGAGCTACGTTGGGCTTTCGGCCGATGGTCTGAAGCAAGTGGCGCTTGTTGATTCAAAACTTTTTACTTCTGTTGACGGTGGCGTCACCTGGCTTCGCAGTGCCTCGGCTCCCGATTTTGGATATTCTTACCGAAATTCCATTACAGTTTCTGGTGATGGTAAGAGTATTTATGGTTTTCAAGAATCGTCGGGCAGTGTTTACGCCTCTTCAGATTTTGGTAAGAGCTGGAAAAAGGCAGAGAATTCAATTCGGAATTGTATAATGACACAGCTTTCGACTTCTAAAGACGGTAAAGTGGTAATTTACCTCTGTGCGGGTCAGCTTTTTATAAGTACTGACTTCGGGGTTACGTTTAAAGGGTTGGGCACTATCCCCATGAGTAAATTTGCCGTCTCGGCAGATGCGATGGTGATTGCCAGCATTACTGCCGACGGAAATATCATGACTTCAACTGATCAAGGTCAGTCTTGGGTTAAGCGTAGTTTGGCGGGTAAGTGGTGGTGGGAAATCTCTATGAGTGAAGATGCGAAGAAAATTGTCGCATTTGGAACCTCAAATGATTCATCTTATGCGCAGTTTCTCTCAGAAGATTTTGGTGCCACTTGGAATCAAGGGGCTGGGTTCGATAACGCTTCGCTTGCCGGCTTTGTGACTACCGAAAGCGCGGTCTGTGGCACAAGAATTGTGGTGGCCGACAGTCAGGGAAACGTTTCAATTTCGAATGATTCTGGCGCCACTCGGCAAACAAAATTATACCAAGCGTTTAATCTATTGGGCAGTTCTGCCGATGGTAAAATTCTCCTCGCAAGCCATTCTAGGTACCCCGTTCAGCAGTCTCGGCCATCACCTCTCTATTTTTCGAAAAATGGGGGTAATACGTGGCAGAGTTACCCAAGCGTGCACATGTGGAATTCGGCAGCGAGTTCTGCCGATGGCTCGCGCCTAATAGTCGGTGCATCAGACAGCACAGTACTATTTTCTGCTGATGCGGGCGACTCATGGCAGGAGCACCCGATGCCGGGCCTTCTCTCTAATGTCACCCTGTCGATAGACGGGGTAGCCGCCTATATATTGCGAGATGGCTACCTTAATGTGTCGACCGACAATGGTCAGACCTGGAGTTTACAAGTGGGCGATAAGCGATGGGCTTCAATTGCCCTTGACCCCACTCATTCAGAGAGATTGATTGGCCTGTCTATTCTTGAACATTTGCCCTATTTATCAACCGATAAAGGAAAAACCTGGAGTTCAATACCGGGTCTACCTAAAATCGGTTTTCAGTCTGTCGCCTTCTCGACCGGGGGTTCGACTATTGTTCTCAACGTTGGCAAAGGTAATTCTGAAGTGGCCAGCGTCTCGCACGACGCTGGTGTGACTTGGGTGACAAGAGTCGGAGAAAATGGAATCTGGCGCGATTTTGATGAATCACGAGATCATGCAAATTTTGCAGCACTGTGGCAGGGGGCAGCACTGCGACGCCTAACTTCTATTTCGGCCGACGGAAATCAGATTTATACTCGCGACGGATTTGGGCCAGGATTTGCGCTTCTATTTCCAAAAATTTTCTCAACTGATGGGGGTGTGAATTGGCAAAGTGGCGGCCCCGATTTTGTTTCGGCTAATGGCAGCCAGGTTTTTGCTTATGGCCCTGCTTCTTACGGTGCGATCTACCGAAGATCCGTGCCCGCGACGACAACCGTTGGGGTAAATGGTCAAATAAGGGGTCTTACTAATAGCGCGGTCACCCTTCAGTACTTCGGCAACGGGCTTTTCATCGCCACAAAAAAAGTCGGCGATCTTGAAGTGGAGTGATAGACGCATCCAAGTCGGTCTTATTGACGCATAGACGTAATACCTATTGACTACTTTAATTTTACGTCGTAAATTTAAAGTACATGTTTAAGCGGCAATTGGCCCTTCCCAAGAAACGATCGTTCTTTCTCTTTGGACCGCGACAATCTGGCAAAAGCACCTTGATTCGTTCGGTGTTTGGCGGGGCCGACGAATCATCGGTGTTGACGATTGATTTGCTCGACCAGACTGAATATCTGCGGTATTTGGCTGATCCAGGGTTATTTCGAAAAGAGGTGACTCAAGCGGCCTCTCGGGTCACTCATGTCTTTATTGACGAAATTCAAAGGTTACCTGAGTTGCTGAATGAAGTTCACGCTCTCATTGAAACCAAAAAAATGCCTTTCTTTATCATGACGGGTTCGAGCGCAAGAAAGCTCAAGAGAGCAAAAGCAAATTTATTGGCTGGACGGGCTTGGTCATATCGTTTGTTTCCGTTGACCCACATAGAGCTGGGTGATCAATTTGATTTACTAAAGGCGTTAGAGTTAGGAACGTTGCCGCAAATCTATTTAGAGACGAAGGTTTCTTCAGCCCACATGGATTTGCGAAGTTATGTCGAAACGTATCTGAAAGAAGAGATAGAAGCCGAGGCATTGGTTCGATCAAGCGGCACATTTTTGAGATTTTTGAATCAAGCGGGTTTTGAAAATGGTCAAATCATCAACTATTCTTCGATAGCGAGAGACGTGGGTAGTACTTCGGTTACGGTAAAAGAGTACTTTCAAATTTTAGAAGACACACTAATTGGAAATTTCTTGTTTCCGTTTAGTCATTCAAAGAGAAAACGACTTTCGCAGCACCCCAAATTTTACTTATTTGACACTGGGGTTCAGCGGGCAATCACTAAGCAATTGACGGTAGGGCTTGCTAAACGGTCGCCGCAGTACGGCAATGCCTTTGAAGCTTGGATTGTGACCGAATGCTTTCGATTAAATGAGTATTATCAAAAAGATTATGTATTTTCTTACTTTAGAACTGAACGCGGAGCAGAGGTCGATTTAGTGATTGAGACGCCTAGGGGGCAAGTAATCGCTGTTGAGATTAAGAGCTCAGAGTCGCCTCATCCCTCAGATTTTGATTCAGGTCTGAGTTCATTTGCTGTGACGGTGAAGGGGGCGAAGAGAGTTTGTGTTTGCACTTCTCCGAGGGCATACAAAGAGGGTTTAGTTGACGTGCTGCCATGGCGGGATTTTTTTGAGCGATTTGCTGATGGGTTTTGAAAAAACGAGCGATCTTAAAATTGAGTAATGGGCGGTGTGTGGGCACATAGAAGTGCGCCAGCGTAATAGCTATAGGTGGCCTAACTTTACGACTTCAATCTAAAGTACAGGCTTTTAAGTGTCACCTAACTCTGTCATTTTTAACGTTGCACTTTAAAATCGACAGAGTTAGAATTTAGTCATGCCCCATTATCGTCAGAGGTATTTAAGTGTCGACGTCAAGCGAGACCTACGCTGGTCGAAGGTCGTTTCGGTGGTTGGCATGCGCCAAGTTGGCAAAACCACACTGTTACGTGAACTGTCTCAATCTTATTTTACTTATGATGATACGCAACTTAGGCTTCGCGCCGAAGCAGGAAATTGGGGTTTTCTTGAGTCCAAGTCTAAACCTGTGGTGATAGACGAATGTCACCTGGTTCCTAACACCTTCTCTGAAATTAAACGCCGAGTAGACGAGCGCGATGAGCCAGGTAGGTATATACTAACGGGTTCAGTAAGGTTTCTCTCGAAAAAAGAAATTCGCGAATCGCTCACTGGCAGAACCAGTATTCTCGAACTTTTACCAATGACTTTGTCGGAGTGTTTAGGTCTTGAGTTGAGTCGCTTTGTTAGCCTCGTCACTGAGGTCGCTGAGAAAAAACAGTCTAAACCTGATCGTCAATTGCCCCTTCAGTTTCGACAGCGCGTGAAGCGAGCACAGATTGCTCATTATCTATTGACCGGCGGTCTTCCGGGCATCTGTTTTAAGCGCGACTCGATTCTTCGTGATCGCATGTATGAACTGCAGCTTGAAACTATTCTCAGTCGCGACCTCGATTTGATTTCGCCTACACGGTTAGGATACCGAAAATTGAGAACCATTCTTTCTGAGGTTTATCGGCAGTCGGCTGGTCAGCAAAATCAGGCTGAAATTGCGCGGCGAGTGGGTAGCTCATCACCGACCATTGAGCGAGTGATTAGGGCGATGGAGTCTTTATTCTTGATTAAAGCCCATGGCGATCAATACTATCCTTCTGACTTGGGTCTTTGTCATTTTTTAACACAAGAGCACGAGACGCCCAATCGCCCGCAGTGGCTGCGTGCTATTTTTTGTGAACTACACGCTCAACTTGACTATTCTTTTCGTAACCAGACAGAATTTCGCCCGATTCAAAACAGAGGCGGGATTGATGTTCCTTTCTTTATTGAGTTTAAGAATCAACCGTCGATTGCGATTACCTTTGATGTTGAAGAGTGTGCGAGTGATCGGTCACTCAAGAGTTTGACTTGGCTAAAAAAGAAAAAACCGACTGACAGTACGTTGATTACCGTTGCTCTGCATTTGGGTGCTGAACAGTATTTTTCGTCTTCGGGGCACCTCTGTTTGCCGGTCGATTGTCTGTTCTGAGGATTCGCCAAAAACCACAAAGACGCAATGCTCTATAGAAGGTGGAGCGGTGTGTCTCTGGGCGGTCACCCGCATTCAACAGCAAAAGATTGCCCATAACGACAAACTAACCCCCATAAAATATCTACATATTAAACTATTTTACCCCCATAAAAAATCCGTTTCATGGTATCTTTGAGAAAATGAATCGTAAACACCTGAAAACATTAACACTCTGGCAAGCCTCACCTCACTCTAAACCCCTCATCATCAGAGGGGCCCGCCAGGTCGGCAAGTCGTTCTTAGTTCGGGATTTTTGCAATTCGAATCAGCTCAATCTCTTAGAGTTAAATTTCGAAAAAACCCCCAGTCTCAGAAAGCTTTTTGTAGAAGGCGAAAACCAGCGCACTCTGTCGCTACTTGAAGCACACTTTGGTCGCAAGATCGATGCGACCGCCCTACTTTTTTTAGACGAAATTCAGGCGGCACCAGAAGTCCTCGCTCGCCTTCGTTATTTTTACGAAGACACCCCTCACGTAAAAGTCATTGCCGCAGGCTCATTGCTCGAGTTTGCGCTCGCCGAAGTTGCTTACAGTGTTCCTGTGGGGCGCGTCGAGTATTTGCACCTGGGCCCCATGACCTTTCAGGAATATCTCGGGGCCTTAAATGAAACTAGTTTATTATCTATGGTTCAGGCTTGGCGATCGTCGGATTCGAGCACACACATTGCCGAAATTTTTCACGACCGGCTTCTTCAACACGTGCGAGATTTTAGCATTGTGGGTGGCTTACCCGAGGCAGTATTACGCTTTACTAACGCGCGAGATTTTCTCGGCGTTTCTCAAGTTCAATCGGCAATCCTTGAAACCTATCAGCAAGATTTTTCAAAATATCGTAAGCGAATTCCCCAAGAGCGGCTCGAAAGAGTTTTTACGGCGATTCCCTCGCAAGTCGGCAAAAAATGGGTGCATGCGCGCCTAGGCGAAAATGAAAAGGCGGCCAGTATTGCAGCGGCACTCACCGCTCTCTGTCAAGCGCGCGTTGCTCATCGAGTGCTACACTCAGATGGCAATGGGGTTCCGCTTGCTGCAGAAGAAAGAGATAATCAAGCTAAACTACTGTTTATTGATGTAGGGCTCATGGGTAATTTGTTGGGACTACGAATTGGCGATTTGCTCGAACCTAATAGTTTCGAACGCATTAACGCAGGGGCGATGGCTGAACAGTGGATCGGGCAACACTTGCTAGAACTCTACCCCTCTTCGGTGAGCCCAAAGCTCCACTACTGGGTTCGCGAAAAAGCTGGATCACAAGCCGAAATCGACTACCTGCTGGCGCAGGGTCCCGAGGTTTTCCCGATTGAAGTGAAGGCCGGTTCCTCTTCTCGCGCCAAGTCTCTTCAAGTGTTTTTAGGAGAAAAGAAAAAGTCCCGCTTCGGAATCCACTTTTCAACCAATCCAGCTCGATTCAATCGCGAACGCAATGTGCTCGAGCTACCTTTTTACTTAATCGAAGAATTGCCGCGAATTCTTAGCTCATTTCAAGAGGTCGGTGAGGTTCTGTCTTAGCCTGATGTTCGGTAGTGAAGGCGATTTAAAACTCAATCGCCTAAAAAACCGTACCCTCCCAAAGTTTTGTTAAAAAATCGCGCCAATGAAGAAATGAGATTCCATTTTCATGCCTTGGCTGCGGATCAAGTGAAATGAGAAAGAATTTTTTGAAAATCTTTTCTTCACGCAAAGCTTGAATGCCGACTGTATCGCGCATGGTTGCGCGCTCTTTTGCTTTGATTTCGATAGCGACCGTATCTCCAATGAGAAAGTCTACCTCTTGATGGCTCACCGATCGCCAATAAGTCAGCGGCAAGTGTGCCCTTTTGTAGTCCAAGGCAGCCTTTAGCTCCATATAGATAAAGCTTTCAAACGCTTGGCCAAAATCTACCGTTTGTGGAGTGAGAGAGCGTTTTCCTACGATGGCATTTGTCACGCCCGTGTCAAAAAAGTAAAATTTCGGGGTTTGAACAGCCTTTCGTTTTTTTGATTCCTTCCAGGGTTCTAGCAAATCACCCATTAAGGTGTCTTTTAAAATCATGTAGTGACTACGTACCGTTGATTCACTGACCATGGCATCGCTCGCAATGCTGGCATAATTGATTTGTTGGGAATTCGAAAGGGCGGCACATTTCAAAAATCGCGCAAATTTGCCCAGATTGCGAACCTGGGCTTCTTGTTCGACCTCTTCATTGAGGTAACTATTCACATAAGCCATCAGGTCATCGTAGGGGTCGTCAGAAGTATAGATGGCGGGTAACCCACCAAAAGTCAGGTAGCGCAGAAGGTTAAAATCTGGAATTTCAGAAAACGTCAGAGGAAATAGATTTGCAATTCGCGCACGGCCTCCCAGTAAATTGGCCGCGCTTCGCTTAAGTTTTCGGGCACTACTTCCTGTCAGGAGAAATCGCGTTTGATTCTTTTCGATCAAGCGATGCACTTCGTCTAGCAGTTCTGGCACCTTTTGAATTTCGTCGATGACGACTGCGTTCGTTTTTTGTTTTCGTGGTTGCACCTGTTCATCAATCAGGGATTCGAGGTCTTCTGGATGTTGCAGGAGTCTGATGCGCGTCTGACTTTCAAGGAGATCGATCACCATAAAATCTTTGGTCGGATTTTGTTTGATCAGAGTCGATTTTCCGGTGCCACGAGGTCCAAACAAAAAATGAGACTTCGCTTTAAGTAATTCGTTAATGTTGAGAACTCTGCTGAAAGCCATGAACACATGTTAATGCTGTTAAAATTTTTTATCAACATCGAACTATCGGATTTCATAATTATCTGTTTTTATTCAGTTTTTTATGGAAATATTAAGTAAAATCAGAAAATATCCGAGAGATCAGATGGCCAGACGGTTCTTTTGGTAAAAAAATCCCCTAGAAAAATAGTAGATTTTAGGTATATTGAAGCAGTCCAAGGAGCGCTGCGAGGCCCGCGAGGTGTCCCAGGCTTGGGTTTTAAGATGTGAACTGCGCTCACCCATTTTCGATGCTGACTGAGGTTGGTCGAAAAAGCGGTGAGTGAGAATTCTCCAATAAAAAGGTGATTTTCGCGAGGCCGCTTTCAGACCGTGCCTTCCGATAGTGTTCGAAAGCGGGTTACTCACTCATAACCATTAGGAGACCGAAAACACATGTCTAACCATAAAGACTACGTCATTGCCGATATTAAATTAGCCGATTGGGGTCATAAAGAGATTCGAATCGCTGAAACCGAAATGCCAGGATTAATGGCCATTCGAGAAGAATATGCGAAGGCTCAACCCCTCAAAGGCGCTCGCATTACCGGTTCACTTCACATGACCATTCAAACGGCAGTGTTGATTGAAACATTGAAAGCCTTGGGCGCCGAAGTGCGTTGGGCTTCGTGTAACATTTTCTCAACTCAAGATCACGCTGCTGCTGCGATCGCTGCCCAGAATATTCCGGTTTTCGCGGTAAAAGGCGAAACCTTAACTGAGTATTGGGATTACACTCACCGCATTTTTGAGTGGCCAAATGATCAGTACACCAACATGATTTTAGATGACGGTGGCGATGCCACACTCTTGTTGCACTTAGGTGCACGCGCAGAAAAAGACCTTTCAGTTCTCGCTAATCCGACTGCTGAAGAAGAAAAAGTGCTTTTCGCGTCGATTCGCGAAAAATTGAAAACGTCTCCGAACTGGTACTCTAAGCGTTTGGCGCAAATCAAAGGTGTGACCGAAGAAACGACCACTGGCGTTCACCGCTTGATCAAGATGCACGAAAGAGGCGAACTTAAGTTTCCGGGCATTAACGTGAACGATTCAGTAACTAAGTCGAAATTCGACAATCTCTATGGCTGCCGCGAGTCTTTAGTTGATGGCATCAAGCGCGCAACTGACGTGATGATTGCAGGCAAAGTAGCCGTTGTTTGTGGATACGGCGATGTCGGCAAAGGCTGCGCTCAAGCATTGAAAGCTCTCTCAGCTCAAGTTTGGGTTACTGAAGTTGACCCGATTTGCGCACTTCAAGCCGCTATGGAAGGCTACCGGGTAGTCACCATGGAATACGCAAAAGACAAAGCTGATATTTTCGTGACCGCTACTGGCAACTACCATGTCATCACTCATGATCACATGCTGGCGATGAAAAATCAGGCGATCGTCTGCAACATCGGTCACTTCGATAATGAGATCGACGTGGCTTCAGTTGAACAATACAAGTGGGAAGAAATTAAACCACAAGTTGACCACATTATTTTTCCGACCGGTCGACGCATCATCATGTTGGCAAAAGGCCGCCTCGTGAACCTTGGTTGTGGAACCGGTCACCCGAGCTACGTGATGTCATCATCGTTTGCTAATCAAACCATTGCTCAGATCGAATTGTATTCGAATCGAGACAAGTATCAGTTGGGCGTTTACACCCTACCGAAACACCTCGACGAGAAGGTTGCGAGGTTGCAATTGGTGAAACTCAATGCACAGTTGACGAAACTAACTCCAGCACAAGCTAAGTACATTCACGTGTCAGTTGAAGGCCCGTTCAAGGCTGATACCTACCGTTACTAATTAATAAAAAGCGATTTGGGCCTATTTTCTGCTCAAAATTGAGCAGGAAATAGGCCTTTTTTTGTCTCCCCCTCCCTCCCCCGACCGCTGACCGCAAAAATCTATGACCGCAACTACTCTACAAAAAGAACTTCGTGGGCTCGCTGACTCCGAAAAAAAAATCGGACTCCAGCGCTTTTTTAAAACAGGCAAAGGCCAGTACGCCGAAGGCGATATTTTTATTGGTGTGATGGTGCCTCAGATTCGGGCGTTAGCAAAAAAATACAGTAGTTTAGCTTTGCCCGAAGTGGTTAAACTCGTGCACTCAAAATTTCATGAAGAGCGCCTGCTCGGGTTGATCATTTGGACGCTTCAATTCAAGGATGCCCTAAAATTGAACGATCGCCAAAAACAGAAAGTTATCTATAGTCATTATTTGAAAAATCGAAAGAACATCAACAATTGGGATTTGGTTGATGTCACGACGCCCGGTATCGTAGGTGAGTACTGTTTTCGCAATCGAGCCGAAGAGAAGACACTTCGCAGGCTCGTTCGGTCAAAATCGCTGTGGGAACGCCGAATTGCGGTCTTGGCTACGTTTACCTACATCAGAGAAGAAGAGTTTGCATTAACGAGTGAATTTGCTGAAACCCTGCTAAATGACTCCGAAGACCTCATTCATAAGGCGACGGGCTGGATGCTTCGCGAAGCTGGAAAGCGAAATCAGGCCTTTTTGGTCAAATTTCTTGAAAGAAACTGCACGAAAATGCCCCGTACGATGCTCAGGTATGCGATCGAGAAATTTCCAGAATCGGTACGCAAGAGCTATCTGAACCGTTGAATTCGGCGGGTAACATTGTTAGCCTACTCGGTAGATGAGAAAGATCTATATTGTTCCGAACTTAGTTACGACCGCCAACATGTTTGCCGGCTTTTATTCGATTATTTCCTCAATTCAAGGCGACTACATGGCGGCTTCCCAGGCTATTCTCGCCGCCATTGTTTTCGACTCGCTTGATGGTCGTATTGCCCGATTTGCTCGCGCAACGAGTCAATTTGGTGTTGAGTACGATAGTTTGTCTGATTTGGTCTCGTTTGGGGTGGCTCCTGCTATTTTAATGTATCAGTGGTCACTGAATCCGTTTGGGCGACTGGGGTGGATTTGTGCTTTCATTTACTTGGCCTGCGCCGCACTTAGGCTTGCCCGTTTTAATGTCACGACCTCAGTACTTCCGAAGGGATATTTTCAAGGAATTCCGAGTCCTGGGGCTGCGGGAATGTTGGTCACCTACTACATATTCGTTCACTCTATGGAGTACGATCGGTATGACCTTTCGTATTTCAATTTAATCCTTTCAGTATTTTTAGGCTTCTTGATGGTGAGTACGATTCCTTTTCCTTCATTTAAAGATTTCAACTGGAGATCGCGCGCGACGTTTGGTTACCTCATGCTGGCGGTCTTATCTTTGATCTTTATTGTACTTGAACCTACGGTCACTCCGTTTGTTATTTTATCGGGGTATGTGGGCGCTTCTTTGTTGTGGAATTTGGTACGCTTAATAAAAGGCGCAAAGCCACTAGCCGTGGCAGAAAAATCACCTCTAGAGAAACAACAAGAGAAGGTCAGTGGTAAATAGTGATGACTACCAGCACACAGAAATATTCAGTAGCGGTTGTCGGTGCTACCGGTGCCGTCGGTAAACAAATGCTCAAAATTCTAGAGCAAAGACAGTTTCCGATGGGCGATCTTCGTCTTTTTGCGTCTGAACGTTCAGTGGGTAAGAAAATTCACTACCAGGGTCGAGACTTTGTTTGTGAAGTCATGAAGCCAGGGTGTTTTGACGGAGTTGATTTTGCTTTTTTTGATGCCTCTGATGCCGTCTCAAAAGAGTGGGTTAAGCAAGCGTCTGATTCGGGCGCCTGGGTTATCGACAATTCGGCGACTTACCGAATGGATTCTGACGTTTTGCTCACGGTACCTGAGGTGCATGAAAAAGAAATTCAAACATTGGTAAAGCAAGCGAAGCAAAATAAAAATTGGAAGTCACGAGTCTTTGCGGGGCCAAATTGTTCGACCGTG
The DNA here is from genome assembly GCA_903895855.1 of Oligoflexia bacterium. Classification (GTDB taxonomy): domain Bacteria; phylum Bdellovibrionota; class UBA1018; order UBA1018; family UBA1018; genus CAITVN01. The sequence goes on along the minus strand of CAITVN010000075.1, from coordinate 26,103 downwards.
CAAATGGTTCTACCACTGAAAGTGCTGAGAGACCTCTTTGGTCTGAAACGCGTGATTGTTTCGACCTATCAGGCAACGAGCGGCGCGGGCGCAGCCGCGATGGATGAACTGCGAGAGCAGACGAGATTGGTTCTTGATGATAAGCCGGCGAAGTCAGAAATTTTTTCTCATCGAATTGCGTTCAATTGCATTCCGCACATTGGTGGATTCAAAGATGACGGATACACGAGCGAAGAGCACAAACTCATGGCTGAGACTAAACGCATTTTGGGAATGCCAGACTTAGCGGTGACGGCGACGGCTGTTCGTGTACCAACCTTCGCGTGCCACAGTGAATCGGTTTACGTCGAATGTGACCGCGAACCTGATTTGGCAGCTTTTCGAAAGGCTCTCAGCACCCACGCAGGCATTTCGCTGATTGATGAGCCTGAGAAAGCGCGGTATCCTCTGGCTGAGGCTTTTGTTGGTGATGCCGTCGAGCCGGGTGCCGGCAGAGACCCGGTGTACGTTGGAAGAATTCGACGTGACCCACAGGTGAAAACCGGAATTTGTTTTTGGGTAGTATCAGATAACTTAAGAAAAGGAGCTGCCCTTAATGCGATTCAAATCGGTGAAGCGATCATTCGTTTTAGTTAAAGCCCTGGTTTTTTCACTTTCGTTTTTGAGCACCGGCGTAGCGGTTGCTGCTACGACGATTACTCCGACCTTACCCTACCTTGCCAAAGAGGGGGCTGTGAGTTTTGCGGCAAAAGTGGCCGGAGTCCTTCAAGACACCGAACAAGGTTACAAGTCTTTCGATCTCACAAAAAGTCAAACTGACGCTGACATTACCCAGGCCCTGTCATTCGAGCTGAAAACTGATGATCCGTTGACTGCGGCTACTGGGCAGCAAATGGTGGTTGGAGTTTTCGTTTCAGTTTCAGGGGGTGATCCCGTTGCTGTGCCGATTGGTGTGCTTAACGATGCTCTGTGCACTTCAGCAAATTGTGCCGCTGAAACCGCTGTTTCTGGGGTGAATTACTACCTGGCCGCGAAGATTTCAGCTGCGCCGAAAGGTGAGACAATCAAAGTCGGGTTATTTGTAAAAGACATTTGTACGGTGGTTCAGGCCGTTGCTTCAGCCACTCCGATTTCGGGTTCTTTATGCAGCGGTGGGGCAACCGTCGTGCCTGATTCAGCCCGGTCGACGACGATTTCACTTACTTTTGGTTTTGGGTTTGCCGACACGACGACCAGTAAGTTGATCTATTCTGATACGAATACCCGCAAGGCATCGACCCTTAACGTCAGTATGCATGGAATGGCTCCGGCATTCACGTGCCCAACAGACACGGCGACTCTGTATGAACCAGGTGATAGTTCATTTTTTGTGAGAACTGACCTACTGACGCCAGTTTCGAATGCCGCAGCCGCGTTTGAGACGGTGGTGATTGTTGCTAAAAAGGGTGGCTCGGTGGTTTTGAGTGAAGCACTCAGTGCCGGTAATGATGTGGTTGGGCGGTTTGATTACAATACCGGAACGAAAGAAATGACCGGCATTACGAATTCAACCGATGGCACAGATAACCTTTATGAACTTCAGTTTTTGGCTCGTGATCGCTCTGGCACATTAGGAAGCCTTGCAAATACTGCCGCTGGCACGGGGTCGGAATGTAAAGTCACGCAGGCCGCAGCAGCCCAAATCAAGGGGTTTATTGGTGAGAGTAAGTGTTTCATCGCGACGGCTTCTTACGGTTCGATGCGCGCTTGGCCGGTGGTTTTGTTGCGAGAGTTTAGAGATCGTGTTTTGTTGAACTACCCTCTGGGGCAGGCGTTTGTTGAGTGGTACTACGGTTGGTCGCCTGAAGCTTCAGATTGGGTACTTGATCATCAATCATTTAGATCGGTGTTACTGCTTTGGCTTTCTCCGGTAGTGATTTGGGCGTGGCTTTTATTAAATCCCCTGGTGATTTCTGGATTGAGTGTTGGTTTTATTTCATTGTTATTACTCATGACTATGGGTTCTCGAACTTCATCGGCCGCTGAGCCGGCCGGGGCTACCGAATCTGAACACCTGTCTGAACACCTGTCTGAACAACCGTATATCGACGAATTGAAAAAAGACCTTGCCGAAGAGGGTGAAAATTCTTCTCAAAAGTCTATTGACGAGCCAGCGTCTTATACCGAAAAAATTCGCGTTGAATTAAAGAAGAAAGAAATCGAAGAAAACGGCGAATCTACCGGTGGCAGTGAGAAAAATGCGGGTGGCGAAAAGCCATCTTACACTGACGAAATCAAGGCCGACCTAAAAGAAGCTGATTCTAAGAATGAAGAAGCGCGTTCGTTTGAGGGGTATACTGCCAGAGAAAAAGCTAGGCTGGCTCCGACTGAAACCAAGTCGGTGTTGAATAAAAGTGAAGTTGAAAAAGAATATGAAGTGAAAAAACAGGGTGAAGTCACGCGGTCGATGTCGCTTCATGTGTCTGCATCATCTCAGCGCAGTTTCAAAACCACTGGGGGCACCGCGGGTGCCGATTTTGGGTCGTGTTATACGAGCAAGTGGTATCCCGAGATCAATCTTTTATCAGAGATTCAATTGGCTCATAGTGACACGATTGGCAGTATTGGCGGGCTTCTTTCGACTGGAATGTCGTATTATTCAGGAAAGGGTCAGTTTGCAGTAGCAATCAATAAGCCTAACGGTTCGACTGAGAAGTTTAGTACCAACTCAAATATTTCACTGAGTTTGATGACTGTTCCGGTCTTGGTCGGGGCCGAAGTGCGAGTGAATTTGCTTCGAATCATTCAGCCGTTCGTGTTTGGTTCAGCGGGGCCGATCGTTTATGTTGAGACCCGGTCAGATGCCCAAAAAAGTCAGCGGGGTTATGCGTTTGTTGCTCAATATGGCGGCGGTTTGAATCTCAATCTTGACGTCTTGATGCCAAAAACTTCGTTTGACCTTTACGGGAGCTTTGGGGTTAAACACTATTTTCTCAGCTTTCAGTACTTAGCTCAGCAAAATTTGTCGGGAAATGTGGCCTTCAATACGAGTAACTTAGAAGCGGGTTTGACCTACGAGTTTTAAACTCTGAGGGAGTGATCTTAAAGAGTTTATGCAAAAATATGCGATTTTGATTTCTTATCTGGGCACTCATTATTGCGGGTGGCAACGGCAAAAAGGTGCGCAAGAGGGTAAGAGTATTCATGAGGCCATCGAAGCGGCCATTAAACGAATCACGCAAGAAGAAAAAGTCTCGTTGGTCGGGAGCGGTCGCACCGATGCCGGCGTGCATGCCCTTGGCCAAGTTGGACATTTCACGGTGACTCGAAAGCGTTGGGACCCTGAAATTCTCGAACGCGGATTAAACTCACTGCTTCCTCGATCAATTCGTATCTTGCGGGTAGTCGAAGTCGAGGCTGAATTTCACGCACAGCGTTCAGCCATCAAAAAACAGTATAGTTATTATTTTCAGCAAGGTCTTTGTGAATTGCCTCAATTTGAGCCGATTTCTTGGTGGATTCGTAAGCGTCTTGACGTCGAAGCGATGAATCGGGCGATTCAGCCCCTCATAGGCGAACACGATTTTAAGGCATTACAGGCATCGGGTGCCAAGCCAGGCCCAACCGTACGCACGATTCTCGAGGCCGAAGTGAGCTTTGAGCCGATAGGGTTTCCGATAGGGGGGCTAGCGTTTGACCCCGAATCGGGATTCGGATTTGTGCGAGTTCGGGTGCTCGGAACCGGGTTTTTGAAGCAAATGGTGCGATCGATTGCCGGAACCTTGCTTCAAGTGGGTGAGGGCCGGCGAGAAATTCAGTGTTTTGAAGAAATTTTAGCGACCAAAAGGCGAGACCTGGTAGGGCCAACATCGCCGGGGCGTGGATTATGGCTAGAACGTGTGTGGTACCCAAAACTCGAAATTGACTTTCATAGCCGGGTTCGACTACAAGATTCATCTTATGGAATATCAAGTCAAAGTTGAAAACCCGTCAAACATACAACGTAAACTCATCATTTCAGTGTCGAAAGACATCGTAGCCAAGCGCCTCGCGACTGGCTATTCTGATGTTCAAAGAAAAGCTAAAATTAAAGGCTTTCGACCAGGAATGGTGCCTATGAATTTGGTGAAGCAGTACTACGGTGCTGATGTTCGTCACCAAGTATTTCACAACATTATTGACGAGTTTTACCCGAAAGCCCTTCGTGAACAAAAGATTCGAGCAGTCAATTCTCCGCAGATTTCGACCCCTGACCACCAGCATGGCCAAGGTGAGCACGATCATGAGATCAAAGACGGCCAAGACCTCACTTTCACCGCTACGGTTGAAATCATTCCTGAGATTGAAGTTAAAGGTTATACCGGTTTGAGCCTCACTAAGGGCAAAACTGAAGTGACTGAAATCGACGTTGATAAAGTGATTGAAAGCATTCAAGACAATCGCGCTGAGTTGATTGCGATTGAATCTGAGTCACATCGCGCTAAAAAGGGCGAATTTGTTGACATGAAATTTGATGGTGGAGTGGTCACTGACGCTGGCCTCGATAAGCGCCCAGGCATGGAAGGTTCACGTGTTCTAGAAATTGGTTCTGACTCGCTCATTCCTGGTTTTGAAGAAAACCTAGTGGGCATGAAGCGCGGTGAGACCAAGACGTTTAGAATTCCATTTCCGGCAGACTACTTTGAAAAAGATCTTGCTGGTAAAGATGCAGAATTCACTGTGACCGTGAGCGAAATTAAAGAAAAGAAAAGACCGCCAGTCACTGAAGAACTCGCGAAAGACATGGGCTACGAGAGCATCGCTGACATGCGCGTAAAAGCGAAAGAGCATTTGGTTAAGCAAAAAGCTACCGATTCAGATCGCAAGCTTCGCAGCGATTTGTTGGGCCAATTGATTGAAAAGAACTCATTTGAGTGCCCTCAATCACTCGTTCAAGCTCAAGCCCGAGTGCTCGCGCAAGACGTCGCAAAGAACTTAAAGAACCAAGGGTTCACTGATCAGATGGTTCAAGAGGCGCTCACTCACGAGCTTGAAAATATTTCGAAGCGTGCTGAGAGCCAAGTTCGCGCAAGTCTAGTGCTTGAGGCGATTGCGAAAAAAGAGAACCTCGATGTGACAGACGCCGATATTGACGCCGAGATCAAATCGATGGCTGAAAACATGAAAGCTGGGCTCGAAGAAGTGAAAGAATTCTACGCAAAGAATCCATCACGTCGCGACGACCTCGAATTCAGAATGCGCGAAGACAAAGCTGTTGAGTTCTTGTTTTCAAAGTCGAAAATCAAAGAAGAGAAGTAGGCGACGGTAGTCGGCGACTCGGTATCATCTACTTAACAAGGGCTCCAACGGCCCGATTGACCATTGCTACCCATTTTCTATTGAAAACAAGAAGTGGAAATGCCGCGATAGGGGTAGCGACCAAAACACTGAAGATAGCAAGTGCACTTCCGTAGGTCAGATAGACGGTCGAGCCCAGTGAGCAGATAATCAAAACGTGTAGCAGATAGACAGGAAATGAATACTCTCCGAGCCATCGCGAAATTGGGCCCGAAAGTAGCCTTCTCAAGGGTGGAAATGTTTCAACAAGGCAGATGAGAATGGTGCCGCTCAAAATAGCGGGATAGATTGAAAAAGCCTCATGAAAAGGCAAGAGAGCAAAAATAGAATAGGCACCCCTGTCGTTACCGGAGTACCCAAGAAGGTAAAATGCAAGAAAAAGCATTCCATAAGCGGCCCATTTGGATATGATTTTGTTGTTCGGCAAAATAGTCGCAATTAAAACTCCTATCGGGAAGGCGACAAGACTTGGCATCGCAAAATGAGTCAGCAGCGCGATAGTTGTAGCAACGATGACCACGAGCTCTGTTGATTTTTTTCTGGCTTCAAGCATTACAGGAGCCATCCCAAACGCAATGAAACTGCCAATAAACTCTGGTCGCATTGTCCAAAGACTGCTGTCGTAGTAGGAATCACCTCGAAAAAATACGAAAAAAAGCCCCTGTTTTAACGCGTCCCAAAGACTAACCAAGGGGGGAATATCGTAGGCGTAAGCAAATTTGACAAGCCAAGGTGAGCCGGAGAGTTTGCCGGCTTCTTCGAATGCATAAAAATTTGCCTTAAAGAAAAAATACGAACAAAAAATGGTCGCTAAAACTGGACCTACCAAGCGCGGCCATCGCTTTATCGTAGCCTTGAGAAGCAAGGTGGTATCACCAGAGGCAAGGTAGGTGCGAGTCAGGACATATCCTGAAAGCACAAAAAAGAGATAAACGGCACTCGGCCCGTTAATGAGAAAAAACAACGGATTTCCTTGCCAAGTGTGGGCCGCGTACTGTTGAAAAACCCCGGTATATCTCGGTAAAAAGCCAACACAACAGTGCCAGAGCACAACAACAATCGCAGCAAGGCCACGTACGGCTTCAAGTGAGGTGTTTTTTGGGGTCTTCATTTGCTTTGTTACCTTAAACTGCCAGAAATTAAAAAAAATGGCTACTCAGCTATCAGCTTCTTAAAAAACTCTGACCATGGCAAAATCAGTGTTGACTCTGACTCTCGGGAAAATGGTGCTCGACAAACGCAGATACATTCGACGCTTTTGCCCAGTTTTTTGCCCAATTCGCCCCGAAGCGATTTAAAACCGCTTCGAAAATCAGCTTCAACGGGATTGGTACTGCTTTTGATTTCAACCGCGATGAATTTATTTCTTGGCGTTTCTATCACCAGATCGACTTCAGCCCCGGCTTCTGTGCGGTGATACGAAAACTCGAAATCTTTTTGATGGTAGTCGGACAGCCGAATCACTTCTTGCAAAATCCATGATTCAAAAGCGTTGCCATAGTCTGGGGTGCCGGCCTCGAGAGCTACCGTCAATCTCTTCGTCAAAGTGCGCTGTATTCCATTATCAAAAAGATAAAATTTAGGATGCCCTCCGATTCGATGTCTGCGGGACTTACTAAACGGCAAAAGAAAAGATCCTATCAGTGTGTCTTCAAGCACCTGAAAATATTCTTTTACCGTTGTACTGGTCGTACCTGCTTGCCTTGCAACGTTTGAGTAGTTGAGGATGTTTCCGCTTTCAAAGCCGGCTTGAGAAAGAAAACGAAGAAAAGTCCCGATGTTTCGCACGACTGCCTCTTCTTGAATTTCTTCTTTTAAGTAAGTGTCAACATAGCTTCTTAAGATATCATTTTGAATCTCTGGATCAGGCTCTAAAATCACGCTAGGTAGCGAGCGTATTTTCGGGTCGTTTCGGGCAGAAATTCTGCATTAATGATTGTACTTTTACCCGTTTGACGAGGTCCGATAAGAAAAAAACTCTTATTTTTCGGCAACTTAACTGTTCTTGGTAGCATGGTTGAATTATAGGACGTTTTTTTCAAGTAAGCTATCAAAAATCGATCAACCCAGACGCAAGCTCCTATTTTTCGTGAATAATAGCAGTCTTCTTATGATATAGCGTTTTTATTTAATTAATCAAATCTGACACATTACGGAGTTGCTCAATTTTCGGCACACTGTAGGTATGTTAGTGCGAATGAGCGATCCGTATAAGACAATCAAATCAATCGGAATATTCACTTTGGTCGCGACATTCGTCTTAGTCTTTTGGAATTCGATCGAACGGGTTGAAAATATTCCGTCAAGAAGGCTCGCCGTGGTTGTCGATCTCACCACGCTACCTAAAGCTCAGCCAACCAAATTGATATCGCGAGCGCCCGCACAAGTTGGCAATAACTCTTCAGATTCAGAGTAACTTGTGCGCATCGTGAATTTCAACTTTTTGCATCGCTGGTTTGATCCCGACTTGAGCAAGGTTCTTCAGCGCTTGCTTTTGAACAAGGCTAGTGACGACCCATTGCTTGCCATAATCGACTAACGAGTAAACTAGGCGTACCAGCATCCAAGACTCGGTGATTTCAACGAGTAGCACAATGGGTGCAGGGTCATCTACGATACCGTCGATTCCGACCGTTGCATCGATGAGCGCTTTACTCGCCACTTCGAAGTCAGCGTCGTGTGGCAGCTTGAAAGCGTCACGTCTGAAAAAGGGCCGCTGTTTGGCTGCAAAATTGAGAATTTCAGCTTGAGCGGCCACACGGTTGGGAATAACGAGGGTTTCACGACCGACACCAATGAGTACCGTCGCGCGCCACGAAATCTCGTTCACCATTCCGATCCAACGGCTGCCAGCTGTCTGAATTTCTACCCAATCACCGATTTCGTAAGGTTTGTCTAACTGAAGAGCGATACCCGCGAAGAGATTGCCGAGGGTGTCTTGAAGCGCAAGACCGAGCACTAAAGAGAACACTGCTGAGGTAGCGAGCAACGGAGTCACTCGAACGCTGAATATTTCAGAGGCGATCCAACTGTAGAGCACGATTGAGAGCAGAAGGGTGAAGAGATTGACGAGTAGAACGGGGACTCCGACTTTCATGTGCCCAAAGAATAGGTATTCAAAAGCGAGTAGACGCCAAGTTTTGATAAAAACGAGGGCGCCAGAAAAAAGGGCAAAAAGGCCTATATAACCGTTAATTTTTGCACTGACCAAATTGGGGTCGCCAAAATGTTGGATTGAAAAAAACGTGCTGGTTAGAATCAGTAGTATCGCGACGTGAATGGCGAGATTTTGAAAACCCGCTTGAAGACTACGGTGCCTTTCTTCGTTTAAATTTTTCAAAAATAGTCGGTAAAAGAACCAAGATAAGGCAGCAAGGCCGACGATCACGAGTAGGGGTTCGAATTGAATGAATGTCTCGATCTTGTCGAGCGGGATCCAGTTACGGTTAAAGTTCATGGACTGATTATCGCCTGAAAGTGCACGAAATTCGAGCCATCTTACAATGAATCAAAGAGAAATAAGAATTTCGGGCTGGCGGTAAGAAACGTAATCGCCTCCAAATTGTTCTTTGAAGGCATCAACTCCTTGATAGCGACTGTCAATTGTGTGGCTGGGAGATTCGTTCGTCTGAAGTCTGACGCTTGCACCATTCAGATCATAAGTCTTGATGCCGCGCTCATGCAGATGATCGAAAGCGATCTTGTGCAATAAGGCGCTTGGGCTGAGCCGCGATGCGCGAGGCTTTCGATCTTGGTACCCGTGAATGTAGTGCGCCGAGAACGGAGTCTGATAGACTAACATCATCGCGCTCACTTCAGTACTCGTTTCACCTTTGGGGGCCTCGGCTAGACAAGTGGCCTCGCCCAGCCAGAGTCGGAAGTCTGTTGTTGAATTTTGCACCTCGATCTCACATTGGTACATCAGTGTGCGAAACCACTGAAAACCAGGGGTGAACAGTTTCTTCGAGCGACAGAAGTTTTCGTATTTTGTGCTGAATTCTAGCAACTTGGGTAGAGTAGCTTCAGCAAAATTGGCGTTGACGAGCGCTTCGACTGTTTTACAAAGAGTTCTTTTGAGCCTCTGATTAGTGAAGAGGGTTGAAGCTTGAGCGGCATTCAAAATCCAAGTTGCGGCTAGGTTTTCACTCGCATAGGGCACGTCAAGCGATTTCCAGACCGCTGATTGGTCGCTGCGTATTCGGGGTCTAAGACTCAGGTGGCTTGATCCAGTTTCGAGCAGCAGCCCGTGAGTATTGACAAGCCAGTGTGCGAGTCTCGACGGTTCGTTTGTGAGGGTGAGCGGCCCGTTTTGACATTCCCACTTGGGGTCAGAGTTCGGGTCGGGCAGGGTGAAAAGAACCCCTCCCACTTGGGCTTCTGGGTCGTAAATGAGTACCGATTGGGCGCCAAGAGAGGCATTGGCGATCGCCCAAGGTATCGTCTGCGATATGGGGACTTCTTGCCCCGATTCGGCGAGTTTTTCACAAAACCGTGACCATTCTATTCGGTCTTCAATCGAAAGTTCAGAAATAGGCTTTGCGATCATCTCGGTTTTATCTTACACCCAATCACTGAGGATTGGATGCAAACTCAGAAGTCGAATGAAAAAAAATCGGTTCAGGCAAACGCCATCGTCTATTGGGATCGAGTCAAAAAAACATTAGAAACTGAAAAAGTTTACGGAGATAAGGCCCTGCGTCTGGTCTACGAGACGGCGGCTGGTCGAATCGTTGCTGACCACTTCTTGGCTAAGCCTTGGCTGAGTCAAGTCTATGGCCTGGTTCAGAGTTCGGGCATCAGTCGACGAAAAATTGACGAGTTCGTCAGTCAATATCAGATTCCGATGAGCGAGTTTGAAAAGAAGTCTTACAAAAATTTTAACGAATTCTTTATTCGAAAGTTCAAAAACGGAGCCCGCTCTTTTACCCGTGTGCAGAGTGAGATGCCGGCTTTTGCTGAGGCTCGGTACTTCGCTTTTGATTCAATCAAGACGAACCAGTCTTTTCCGGTTAAAGGGCAATTTCTTTCGCCTGATGCCTTGTTGGGCTCTGCGGAGATCGCCAAACCCTTCATCGGTGGGCCGTTGCTACTGGCGAGGTTGTGCCCGGTTGATTACCATCGATTTCATTTTCCTGATCACGGCGAAATTCTAGAGACCTATTCGGTTCCGGGTGACTACCATTCGGTGAATCCGATGGCGTTAAAGCAGCGTCCTGAAATTTTTAGCACGAACGAAAGAACCGTGAGTATCTTAGAAACGAAAAATTTCGGAAAACTTGCCTACATTGAAGTCGGTGCGATGTGTGTCGGAAAAATTGTTCAAACCCATCCAGAGAAAAAGCCATTTTCTCGCGGCGATGAAAAAGGCTATTTTTTATTCGGTGGTTCTACCGTCATTGTTCTTGGTGAGCCAGGCAAGTGGGTTCCGGCAGATGACCTTCTTGAACAGACGGCCTGTCGGCGCGAGACTTTAGTAAGACTTGGCGACTGTGTCGCACGCGCTGTTTGAGTGCGAGTTTAAGAATTAGAATAAATAGAAATAAATTTGGCCAAAATGGAGAGCAAACGAGACTCGGGTATCGGTTTGAAATCGAAAGCCAAGCGCTGCCGTGGCCCAATTGCGAGAGCACGGCGGTGGTGAGAAACGCAGTGAGAAGGCCTGTCTCTAGCCACGAATCATCGAACCCTGGTCTTAGGAGTTGGGTGACGCCGCGGGGTTTGAATTCGCCAAAAATCGTAAATAGGCACGGAATCCAGTAAATGACCTGCCACCGCCAGCTGAGTGGCGAGACCAGAAGTGTAGCGGCGATGCCGAGTGAGAAAGTGAAAAATGAATTTTCGGTTTCGGCTTCAGTTTTGATTCTCGTATTGACCGTAGTTTTGAATGCGAAGTGGCAAGCGGGTAAGGCAACGAAACTCACAAAAAAAAGTGCCGTCAGTGGTACCATTAAAACTTCATTCTGAACCGTGCGAGACAGGTATGCGGCTGCAGAAACATTAATCGCGTTGACCAGAAAGTGGTTGGGACTCGAGCGGTTGAGTTGATCGACCCACTGAGCTAACTGACCCCATTGGCTGATGGGTAGCCAGAGCATGGGTAAAACAAGCCAGCATAGAGTGGTACCCGTTAGGGTCGCTAGCCTAACGAAAGGCCTTGGTTTTGTCATTGCGCAAAAAATTGCGATCGGCATCAGTTGAGGTTTGAGCGCAAGGCAAAAGCCGAAAACGAAGAGTTCAAATCGGGGTGAAAGTGCGGCGAACACGAGCAGAGAAAAAATCATGAGATCGATTTGCCCATAGGCGAGAATCTCAATGGTGCCATTCCAAGTGAGTAAGGCAGAGGCGAAAAAAAGTAGCCCTCCTTTGAAAGAGGCCTGAAGGTCAAATTTTCTGGCGAGCTGTTCAAGTGCGAAAATAAAGAGAGTTATCGAAGCCATTTGCCAAAAAAAAGCAATCGTTGGCCAGGTAGAGTGAGTGAGAAAAACTTTCATCGCGTAGGCGAAAATGGGGGGGTATTTGTACGGGGCGTCGGCGTCAATATACAGCGGCTGGGAATCGATCAAACGTTGACCGGCGCTCAGGTAGGTATTGAGGTCAGGTGGCAGAGCACTGAGTGGATTTACCCAATGAGGAAGTGCGAATCGACTCACTAAAGTGATCCAGATGATTGATAGGACAATGGGAATGACTGATCTGGTGATATTCTTTCTGGCGACATTCATCTGATGCCGTTAGTTAACTCGGTTTTAGTTAACTTGTCGATAGCTTCGACTTGGCCGGGTTGGTTAACTGTGTTAGCAAAATTCTGCATGCAACATTCAAACGGATTTATTAAGATTGTCGATGACGCCAAGAAGCGCATCAAAGAAGTGACCATTGAAATGGTTTTACAAAAAATCAAAGCAAAAGAGAGCTTCTATTTGGTCGATATTCGTGAAGATGACGAGTGGCGAGAAAGCCGAATTGTCGGGGCGATTCATATTGGTAAGGGTGTCATCGAGCGCGATATTGAAGATGAAATTTCTAATTTGTCAGCGTCGATTGTACTTTATTGCGGTGGAGGGTCTCGATCGGCTTTGGCGGCTGATGCTCTTCGTATCATGGGGTATCAAAATGTGACTTCGATGACCGGTGGCATACGCGGTTGGAAATCTTTAGGCATGCCAATCGACGATTCGGAGGTATGAGTGATTATTTTATATGAATATTCAAAGTGTAGTACCTGCAAAAGCGCGAACCGCTTTTTGAAGGGCAAAGGGGTTGAGTTCAAGAGTCGACCGATTGTTGAGACTCCGCCTACGGTTGCTGATTTAAAAAAGATGCTGGGAATCGTGGGTTCATTGAAGAAGCTCTTTAATACTTCGGGGCTAGTTTACCGCGAAATGAAACTTGGCGAAAAATTCGATAAAATGTCAGAAGCTGAAGCACTCCACTTATTGGCATCAAACGGTAAGCTCATCAAAAGGCCATTTTTGTTAACGGCCAAAGGCGGAGCCGTAGGATTCAACGAGGCTGAGTGGAAAAAGCTTTTTTAGCCAAAGCTTATTCGCTTGTTCCTGAGTTGAATTGACAGTAATTAGGTAATATACGGAGAGATGGCCGAGTGGCTGAAGGCGCACGCTTGGAAAGCGTGTTAAGGGTAACACCTTACGAGGGTTCGAATCCCTCTCTCTCCGCCATTAAAGCAAATCATCTCAAACAGTTATTGATCAATTTACAACCAATCTTAAATAACCGTTTTCCAGAATTTCTGGTTTAGGCGGAATTTGGGCGGAACTCGAATAAAGATCGACAATTTTGCACCTGCTTCTCAGGTAGTCTGGGTCACTATGTCGATACCGCTCTGTAGTCTTTGCATCAGAGTGTCCCATCAACTTTTGCAGGTCAAATAGGTTGCCACCTTTTTGCATGTACAGTGAGGCAAATGAGTGTCGAAGACCATGAACTGTGATTCGTCGAACCTGAGTGTCTTCAACTCCCTTTTTTAGAAAGGCGATCAATGCGTTTGGAGTGATCATCTTTTCGGATTCATCGCACACGACAAACTCCGAATTGGGATATTTCAAACGCTGCTTGATCAAACGGTCTAATAGACCCTGTTGGGGAATGCCCAGAGTTCGAATTTTTCTACCCTTTGTAAACTCTTCAAGAACCTTGGTCTTTTTTTCCCACTTTCTTTGTATATCAACGCATTTTAGGCTCATGTTGATAGCATTCCATTTTAGGCCAACGATTTCACCCTCTCTAAGTCCAAGGTGCAACGCTAAGTGAATTGCAATGCCCAAGGGTTGTCGATCAGCCCATGTCATTAATACCTTAGCCTCATCTTCTCTTAGATATTCAATCTGTTTCTGAGTCTCCTTGTAGGACCGGACCGCAGAAACCGGGTTGAAGTCAATGAATCGATAGGTCTTGGTCGCCTCGGTGAACATCTTGCTCATCAATTGACGAATGCGATTGGCAGACGACGCCGCCTGTCCCTTTTCTCTCATCTTAGCCAGTACGTTTTGAATATCAGTGGCTCTAACTTCACGTATCAAACTGTCACCGATGACAGGCATAATGTGCAGCCGATACATTGACAGATCAGTAGTTTGCCATCCTGGTGAATGATGATGCCTTGCGTACTCCTCGAACCATTTTTCGAAGTACTCGTTCATTGTCATTCGAACATTGACCGCACCAGAGTTCTTCTCAGACAGTTTCAGATCTTCCTGTGAGCGACTCCAGGCCATAGCCTCTTCTCTTGTTCGAAAGCTTTTTGATTTTTTCGAGTAATCACTAAATGATATTTCTACTTTATAAACAACGCCTCTACGACGTTGAATTTTTCTTATGTATGCCATTGTAAACTCCTTTCGGGAGTTCACCTGGGTGAGTTGTCAAAGAACACTATTGGCTCTGTACTCACTTGGTGAACTAAATGCAACTAGATGACAGTGGCTGGCAGCGCACTGCCTCAGATAGAATTGACGAACCCTCGTCGCATGCGTCGCATACGTCGCAGTTATCCACTATTATACAGGTGTGGTGCGACGTAGCGACGATCGCGACGCAGATTTACTGTGTTTTGTTAATTGATATTTTGCGTTCCGAGTTATCGCCTGACGTCTTGCCGTCTAACTTAACTTCAATTCCCTTTTCGCGAAGACAAGGGTTAATGCGACGAATGTGGTCGGTTAAACCTCTAGGTGACTTGAAAAAGCCGTTCTCGATTAATTGACCAGATGGTCGCATGGCATTTAACTTTGACAGTAGATCTGTTGGTGTTCCAACCCACCCCTGGTTGGCGAGTTCACGCAGGTGCTCATAAATTCCAGATGATCTGAGCACCGCTTCACGTGCTTCGTTCTGGTTAAGCTTGTAAGCATTAATCATCGATTCAGGTGGCCAATTGAAAGCCTCTTCGGCTGCTGTTGCCCAGGTCCAGGCATCGGCCATTCTGAGATTCTCAGAAAGTTCAATTTTATCCTCGTTTCTCAGTGCGGCTGAGACCCCGTCGAATATCAAACCAAGAATAGTAGGTGCCAGTTCATTGAACTCTCTCCAAAGTGCCTTTTCAGTCTTTCTCTCTTTCGGGTCAATCAGGGGTAAATGTAAAATGACGGCTCTACTTGATAGGTCCCCCCTTGTAACGAACTCACTGATGCCATTAATGATGATAGGTCTTTTAGCGTCTAAGACTATCTCTTCGTCGTCACTATAAAGAGCGCGCTTGCTTAAGCCACCGCCCGTCGCAAGTCGGCAGAGGTCATCTGACAATTCATCACTCAGATGTGAGACGTTATCTATTGCGACAATCCAGTTCTTTTGCGCCGATACAAGCAAATCGTCTGCAACTCTTGATTGTCTTCGAAGTGGCACTTCATTCGGGTCGATTAGTGCTCTCAACACCTTAACTGTGGTGCTCTTAGCTGTGCCCTGCTCACCGTAAACAACTAAGATGAGAAATGGCCCATCTGGATTGAAACTACTCATGATAAAAGCCATTATTAGCCTAAAATCATCGATACTATCGATGTTAAGAAACCCTCTCAGGCGGTCAATGGTAAATGTCTCATCTGAACCGACGGGAGTCGGTAATGCTGACATCTTCTTTGGACGACGAAATTTGACAGGGGAATTTTTTAAGATATTCCATCCATGAATTGTAATCTCCACGACTTCCCAGTCAGCATTACCCAAGTCGACGTAAATATTTCCATCATTGAAAGCCACCCTCAAGCATACCTGCTTCTCTGGCCCCTCGAATTGGGCTTTTGCGGCGAGTAAGTCAATCGCTTCTTGAATTGACTGACTTGATGGGGCCTTTTTCTCTTGTGTATAATATTCACGGCGAAGCCAAGACTCAAAACTTTTGCTCTTCAATGGATGATTTTCAGAGTGGTCACTCACTCGCACCGTGGCAAAGCAGGTCCCATCTTTAGTGTGAAACAATTCAATCTCTCTACAAAGCTCAACAAGCCTCGTTGAGATAGTTGAGTTTTCTTTCTGAGATCTTTCTTGGTCTTTAATTTTGTCGGTATTATTGCTATGTTCGGCTTGTATCATGGTTGGCCCCTTTCATTGACGGGTTGTCCGCATTCTAGGCAGATGTTGATGTTGATAGACTGGTGACAGTTGGTGCAGTGAAGCGATCCTGCCAGGGAGTAGACTTCACTGCGCCAACTGTCTTTTTTTATTCGATTATCTATTCTTTCGTCGGAATCTCCGGCCCACGCCCAGCAATTGAGGGTGGCGAAGTCTTTGAGAGTTCGGGGAGCGTTCATGGTGTTGGACCTCGTTCGCGTTGACAGCGTAAGTATTCGTCGAAGTCAACGGACAGAATCCGAAGCTTTCTGCCCACCCTAAAGGCTCTCAAACCTTGTTTACGAATAAGACGATACGTTGCCCTAATTGGGATTCTTAAAGCGATTGCCACTTCTTTTGGGGTAAGGATTTCTGTTCTCACTGTTAATATGCTCCTTGTTGATCCACCTAAGTAATTTTAGGTGTTTTTCGGGTGTTACAGTGCTACTTGCGAAATTAATTGTCCTAAAAAAATAGGGTTTTGACGGACAATACATAAAATGAATAAATCACGTAATTACAGTAAGTTAGGTAGGCCAACTAAAAAGAAACCTGATCCAAATTTGGACAACATGTGGCTGCAAGTAAAACTTATCATTTCAGAACTTATATATTTTGAGTCCGCTCCTGAGCTCATGAACGAAGACCGGGTAACCCTAGGGATATTCGAAGCATTCGAATCATTTCTAAAAAAGGCTGAAAAGGCTGCGAAATCCGATTTAGATGCATTAGAAGTTCTTCAGGTCGCCCGGTTGATTGAGAGAGAGCTTGAGGGTTCGATTGAAGATAAAATCAAGTACGATCAGGCTAAAAAGCGGATTGCACACATTCTGAACCAAGATCCGAACTGTCCATCGACAAAGCAATTTCCAAAATTTGAGAACCTCAAGGCAGAGATTAGAGAATCAAGAACCATTTTTGAGTTTTCGTTATCAATTGCACTTAGGAAATACAAAATTGGCCGTTCGACTGCTTTCAATTTAAAAAGAAAACTTCGGCACTCGCACAAGCTTAGAGAAGACATCGGGCGCCTAGATTTTACACTTAAATTCATCCAAAGGTTTTTTGGTGTTTCGAATGAAGTAGCGCTTCAAATTTGTGAAATTCTGAAAGAACATGATCGAATCTAAGTTAGGGGCACACTCATTGAAAGAAAGTTCAGCCTAGTCGTACTTAATTATGCCCCAATCGTGAGCTGACCCAAAGAAATCAAGCGTCAGAACATTTGCTTCGATTGTATAGGTATGTGAAGTCTGAAAATTACAGAGATTCCCTACCGATGATTTGCAAAAAGAATCGAATTCTAGACAGGCATTGATGTTTGGGGTGTCAGCGTCAGATAGTGTATCGAGGTCGATGGTGCCACTTGTGTCATCACCCCTTGCAATAAAGTTGTAAGTGCAACTGTTGGTCATTCCGGCAGTTAGGCCCGTAGTATTTCTTCCAGCTGAAATCAGATTTGCCAAGTGGCCAGCCGAAAGGGGCATGCCTGTAACAGTCAGAGTTATTACCTCGCTAAATTTTCCGGCGGTGAGGTCTAATTGAATTGCTCCCTCGCGCGGTGTCCATTTACTGAATAGCCCTTTCTTTACCGCGCTAGTATCGGTCGCGGCGGTCTCAACCGCGCTTGCAGTCGCAGCCGAGTCACTCTTAGATCCGCAACCAAATAGAAAAAGGGTGAAAAGTGAAATAGCAATGAATAAGAATTCTCTTGGGCGCAGTGTTACTGATTTGTTTTCAAGACTCATAGTTTTGTTACCCTCCGCAGCTTGATTTCGAATAGACCCGAAATCCACTCGTTATTGGGTAGGAAGTTGATCAGGTCATTTCGGTCTTCTGGTGCTGATCCATTGCCAAAAAGAAGATTATCGACGGTCACGTTTAAGGCATCCGCAACTTTCTTTATTTGCTTCACATCTCTTGGATTGCTTCCAGCTAAACAACCACTGATAGACTGCTTCGGTACTCCTGATAGTCTAGAAAGATGCGACGCCGTCATTCCTTTTGTCTCAAGATAAAGCTGAAGCTGTCTTCTGAGGTTCATTTGTTCTAGCATCGGTATCCTATCGTCAAACTGAATGCCGTGTCCTTGAACCCATTTGAATTACTCAATTGCCGTACAAATTGTCCAAAATGCCGGACTATCGTCAATTTTCAGCCAGTTGGGCTTGCTGTACCCATGTTTGTTTACAATTTCAATACATATTGTATTTGTAACGTAAACGATCAATAATTAACTCAATGAGTGTCCAATTTCGTCACCCTAAAGACATGAAGAAAAAAGAAGAAAAAGTTCCGGTTTCAACTAGGCTCAGAAAGACAAGCAGAGATTGCCTCGAAAAGAGTGCGAAACTCCATGGGTTGAGTCTATCTGAATTAGTTGAGCAGATTCTTGAGGATTATAAAAAATGGCTAGAGTCGCAAACACGGAAGTAGACCTATTACCAGTTAGGGGCCACTTTGGTCGGCCAAGAAAAGAAATAGATTGGGTTGAATTCGACGATCTATGTAGGGTGCAATGCACGCTAGCTGAGATCTCAGCCCACTTTTCTGTATCCGAAGATACAATAGAGCGCAGGGTCTTTGAGCAGTATGGAACTACTTTTGCGGAGCTTTTTGCCCAAAAGAGAAAAGCGGGGTTTGTATCATTGCGACGCAAGCAGTTTGAGCTAGCCATGATGGGTAATCCAACAATGCTCATTTGGCTGGGCAAGCAAGTTTTAGGACAGTCTGACCAGACTCACTTAAGGGCAGAGGTGAGCTGCAAAGAAAAGATGCCACTGCTTTCAGCGACTGATGTACGTGAGATTTTGAGGTCAGACCCATTTTTGAAACAGTTAGATAGTAACAGTGATATTTCAGATATTAACCGAAAGGAGTTTTAGTGAATATTAAAAGAGTGTTCCAATCAGTTGCAATTATTACGGTGATGTTCAGCCCTCTGTTGAGCGCAATAATCAATGCCGCTGAAATCAAAAGTGGTGAATTTATTCCCGATAAGAAAATGTTTGATAAGCCTATTGCTCCTGTTGTGAAATCGAAACTAGCTGGCAAAACTATCAGCTGCTTTCGTTACCCTGATTTTGCCTTGTCCTACGGTCAAGCTGGAATGGATTCTTCGCTTACCGTCTTAAAGCCGAATGCTGCCGTCGATGCAGAACACCTTTGTTTAAAACAAAAATCTGGTTCACGTGTCGAGTTGGGTGATTTTGGGGTATTCGCTGGTAAAATAGGCAATCTAGTTTTTGCGACTTGCAATGATTGTGGTGAGGGAACCTTTAGAGTTAGCGATGCATCGAGTGGAAATATTGTTTTCAAAGGAATGCATGTGGCAAAAACAGCTAGTGGCACCTTTGTGAGCCTATCTGGGCATGGTGAAACTTCTTTTTATTTCAGAAAGACTGGTGACAAAGTCTCCATGCGATACTTCAAGCAGGTGAGTATCTCATGTCCCCTTATGAAAGAGGGTGATAGTTGTTGGGATACGATCAGAGCAGAGAACAAGCTTCCAAAATCTCTCAAAGCTCCAGACTGTAAGAAACTCTATGTTGAATGGGCCAAAGGCTTTAAGGGTAAAACAAGTGCGGATTGGGAACCGATGATTCCTGGTATTACTGTTGAAGTTGAAGTTGACGACATAAGAGTGGGTAGTGAAACGCTCTTGTCTGGCCCGGCGATATGCTATGTGCCCGGCTAGACCTAAGCTACTAGGGGCAAACAAGCTTTTAAACGATTCTACATTGACCATCAGCCGTGAACAGCCAACCCATCTCATTGATGTACAATAAACTTGACATTGATGTAAACTTTATTGTACATTCTATACCTGATCTTGAGGTGGAATTGTGACAAAAAACTCAGCAAAGCTTGATATTGATACGCGATTGCCAAGCTTTCGCGCCTCGAAGAAATTAACTCAACAACAACTTGGCGAAGCTATTGGTGTCACACGTGCTACCATCATCGCCATTGAAAACACTGGGTATAATCCGTCGCTTGACCTAGCCTTTCGGATAGCCCGTTTTTTTGGCGTTACTATTGAAGATATTTTTTTTCTCAAACATGAGGGAGACGTCAATGCAAAGTAAGCTACAAAAGATTCTGAACTTGAATACTTTGATCTCACTTTTAGGAATTCCACCTGTAATATTTTCGTTATTTTCGTGGTTTCCACGCTGGCATGAACTTGGCCCAATCTTAGGTGTCGTTATTTTAATCAGCTATTTCATTTGGCTTTCTTCTTTTTCTATTTTTATCTCAAGGCTTGTATTCAGCCCCACGTTAAGAGAGCAATTGCTGACAAGACTCGCTGGTCTTAAAGAGAGAGATGAGCGTGAAGAGTTTATTGTTGGACGTGCCGCACGTTCGAGTTTTCTCTTATCGATGGCTGCCACTTTGTTATTACTATTCGCCTCAACTATTCGCTATACTCGTAGTTCTCTAGGTCAGGATTCGGGTTATATTCCATCGGTAGAGGTAGGTAAAATTTCAATTATAGATTCTGACTATCCAAAGAATCATTTGGTGCCTTATGGGGTGAGTGTTTATGATTTTCCAATTTCAAAAAGTGCTATTTTATTGCTTGTTTTGTTCACTCAGCTGGGTTCATTCTTTTTCTATTCTAAAAAGCATTCGATGATTTCTACTAAGTCAACACAGGGCCAGTCCAAATAGGCTGTTCTGAGTTCAACCAGGTGAAGCCACCATTCTAATTTGCATATGGGTCAATTGATTCGACAGAAATATTTGTTATGTAGCCACCTGGGCGGAATCTAGGCGGAAACCTAAACGAAACTCGTTGATATTCAATGACACTAGCTGACTTTAGATACCCCACCCAGATGAACTCATGTTTTTGTTATTATTAAAGAACGACTTCGATATCAATGAGTTGAAAAAAATCCTAAAAATAGGCTCAATCCATTGGAAAGCGTGTTAAGGGTAACACCTTACCAGGGTTCGAATCCCTGTCTCTCCGCCACCTAAAGGGATCTGATCCCTTTCTGATGCTGGCTGCGTCACATGATATTTCTTAACAGTTTGGATTCTAGTCGATTCGCTAGCCGCTCTAGTCAAATTTAAAAATTTTGTTTTATCATTCCTCGGTTAATGCGAACAGCGAAGAAGGCTCTTGTGGGTGCCTGCCAGTGGAGAATTACGGTGATAGTGCAGTATGCCCGCGGAGTATTAGTTTTTGAATACAAGAGAAACTCAAGCCAGCTCTTAACTTTAGTTTTAATGGTATCGATTGAAAATGACTGTAAAAAGGCGTCAACTAGCCTCAACGCGACAATACCTCGGGTAGTTTTATAGAGTATCACACCCTCAAATGACCCCGTACTTCGTGCGCCCGCGCGAGGGTCATTGTGAGCATGAGATACTCTATAAAACTACCCGAGGTATTGCCGCGTGACTTGAAGATTGAAAACTCGGCGCTCAGGCTGCCAATTGTGCTTCATCAACGTTTGGCACATCTGGAAGTGAAATCTCGCCTTTTCGAAAAGCTTTCTGAAAATCGGTTACTGTTGAGGGTGTGAATGTCAAATCGTCTGTAATTTTTTCTTTTGCCAACCGGTGGGCTGCCCATCTAGCGCGATAGGCGCCTCCTGCATTCGAGAAAAATTCGGTTCTATTTCTCTCAGTTGATCTAGGTCTGAATTCGCCACAACTTTGCCTTTCACTACTTCAGGTGAATCAAATCAAACCGAGGGTAAATGGCGCTGGGGTTGACATTAGCGAGATCGATGTCGTTCGAGTAGATCCACGAAAGACCCGAGTGAAAGACAGGTAGAACCACAGAGTCATCAGAGAGTGTCTGGTTAAATCGGTCTACATACTCTGCCCTATTCATTTTTGCTGGCTCTGCTTCAAACTCGTCGGTGATTTTGCAAATAGTGCCCATGGGGTCGGGAAATGAAATGCCAAGTGTCGTGCAAAACATCATTCTGATGACTGCGCTGTTCAGTTGCCCACCAATGTCGACTCGAGCCACTCGAATGTCATATTTCTTATTTTCATGAATTTGTAGTGACCAGTTGGGGTCTTTACGGTCTTCAAGATGAAACTCAATTTGAGCTTCGGTACCTTTAAATATGTTTTCAATAAGACCTTGAATATAGGCTTTTTCTTCTTCTAATAGTGTGGTCGAAAGTACGACTTGAAGGGGAACTTTGGGAATATTTACAAATTGAGTGATTACTAATGAGTCAGGTGTGTTTTGGCTCGTTGTTTCGGGCTTTGTTGGCGATGCCTGTTGCGAAGGATAAAATGATTTCGCTACTTTAGAGTTCGACGACAAAAAGGGGGTCTGATCTCTGAGTGCTGAGAAACGATTGTAAAAGAGCTTTCGATTTTGAAGCTTATCGAACAGTCCTTTTCGGTATGGGCTGAGTACTAGCGCGTTCAAAATAGTGGGTGTACCAAAAACCGGAGTGAATCCTGCGGGCAGAACTTCTAAACCACTCAATTTTTTATTAATGATAGTTCGGCTCGGTTGAACTTCACTGAGAGCGTGATCGGTTTTATTAGAAATAACGACTTCTGAAGGGCTTCCTGGGCCAAAAGAGAACCACGACTCACGTCGCAGTAAGTGCAAGTCACTTAGCCCATCCCATGGGGCAAGGCGAAATGCCCCTGATGAAACAATCGATCGATGGTCTTTCCATTTTCCCTGCTCAAAGTTCGAGACAGGATAATATCCGAAATAGACCATGCGGATATACTCAAGCAGCTTCACCGGCGGCTTGTTGAATACAAATTCGATTGTGCAAAGATCGGTAGCAGTGACCCCGATAGCGTTCTGGTCGCCTGCGCGAAAACGGTCCCAGCCTTTTAGTTTTGCAAATTCAAGTGGAGTCGATTTTTCGCCATAGTGTTTGAGCTGTTGTAAGAAACCACTCACGAAATCTGGAGCGGTAATAGGCGAATTGTCTTCACAAACTAACCCTCGACGCAGGGTGAATCGCCAGACTCTTTCGTCGTCAGACGTTTTCCAGTGTTCAGCAAGATAAGGTTCATAGCGCCCTGATGGGCCAT
This sequence comes from Oligoflexia bacterium, assembly GCA_903895855.1. Classification (GTDB taxonomy): domain Bacteria; phylum Bdellovibrionota; class UBA1018; order UBA1018; family UBA1018; genus CAITVN01. The sequence goes on along the minus strand of CAITVN010000075.1, from coordinate 3,183 downwards.
ATTTAACCAAGGTGCCTACCAAATGGTTTGTCACCAATTGATTGACCATCAGATCGGAATGGTCAGGGTTCATTGAACGTTGGCCGATGACCTCAGCGAAAACGTACCTGAGGGTCCAGTGCTCGTTTCGCATCATTTCAGAAATCCGGTCAAGAAGCTCAAAAAACACAGTGATCGATAATCCGTCAAGGCTGCTAAAATCAGCCGTCTTTTGTTTGTCATTTAGCGTTCACTTTCCCAGCTAGCGGTAATAATTGGAATCAAAAATTTTTAAACCTGGTACCTGAATCAAGAAGTTCTTGCGGTAGTCGGGTGGTCGTCTAGGATGGAGTTCGATTCGTGGTCAGGCATCGCCTGTAAAGAAAGTAGGGCCACAAGTAGCGTAAAAAATGATCTCAATTGTCTTTTCACTTCAAACTCCCAGTGATTTCAGCTAGAAATCAGGAATTCTGCGTAACATCATAAAAACTTCGCTGTCTGTGGGGCTCAAGCTGAATCCTATGAAGTCAACCCAAGCTAATTGCCAAACGCCCCGCACTAAACTTGCTGAAATCAGTTTGAAATTCTCTGATAGCGGTATTGCGGCGCTGGGTTTTCGTAATATTTTTTTGGCTACTGGATATGAACCCGAAAGTTTCGCCGAAATTTCTGGCCTCGCTGGTGTAGTCGGTAAAGACCCCCCTCGTGTTATCGGATGCGCGGCGTGAGGAGTTGTACTTAGTTGAATTTAAATTGAGCTCCAGTCATTGAGATTTTTTTCACCGTAGAGGTAAGAAGTTAGACAATATGAACATTTTTTCTTACTGCATTGTTGTTGCTGCTCGAAAAGTCGGGGTTCATAGTTTGAGGCCACTCAGAGAAAAAAAAGGCAACGTGCTTGTCGTGGGTATTCCGGGTGGGCCCGGAATTTCTGGTCGATATTTAGACTCGTTCGTGGCCGAAATTTCAGCGAAGCTAAACTGCAATGGCGTTGTGTTTGATTTACCAAATCACGGAGACAAAGCTCAAACTGAATTAATTTCTGAGGCGCGGTACCCAGCTGTGGTAGAGGCGTTGGGCGAAGCTCTTGGTGAACTGGGCGAAAATCGACTTCTACTTGTTGGGCATTCTTACGGTGCTCGCTTGGCATTAGATTTGATGGGTGCGGGGTCATTCAATTTGATTGGTGGCATTCTTCTGAGTTTGCCAACCTCATGGGGTTCGTCGCCTAGATTTAAGGACGGCATTAGGGCCATGGGGTTGTCTGAAGTTAAGATTGATCAAGAATCTGATTTCAAGAGCTACTGGCGCAAGATATTGCCTTTATACTTCAGTTCGGGGGTGCCTAGCGTATCAGCAGAAATTGCCTTGACCACAAAAACCTTTTGGAAGGCATCACAAAAGATGACGGAGGGTTTGCCAACTCTTGACCTAACCGCAACTGCCTTGGCCAATAGGAGACAGGTACCAATTTTATACTTAGAGGGTGATGAAGACGCCCGCCTTCCGGCAGGCAATATGGGTACACTACAGAATGCCTTTCCTTTTTGGGACTATCACTTGCTTTCGAATTGCGGGCACTTTCCGATGATTGAGAGGCCAGTTGAGACTCTAGCGGAGGCCGGTGAGTTTATATCAAAAATAGGAATCGGAAAGCTTTGATAACTGATGTTGAAGTCAACATTGGCGCTTCAAACGGAAAGTAGATGTTGGTCTTCACCGATCCGCACTCGTAACGGGCGTTAGAGGTGTCCCTAAACCCCTATTGTGAGTTCTTGTGGCCGCTTGGTGGTGTTTGAACGGCTCTCTGGCTCATTGACTGCCTAATCCTCCTGGTAAGTGGGCAGCGAGTTATTTGGATAGACCTCAACATTGAACTGTTTGTTGTCGATTATGTGCAAAAGATAAATGGTTGTATCGTCACCTCTATTTGCTGACTTGAAAAAAAGACGGTACCTTCCGTAAAACGGCTAACTAGGTCAATATTACTCGTTGAAAGTAAGATGTAATCTTCGATGTCAGAAAGGGTTTTCTCAAACGAATCAGTGAAAATAACTTTAGCCACGACCTTAACCCTCAAGTGCGTTTTAGGCGATTGAGTCGAGAGCGATCGCCAATCTTGTACTCAACGCCCTTGCCCTCGACTGCGTTGGACATACCGAGTAGTCGACGCTGAAGAGATAAAATCTCGTTTTGAAGTTCGGCATACGCCGACTCGTTAATCAGAATGTAGGTTTCACCCGAGCGCCGATGAATTCTAATGGGTTCTTTGACCGCAAGGTCGAGAAAGTCTTTCAGTTCGGCTCGCAATTTTTTCGGATTGGTTTGGTTCATAATAACTGCCTCAAATCGAAGTGTACACCAAAGGGTACACTAAGGCAAGACTGAGCTGAAGTTGATCCTACTTTGATAGTTGGGAACATTTTGGGAACCTACCCACTCAAAATAACCCTAAATGACCATGAATAGCCATAGAGTGAGAACGAATGCGAACCGGGCGATCTCTTTGTTGTTGTTTGATTTTACACTGCTTTCATAGTTTTTTTATGAAGCGACCCCATTCTCGCTTGGAGAGCGTGTTAAGGGGGGTGACTTGTTCGACCGGGATTCCGTTTGCACGGATGACGTGGAGCTGAAAGGCGGTGACATCCAGGCGCTCGTTTTTTTTATGTGTACAGGACTTATCCGCATGTCGAGTGTTATAGAAAAACTGGTAGAAAACTTCCTGCAGGATCTCGGTGAAATCGACGCAGACGAGGCAGACACAAAAACTCAGGACAGAGATAAGAAAAAGTGATCTCGCCAAAGGTTTGACGGCCATCAGGGCGCAGCGGTTGAGAAGCGCCTCAAAAATACCCCGCTGATTTCAAGGATACTCAAAACGCCCGGGCACTCATTTGTGTCAAAATGGCCCATTAAACAGATAACTTAAATAAACCCACAATTATGTCAAGTTGCCCCCCCCCCCGCCGATGAGTGAGGTAGATGACACCTAAGCCATTGCGAACTCTTGTTCGTCGCACACTGTTTTTACGCCTTTTTCTGGAAGTAGTTGCAACTGCGACTGCGGTAATTGCCGTGTTTTCAAGCAATTTGTCGGCAGAAAACACGCATGCACTTTTGCTCAAAGTAAAGCCAGGCTACACACTCGGCGGCATCATCGCGTCGCTCGGGATCATGCCGGTTGATTCAAAGGGCGAAAAG